>JAIXPD010000012.1 GCA_027486405.1 Azospirillum sp. | reverse complement strand
AAGCTCCAAAGATCGCAATTACCGCCGTTATGCGAAAGCTCGTTATCTTTGCCAATGCCCTCTTGAGCAAAGGCCGAAAGTGGGACGAAAAATCCGCTTGTCCATAACGGATACTCTAGACCGGAACACAGTCACCGTATGCGATAACCCTGGACTGACCGGATCCTGGTCATCGGAGTCTGGGTCGCCGGATCGCCTTCCCCTCAATCGCCGCCGCCGCGCCGTTCCTTCAGTTGCTCCCGCCGTTTCCAGCGTTCGAAGGTCTGGCGGGTCCACCAGCCGCGCAGCAGGCCCGCCCATTCGGCGGGGTGGCGGAACAGTGGGACGCGCGGCTTTGTCACCGTCGTCGGTTCCAACGCCAACCCGACGGAGGTGATGCCGTGGTCGTCCATGTCGCGGACGATCAATTCGACGTCGCCCATCCGCACCCGGTCGCCCAATTCGCAGGATCCGCCGAACTCGTGCAGCAGCAGGTCGGCCAGGGTCAGCTTGGCGTTGGCCAGCGACAGCGGCAGGCCGTACATCTCCGCCACCTGCTCCACCGTCGCGTCGGGGCTGAGCACGAGGTCGCCGTAGAACTCGCGGTCGTCCTGGTCCAGCGCCCGGCTGCCGCCGAACAGCTTGTCAATCAGGGGCAATTGGTGGGGCGGGGCGAAGAGATAGACGTGATCGCCCGGTTGCAGCGGCTTGATCTTGTGCGGCGGGACCACGGCGTCCTCGCGGATGACCAGCGACGGGCGCGCCCAGCGCGGCAGCCGTTGCCCGCGCGCCGCCGGGCTTTTGGCGTGCACGGTGTAGGTGACAAGCTCCTGGTCGGCGTTGCCGGGCAATTCCAGTTCCACGCGCTCCACCGGGCCACGGCGGGGCGGCACGATCAGGCCCAGCCAGCGCGCCATCGACCCGATGGTCCAGCCCTGGACCAGCAGCGACACGACGACGACGATGAAGGCGGTGTTGAACACCATCTGCCCGTTGTCCAGCCCGCCCAGCACCGGAACCAGCGCCAGCAGCAGCGACACCGCCCCGCGCAGCCCGACCCAGGCGATGAAGGTGGTTTCGTTGGCGCTGAAGCGGTAGGGCAGCAGGCACAGCCACACCGCCAGCGGGCGGGCCACCAGAATCAGCAGAAAAGCGATGGCGAGCGCGGGCAGGGCGATCTCGCCGAACTCGTGCGGGGTCGCCAGCAGCCCCAGCATCACGAACATGACGATCTGGCTCAGCCAGGTCAGGCCGGCGTGGAAGCGCCGCAACTCCAACGCGCCGCGCAGCTTGACGTTCCCGGCGTACAGCCCGGCGGCGTAGACGGCCAGATAACCGCTGCCGCCCAGCACGTTGGTCCCGCCGAAGATGAACAGGGCGAAGGTCAGCGTCACCACCGGGTTCAGGCCGGTTTCGAATTGCGCCTTGTTGATGAAGGTGACGACGATCCAGCCGCCCAGCAGCCCCAGCACCCCGCCGATCAGGACGGAGCGCACCAACTCCTCCACCACATGCCAGGGCGATCCCCAACCATGGCTCGCCGCCTCCACCAGAATGATGGTCAGCATGATGGCGACGGGGTCGTTGGTTCCGGATTCGATTTCCAGGGTGGAGCGCACGCGGTCGCGCAGGGTGATGCCGCCGACGCGCAGCAGGAAGAACACCGCCGCCGCGTCGGTGGAACTGACGGCAGCCCCCACCAGCAGCGCTTCGGCCCAGGGCAGATTCATCAGGTAATGCGCGGCGGCCCCGATCACCCCGGTGGTCACGCCCACGCCGACGGTGGCCAGCGTCATCGCGGGCCAGGCAGCGGCCCGGTAGCTGGACAGCTTCGTGTCGAACCCGCTTTCGAACAGGATGACGGCCAGCGCCATGGAGCCGATCAGAAAGGCGGTCTGCGGGTCGTTGAAGCTGATGCGACCGATCCCATCCTCGCCCGCCAGCAGGCCGATGCCCAGAAAGATCAACAGCAGCGGCGTGCCGATGCGCAGGGCCAGATAGCTGGTCAGCACGCTGGCGATCAGCAGGGTGGACCCGATCAAGATGATGTAGCTGACCGCCTCCATATGCCTCGCACGCCATGGTCAGGGGGCCGCCGCGTGGCGGAACCACATGATTTTGACGGCAAGCCCCACCATCCGCAAGCTGTAGTGGTCCGGTGGGGCAAAATAATGGTTAACCGATGGGGCAGGGCCACGATTCGCCGCGTCTTTGTCCGCAGCGCAGAGCAATCGCTTGACGCTCGTGCACACCCAATCGAAACGAGAGCTGCCACGGATTTCGCGGATTTTCTCACGGATATCACGGAGCACGCCTCGGGTTCATTCTGATCACAGGACTTATGGCAAGCCATGTGGCGGGGCACGCAAGACGCTTGGCGTCAACAATCTGTGAAATCCGTGTTCCTGTCCGTGAAATCCGTGTCCAATCTTGTTTTGGTGACAATGACCACTCGGTCAAGCGATTGCCGCTGCTCCCCAGCGGGTTAGAGACAAGCGCCGTGCTCAAAACATGAAACAGTCCACGGCGCTCTATGCCTTTGTTTATCGAGCCTCTTCACGCGTCAAATCGATCCCGATTTAACGCGATCTGCTCTAGAGGGCCTCAGCGGCCCTGCGGCCCGTGGGTGTTTTCCCGTGGGCCGGTGGCGAAGACGGCCAGCGCGTCGTGCAGGTCGGGCAGGGCGCGTTCCACCGCCGCCACACCCTCGCGGATGCAATCGTCGGCGCGGTCGAACTCGGTCAGGCCGATGTGGCCCAGGCGCGGGGCGATGTGAACGTCGGGCGGCTCCCCGGCCAGACGGGACCGGGTGATCCGGTCGGTGACGATGCTGAGCGACGACACCATCACGCCGAACAGGCTCGGCCCCTCGTAATCGCGGCGGAAGATGCGGCGGGTCAGCGCCCCGACCATGGAGGACGCGCGGCTTTCCGGCATCTCCTCGTCGATCAGCTTCAACAGGTCGAACCCGGCGGCGGTCGGCACGGTGGCCCCCGGCTTGCGCGCCTTGCCCAGAATGTCGCCCGCCAGATTGACCGCGATCACCATTTGCGCCCCCAGCGCCCGGCAGGCCGACACCGGGACCGGGTTGACCAGCGCCCCGTCGATCATCCACCGCCCATCGATGGCCACCGGCGGAAACACGCCGGGCAGGGAGATCGACGCGCGCATGGCGTCCACCAGATCGCCGTCCTGCACCCACACCTCGTGACCGGTGACGAGATCGGTGGTGATGGCGGCGTAGGGGACCGGCAGTTCCTCGATCCGCAGATCGCCGATGTGGCGGCGCATCTCCGCGACCAGCTTGTCGCCGCCGATCAACCCGCCGCCCTGGCGCAGGCGCAGATCGAGATAGCCGACGATCTTCAGCCGGGTCAGGCTGCGCACCCACAATTCCAGCGCGTCGAGCTTGCCCGCCAGATGGATGCCGCCGACCAGCGCCCCGACGGAGGCCCCACAGACGATGTCCGCCTCGATCCCATAGTGTTTCAGCGCGCGCAGCACGCCGATGTGCGCCCAGCCGCGCGCCACCCCGCCGCCCAGCGCGACGCCGATGCGGGGCCGGTTGCGCGGGTGTGCCGGACCATGACCGTTGTTTCCCAAATTGCCGCCAAGCGCCATGGCCGCCTCCCCATCCGTTGTTCACGCCGCGTTGTGTCCCACGCTTGCAATCAATTCTGGCGCGCAGTGGTTAACGAATCTTGGATGTGGGGGGCGACCGGTGGCGTTGGCGATGGCGATGGCGGTGGCGGTGGCGGTTGCGGCGGCGGTCAGGGGGCCGCGATCGCCCGGTTCAGCGCCTCGATCGTGTCCGGCGGCACGTTGCGGCTGCACAGCAGATAGCGGGGGTTGCCCGGGGGCATGTCGGTCAGGTTGGCCAGCACCAGCCCCTTGTCGGCCAGTTCCGGGGCCTTCAGCAACTCGCTGCCTTCCTCCGCCGCCAGGAACATCAGGTCGGCGCGGCCCGCCACGATCATGGTGGCCATGCCGACATTTTCCTGTGTGGTGGTGGTTTTTTCCGCCGCTGCCTTGGGCAGGCGGTTGTCGATGAAGTCGCCATAGGAGTAGCCGTTCTTGACCAGAACGGTGATCTTGGGATCGGCCAGCAGGCTGTCGGTGGTGGTGTGTTTGGTGGCCGGGCTGTCCTTGCGGGTCAGGATGACGCTCGGCTTGTCCTGATAGATCGGCGCGGTGAAGCGGCCAAAGGCTTCGCGTTCGGCGTTTTTGAACCAACCGGCGGCGCACAGCGGCCCGGCGCTGTCCTTGATCATCTGCATCTGGCGGGCGGAGGGAGCCGATTCCCATGTGAAGGGAATCCCCGCCTTTTTGAACGCGGCGGCCACCGGGCTGCCGGTCAACCCGGTCACACCGCCGCCGGTTTCCACCAGATAGGGCGGACGGACGTTGTAGAGAACGGTGATGTTGTCCGCCAAGGCGGGCGACGCGCACACCCACAGGGCGGCGGCGGCAAGAGCAATGGTGCGCATGATTCCGCTCCTCGAAAAGAACCGTTCCTGCCCAAAACGGTGGCGATTGAACATTTATGCATCATTAACGGACCGATTGGGTCCTTACCCAAAACGCAACCGTTCCGCTTGCCGAAACAAATGGCCCCATGCTGCGGCCCGATCCTCCATCCCCGGCAAATCCCACCCCCGCCGCGCCGTCCGATGGACAAAGCCGGAGGGGATCGGTTAAGCCATCGGCGCGGGGATTCGCGCCCGAATCACCCCCCGACTCCCACGGATTGAGCGAGTGTGCGATTGTGAGCAAAGCGAGCGGCGGGGCCTTGCGGCTGGACGCGACGACCGAACGGCTGATGCGCCGGGTGTGGCGGGAGTGGGTGCGGCCATACCGGGCCAAGCTGGCGCTGTCCTTCCTGCTGATGGCGGTGGTGGCGGCGACGACCGGCGGCTACCCGCTGCTGATCGATCAGTCCTACGCCATGTTTTCCGCGCAGGATCGCGGTTTGGCGATGCTGATTCCAACCTTGATCGTGCTGGTCACGCTGATCAAGGCGCTGTCGCTTTACGCCCAGACCGTCGTCACCAGCGACATCGTGCAGCGCATCATCTCCGACGTCCGGCTGTCGATGTTCAGCCATCTGCTGACCGCCGACATGGCGCAGTTGCACGCGGCACCAACGGGATCGCTGACCTCGCGCTTCATCAACGACGTGGACGTGATCCGCAACGCGCTGTCGCGCTCGCTCACCGGGCTGGTGCGCGACATCCTGACGGTGATCGCGCTGGTCGGGTCGATGTTCTACCTGGATTGGCTCTTGTCGCTGATCGTCTTCGTCATCTACCCCATCGCCGCCGTGCCCATCGTCCGCATCGGCAAGCGGCTGCGCCGCGTGTCGCGCGACACCCAGGCGCAGATGGGCGACATGACCTCGCTGCTGACCGAAAGCCTGTCGGGCGCGCGCATGGTCAAGACCTATTGCCTGGAGGATTACGAGCGCGCCCGTGCCGCCCGCGCCTTTGAGGACAATTACGAGCTGACCATGAAGGCCACCCGCACCCGTTCGCGCATCGACCCGATGATGGAGGTGCTGGGCGGGGTGGCGGTGGCCGGTGTCATCGCCTTTTCCGGTTTCCGCATGGCGATGGGCGAGGGGTCGGTCGGGGCCTTTTCCGGCTTCGTCGGCGCGCTGCTGATGGCGGCCCAGCCGGTGCGCGCCATCGGCACGCTGAACGCCGCCCTGCAAGAGGGGCTGGCCGCCGCCCAGCGCATCTTCGAACTGGTCGATCAGGCCCCGACCATCCAGGAACAGCCCAACGCCACGCCGCTGGCCCTGACCACGGGCGCGGTGGCGCTGGAGGGCGTGCGCTTTGCGTATGAGGACGGTACGGAAACCCTGAAGGGCATCGATCTGGCGGTTCCGGCGGGCAGCACCGTTGCGCTGGTCGGCCGCAGCGGGGCGGGCAAATCCACCGTCTTCAACCTGATTCCGCGCCTGTACGACGCCCAGGGCGGGCGCGTGACCATCGACGGGCAGGACGTGCGCGGGGCCACCCTGCGCAGCCTGCGCGCGGCGGTGTCCATCGTCAGCCAGGACACGGTTCTGTTCAACGACACGGTGCGCGCCAACATCGCCTTTGGTCGGCTCGACGCCCCGTTCGACGCCATCGCCGCCGCCGCCCAGGCCGCCGCCGCCCATGATTTCATCATGAAGCTGCCGGAGGGCTACGACACCGTGATCGGCGACCGGGGCGTGAAGCTGTCGGGCGGCGAGCGCCAACGTCTGGCGCTGGCCCGCGCCTTTTTGAAGGACGCGCCGATCCTGCTGCTGGACGAGGCGACCAGCGCGCTCGACAGCGAATCCGAACGTCTGGTGCAGGCCGCGCTGGAACGGTTGACCCAGGGGCGGACCACGCTGGTCATCGCCCACCGGCTGGCCACCGTCCGCAACGCCGACCGCATCGTGGTGATGGAGGGGGGGCGCATCCTGGAACAGGGAACCCACGACGCCCTGATCGCCGCCAACGGGGCCTACGCCCGCCTGTCCCGCCTGCAATTCGGCGAGGAGGAGGCCGGGGCGGCGTGATCTGGGGCGCGTGACGCCGCCCCACGCCTCACACCTCGATCACCATCCCGTCATAGGCCGGTTCGACCCCGGCGGGCAGAATCCGGCGCAGGTGGTCGTAATCCATCGTGTTGTCCATGTGGGTCAGATAGGCGCGGCGCGGCTGCACCTGTTCGATCCAGGACAGGGTCAGGGCAAGGTGGGCGTGCACCGGGTGGGGCGGTTCCAGCCGGGCGCAATCGACAACCCAGGTGTCGATTCCCGCCAGCGCGGCAAAGGCCGCCTCGTCCAGCCGCACCACGTCGGTGGAATAGGCGAAACGGTCGAAGCGGAAGCCCAGCGTCGTCATGAAGCCGTGATCCTGATCGAACGGCGTCACCGTCAGGCCCTTCACGTCAAAGGGGCCGGTGATGCGCTGGACGTTCAGCACCGGGCGGTAAAAGGGATAGCCCGTCTTCAGCGGTTCGAAGCAATAGGGAAAGCGGGTTTCGATGTCGCGCAGGTGATCGTCGCGGCCATAGGCGTCGATGGGCGCGTGCATCATCCGGCACAGCTCGCGCAGCTCGTCGATGCCGTGGGCGTGGTCGGCGTGCTGGTGGGTCCACAGCACGGCGTCCAGCCGTTCGAACCCGTTGTCCAAAATCTGCTGGCGCAGATCGGGCGAGGTGTCGACCAGAACCGACACGCCCGCGCGCTCCACCAGCACCGACGGGCGCGTCCGCCGGTTCTTCGGGTTGGCCGGGTCGCAACGCCCCCAGCCGTCGGGGCCGATCGCCGGAACGCCGCGCGACCCGCCGCTGCCCAGGACGGTGACGCGCATCGGTTCGGGGGATCGGCCGTTGTTCATGCCGCCGCCTTTTGTTCCATGGCCTTGTCGAACAGGCGGAAGAAATTGGCGGTGGTGATCCGCGCCAACTCCTCCGCGCTCACGCCCTTGATCGCCGCCACGCAGGCGGCGGTGTGCGCGACGAAGGCCGGTTCGTTGCGCTTGCCCCGGAACGGGATGGGGGCGAGATAGGGCGCGTCGGTTTCCACCAGAATCCGGTCCAGCGGCACATCGGCGACGATGGCACGCAGATCCTCGGATTTCTTGAAGGTGACGATGCCCGAGAGCGACAGGGTGAAGCCGTACTCCAACGCCTCCTCCGCCAGCGCCCGGCCGGAGCTGAAGCAGTGCAACAGCCCCTTCACCCGCTGCCCGCCGGTTTCCTCCTTCACGATGCGCATCGTGTCGTCGTCGGCGTCGCGGGTGTGGATGATCAGCGGCAGGCCGGTGTCCAGGCTGGCCCGGATGTGGCGGCGGAAACACTCCTGCTGCTGCTCGCGCGGGCTTTTGTCGTAGAAGTAATCCAGCCCGGTTTCGCCCAGCCCGATCACCTTCGGGTGCCGGGCGCGCTCCACCAGCGCGTCCACGGTGGTGACGTCGAACTCCTCCGCCGCCTGATGGGGGTGAACGCCGACGGTGCACAGGATGTCGTCGTAACGCTCGGCCACCGCCAGGATGCGGTCGAAGCGGGTCAGATAGGTGCAGATCGTCACCATCCGGCCCACCCCCGCCGCGCGGGCGCGCTCCACCACCGAATCCAGCTCGTCGGCGAAGTCGGGGAAGTCGAGATGGCAATGGCTGTCCACCAGCATGGCTTGGCTCACTCCGCCGTCGGTTCGACAAAGCGCGGGAACACGCCCTGCGGCGTCGGCAGCGGCGTGCCCGCCACCAGCGCCCCCGCCGGTCCCAGCGTGCCGAAGCCGCGCGCGTCCGGCCCCAAGGCCAACTGGTCGAGGATCTTGGCCGAGGCGTCGGGCATGACGGACTGGGTCAGGATCGCCAGATGGCGGATGGTTTCGGCCAGCACATAGAGCACCGTCGCCATGCGGGCCGGGTCGGTCTTCTTCAGCGTCCACGGGGCCTGTTCATCGACGTAACGGTTGCCGTCGCCGATCACCGCCCACAGCGCGTCGAGCGCCTTGTGGAAGGCCTGCGCGTCGATCTCCGCCCGCACCACGTCGAGCAGGCCGTGGGCGGCCCCCAACAGGGCGTTGTCGGCCTCGGTGAAGGGGCCGGGGGTGGGGACCACGCCGCCGCAATTCTTGCCGATCATCGACAGCACGCGCTGCACGAGGTTGCCGTAATCGTTGGCGAGGTTGCCGTTGACCCGCGCCACCATCTGCTTGTGCGAGAAATCGCCGTCGTTGCCGAACGGGACCTCGCGCAGCAGGAAATAGCGGGTCTGGTCCAGGCCATAGGTGTTGACCAGCGTCTCCGGCGCGATGACGTTGCCCAGCGACTTGGACATCTTCTGGCCTTCGATGGTCCACCAGCCATGCGCGAACACGCGCTTGGGCGGCGCCAGATCGGCGGCCATCAGGAAGGCCGGCCAATAGACCGCGTGGAAGCGCAGGATGTCCTTGCCCACCATGTGCAGGTCGGCGGGCCAGCGCTGGGCGAACTCGCTGCCCTCGGCGGTGTTGGGATAGCCGACGGCGGTGATGTAGTTCGCCAGCGCGTCGAGCCAGACATACATGATGTGGGCGTCGTTGCCGGGAACCGGGATGCCCCATTTGAAGGTGGTGCGGCTGACCGACAGATCCTTCAGGCCCGACTTGACGAAGGCCATCACCTCGTTGCGCTTGCTGGCCGGGGCGATGAAATCGGGGTTGGCCTCGTAAAAGGCGATCAGGCGATCCTGCCAGGCCGACAGGCGGAAGAAATAGGACGGCTCCTCCACCCACTCGCATTCGGCCCCGGTGGGGGCGATCTTCTTGCCGGTGGGGGTGGTGGTCAGCTCGTCTTCGCCATAAAACGCCTCGTCGCGCACCGAATACCAACCGGCGTAGGCGCCGAGGTAAATTTCGCCGCGCTCCTCCAGCACCTTCCACAGCGCTTGCACCGAGGCGACGTGGCGCGGTTCGGTCGTGCGGATGAAATCATCGTTGGAGTAGTTCATCAGCGACACGAGGTCGCGGAAATTCTGCGACACCCGGTCGGTGAAGGCCTGCGGCGCGATCCCGGCCTTTTCGGCGGATTTCTCCACCTTCTGGCCATGCTCGTCGGTGCCGGTCAGGAACTTCACGTCGAAACCGTCGAGGCGCTTGAACCGGGCGAGGACGTCGCAGGCGAGCGTGGTGTAGGCGTGACCGATGTGCGGCACGTCGTTCACGTAATAGATCGGCGTCGTCAGGTAGAAGGTCTTCGGCCCGGCCATTGTCGGCGCTCTCCCGAGGGGTTGTCTTGCCGAAAAAGGTTCGGCACGGTCATTAAGATGCGGCGGCTTCCAGCGCCGCCAAGGCGTTCAGCACCACTTGCTTGCGGTCCAGATTGGCGGATTCCGCGCGAGCGAAAAGGCGTTGAACCTTTTCCCACACCTCCACCCAGCGTTCAAGGCTGCGGGCGTTGGCCAGACGGGTCATCAGGGCGGCTTCGCCGGGAACCACCTCGGCGGGCCAGGCCCCGCGCGCCAGCGACCGGGCGAAGCGGGCCAGCCACCAGACCAGCAGCTCCGTCGCCGTCTCGTACATCCCGTCGTCGGTCTTGCGGGTCAGCGCGTCGCCAAAGGCGTGGGTGGCGGCGATGTCCAGCCGGGGCAGGGCGGACAGCAGCCCGATCATCTCGCGGTACAGCGCCAGGCCGCCCGCGTCGGCCAGCGCGATGGCGTGGCCGACGCTGCCCTCCGACAGGCGGGCCAGCGCCGGGCGGTCGTCCGCCGGGATGTCGGGGCGGTGTTGGCCCAGCAGGTCGACGACGGTGTCCTCCGCCAGCGGCTTCAGCGTCAGCTTGCGGCAGCGCGAGCGGATGGTCGGCAGCATGCCGCCGGGATTGTCGCTGACCAGCAGCAGCAAGGCCCCCTTGGGCGGTTCCTCCAGAATCTTCAGAATGGCGTTCAAGCCGTTGGTGTTCATGCGGTCGGCCCCGTCGATGACCGCGATGCGCCAGCCGCCTTCCGCCGAGGTGCGGTGTAGGAAGGGGGCGATCTTGCGCACCTCGTCCACCGCGATGTCGCGCTTCAGCCGGTTGCGCTTCTCGTCGCGCTGGCGTTCCACCGTCAGCAGGTCGGCGTGGCCGCCGGACGCGACGCGGCGGAACACCGGGTGGTCGGGCGACAGGTGCAGCGATGTTGCCGGGGCGCTGTCGCCGAACAGCCCGCCGCCGAACAGCCCGTCTCCGGCGGCGTCCTGCGCCAGCACGAAGCGGGCGAAGCGGTAGGCCAGCGTCGCCTTGCCGATGCCGGGCGGGCCACCGATCAACCAGGCGTGGGGCAGGCGGCCCGAATTCCAGGCGTCGAGCAGGATCTGTTCGGCCTCCGCCTGCCCGGTCAGGTCGGGATTCCGGCGGGCGGTCAGGCCAACATCCTCGTCGGCCACGGCGGCAGCGGCGGCGCGGGCCTTGCTCACGGCGCGGCGGTCCCGGTGGGAACGGGCAGCCGGGCCGTCACCGCGTCCCACACCCGCGCCTGCACCGTGTCGAGGTCGGCGTCGGCGTCGATCACGGCGCAGCGTTCCGGCTCGCGGGCGGCGATGTCGCGGAAGCCGTCGCGCAGCCGCTCGTGAAAGCCGATGTCCATCCGTTCATAGCGGTCCTCGCCCCCCGCCCGCGCGGCGGCGCGGCGCAGGCCGCTGCGCACGTCGAGGTCGAGGATCAGCGTCAGGTCGGGGCGGAAACCGTCCAGCGCCAGCGCCTGCAACGCCGCGATCCGCTCGCGCCCCAACCCCAGCCCGTAGCCCTGATAGGCCATGGTGCTGTCAAAGAAACGGTCGCACAGCACCCAGTGTCCAGCCTCCAGCGCGGGCCAGACGCTGCGTTCCAGATGGTCGCGGCGGGCGGCGGTGTGCAGCAGCGCTTCGGTCACGGCCCCCCAGCGGCCGGGGTCGCCCGACACCAGCAGGGCGCGGATCTCCTCCGCCCCCTGGGAGCCGCCGGGTTCGCGGGTGGTGACGACCGACAGGCCGCGCGCGCGCAGGCTGTCCGTCAAACGGCGGACCTGCGTGGTCTTGCCCGCCCCTTCGCCACCCTCCAGGGTGATGAAGCGGCCCTTCCTGTTGCTTTCCGGCGCGCCGGTCATCGGCGCGTCGAGCGTTGTGGCACGGCTCATCCGCCTCAGCCCTTCGCGCCGAAGACGAAGTATCTCGCCGCCGCGAAGGCGCGGCCCAGGAAGCCCAGCTTCTCGACATCCTGCGCGGCCACGACCGGAACCTCCTTGCCGGGGAAGCCGGGGGCGGTGATGACCACCTTGCCGACGACGTCGCCCTTCTTGATCGGGGCGGAAACCGGGGCGTTGCTGACCAGCGACACCTTCATGCCCGCGCGGTCGGCGCGCGCCATCGTCACATTCAGGTCGCGCGGGACGGAGACGGGGACCGTGTCCTGGTCGCCCATCCACACCGGCACCTGTTCGATGGTTTCGCCGCTGCGGAACAGGGAATAGGTGGCGAATTCGCGGAAGCCCCATTCGATCAGCCGGGCCGATTCGTCGGCGCGCGCCTGCATGCTGGGCAGGCCGTTGACCACCAGCAGCAGCCGCCGCCCGTCGCGCTCGCCCGACGCGGTCAGGCCATAGCCGCCGGCCTCGGTGTGGCCGGTCTTCATCCCGTCCACATTCATGCCCCGGTACAGCAGCGGGTTGCGGTTGCCCTGGGTGATGCCGTGATACTTGAACTCGCGGATCGAGTAGTACCGGTAATATTCCGGGAAATCCTTGATCAGATGCTCGGCCAGCAGCGCCAGATCGCGGGCGGTCATGTAATGGTTGGGATCGGGCCAGCCGGTGGCGTTGGTCAGGTTGGTCCCGCGCAGCCCCAGTTCCTTCGCCCGCTTGGTCGCCTGTTCGGCAAAGGCCGATTCCGACCCGGCCAGCCCCTCGGCCAGCACGATGCAGGCGTCGTTGCCGGATTGGACGATCACGCCCTTCAGCAGGTCATCGACCTTGATGTTGTTGTGCAGCTCCACGAACATCTTGGAGCCTTGCATCCGCCACGCGCGCTCCGTCACCGGCAGCGTGCTGTCCATGGTCAGGCGGCCGCCCTTGATCGCCTCGAACACCAGATAGGCGGTCATGATCTTGCTCATCGACGACGGGGCCATCCGTTCGTCGGCGTTCTTTTCGAACAGGACGGTGTTCGAGGTCAGATCGATCAGGATCGCCTGTTTGGCGATGGTGTCGATGGTGGCGGCCTGCGCCGTTCCCACCCCGCCAAAGCCGGTGACGCTTCCCAGCCCGACCCCCGCCGAGGCCAGCGCGACCGCCAAGCCGATCACGGCGCCGGTGCGAACGACAACAGCGTGCATAGCAACATCCCTCCGAGAGAACATGATCGACCCGCCGGTTCCGACGATCATTCGATCACGATTTTGGCTTCCGTAAGGCCAGCCTGAATGATTTGGTTGAGAACGGTGTCGGCGCGGTCCACGCCGTCGATGGGGCCGACGCGCACCCGTTGCAGGCGCTGCTTGCCGACGGCGGTGTTGCTGACGCTGGCCGGTTGGCCAAGCGCGGTGAGCCGCGCGCGGATTTGGTTGGCGCGCTCGGCGTTGGCGGGCGATCCCACCTGCACGAACAGCCGTTCCCGGCCCGACACCGGGGCCTGCGCCACCACCGGTGCGGGCAGGAAGCGGCCATCGACCACCGTGCCCGCCACGCTGGCGGGCGGGGCGGGGGTGCTGCCGACCACGCTTGTTGCCGCCGCCTTGCCCACGGTCGGGCCAGCGCCGGGGGCGTTGGCCTCCACCGCGCCGCGCGGGGCGGCCTTGGGCGCGGGGCCGTCGGTCTTGGCCAGGATGGCCGCCGGGGTTCCCTGGCGCGCGGCCGCCGCGATGGCGCGGCTTTCCTCCGCCAGGATCTGCACCCGCACCTTGCCGACGCCGGAATGGTCGAAGCCCAGCAATTGCGCGCCGCGCGGCGACAGTTGGATCATGCGGCCGTTGATCGGCGGGCCACGGTCGTTGATCCGCACCACCACCATGCGCCCGTTGTCCAGATTGACGACGCGGGCCAGGCTGGGGATCGGCAGGGTCTTGTGCGCCGCCGTCAGCTCCGCCGGGTCGAAGATCTCGCCGTTGGCCAGCACCCGCCCGCCGGAGTCGGGTTCGGCCACCGACGCCAGACCCGTTTCATCATAGGAATAGTCTTCCGCCGGGTAGTACCAGACGCCGTTGACCTGATAGGGCGATCCCACCGTGTAGACGCCGCTGGTCGGCAGGCTGGTCCCGTCGCCGCGCTGCTGCACGCAGGCGGAAAGCGTCATCGCGCCGATCAGCGCGATCGCCTTTGTCAGCCTGCCTGCGCGCGTCATCACCAACAACTCTGTGTCCTTGCCCTGTGCCCGTGTGGTCCGGTGCCCATGTGGTCCGGTGCCCGTGTGGTCCGATTCCCGGCATTCCGCCCCCGGACCCCAGGGACGCCATAGGAAAAGGCGGGCGGCACTGTAGCCGACTTGCCCCCGCGCGCCAATGCCCGTGCGACGCATGCGCAACGGCGAAGCCATGACCGCCCTCTGTGCCCTGAGGCTTGCGGTGCAGCGTTGTGTTTTTGTGGGTTTTCCGGCTATACAAACACGTTGGCAGGAAGCCGTCCGATGTTCGGCTTTGGTGCCCGTGCCGTCACAACAAAGCCATAAGCGACCGCCATGACCGATTTCGCCGCCGCCCGCTTCTTCATGGTCGAGGGACAGATTCGTCCGAACAAGGTCACGGACCATCGCCTCGTCGATGCCCTGTCCGAAACGCCCCGGGAAGCCTTCGTGCCCGAATCGGCGCGCGGCGTGGCCTATGTTGACGACGATCTGCCGATCGGCAACGGGCGCTATCTGCTGGAACCGATGGTGTTTGCCCGCATGCTGCAATATCTCGGCGTGCAGGCGACCGACCGCGTGCTCGACGTCGGTTGCGCCGGTGGCTACTCCACCGCGATCCTGGCCAAGCTGGCGGCGTCGGTCGTCGGTCTGGACAGCGACGCCGGGCTGACCGCCGGGGCCACCGCCGCCCTTGCCGCGCAGGGCATCACCAACGCCACCGTCATCACCGGCCCGCTCGCCGCTGGCCACGCCGAGGGCGGCCCCTACGACGTCATCGTCGTTGAAGGGACGATTCCGCAGCTTCCGGCGGCGCTGGCCGACCAGTTGGCCGAGGATGGGCGTCTGGTCGCCATCGTCCACGACGCGCGCGGAGTCGGCGAGGTTCGCCTGTTCCAGCGGGTGGCCGGGGTGCTGTCCAGCCGCGTTCTGTTCGAAGCCCAGCCCCACGCGCTGCCCGGTTTTGAGAAAAAAGCGTCGTTTGTGTTCTGATGACGGCTTTGGACTAAACCGTCCAGTTCACATTTGAACGGTTCTGCGTTACCGTCACGCTCAGACTTGCGCGAAAGTGGATTCCATGTCGGTGCCGTTCGAGATCGAGGTTGAGGAGTTGGACCGCCGCCGCCAGGCGGGGGACGACCTGTTCCTTTTGGACGTGCGCGAAACGTGGGAACACGATCTGTGCGCGATCGACGGCAGCGCCCTGATTCCGATGCACAGCGTGCCGGGACGGGTGGCGGAGCTGCCGACCGATCGCGACATCGTTGTTGTGTGCCATCACGGCGGGCGCAGCGCGCAGGTCACGATGTGGCTGCGGTCCCAGGGCTTTGATCGCGCCATCAACCTTGATGGCGGCGTGGATTCCTGGGCGCGCCGAATTGACCCGAACATGAAGGTCTATTGATGATGACTGTGCAAAGCCGTTTTGCGCGCCACTGCCTGGCCACGGCCCTGACGCTGACCGCCACCCTGTGCGGCGGTTCGGGCGTTGCCTGGTCCCAGTCGCTGGAACAGGCGCTGGCGCAGGCCTACGCGAGCAACCCGACGCTGGGCGCGCAACGCGCCCGTCTGCGCGCGGTGGACGAAAGCGTGCCGCAGGCTTTGTCCGGCTACCGCCCGACCGCCCGCGCCACCTTTGGCGTCACCCGATCCGCCAACGAAAGCACCTTCAGCGGTGGATCGAGCGGCGCGGAAACGAACTCCAAGGCGGCCAGCCTGACCGCCTCGCAGCCGATCTACGATCCCACCGTCGCCCCGGGCGTGCGCCGTGCGGAACGTCTGGTGGAGGCGCAGCGCGCCAGCCTGATCGCCAGCGAACAATCGATCCTGCTCAGCGCCGCCCAGGCGTACCTGGATGTGGTGCAGTATCAGGCGGTCTATCAGCTTCAGGCCAACAACGAGCAGGTGCTGCGCCGCCAGCTCGACGCCGCCCGCGACCGTTTCCGTGTGGGCGAATACACCCGCACCGACGTCAGCCAATCCGAGTCGCGTCTGGCCTTGGCCGTGGCGACCAAGATCTCGGCCGAAGGCCAGCTCAAGGCCGCCCGTGCGACCTACGAGCGCATCATCGGTGCCGCCCCGGGCAATCTGAAGGCCCCGAAGCCGTCCTTCAAGCTGCCGAAGACGCTGGACGATCTGGTCGAGCTGGCCCGCTCCAACAACCCCAACGTGCTGGCGGCGACCTACACGGAATCGGCCCAGCAGGCGGCGGTCGACCAGCAATATGGCAAGCTGCTGCCGTCGGTCGGCCTGTCGGCCACCGCCACCCGCACGCTCGATCCCGGCCGTTCGTCGGGCGTTGAGATCAAGCGGACGGACAGCGCGTCGATCACCGCCCAGGTCACGGTTCCGATCTATCAGGCCGGTTTGCCCGAAGCCCAGGTCCGGGAGGCCAAGCAGACGGCGAATCAGGCCCGCATCCAGATCGAGGAATCGCGCCGTCAGGTGGTGGAAAGCGCCATCAGCGCGTGGCAGTCGCTGCAAACCGCGCGGGCCAGCATCGAATCCTATTCGGCGCAGATCAAGGCGGCGCAGATCGCCTTGGACGGCGTCCGTCAGGAGGCGCAGGTCGGCTCCCGCACCGTTCTCGACGTGCTGAACCAGGAACAGGAACTGCTGAACGGTCGTGTCAATCTGGTCCGCGCCCAGCGTGACGAGATGGTCGCGTCCTTCAACGTCGTGTCGGCCACCGGCCAATTGACGGCGCAGCACCTGAATTTGCCGGTTGAGTATTACGATCCGCAGGCGAACTACGACAAAACGCGCGGAAAATGGATCGGCACCTCGGTCGAATGATCGGGTGAGTGATCGTTTGAAACGGCCCGCGAAAGCGGGCCGTTTTTGTATTGTGGCTTTTTGTCCGGGTCTGCCCTAGGTTCGTGGCAGGTTGACGTCTTGGGTTGCCACGATGAGCGATAAGGGCCAACAAGAACCATCGATGGAGGAGATCCTCGCCTCCATTCGTCGGATCATTTCCGAGGATGGCGATGCGCCGAAGACGGACGCCCCTGCGGCGGCCCCTCCGCCGCCGCCGCCCCCTCCGCCGCCCCCACCGCCTCCGCCGCCGCCACCCCCTCCGCCGATGATGGAGGAGGACGACGACGACGTGCTCGAATTGACCCAGATGGTCGATGACGATCCGATTCCCAGCATGCCGGATTTCGGCGCGCCGGACCCGGATCCGTGGAAGGACGAACCGACCTTTCCCGACCCGCCGACGATGGCGTTCGAGGAGCCGGAACCGCCGCCGCCGCCGCCCCGCCGCCGGTCGCCGCCGCCGCCGCCCGCCTTCGATGATTTCGAAGACGACGAGCCGCCGCCGCCGCCGCGCCCGCGCCGCCGGATGGTGGCCGACGACGACGGCCTGATCTCCCGCCGCACCGCCGATGACGCGTCGCACCATCTGACCCATCTGGCGCGTGAGTTGGGCGACGATCTGTCCATCGGTCCGATGCCCATCGGCATCCGCACGGTGGAGGAGGTCGTGCGCGAATTGCTGAAGCCGCTGTTGAAGGAATGGTTGGATGAAAATCTGCCGACCGTCGTCGAACGGCTGGTGCAGCAGGAAATCGACCGCATGATCCGCCGGTCGCAGAAATTTTAAGGAGCGGGCGGCCCTGCGCCGCCCCGTTTGGTCCCCTGTTTGAGACGCTGAGCGAAAGTTTCGGGTGATGTTGGAAAAGACGTACCGACCCGCCGAGGTCGAGGAAAAGCACTACCGCCTGTGGGAAGAGTCGGGCGCCTTTGCCGCCGACACGCGGTCGAACGCCACGCCCTACACCATCATGATGCCGCCGCCGAACGTCACCGGCAGCCTGCACATGGGCCACGCCCTGACCTTCACCGTGCAGGACGTGCTGGTCCGCTACAACCGCATGCGGCGGCGCGACGCGCTGTGGCAGCCGGGAACCGATCACGCGGGCATCGCCACGCAGATGGTGGTGGAACGCAACCTCGCCAAGGAGGGCAAGACGCGCCATGATTTCGGCCGCGACGCCTTCATCGGCAAGGTGTGGGAGTGGAAGGCCGAATCGGGCGGGACCATCACCCGCCAGCTGCGCCGCCTGGGGGCCTCCCCCGATTGGGCGAAGGAGCGTTTCACCATGGACGACGGGCTGTCGCGCGCCGTCGCCAAGGTGTTCGTCGAGCTGCACCGCCAGGGCCTGATCTACAAGGACAAGCGGCTGGTCAATTGGGATCCCAAGCTGCACACCGCCATTTCCGACCTGGAGGTGGAGCAGAAGGAGATCAAGGGCAACCTCTGGCACTTCCGCTACCCGATTGACGGGGAGGAGGGCCGTTTCATCGTCGTGGCGACCACCCGACCGGAAACCATGCTGGGCGACACCGGTGTCGCCGTGCATCCCGAGGATGAGCGTTACAAGGATTTGATCGGCAAGCATGTCCGCCTGCCGCTGGTCGGTCGCCTGATTCCCATCGTCGGCGACGAATACGCCGATCCGGCCACCGGATCGGGCGCGGTCAAGATCACCCCGGCGCACGATTTCAACGATTTCGAGGTCGGCAAGCGCTGCAATCTTGAGGCGATCAACATCCTCGACCGCGACGCCCGCCTGAACGACAACGTGCCGGAGGCCTACCAGGGCCTCGACCGGTACGAGGCGCGCAAAAAGATCATCGCCGAACTGGAAGCCCTGGAGCTTCTGGAAAAGATCGAGCCGCACACCCACATGGTCCCGCACGGCGACCGTTCCGGCGTGGCCATCGAACCCTGGCTGACCGATCAGTGGTATGTCGACGCCGCCACCCTGGCCAAACCCGCCATCGAGGCGGTGGAGACCGGCAAGACGGTGTTCGTGCCCAAGCAGTGGGAAAACACCTATTACGAGTGGATGCGCAACATCCAGCCCTGGTGCATCAGCCGCCAGATCTGGTGGGGCCATCAGATTCCGGCCTGGTACGGCCCGGATGGGACCTTCTTCGTCGAAGAGACGGAGGCCGCCGCCCGTGCCGCCGCCGCGAAACATTACGGCTCCGACGTCGAACTGACGCGCGACCCCGACGTGCTCGACACCTGGTTCTCGTCGGCGCTGTGGCCCTTCTCGACGCTGGGTTGGCCCGATGAAACGCCGGAACTGGCGCGCTATTACCCCACCGACGTTCTGGTGACGGGCTTTGACATCATCTTTTTCTGGGTCGCCCGGATGATGATGATGGGCCTGCATTTCATGAAGGATGTGCCCTTCCGCACCGTCTACATCCACGCCCTCGTCCGCGACGAAAAGGGGCAGAAGATGTCGAAGTCGAAGGGCAACGTCATCGACCCGCTGGAGATCATCGGCGAATACGGGACCGACGCTCTGCGCTTCACCCTGTCGGCGATGGCCGCCCAGGGCCGCGACATCAAGCTGGCGGTCAACCGGGTCGAGGGCTACCGCAACTTTGCGACGAAGCTGTGGAACGCCGCGCGCTATTGCCAGATGAACGGCTGCGAGCCGGTGGCGGGCTACCGCCCGGTCGGGCTGACGCAGACGGTCAACCGCTGGATCGTCGGCGAACTGGCCGACGCCGCCCGCAAGGTGGCCGAGGCCATCGACGCCTACAAGTTCAACGAGGCGGCCAACGCGGCCTACCAGTTCACCTGGGGCAATTTCTGCGACTGGTACATGGAGTTCACCAAGCCGATCCTGGCCGGGTCGGACGAGGCGGCGAAGGCGGAAACCCGCGCGACCACCGCCTGGGTGCTCGACCAGATCCTGCATGTGCTCCACCCGATGATGCCCTACATCACCGAAGAGCTGTGGGAGCAACTGTCCCCCGCCCGCGCCAACCGCCTGATTTCGGCGGAATGGCCGGTCTATGGGGCCGAGCTGGTCGATGCGGCGGCGCGCGATGAAATGAACTGGGTGGTGCGTCTCATCACCTCCGTCCGGTCGATGCGCTCGGAAATGAACGTGCCGCCCGCCGCGCAGATCGAGCTGAAGCTGAAGGACGCCAACGCGGGCAGCCTGGCGCGGCTGGACACCCACCGCGACCTGATCCTGCGCATGGCCCGCCTGTCGAGCGTCGAACCGCTGGTCGGCCCGACGCCGAAAAGCGCGGTCCAGGCCGTGCAGGACGAAGCCACGCTGGTCCTGCCGCTGGAGGGCATCGTCGATCTCGACAAGGAGCGGGCGCGCCTGACCAAGGAGATCGACAAGCTGTCCGGCGAGATCAAGAAGATCGACGCCAAGCTGTCGAACGAACAGTTCGTCGCCAAGGCCCCGGACGAGGTGATCGAGGAGCAGCGCGACCGCCGCGACACCGCCGCCCAGGCCCGCGACAAGCTGCAAAAGGCGCTGGAGATGCTGGGGGCGTAACGACGCTCTTCTGGTGACGAAAAACGGCCAGTCCGGGATGATGTGTTGACCTGTTGGTCATGTCATCCTGGGCTGGCCGATTTTTTTTGACACCGATGAACACAGATAAACACAGATGAAGACAGATGGGGGCACGACACGACAGTGATCAGATTGTCCGGGCATGTGAGAACGTGAGCGGAACGCGCGGCTGAGAGCCTATGCGTCAAAAACGGCAGCCGGTTGCACATCCCGGCTTCCCATAAGGCCCAGAGTCTGCTTTACGGGTCGGTTAGGTTCGCATCCCGCTGTATGGCGGGATGCGAACCTAACCGTTTACAAGTAAAACAGTTAGGGGGCCGGGGCGTCATCGTTGATCCTGGGGGCGTTCTTGTGCGCGCTTCCGCTGGTCCCCATGATCGTTCCGAGACTGGTGAAGATCACCGCTGAACCGCTCATCCAACCGGCGTGCAAAACTTGAAATACTGCCGATTGTGTCGATGTGAGAGGGTCAGAACACACCAGCGCCATCACCACAAGACCTGCCAGCGATAGTACGGTGAGGCTTACGGCTGCAATGAGCGCGGCTACGGCTATCGGGCGCATTGTCGAACCTCCGCGATTCCCATGGGTCGAAGTCGGACTGGTGGGAGTGGGGCGAGGAAGGGGGGAAGCAATGTCAACAGGGCAAGCTCCAGCGTTCAGGCACACAGCAGTGTGCTTGGCAACCGCGTGCTCACCGGAAGCAGATCGCTTTGGGGAGGTGGACAGTCTGGCGCTGTCCGTTTAGTCTTCCCCTATGCATAAGGCGGTGCCTCCGGTGCCGCAACTCCGCCCGCTGGGTCATCCTGGCGGGCATTTTTCTTGCCCATTGGATGGTTGGCACGCCGGAGATACGGGTGAGAACGTCCGCGGCGAACCGTCCTCACACCCTTAGAATAGCTGACAAACTTAGGTGCGCGAAACCACATGCCTCCGAGCGGCGAATTCTCCATCCTAACCCATTCAATTTATTTAGAGTTCTTGACATCAATACGCACAAAAACCTGTTACGGCATGGGCGAAATTTGCTATCCAATCATGGAGTGGATCACAGCCGCACGATTTGCTGTTACAGTTGAGCATGGACACCAACGACCTCCTTCTTGATCCCGAATTCCGCCTCAAGGTTCTTGAAGACGCAAAGACGTTGGGCGCGCGCGCAGCCGCAGTGAAGCACGGCATATCCCACATGACGATCTATCGGTGGCGAAAGCGGCTGGGGCAGCGTCCTCCTGGCAACATGAAACTGGAGCGTCTGCAACCTGGTCGCCCAGGCAGGAGATCAATGAAGTCCAACATGGCCTATTGGGCGACCCGGTGGGATGCTGTGGAGATGCCGTGGTTGACGCTTCGGAGTTTGTGCCAACGCGCTTCAGATAGAGCTGGATATCAACTTTCTGAATCAGTGATTCGGAAATATCTAAAAGATATTGGATCTAGACCGGAGGATCGTGCCTTCATTTTCCATGAGCACCACAAGTCAGACGATTCAATGATCGTGCTTTTGATTGACATTGAGGGGCGGGACGTCACGATAGATTGGCCGGAGAATGCTCGCCGCCGCCCTGGCGGTGTTCTGCTGGATACTCTGCTTCGTATTTCAGTCCCTCGCCGCCCCCCCTTGTTTGTCGAGATTGCCGCCGACTGGTTAACGGGTCGCATATGGCTGACCACACATCGTCAAGAACCAGAAAGGGCTAGGTACAACCCCCTTAACAGGGCCGTTACGGAATTGAAGGAAGCTGGATTTCACTCTGATTTTGTTGTCTCTACATGGAGGAAATACTTCAATTATGACCCTGATGGTCAAGAATATATCCGCCTCAAATTGAAACGTTCTGATGAGAATTCTTTATCTGGGAAGGATTGGAGGGTGAGTAACCGCTCATCAAATTACCTACTTACGCCGCTTTCTGATAAAACGCCGATCTTCCCTATAAACTTTGAAGTCATTAATCAAGTGGCTGAACAGCGTGCGAAGTTATTGGAGGATAATTTCAGTTTCTGGCCTAGCAGCTTTGATCGTTCTATCGAAAAGGAAATCAACACCACTGCCTTGACGCCAGGTAGATACGTCGATCCTGGTCTCACCCCGACCAAGTTTTGGGACGCGTGCGTAGAGCATCTCGACCGGCGGTGGCCAAAACTGCACCGCAAGAGCGTGCGCCCGTAAGCGCTCATCCTGGTTGGGGTCGACGCTTGAAAGCCGGTGGCAACAAGGGGGCGGACATCCCGTCTCCGGTCGACCCTGCCCCCTGGCTTTCGGTTGTGGTGGCGGGTTTTCCATATACCCTGTTTGCCGCCCCGGTTGTAGGGGCCTAAGCCACTGATCTGGTTCACATTCGCGTGGCAGTGGAAGCTATGCGTCAGCCGCTGGATTGCCTCCGATCAACATCATGTAGGCGGCGGCCTCTCAGCCAGCCCCCGAAGGTTGAAACTTGGCTTGGTGCGCGACGTCCGGCGCCGACTGCGCGGCCCCGCCCTGGTCGATCCGCTCGCCGGCATGCCGGGTGCGATCAAGTTTTTCGCGCGCCCGGCGATACGCGCGGTAGAGTTCTCCCGTGAAGGGATGTCGCGAAAAGGAGCGGTTCCCTGTTGGCGAATGACGGCCTGACAGGTTATTCGCTAACAGCGATCATGGCTGCATGAAGCTCGTGATCGAAGCCACCGCGCTGAAGGTTTTGCTTCGCATGCCAAAGGGCGATGCGGTCGGTCTGCGGGACAAGCTGAAGACCTTCGCCGCCGCCCCCTATGACCCGCATCCCTGGGCGAAGGCGTTCGGTGGCGGGCAAGGCCGCATCCGTCACGGCGACTGGCGGGCCGTCTACCAGATCGACGGCGATGCGCTGTTGGTCACGGTGCTGAAGGTCGGGAACCGCAAGGAGGTCTGTCGATGAACGTTCTGCCCATCACGCCGATCGCCGAGACGGCGGACAGCGTCACCCTCAGCCGGGCCGACTTCGAGGCTCTGGCCGATCTGGTGACAGACGCCCAGGATTTGGCCGACACCGAAGCCGTAAAGGCACGGCTCGCTGCGGGGGAGACGGAGGTGTTTCCCTTCGAGGTCGCAGAGCGCATCCTTGATGGGGAGCATCCGGTTGCGGTGTTCCGCGCGCATCGCGGCATCACGGCCCGTGGACTGGCGGACGCCGCAGGCGTGGCTCCGTCCTACCTGTCCGAGATTGAGAACGGGAAAAAGCCTGGCAGCTTCGACGCGATGGCCCGCATCGCCGCCGCCCTCCAAGTGCCGCTGGACCTGCTGGTACGCCACTGAACGGCTGTCGCGAACAGGAGCTAAGCCCGGCCAAGCCTGCGTTCACGGCGCGTCTCTCTGGAGAGAACTGAGCCACGAAAAAGTCATTGTCTTATTTTATCGGTGTTCATCTGTGTTCATCGGTGTCAAACCCCAAAACGGATCCGCCGCGCTCCGTCCAAACAAAAGACGGCGACGCCCAACCCGGACGCCGCCGCCGCTCTCTCATCCGCGTTACGGGGCCATGAACACGCTCTGATGCTTGCGGGTTTCGCCGCTTCCCAGATCCGTCGCCAGCACGCTGACGTCGGTCGAGCCGGACTTCACCGCGCTGGAGGGAACCTTCACAAACACGCGGTAGGTGGCGACCTGATCGGCTTCGGCCCCCAGGGTCAGGCTGGCACCGCCGCTGGATTCCCCGGCCACCGACAGGACGGCACCGGACAGCACGTCCAGGCTCACGGCGTAGGTCCGGTTGATCGTCGTCTTGTTCAGGATCTTGATGGTGTAGGCGTTCTGCACCTGCCCGTCGGACAGCGTGACGAACAGCGGGGCGCGATCGCGCAGAACGCTGACGTCCAGCGTCGGGCGCAGATACAGCGCGATGGCCATGACGCAGCCCACCGTCAGCATGATGAGCGAATAGACGATGGTGCGCGGGCGGACCAGCCGGACCCGTTCGGCGGAGCCGTCGATCTTGGCGATCTGGTTGGATTGGGTGTCGAACTGGATCAGGTGGCCGGGCCGCCCGATCTGCGCCATCACGTCGTTGCAGGCGTCCACGCACAGGCCGCAGCCGATGCAGGAGATTTGCTGGCCGTTGCGGATGTCGGTCCCGGTCGGGCAGACGAAAACGCACTGCTTGCAATCGATGCAGTCGCCCAGGCCCGCCGCCGCGCGGTCCTCCCAGCTTTGCGACTTGCGCAGCGGCGCGCGGCCTTCCCCGCGCCAATCCTCGTAGGTGACGAGGAAGGTGTCCTCATCGACCATCGCCGATTGGAAGCTGCGCCACGGGCAAACATAGATGCAAATCTGCTCGCGCGCCCAACCGGCAAAGAAATAGGTGGTGGCGCTGAACAGCGCGGTGAACAGGAGGACGCCGCTGCCGACCTCGCCCGTCGCGATTTCGCGCATCAGCGTCGGCGCGTCGTTGAAGTAGAAGACCCAGGCCCCGCCGGTCATCACCGAAATCAGGATCCACACGGCGTGTTTCAGCGCCTTTTTCCCCAGCTTGGCCCCGGTCATCGCGGTTTTGTCCAGCCGGATGCGCTGGGTGCGCGGCCCTTCGATCTTGCGTTCGACCCACATGAACAGGTCGCTCCACACCGTTTGCGGGCAGGCGTAACCGCACCAGACCCGGCCGAACAGCGTGGTGGCGAAGAAGATGCCGAAGCAGCCGATGATGAGCAGGCCGGTCAGGTAATAAATCTCCTGCGGCCAAATCTCGATCCACAGGACGTACGCCCGCCGCCCGACCATGTCGAGCAACACCGCCTGGTCGGGAATGCCGGGGCCGCGCTCCCACCGGAGCCAGGGGGTGATGTAGTAGATCGCCAGCAGCGCGATCAGTGCGGCCCATTTCAGGCGGCGGAAGGCGCCGCGCACGTCGGCGGCGTACACCTTGGGCCGGTCGATGAACCAATGCCGCACCGGCTCCTCCTGCGGCGCGCCGTGCGGCACGTCGGAGGCGGAGCGGGGCAGGGGATCGGAAGGGCGCGTATCGGAAGGGCGCGTATCGGAAGACAGGGGATCGGAAGACAGGGACATGGCAGGCATCCTCGACCGTCGGAATGACGTCGTTGGTCAGCGTGGTCCCTTGTCTATAAGCGTTCCGTGATGAAGTCACATTGCGCAATGTCAATCGCTTGCGCGGTACCGCCCCGCCCGCGCCGCAACCCTGCCTTTCGCCTCACACACTCTCGCCGCGCAATTCGGCCAACCCGTCGTGATAGGCGCGGTCGAACACCGCTTCCAACCGGGCGTTGGTCCCGCGCAGCCCGGCGACGACGGCGTAGGCCCATTCGAAATACTCGATCTTGCGCGACAGCGGCCAATCGGCGGGCGGGCTGGCGGCCATGGAGCGCAGGTTGGACACCTTGTCGGCCAGCTTCACCAGCTTGGCCCGTTTGGACGCGGTGGGGGCGGCGTCGATCTGGTGCTGTTTGCGTTCGGCCTTCGACATGCGCTTGTCGTCGGTGGTTTCGGCGACCACGCGCACCACCTCCTCGCCGAACAACTCCTCGATCTCCTCGAAACTGGCGTCGGTGTCTTCCAGCGTGTCGTGCAGCAGGGCGGCGATGACGGCCACCGGGTCCTTGCCCTCCGTCGCCTCGGCCACCAGCAGCGCCACTTCGGACAGGTGGTTGACATAGGGTTCGGCCCGCACCCCCTTGCGGCGCTGGTCGATGTGCTTGTGCGCGGCGAAATCCAGCGCGCGGGCGAAATCCAACAGGGGGGCGGTCAACAGGGAGTGGGGCGGATGGGCGTGTGGCTGGCTCATGGAGTTCTTTCCGTTTCGGCGCTACCCTGGCGCACGCAATTCCGCGCGCAAGGACCGCCGATGTTCACCCGTTTCTTCTTCGATCTGCGCAAGGCTGGCGTGCCCGTCTCGCTGACGGAGTACCTGACGCTCATGGAGGCCATGAAGCGCGGCGTCGCCGACTTCCGCGTTGAGGAGTTCTATTACCTCAGTCGGGCCTGTCTGGTGAAGGACGAGCGCAACCTTGACCGCTTCGACCGCGTGTTCGGCGCGACCTTCAAGGGGATTGGCGACGCGGCGGCGGACGGGACCGACGAAATCCCCGTCACCGACCTGCCCGACGCGTGGCTGCGCAAGCTCGCCGAACGGTTCCTGACCGAAGAGGAAAAGGCGCAGATCCAGGCGCTGGGCGGTTGGGACACACTGATGGAGACGCTGGCCCAGCGGTTGGCCGAGCAGAAGGGGCGGCACCAGGGCGGTTCCAAATGGATCGGCACCGCCGGAACCTCCCCCTTCGGGGCCTATGGCTACAACCCGGAGGGCGTGCGCATCGGCCAGCGCGAGAGCCGCCACCGCCGCGCGGTGAAGGTGTGGGACAAGCGCGAGTTCAAGAATCTCGACGATGGGGTGGAGATCGGCACCCGCAACATCAAGATCGCCCTGCGCCGCCTGCGCAGATTCGCCCGCAGCGGGGCGGCCAGCGAACTGGATTTGCCGGGAACCATCCGCGCCACCGCCGCGAACGCCGGGTGGCTGGACCTGAAAATGGTCCCGGAGCGGCACAACTCGGTCAAGGTCCTGCTCTTCCTCGACATCGGCGGCTCGATGGACGACCACATCCGCCTGATCGAGGAGCTGTTCTCCGCCGCGCGCAGCGAATTCAAGCATCTGGAGCATTTTTATTTCCACAACTGCGTCTACGAAGGCGTGTGGCGCGACAACGCCCGCCGCCATGTCGAACGCACCCCGACCTTTGAGGTGATGAACACCTACCCGGCGGATTACAAACTGGTCTTCGTCGGCGACGCCGCCATGTCGCCCTATGAAATCACGTATCCCGGCGGCAGCGTGGAGCATTGGAACGAGGAGGCGGGGCAGGTGTGGATGCAACGCCTGCTGTCGGTCTACAGCCGCGCCGTCTGGCTCAACCCCACCCCGCGCCACTATTGGGACTATTCCGAAAGCACCCGCCTCCTGACCAAACTGATGGACGGCCGCATGTTCCCCCTGACCCTGGAGGGGCTGGACGCGGCGATGCGGGAGTTGGTGCGGTAGGGGGGCACCTCACCCGCACGGCAATCGCATTTCGGGCTGATATTCCTTGAAAAAGACTTTCGTCATCCCCGCGAAGGCGGGGAACCAGAGTTTGCAGGACGACTCTGATGGAAAAGCCTGGATCCCCGCCTACACGGGGATGACGTGATTCCTCGAAATGGAAAACAATCTCCATATGCGATAACCCTGACCTCACCCGTTGGTGGACAACGCGCGCGCCCCGCGCCATCTTTCCATCAACGCCCCACGGCAAGGACGCCCGATCATGCCGACGATTGATTTCCACCATCTGTCCGCCGAGCAGCGCCTGGATCGGAGTGGTGAGCTTTGCGACAGCCTTGATCCCCTGCGCATTCCCGTCACCCCGGCCCAGCGGGTGGAGCTTGATCGTCGTTTGGAGACGCTGGACGAGGATATGACGCGGGCGCGAAGCGCCCAATCGGTTCTCGCCGATCTGCGCCGCCGCTGCCGGTGACGCGGGTTTTCCTGACCTCGGTGGCGGAGGCCGAGCTTGCCGCTCCCAAAAATGGGGTTTAGCGTCATCCCCGCGAAGGCGCTACAGCATTCACACATCTTTGGCTTAGGCAACTCATTGGAAGTAAAAAACGTTCCCCCGTCATCCCCGCGAAGGCGGGGATCCAGACGTATCCATAAGGTTCGTTTGGCAAACTCTGGATCCCCGCCTTCGCGGGGATGACGTTCCTCTTATATTAGAAATTCCAAGCCTTCACCCGATTGCCCCACCGCATCCGCCACTGGCGATGTACAGGAATGGGGGGTAAGCTCATGGCATGGAAAGGGAGGCCGCAGCCATGCCGCAACGCGCGACTGTCACCGTTCGGGCGGATGCACTCCCCCCGGAATACGCCGCCCTGATCCGCCCCCGTCCCCTGCCGTCCGATCTGGTGGAAGTCACCCTTGCGGTCAAAGAGCCGACGCCGGAGCAATGGTTGGCGAACGCGCGCGCGGCAATCGACATGGGCCGCGCGGAGATCGACGCCGGGTTGGGGATTGACGGCGACGCGGTGTTTGCGGACCTGAAGCAAACCTTCTTCAAATAACCGTGCGCAAGCTTGTTTTCGCCCCGTCCGCGCGAAACGAAATCGTCGCCATCGCGACAGACATCCGAAACGAAAACCCTGCCGCTGCCGAGAGATGGATCCTCGCGCTTGAGGAAACATGCAAAAGCATTGCGACCTTTCCGCGCATGGGGCGGCAGCGAGACGACATCCTGCCGGGCGTCTTCCTGTTTCCTTATAAGAAACACCTGATTTTCTACGACACCCATGATGACAGCGTGACAATTCTGCATGTCGTCCATGGTGCGCGAAACCTGCCCGACTTTTTCCAACCGGAAGACACGATAACTGCATAGCGCTGGTTGACAGGCGGCTATGCGCCAGGAACAAACATTCAACTAGGCATTAGAGGAGTGCCAGAAACGCCATCAAGCACACAATTCCAAATGTAAAATCATGACTGATTTCGAACTCCGAATCTCCGCGCGGTGCAAGCAGGTAAGGCTCCGGTCATAGAGGTCATATAGCGATCTAATGCCTGGAGTGGAACGCTGCGTCCTTCTCGAATGTGTTGGCGTAGGTCATTGACAAGATAGGCGAAAGCGTGCTCGATGGTTGGAATATAAGAAAAGCTATCCGAGGTGAGGGGCGAGTACTGGAGGCTCATATCGCTAGCTTTCATTCCTTGAACAAATCCGTTATTGAGTGATATAATGATGTTTGGCATGTATTCATGCCCATTCAATATTTGGTATTCTATTAAATTATCTAATATAGATTCTGGGCTTTGAGCAAATGAGTTGCAAAAAATAAAACCGTAAACTTGATCTCTAAATTTATGAATTTGGTCGTATTCTGTTTCGCTAGTGGCCGCAAAATCCAGAGATGATCCAAAAGGTCGAAATGATGAAAGAGGGCCGAGTCCATGATCTTCTTTTTGAGAATATCTTTTTAGTAATTTCACAGATTTTATTTTATCCAATGCATCAAATAATGATGCCTTGCTCATTGTGCTTTTTACTTCTCCAACAGCGGCAACGCCTTCAACTGGATAATATGTGGCTTCTGGTGCATCATTAATCGAATAAATTGGACAGAAGTCACGCTCAAATACAACGATATCCTGCTGCTTACTCTTTGTGTTGTAACTATCTATTACTATACCGCTTCCAATTGAAACAAACTCTGGCAGCAACTTTGCAAGCTGTACGCGCGCGGGATGCTCGCGAGAAACTCCAATCAATCCAGGCGTGCCTGCATTGCCAGCGTCTTCAAATTCCATAATAAGCCGTCTTCCAATACGGCTTACGAAATGCACTGGGTCAAAACCTGTCATACTGGATCCCCTGTGTTCTTCGTATGGATGCTTAGAGAGAATTTATAGGAGGCACCATATCTTGCAAGATGTGAATTTGGTTCCCATTTATCAATCAGTATCCATATTTGTGATGGGTTGTGTCCGCTTCGGGTCATATCCGGTCGATTGGGAGATCGCGTTGCGTGCTTTGTGTGGCTTCCAAATTTTGCACTCCCCTCCCAGATTGCTGCTACACACTCACAAAACACGTTGAACAGGATTGGCTTGCCATTGGTAGGGAGGCCAAACCCGTCCCACCCCACCAAAATATGATTTTTATCCTACCATCCTCCCCCATTCCATCGGACACTGGCGCGTTTCGCTCACCACTCCACGGAGTCGCGCCATGCCCGATTGCCTGAACCACACCACCCCCGCCACCGACCGCTTTCCCGCCTGGGCGGAGGAGCCGCCGGTTGTGAAAGGCTCGCTGGTTCCCGACTCCCGCTTTCATGAGGAGCTGTGGGTGATGGCCGCCGGGATGCTGGCGCGCGGGGCGTCGTTTCAGCAGGTGGCCCGCGCCATGGGGTGCAGCCGGACCACGCTGTGGCGGGCCTATTACGGGTCGGAGGCGTTGCGCGTCCGGGTGTGGTGGGAGCGGCAATCGCTGAACCGCGAGGCGGAGTTGCGGCTCGGGTCTCTGCGCGCCTTGGCGGTCGAGCAGTTGGAACGGCTGGTGTCCGTCGGCGATCCGGCGACGGTGCGCTGGGTGGCCGACCGGCTGGGGCTGTTCGCCGAGCCGCGCGCGGCGACCGGGACCGCTCCCGCAACCGCCGCCACGACCAGCCCGCCACGCGCGCCCACTGCCGCCGCCTCGGCGGAATCCACCCCACCGGCCAGCGATCCGTCCATCACCGAACCCACGGAATCGGCACCCACGGAATCAACGCTCACGGAATCAACGCCTACGGGGGCCGCGCCCACGGAAAGCACGGCCACGCCGTCCACGCCCCCCGAATCTGCGCCCGACCTGTGCGCGCGCCCCGCTGCCGCATCCCCGGCCCCCGCATCCCCAGCCCCCGCATCCGCCAACGCTCCGCATTCCCCGGACTCGGCGCGCCTCGTCGCCTCCATCGCCGCCACCGGCCCGATCCCCGACGATGATTGCGATCCCGGTGCGCTGCGCGAGCGGTTCCCGCCCGATCCGGAGGCCATCGCCGCCCTGCTGGCCCGACCGGAGGCGGAGGGGCCGAAGGGCGTCTATCCCTGGACGCTCAACCCCGACGACCGCTTTCCCAATCTGGGGTCGGCGGTGGAACGGCGCGGCGGGCGTGGGGCGTGGTTGCGCCGGGCCTGACGCGCGATGGATGGGATGAAACAGGGGGCGGAAAACCGGTGCACAGCGTTTCAAACGTTCCATTCACCGCCCCGAACCGCCATCAGGCCCCACCATAGGGGGACGCCGAGGCGCGTTCCGCGACAGCGGCGACGGTCCTTTCACCGCAGGCGCGACGGAACCGGATTGCCCGGATGCGGCACCGCCCCCCATTGAAACCGACCCCCGTTTGCGTCTACGGTCGCCGCGTTGCTTCGGAGTGAGTGCATGCGCGATATCACCCCCATCACGGTCGCTCGCGGCGACGGCATCGGCCCCGAAATCATGGACGCCGTGCTCTATGTGATGAACGCGGCGGGTGCCCGTCTGAAGGTGGAGGAAGTTCCGGCGGGCGAGGTCGTGTACCGGCGCGGCCACGCCGGTGGGCTGGATCACGCCGGGTGGGGGTCCATCCGCCGGACGCGGGTGTTTCTCAAGGGGCCGATCACCACGCCGCAGGGCTATGGCAACAAATCGCTGAACGTCACGGCGCGCACCACGCTGGGGCTGTTCGCGAACGTCCGGCCCTGCGTGGCCTACCACCCCTATGTCCGCACCCGCCATCCGCGCATGGATGTCGTCATCATCCGCGAGAACGAGGAGGACCTCTACGCCGGGATCGAGCATCGCCAGACCGACGACGTCATCCAGTCGGTCAAGCTGATCTCGCGGCCGGGGTCGGAACGCATCGTCCGCTACGCCTTCGATTACGCCCGTTCCAACCACCGGCAAAAGGTGACGGCCTTCGTCAAGGACAACGTCATGAAGATGACGGACGGGCTGTTCCTGAAGATCTTCTACGAACTCGCCGCCGAATACCCGGAGATCAAGGCCGACCACCTGATCGTCGACATCGGTGCGGCGCGTCTGGCCGACCAGCCGGAGCGGTTCGACGTCATCGTCACCCTCAACCTTTACGGCGACATCGTGTCGGATATCGCCGCGCAGATCACCGGGTCGGTCGGGCTGGCCGGGTCGGCCAACATCGGCGAAACCTGCGCGATGTTCGAGGCGATCCACGGATCGGCCCCGATGATCGCCGGGCAGGGCATCGCCAACCCGTCGGGCCTGCTGATGGCCGCCGTGATGATGCTGGTCCACATCGGCCAGGGCGACATCGCCGCGCGCATCCACAACGCGTGGCTCAAAACCATCGAGGACGGCATCCACACCGCCGACATCTTCGCGCGCGGCATCGGGCGGGTGCGGGCGGGAACCCGCGCCTTTGCCGACGCCGTGGTGGAACGGCTGGGGCAAATGCCCGTCACCATGCCAACGGTGGGCTACACCACCGCCCGGCCCGCCTATGACCGCACCAACCGGCTGTCGCCGCGCCGGGTGGCGGTGAAGGAGCTGGTCGGCGTCGATGTGTTCCTGCACTGGTCGGGCGGGGTGCCGAACGATCTGGCCGAGCTGGTCGGGCCGCTGGCGACGGAGGCGTTGACCCTGGTCAGCATCTCCAACCGCTCGCAAAAGGTCTGGCCGGACGGCAATCTGGACGTGTTCTGCACCGACCATTGGCGCTGCCGGTTCCTGGCCCAGAACGGGCCGATCACCCACGCGGCCATCGTCGAGCTGCTGGGCCGACTGGCCAGCGCCGGGATCGACTTCACCCAGACGGAAAACCTCAGCAACTTCGACGGCAAGGCGGGATTCTCGACGCTGGGCTGAGTCGGGCGGAATAAAGGGGAGGGGGGGAGCGTCATGGTCGATGAAGATGCTTCCTCAAGGCCGCCGCCGGATGACACCCGCATGACCCCCGGTTCCCCCATCGCCGATCACGACATCGCCGCGCATGTGCCGCGCCTGCGCCGCTACGCCACGGCGCTGGTGGGCAACCGGCCCGACGCCGACGATCTGGTGCAGGATTGCGTGGAAAAGGCGCTGGCCAACCGTCACGCCCTGCGCGACCCCTCGCGCCTGGGCGGCTGGCTGATGTCGATTCTGCACAATCTGCACGTCTCGGTGCTGCGCGGGCGGCGGCGGCGCGGGGCCGAGGTGCCGGTGGAGGATCTGGCCGACGATCTGGCGCTCAGCGCCACCCCCGCCGACCGGGGCGAGGTGCGCGACTTCGTCCGCGCCTTTGGCCAGTTGACGGAGGAGCACCGGGCCGTGCTGCTCCTGACCGGGATGGAGGGCCTGTCCTACCGCGAGGTGGCGGAGGTGTTGGAACTGCCCATCGGCACCGTGATGTCCCGGCTGGCCCGCGCGCGCGAGCGATTGCGCGCGCTGCTGGACGGCGGTGTGGAGCAGGCGGTGGTGAGGAGGATCAAGTGATGATGACCGGCGAGACCCAACCCGTGACCGAGGCGGAACTGCACGCCTGGATCGACGGGGAATTGCCGGAGGAGCGGATCGCGGCGGTGGAACGCCATCTGGCCGACCGCCCCGAGGACGCCCAACGGTTCGAGCGCTACCGGGCGCAGCGCGCGCTGCTGGCCCGCAGCTTCGGCCCCCTGATCGACCAGCCCTTGCCCGACCATCTGACCCCGCCCTTCGCCCCGCGCAAGGCCGCCGCCGCGCCGCCGCCGGGCTTTGGCCGGGGCCGGGTCTGGGGGCTGGCGCTCGCCGCCTCGCTGCTGCTGTTCGTGGCCGGTGGGGCGACGGGCTGGGCGGTGCGCGACCGGTTGGGCGGGGGCCGGGCCGGGGCGGGTGACACGCTGACCACCGCCTTCCTCGCCGACGCGGTGGCCGCCCACAAGGTGTTTTCCGTCGAGGTCCGCCACCCGATCGAGGTCGGGGTGGACCAGGAAGCGCATCTGGTCTCCTGGCTGTCCAAGCGGATCGGCCGGGACATGCGCTGTCCCAAGGCGACCAAGAGCGGCTATGAGTTGATCGGCGGGCGGCTGCTCGCCGACGCCGAGGGACCGGCCGCGCTCTACATGTACGAGGATGCGGCTGGTCGCCGCATTACCCTCTACATCCGCTCCACCAAAAGCCCGGCGGGGACCGCCTTCCGTTTTGCCCAGGACGGCGGCTTGCAGGCTTTGTATTGGCAGGACAACGGCTTGGCGCTGGCCGTCACCGGCGATCTGGACCGCGCCACCCTGTCGGCCATCGCCGAGGAGGTCTATGGCGCGCTGAACTCCTGAGGCTCCGGCGACTTATGCACAGGAATGTTGCCGCGACCCCCTACCGCTTCCGGTGTCCATCTGGTAGCTTCCACACCGACTGGCACAAAATGTTGCGGCTTATGGAAAACGGCGTCAGACCGTGACCCAGCGGCAGGCAATGGCACCGGATCGGGAGTACTCGGGGATGAGTTGGACGGATGAGCGTATTCAACAGCTCAAGGATCTGTGGTCCCAGGGGTTGAGCGCGAGCGAGATCGCGGACACTCTGGGTGACATCAGCCGCAACGCGGTGATCGGCAAGGCGCATCGGCTCGGCTTGTCCGGCCGCCCTTCGCCGATCAAGAAGAAACCGACCCGTGGGGCGACCATCCTCGCCCTGACCGAGCGCATGTGCAAATGGCCGGTCGGCGACCCCAAGCACCAGGATTTCCATTTCTGCGGCAAGCCGTCCCTGGCTGGTCTGCCCTATTGCGCGGAGCACGCCGCCTTGGCCTACCAGCCCACCGGCAGCAGCAAGAAGCGCGAGGAGGAGCGGGACCGCAACGTCGGTGCCGCCTGATCCGGCCGCCTCTCCCGTACCGTTGATCCTGATGAACGGCCCTTCTCACCTCTGGTGAGAAGGGTTTTTCCTTTCCCGGCGGTGGCGTATCCGGGGCGAGGCGCTCAATACTCCTGCGCGCCGTGCTTCAGCCTCACCAGCGACCCGGCCAGCAGCGACAGCATCAACTGCACGACCTTCTCATGCACGATCAGCGTGTGGTGGTTGTCGGTGTCCTGCATCTCCTGCCGCAGCGCCTCGCGCACCGCCGCCACCCCGGTGACGTCGATCAGAATGTCGAGGTCGTTGCCCAGCCGGGCCAACTCCCGGAAATCGGTGGTGGTGGTGACGCCGCGCGCGCGGGCCAGCGTCATGCCGGGGGCGTCGGCGTCCAGATCGGCCACCCCCAGCAGGCGGACGAACGGGGCGTCCAACAATTGGCGCAGCAGCGGGGTGCCGGTTTCGCCCGCGCCGACGACGGCGACGCGGAACAGATCATGGGCCATGGTGTGGTGTCCTTCCTCTGCGCGGCACGGCGCGCAGGCAACAAAAAACGGGGGGCCAAAGCCCCCCGTTTGTCACCTTAGCCGACCCCTCATCCGTTGTAACCCGGACGAGGCGTCGCACCCCGGTTGTTGGACACCGGAGATGAACGCGCTGGATCAGGCCCAGGCGGCCATCTTCTTTTCCAGATTGTCCGACAGCTTGTCCAGGAACTGCTTGGTGGTCAGCCACGGCTGTTGCGGGCCGATCAGGATGGCCAGATCCTTGGTCATGTAACCGGACTCGACCGTCTCGACGCAGACGCGTTCCAGCGTTTGGGCGAACTTCACGACGTCCGGGGTGTCGTCGAACTTGCCGCGATAGGCCAGACCCTGGGTCCAGGCGTAGATCGAGGCGATCGGGTTCGTCGAGGTTTCCTTGCCCTTCTGGTGCTCGCGGTAGTGGCGCGTGACCGTGCCGTGCGCGGCTTCCGCCTCGACGGTCTTGCCGTCGGGCGTGACCAGCACGGAGGTCATCAGACCCAGCGAACCGAAGCCCTGCGCCACCACGTCCGACTCCACGTCGCCGTCGTAGTTCTTGCAGGCCCACACGAAACCACCCTCCCACTTCAGGGCCGAGGCGACCATGTCGTCGATCAGGCGGTGTTCGTAGACGATGCCCTTGGCCTTGAACTGGTCGGCGTAGGTCTCGTCGAAGATCTTCTGGAAGATGTCCTTGAAGCGCCCATCATAGGCCTTCAAGATGGTGTTCTTCGTGGACAGATAGACCGAGTAGCCACGCTCCAGACCATACATGAAGCTGGAATGGGCGAAGCCTTCGATCGACTCGTCCAGATTGTACATGCCCATCGCCACGCCGGCGCCGGGGTAATCGAACACCTCGTGCTCGATCTTGTTGCTGCCGTCGGTGGCTTCCCACTTGATCGTCAGCTTGCCCGGACCCGGAACGACGAAATCGGTGGCCTTGTACTGGTCGCCGAAGGCGTGACGGCCGATGATGATCGGCTTGGTCCAGCCCGGCACGTAGCGCGGAACGTTGGAGCAGACGATCGGCTCACGGAACACGGTGCCGCCCAGAATGTTGCGGATCGTGCCGTTGGGCGACTTCCACATCTTCTTGAGGTTGAATTCCTTCACCCGCGCTTCGTCGGGGGTGATGGTCGCGCACTTCACGCCCACGCCGTATTTCTGGATGGCGTTGGCCGACTCGACCGTGACCTTGTCGTCGGTCGCGTCGCGATTCTCGATGCCCAGATCGTAATATTTCAGGTCGATGTCGAGGTAGGGCAGGATCAGCTTTTCTTTGATGAACTGCCAGATGATGCGCGTCATCTCGTCGCCGTCGAGTTCGACGACCGGATTGGCTACCTTGATCTTGTTCATGTGTGCGAGATCTCCCCGAACGGGTAAGGGCGTTGTCGTTTCCTGGTGCCGGGCGCACCGTCCAGCGGGCGCTTGTTGCCGGGAGAACGCGCAAGCGCGGCCCCCGATACCCCGGGCGGAATTAATCAATGCTGTATAGCACCGCATCGGCAGGAAAAGGAAGGTATCGCGAAGGCCCCGGCGTCGATGTCGCACGGTTCAACACTTTGCGCCAACTGGTCAGACCACTGCCGGGAACGCCGTCCTGGTGTGTTTTTCACCCGGCAAACCGCCGCGTCGTCGCTTGGCGTCTGTCAAAAAAGCGGTGTTCGTCCGTTCACAATTTCGCGCGACGTCCATCATAGGGGCTGCGGTCAAACCACGGGAACCGGTCGAACGGGGATGCCCAAACGCAGAAAACCGCCCGACCCCGGTGTGGGGTGGGCGGCATCTGGACGAGCGACGCGGCACCGCGCACCCCGGTCCGGGACCTGGGCGCGGGGCGGAAAAGGCGATCAGGCCTCTTCGTCTTCGGTCGCGGTCTCTTCGACGTAGGTGTCTTCTTCCTCGTCGTCGTCGCGCAGGTCAGCGGCGGTGATCATGCCACCGCGTTGGGCCTGCAGCTCCGCCTCTTCCGAGGAGCGGGCGACGTTGACGGTCACGGTGATCGACACTTCCGGGTGCAGGACCAGACGGACCTTGAACAGGCCCAGGGTCTTGATCGGGGTTTCAATCACGACCTGCTTGCGGTCCACCTTGTAACCGGCGGCGTCCAGCGCCTCGGCGACGTCGCGGGTGTTGACCGAACCATACAGAACGCCGGTCTCGGCGGCCTGACGGATGACCACCACCGTCACGTTGTCCATCTTGGAGGCGACGTCCTGAGCGTCCTTGCGGCGCTCCAGGTTGACGGCTTCCAGGTGGGCCTTCTGCTTCTCGAAGACGGCCAGGTTCGCCTTGGTGGCGCGCATGGCCTTCTTCTGCGGCAGCAGATAGTTGCGGGCGAAGCCAGGACGCACGTTCACGACCTGACCCATCTGGCCGAGCTTCTCAACCCGTTCCAGCAGAATAACTTCCATCACTCGTCCTCCTGACCGGGGGCCGCGCGGTCAAACCGGCGGCGCAGCCCGATCCATTGCTCGATCATGCCCAGGCCGACCAAAAGCAGGATCGGCCACCCGAAGAGAAACAGCACCATGTAGAACCCGACGAGGAGCGGCGCGCGCGCCGTCTTGCGCAGGGACACGACATGATGAACCACCGACAGCCCGGCAAAGGCGAACGGCAGGGCCAGGATCAGCGCCAGATTGACCCCCAGAAACCCGAAGGAGTCCGGAAGGGTCAGCGCCGCCGCCAGCGACGCGGCGAAGACGGGAAGCAGCCAGACCGGCAGTTCCAACGCCCCCATCCGCATGGGTGGGCGACGGTTGCGGCCAAACCGCATCAGCGCCCCTTGCGCCAAGGCCGCGTTGATGACCGTCATGACAATCCATGAGATCACCACCAACCCCGGGAGGGCCGACGCCATCCACACCGCCTCGGGTCCGGGGGCCGCAAGGCCCTGGGCGCTGAACAGAGGCTCTGCCAATTGGGCCAGCATCCGCCGCACCACGCCTTCCAACCCGCCGGGTTGGTCAAGCGCCAAACTCATGGCGACGAGAACCGCCGCGACCCCCATCCCGACCAACCCCAAAAGGACCCGGCCGGGAGGATACCATTCGAGGTCTCCAGACCCGTCGACCCGCGCCAGCAGCGATTGACGCACCACCAGCACGACCGGCAAGGCTCCGGTCAGCAGATAGGCCACCGACACCAGCAGGCTGCCGGACGTGCCGAGCAACACCGCCGCACCGCCGGTCAGACCGGCGATGACCGCCGTCGGTGCCCCCAGCCACAACCCCACAAGGAAGAGGGGGAGGGGAGCGAGATAGCCCAAAATCAACGCGCCAAAGCCACCCAGCAAAACAGCCAGATAGAAAAACGCGCTGACCAGACCACCGCCAACGGCGAAAACCAGTGGAGCGGCCAGACCGAAGGCCATGGAAACCCCTTTTGAACCTTTGCCAGAAAACCGTTCGGTCCGGGCTTACTTCACGATGTACGGAAGCAAGGCCAGGAAGCGGGCGCGCTTGATGGCGCGGGCCAGCTCGCGCTGCTTCTTCGTCGAGACCGCCGTGATGCGGCTCGGGACGATCTTGCCACGCTCAGAGATGAAGCGGGACAGCAGCTTGATGTCCTTGTAGTCGATCGCCGGGGCGTTCGCGCCCGAGAACGGGCAGGTCTTCCGGCGGCGGAAGAACGGGCGACGGGCGCCGCCGGTGCGGGCGGCGGGAGCGCCCGTGGTCTGCTTGTCGCTCATTACGCGATCTCCCCTTCCGAAGCGGTGGCGGTGTCCTGACGGCGCGGGCCGCGCGGGCCACGGTCGTCAAAACGGCGCGGGCCACGATCACCGCGATCACCACGATCGCTGCGCTCGTTGCGGCTCTGCATCATCGCCGAGGGGTTGGGGTCGAGGGCGTCAACGCGCACGGTCATGTAGCGCAGGACGTCTTCGTTGATGCTCATGTTGCGTTCCATCTCGGCGACGGCGGCGGCCGGGGCGTCGAGGTTGAACAGCGTGTAGTGACCCTTGCGGTTCTTCTTGACCTTGTAGGTCAAGGTCTTCAGGCCCCAGTACTCGGACTTGGCGACCGTGCCGCCGTTGTCACGAATGATCTGGGCGAATTGTTCGCTGAGGGTCTCGGCCTGGGCGGCCGAAATGTCTTGGCGCGCGATCAGCACGCACTCGTAAAGTGCCATTGCACTCCCCATGGCTGTTCATGGTCCGGCGCTGCGCCAACACCCCCAATGGGTGCGGTCAGCCGCCCGGGCCTAGCCAACGGCACGCCGCTGGCAAGGAGTTATGAAGCGGCGCAGTATGCACAGGATGGGCGGTCTGGCAAGAGGGATTCCGTCGGTGGGCCGCGTGAACAGACCGATTTCGGGTGTTCGCCGCCGCACTGCGATTCCCGCGACAACCGGTCTCGACCATCAAGGAACGGCGATGAATTGGCACTCTATATATACGGGGTGTGCGCGGTCCAAGTCTGTGGACGTGGGGCGAGTTGTCCCCGGTGGCCGAGAAAAATGCGATGGGCAGGCCCCCGATGCTTCGAATTTTATGGGTGTTTGGGGCGGTGGTGCGTTGCGCGTCGCTTGACTTGCCCAAAAGGGAGGGTATGACTGTCGCCCAATCGAAAGGTGCCGCCGCTGGGGCGGTGTCGTTTCATCCAGGGTTTCAGAGGCAGCATGATACGGGCGTTCGTCTTTCCGGGGCAGGGCAGTCAGGCGGTCGGCATGGGCCGCGAACTCGCTGAAGCGTTCGAAGTCGCACGCCACACCTTTGAAGAGGTGGACGACGCGCTGAATCAGCGTCTGTCCCGCCTGATGGCCGAAGGGCCTGAGGCCGATCTGACCCTGACCGAAAACGCCCAGCCCGCCCTGATGGCGGTCAGCGTCGCCGTCCTGCGGGTGTTGGCGAGCGAAGGCGGTGTCGATCTGGCCAAGCACGCGCGCTTCGTCGCCGGTCACTCGCTGGGGGAATACTCGGCGCTGTGCGCCGCTGGCGCGTTCAGCCTGGGCGACACCGCGCGCCTGTTGAAGCGGCGCGGTCAGGCCATGCAGAAGGCGGTTCCGGTCGGGCAGGGCGCGATGGCGGCGTTGCTGGGGGCCGATCTCGATCAGGCTCAATCCATCGCCGCCGACGCCGCGCAGGGCGATGTGTGCTCCATCGCCAACGACAATTCCGCTGGTCAGGTGGTGATTTCCGGCAGCGCCGACGCCATTGACCGCGCCATCGCGCTCGCGGCCGAGCGTGGTCTGAAGCGGTCGGTTCGCCTGCCGGTCAGCGCGCCGTTCCATTGCGCCCTGATGCAGCCCGCCGCCGACGCGATGGCCGAGGCGCTCGCCGCCGTCACCATCGCCGCCCCGGTCGTTCCGGTCATCGCCAACGTCACCGCCGCCCCCGTCACCGATCCCAACACGATTCGCCGCCTGCTGGTCGAACAGGTCACGGGCGTGGTCCGTTGGCGCGAATGCGTTCTGGCGATGAAGGAACAGGGCGTCGAAACGCTGGTCGAGCTTGGCTCGGGCAAGGTTCTGGCCGGTCTGACCAAGCGCATCGACAAGGAATTGTCGGCCACGTCGGTTGGAACCCCGGCGGACGTCGAGTCGTTCCTGAAGACCCTGTGAGGCCATCCATGTTCAATCTGACCGGCAAGTCCGCCCTCGTCACCGGCGCGTCCGGCGGCATCGGTGCCTCCATCGCCCGCGCGCTGCACGCCCAGGGGGCCGCCGTCGCGCTCTCGGGAACCCGTGTCGCGCCGCTGGAGGCTCTGGCCGCTGAATTGGGTGAGCGCGCCCATGTGGTCCCCGGCAATCTGTCGGAAGCCGAGGCGATCACCAAGCTGCTGAAGGACGCCGAGACGGCGCTCGGCCGCATCGACATTCTGGTGAACAACGCCGGCTTGACGCGCGACCAGATCGCCATGCGCATGAAGGATGAGGATTGGCAGTCCGTTCTGGATGTCAATCTGACCGCCGCCTTCCGGCTGTCGCGCGGCGTCATGCGCGGCATGATGAAGCAGCGCTGGGGTCGGATCATCAACATCACCTCCGTGGTCGGCGTCACCGGCAACCCGGGGCAGGCGAACTACGCGGCCTCCAAGGCTGGCCTGATCGGCATGTCAAAGTCCTTGGCGGCCGAGCTGGCCTCGCGCAACATCACGGTGAATTGCGTCGCGCCGGGCTTCATCGCCACGGCCATGACCGACGCCCTGAACGACGAGCAGAAGGACAAGCTGCTCCCCGCCATCCCGGCCGGCCGCATGGGCGAGCCGGGGGAAATCGCCGCCGGGGTCGTGTACCTCGCGAGCGAAGAGGCTGCCTATGTCACCGGCCAGACGCTGCACATCAACGGCGGCATGGCGATGATCTGAGGCGGCTTCGCCTCTTGTGAAGCGTCGATTGCCCCCGGTTGCCTTCTTGGGCGCTGGTCAAGGCGGTCGAAATATGTTATCGGACGGGGCTTTCGCGGCAGGACGGCACGTTCTTCGCGTGTTGCTCCGACCGGATTATCCCGAGCGGTTTCAAGGATTGGAAGGTCTAATAAAATGAGCGACATCGCCGAGCGCGTGAAGAAGATCGTTGTCGACCACCTGGGTGTCGAAGAGTCGAAGGTGGTGGAGGCAGCCTCCTTCATCGACGATCTGGGCGCCGACAGCCTCGACACCGTCGAGCTGGTTATGGCCTTCGAGGAAGAATTCGGCGTCGAGATCCCCGACGACGCGGCCGAAAAGATCCTGTCGGTGAAGGACGCCATCGACTTCATCAAGGCGAACGGCCCCGCCGCCTGAGCGCGGGGATAGCGTTTCCCGACGGTCAGCCTCGCCGCGTGTCGGCGTGCTGACCGTCGCCGAGATTTTTCGAGGAAAGGTCAAGGAACAGCCTCATGAGACGTGTCGTCGTCACCGGACTCGGACTGGCCACGCCGCTGGGCGTCGGTCACTCGCTGAACTGGGAGCGGCTGATTGCCGGGAAGTCGGGAATCCGCGCGATCACGGGCTTCGATGTTTCGGACCTTGCCTCCAAGGTGGCCGGACAGGTTCCGCGCGGCGCGGGTGAGGGAGATTTCAACCCCGACGCCTTCGTGTCGCCGAAGGACCAGCGCAAGATGGACGATTTCATCGTCTACGCGGTGGCCGCCGCCCAAGAAGCGATCAAGGATTCCGGCTGGGTTCCCCAGACCGATGAAGAGCGCGAGATGACGGGTGTCATGATCGGCTCGGGCATCGGCGGGCTTCCCGGCATCGCCGATGGAGCCATCACGCTGCATGAGAAGGGTGCGCGTCGTCTGTCGCCCTTCTTCATTCCGGCGAGCCTCATCAATCTGGCGTCGGGCCATGTCTCGATCCAGCACGGCTTCAAGGGACCGAACCACGCGGTCGTGACCGCCTGCTCGACCGGTGCGCACGCCATTGGCGACGCCGCCCGTCTGATCATGTGGGAAGACGCCGATGTGATGGTGGCCGGTGGCACCGAAGGGGCGGTGAGCCGCCTGGGTGTTGCGGGTTTTGCCGCCATGCGCGCCTTGTCCTCCAGCTTCAACGACACGCCCGAACGCGCTTCGCGTCCGTATGACAAGGACCGCGATGGCTTCGTCATCGGCGAGGGTGCCGGTGTCGTGGTGCTGGAAGAGTTGGAACACGCCAAGCGCCGTGGTGCGACCATTTACGCCGAAATTGTCGGCTACGGTCTGTCGGGCGATGCCTATCACATCTCCGCCCCGGCGGAAGATGGCAACGGTGGGTTCCGCGCCATGCGCGGTGCGTTGAAGCGCGCCGGTCTGTCGCCGGACGACATCGACTACATCAACGCGCACGGCACCTCGACGCCGCTGGGCGATGAGATCGAGCTGGGCGCGGTCAAGCGCCTGTTCGGGGCCGCCATGGACAATCTGGCCATGTCCTCCACCAAGTCGGCCATCGGCCATTTGCTGGGTGCCGCTGGCGCGGTTGAAGCGGTCTACTCGATCAAGTCGATCAACCACGGCATCGTTCCGCCGACCCTGAACCTGGAAAACCCGTCGGAAAGCTGCCAGGGCGTCAATCTGGTCCCGAAGGTGGCCCAGGAACGCAAGGTGCGCGCGGCGCTGTCCAACTCTTTCGGGTTTGGCGGCACGAACGCGTCGTTGGTGTTCAAGGCCTTCGCGTAAACCGCCATGGGCTGGGGCCTCCGAATCGTTGCGGGGGCGCTGGTCCTGGTCAGCGCCACAGCCGGGGTTGGTGTCTGGGGTGCCATGCAGGTCATGGCCCCCGGTCCACTTGATCATCCCGAAACGGTGGTCATCGCGCGCGGCAGCGGTGCGGAAGCCATCGCCATCACCCTGGCGGACGCCGGGGTTGTGTCGTCGCCATTGTTGTTTTTGGCCGGTGCGAAGATCACCTCCATGATCGCCGCCCCCGGCGCGCCCCGTGATTTGAAGGCGGGTGAGTATCAGTTTCCGGCGGGCATCAGCATCGACGGGGTGCTGGACCAGTTGCGGCAAGGCCACACGGTGGTTCGCCGCTTCACAGTCCCGGAGGGGCTGACCTCCGCCCAGGTTGTCGCCTTGCTCGACAAGGAACCGGCCTTGACCGGCACGGTCAAGCAGGTGCCCAAGAACGGCAGCCTGATGCCGGAAACCTACCATTACGCTTATGGCGACAGCCGCGCCGCCCTGATCGAACGGATGCAGGCGGCGATGTCGCAAATCCTGGCCGACGCCTGGAAGGCGCGCGAATCGCGTCTGCCGTTCGAGACGCCGCAACAGGCCTTGATCCTCGCGTCCATCGTCGAAAAGGAAACCGGCGTCGCCACCGAACGGGCGAAGGTGGCCGGGGTGTTCATCAACCGGCTGGAAACCGGGATGAAGCTGCAATCCGACCCGACGGTGATTTTCGCCCTGACCGATGGGACGGGTGAGTTGGGCCGCCCCCTGACCCGCAACGATTGGAAGTTCGAATCGCCCTACAACACCTATCAGGTGACGGGGCTGCCGCCGGGGCCGATCGCCAACCCGGGCAAGGCGTCGTTGCAGGCGGTGTTGAAGCCGGAACGCCACGATCTGCTGTATTTTGTTGCCGATGGCAGCGGTGGGCATGTGTTCGCCAAATCGCTGGCCGATCACAACCGCAACGTTGCCCGCTGGCGCGATGTCCAGCAGGCCCGGCAAGCGACCGATCCGTAAAAAACCGGAACCTGCGCTTCACAGCGCCTTGAACCGTTCGGCCTGACGGCGGGTGTCGTCGGCCAAGCGTGACAGTTGCACCATGGTGGCGGCGATTTCCTCCGACGCGGCGGCGTTCTTGGAGGCGACCATCCGCACGCTGTCCACCGATCCCTCGATGTCCTTCACCGACGCCTGTTGCTGCTCCATTGCCACGGCGACGGCCTGAAAGGCTTGGTCGATGCGGGCGACCCGTTCGGCCAGCCCGTCCATCATCCGGCGGGCCTGTTCGGTCACGGTGGTCCCTTCGGCGGCCATGGCGGCGGCGGTTTCAATGATCTCGGCGATCTGGCGGGCGCTGTCCACCGCGTTGTCGGCCAGCTTGCCGACCTCCTCGGCCACCACCTCGAATCCCTTGCCCTGCTCCCCGGCGCGGGCGGCCTCGATGGAGGCGTTGACCGACAGGATGTT
>JAIXPD010000033.1 GCA_027486405.1 Azospirillum sp. | reverse complement strand
GACGTCGCCCGCGCCTACGCCATCACCCGCGACGTCTTCGGCCTCAACAGCCTCTGGGACGCCATCGACCGTCTCGACAACACCGTCCCTGCCGCAACCCAGACCGCGTTGGTGATGGACACCCTGCGGCTGACCGAACGCAGCGTGGCGTGGTTCCTGGTCAACGGCACCCATCCGCTGGACGTCACCGCCGAGGTTGCGGCCTATCAGGCCGGTGTCACCGCGCTGCAAAGCGGTCTCGACCGCTTCCTGGTCGGCGATGAGGCGGCCAGCCTTGCCGCGCGGGTGGCCGACGCGGTGGCCCATGGCGTGCCGGAGGGCTTGGCCAAACAGGTGGCCGCGCTGCCGATCCTGGGGGCCGCCCCGGATCTGGTGCGGATCGCCAGCCGGTCGGGTCGCGATGTCGCCGCCGTCGCCGCCGTCTATTTCGGCCTGGGCCGCCGCTTCGGTTTGGAATGGCTGCGCGACCGTGCGTCCGGCACCAAGGTGGAGACCGATTGGCAGAAACAGGCGGTTGCCGCCATCGTCGATGACCTGTTCGCCCATCAGAGCGCGCTGACCATGCGGGTTCTGGACAGCGAAGCGGCGGATTCGGCGGCGGTGGACGCCTGGATCGCCCGTCGTCGCCCCTTGGTCGACCGGGTGGAAACGTTGCTGTCGGAGCTGCGTGGCCAAGCGGGCATCGATCTGGCGATGCTGGCGGTGGCCAACCGCCAATTGCGCGGTTTGACCGCTGGCTGATCGGCGGTTTTTGGGTTCGGACGGTCTTCGGGCCGTTCGGACGCGCCGAAGCCTTGCAGGCACGTTCGGGCTTCGGTCGCGTGTTGCGTGACCTGGGCGGGTTCGGGACACCGGATCCGCCCGTTTTCTTGCGCGCCTTCGCCGCCGTCTGCACGGCTCGCCTTGGGGGCACCCCCCGGGACGGGCTGGGCCGTGGCGTCCGTCGGCGGTGGCGGCAAACGGTACAGGGCGTTTTCCCGCTCCCGCAGCCGACGCCGGTGCGCTTGGGCCTGACGACGGAACCCGGCCTCCTGACGCAGCCGTGACGACAGACGGCGCAGATCGTCGATGCGGCGGGCGCGGTCGGACGGCGGTGCGCTGTCCAACGCCGCGCAGAAATCTCCCAAGGTGGGAAAACGGCTCCAGCCGCTGCGGAATCCTGCCCACACGCGTTCAAAGGCGGCCATCCACCGTTCGGCCGGCCAATCCGCCATCGCCCGCACATCGGCTTCCAGCAGATCGGCATCCGGCAGGGCCAGCCGGTAACGGGTTGCCAGCTTTTCAAGCCCGATCAGGACGTTGTCGATTCCGATCGGCGGCAGAAGGTCGCCGATGGCCGCGTCCACCCGGTCGGCCAGAGCGATGAGGTCCTCCGGCGTCCGATCCTGCGTTTCGAAGCGCAGATCGACCAGATCAAGCCGTGCCAGAGAGGCGAGCGCGCAAGGCCGCAAGGGTGTCGTGGTTTCGGGCAGCCAATTGGGCGCTGCCCCATGGGCAAGGTTGTCCCCCAGGGTTGGCATCGGGAGCGGCAGCGGCGGGGCGGTGGGCGGAAGGGCGGTTGCGGTCATGGCGCGCACTCGACGGAACGGAAGCGGGACGGAAAGCGGCGGTGGAGGAATCCGGCGCGGATGGAGGCGGGTCGGTGGGTGTCACCAGTTCGCGCAGAATCCAACGCCGCCACAGGGCGGTGGGATCGTCGGGCCGATACCCGTTCCGGGCCTGGGCTTTGCGGCACCAGGACACGAATTTGCGGGTCACACGCTCGGCGTCGACGTCGGGTCGTTCGGCAAGCGCCCAGGCCAGATCGTCGGTCGTTGGCGACCAATCGAACAGCTCGGTTGCCCGTTCTCCCGCCGTTTTTTCCTCCGCCGCTGAGAAGGAGGAGGATTCAGGATTCCAGGATTCAAAGGAGAAGCCAGCCGCCTGACGCCGGGTGTCAGCGGGCTGACGGTCGCGGTCAGAGGCGGTGACACCGAAAACAGCGCCCTCCGCGTCGGTCAACGCGTAGAGAAAGCCCCGAAAGCCCCGATGGGCCTTGGTTGCCACCAACGCGACCGAGGGATCTTGCAGACGCTTCAACACCGCGTGAATCCAGGCGCGGCTTTGCCCCAGCTCTTCGGCCAGCTCACCTTGCGTGCGACGGCACACGCCGCTGTCGTCGGCGTGCGCGTACAGCGCCGACAACACCGCGATGTCGGCGGCGTGAAGATTGGGCGCGGATATCCAACGCCGGTACAGCTCTGTGTACGGCCTCATGGGCGGACCCTTTCTCGTTCCAAATTCCGGTCAAACTCCGGGAGGAAGACAAAGGATTCCCGTCAGCGGACTCGGGTGAATCCGCTTGGCTTTCGCAGCCCGCCCTGCCATCATGGAGTCGCCAAACCGCCAGATGTGGGGGGATCGGGTGTTCCTCGGTCTTCTCCATCCGACACGAAGGGCCCAGAGCAATCTGGGCCTTTTGTGTTTTCGGAGAAATTGTCTCCGTTATGCCATGCGTCGCTCCTGTTGCGCGGTGGAAGGCTGGTCGCCGATCCCCACCGCCGTGTTGCGAATGGATGCGGGCACGCCAGCCCCCCGGAGGGGACGCCGCTCGCCCAAGTTTTCAATGTGTACGCGCCCTTTCGTGTCTGTCCATGGTCTTGGGAAAAAACGCTGCGGCGCTGTACCGGCGCCAGTGTTTTTGTTAAAAACAAGGAAAATCAATGTGTTGAGCGCGGCGAGCGGCAATGGATCCGTTGCAAACGTCGTTGATCTGCCGAATGATTCGGACGGAGATGTCGCCGATCCGCCGAAAGATTCCTGGATCGCGCGCGTCGGCCAGAGCCGGGAACGCACGGCCAATGTCGCTGATCTGCCGAATAATCCGCGCGGATCCGCCCCCCCGTCGCCGACAGGCCCAGGGAATCGCCGGAGAATCGGAGCGGGAGTCGGAGGTCGGGGCAGACGGGCAAACGTCGCCGTTCTGCCAGTGAAACCGCCGTCGGCGGTCAACCGACCTCGAAACGGATGGGGTTCATGCCCGATAATATGTTGTTTATCAATGGATTGACCGTAAGGCCCCCCTCCCCGTTCCGCCCTGGTCCGGCAGAACAGAGACGTTTCGAACCGACCGGCCACGGCCACCGCCGCGTGGGTGTGCCGGGTTGCAGCGGCGGGCGTGGGACGGCGGCGGCGCGAACAACTGGCAGAACGGCGACGTTGCCGCCGGGCCTGTGAGGGGCGTGGCGGGAATCTTTCGGCAGAACGGCGACGTTTGGCGCGTGGCAGTGGAACCGGACGGCGGGCTGGTCAATGATGGGCGCACACGGTCAGACAGGATGGGGTGGCTCAACCGCGCTGTTGCGCGCGGCCACGCGCGGCGTGGCGGACCGGGGCGCACAGGGCTGGGGTGGGGAGGACAGGGTATGGATCACAGCAGCAACGCCGAATTGATTGACCGGCCGCTTCAACTGGCCTTGCGGTTGGATTCCCCGTTGACCGGCGACGTGCAGAACGACCGCCACATGATGGTGTACAGCCTGTTCGGCCTGTCCAAGGACAAGGTGGAGGCGCTGCCGACCTACGACGACGGCAAGGTGCGGATCGAGGTGCGCGCGCCCAAGAATGTCGGGGTGGCGACGATCTGGGACAAGGCGGTGTTGCTTTACGCCATTTCCCTGCTGCGCGAGAAGATGGAGCAGGGCAAGGCGGTGGCCAAGCTGGGTGAGTTGCATTTCACCACCAGCGACCTGCAACGGATCGTCGGCAAGACGGCGGGTGGCAGCGCCTATGACAAGATCGAAGGGGCGCTGGAGAGGTTGCAGGGGACCCAGATCAAGACCAATCTGGAAACCGGGGGCGAGGGCGAAACCGGGGCCTTCTCCTGGATTTCCGATTACAAGCTGCTGTACCAGCGCAAGAAGGACGGCGAACGCGCGGTGCGCGGGCTGAAATTGACCTTGTCCGGCTGGGTGGCGCGCGCCGCGCTCGGCCACAATCTGTTGACCTACGACGACCAGTATTTCGCCCTGAAGCCGGTGGAAAAGCGGCTGTACGAGATCGCCCGCGCCCATCTGGCGCGCGGCAACGGTTTTTGGATGGCGCTGGAGCCGCTGCGCAAGCGGGTTGGCTCCGACAATGATCTGCGCAAATTCAAGAACGCGCTGGGACCGGTGTTGGAGAACGACCGGATTCCCGGCTATGGCGTGCGCATCGTCGAGGCGGCGGAGTACAAGGAGACGATGAAGGCGCGCGGCGCGGTTCTGGGCCGGGTGCTGAACGCCGACCTGCCGGTGTTGTTCTGGCGCAAGGACCTCGGCCCTGCCCCGTCCTGGATCGACGTGCCGAAGGTCGAGTATGACGAAACGGTCTGAGCAACCGGTGGGGCGGTAGACACCCATTGCCGGAGTGGCGACGACTTGCTAGAGTCGGCCCAACCGGTGGCGCAGGAGGGTGCGGGGTGACGGGCGAGGAATTGAAGGCGTTGCGGGAACGGCGTGGCCTGACGCAAACGCAGATGGCGGCCTTCGTCAACGAGATGACCGGGCGCAAATACGACAAGCAGCGCCTGAGCAAATGGGAAACCGGCAAGGAGGCCCTGCCCCGCGACGTTCTGGGCCGCCTGATGATGCTGGCGCTGGAACAACCCGAAACCACGGAGCCGCGCCAGGGGACCACCATCGCCGTCGGCCTGCAAAAGGGCGGCACGGCCAAAACCGCCACCTCGATCAATCTGGCCTTTGTGCTGGCGCGCGCCGGAAACCGGGTGCTGTTGGTGGACGCCGACCCGCAGGGCAACGCCACCGTGCATGTCGGCATCCCGCAGGCCGACGTGGTGACGCTGACCGAAGCGGGCAAGGTGCTCTACCACGCCCTGATGGGCAAGACCCGGCTGGCCGACATCATTCTGCCCACCAGCGTGCCGGGGCTGGACGTGATCCCGTCGAGCATCGCGCTGGCGAGCGCCGACACCGAATTGCCCGGCAATCTGACCAACGCGCAAACGGCGCTGGCCGAGATTCTGGACGGGGTGAAGGCCCGCTACGACGTGGTGGTGATCGATTGCGCGCCCAATCTGGGGGCGGTGACGATCAACGCCCTGACCGCCGCCGATTTCGTGCTGGTCCCCTGCCAGGCCGAACCGCACGCCATACTTGGCGTCAGCGCCTTTCTCGACACCGTGGCCAAGATCCAGCGGCGCTTGAATCCGCGTCTGGCGGTGCTGGGCATCCTGCCGACCATGTTCAACCCGCGCCAAACGCAGGATCGCTCGTCGCTGGACGACATCGCCCGTTTGTGGGGCGAGGAACGCCGGGTGTTTCCGCCGGTCCCGCGCGCCACCATCTACGCCCAGGCGGCGGGGGCCAACGTCATCACGCTGGACGCCGACATCGGCGCGCCGGGCGTGGAAAGCTACGTCGCCATCGCCGCCGCCCTGCTGCGCGCCAGCGGGCGTTTGCCGGAGGTCGCCGATGCCGCCTAAGAAGCTCACCCGTCAGACGGCCACCACCGTGCTCCAGGCCAAGGACAGCGGCCTTGTTGCCGAGACCGACCGCATGTTCGGCCTGAGCGGCGTTCTGCCGCGCCTGATCGAAGCCGATCTGCACGCCATCGACACAAACCCCGATCAACCGCGCAGCGTGTTCGACGAAGACGCCCTGCGGACGCTGGCCGAGTCCATCGACCGCCATGGCTTGCAACAACCGGTTCTGGTGCAGGACGGGGCGGAGAAGGGCCGCTACCGTCTGGTCGCCGGGGAGCGGCGGTTGCGCGCCTTCCGGCTGCTGGGACGGGCGACCATCCCGGCGATCATCACCAAGGGCCGCCCGGAAGAGATCGCGCTGATCGAGAACGTCCAGCGCGTCGATCTCGACGCCATCGATCTGGCGCGCGGCCTGTCGCAGCTGATCGACAGCCACGGCTATTCGCAGGTCGAGGTGGCGGCGGCGGTCGGCTGTTCGGAGGCCGAGGTGTCCAAGCGGTTGAAGGTGCTGTCGCTGCCCGACGACATTCTGGCCGACTACCGCGCCAACGCCGACCGGGTGTCGCGCTCCGCCCTGGTCGAATTGGCCTTCATCGAGGATGCGGAGCGCGTGCGTGCGCTGTGGCAATCGGCGCGCAGCGGTGGCCTGACGGTCAGCGCCGTGCGCGCCGCCAAGCCCGCCGCCGGGGCGCGGGCGGCGGCGGAGCCGTTGCAGGCGTTGGGCAAGGCGATCAACCGGATGGACCGTGATCTGGACACCATCGCGGCGGCCGAGGCGGCGTTGCAGCCGGAGCACCGCGACCGCTTGCAGCGCCTGCGGGACCGTTTGGATGGGTTGCTGACCGCGTGAGTGGGTTTCGAACGCGAAAGAAGCCTTTGGTTGTGTCTTTTTGAGCCATCAACTCATAAGTGTCTTTCGAGATCGAAACGGGTTGGGGCGAAAATTTGTGAAGGCCGCCATGCCGCAGATCCAACGACGAAAGGTTTTGGCCATGCTGGCTGGCGGCACCGCCGTTGGCCTTGCCCCGCATGGTCTGCGGGCGGAGATCAATCCGGGGGCGTTGCGGATCGGCCTGCGGTCCTTGCCGGTGTCGCTCAACCCGCTGATCGTCGCCGATGTGCTCACCCAACAGGTGCTGGGGGCGATGTACGAGAGCCTGACCAGCGTGGCGGCGGATGGCCGGGTGTTGCCGGGGTTGGCGACCGCGTGGGAGGCGTCCGACCGCGCGCGGGTGTGGCGGTTGTCGCTGCGCCGCGACGTGCGGTTCCAAAGTGGCCGCCCCTTCACCGCGCGGGACGTCAAACGCACCTTCGAGGCGGCGGCCATGGCGGATGGGATGCACCTGGCCACGCTTGCCCTGGCGCGGGTGCGAGGCTTTCAGGATGTGCGCAACAAGCTCAGCGCCGAGTTGAGCGGCGTCACCGTGCTGGACGATCACACGCTGGAGGTGGTGTGCGAGGCCCCCTGCGCGATTTTCCCCTTTGCCCGCTTCAACATCGTGGATGTGGAGGCGATGGAGGAGAATGGCTCCGATTGGCACCGCCGGTTGTCGGTTGGAACCGGCCCCTACCGTCTGGTGGGCAACAGCGACGGCATCCGCGTCGATCTTGCCCCCAACCCCCATTGGCGCGGCGGGGCCTTGCCGTTTGATCGGGTGTCCTTTGTGGCCACCGGCGTCGGCAACGACGGCATCATGCTGTTCAACAACAGCCAGATCGATTTCTCCTTCGTCGACACCGACGCGTTGCGGCAGGTGGCCGACGATCCAGGGTTCAAACGGTCCCTGATTTCCTGCCCGCGCCTGCAATTGCGCGCGGTGTCGCTGGACGCCCGCCGGGTCAAGGCCTTTGGCGACCGTCGGGTCCGGCAGGCCATGTCCCTGCTGATCGACCGTGACGCCATGGTGGAGCGCTTCTTCCGTGGCATGGCCCGCGTCCACAACGGCGTCGTGCCCCCGGCCCTGCTGTCAAACGAACGGTTGGCCCCGCTGCGCTATGACCCCGCTTTGGCGCGGGAGTTGCTGGCGCAGGCGGGATACCCCGATGGCAGTGGCCTGGAACCCTTTGCGGTGCACACCGTGGCGGAGTATCGGCGGGAGTTTGTCTATTACGTCTCCCAATGGAACAACGCAGGCATCCCGGCCAAGCTGGTCGTCGAGTCCCGTCAGGAGTTTCTCAGCCGGTCGCGGCGGAGGGATTACGACGCTGCGCTCTTCGGCTGGACGGCAACCTATCCCGACCCGATGAATTTTCTGGACGAGCTGTTTTCCAGCCGCAGCCGCTTCAACCCCACCGGTTGGGCCAACGCGGAGTTCGACGCGATCATTGACGCCGCCATGGCCCTGCCCCATCCGGCGCAGCGGGCCACCGCCTACAAGGATGCCGAACAGATCGTCATGGGGGATTTGCCGATCATCCCGTTGGTGGTCCCCGATTATGTGGCGCTGCGCAGCAACGCCCTGACGGATGGCTTCATCACGCCCTTTGGTGGGTTGAACTTCACCTGACGGCGGGCAGGCCCCCTGCCCCCTGCCCAGCCCGGTCAGTGCGTGCGGGGCAGCTCTGTGACCAGACGGGACAGCCGGTCCGGCATGATCGGCTTGGGCACGACGGTGATGCCCTGCGCCCGCGCGTCCTGCTCGACCTCGCTGTCCAGGCGTCCGGAAATCAGCACCGCCGGGATGCGGATGCCCAGCAGCATCCACAGCCGGTTGATGAAATCGATGCCGGTGTCGGTGGCCGACAGATGGTAATCGGCGACGATCACATCGGGTTTGAACACCCCTTCCTGCACGTCCCGCACCCCTTGATCGGCCACCGACACGCTGTGCACCCGATGGCCTTCGTTGGCCAGGAACAGCGACAGACCGTTCAGCACGAAGGGGTCGTCGTCGATGACCAGAACGGCCACGCCCTCGGGCTTGCCCGCGCTTGCGGTGAGGGCCACCGGGCTGGGGGCGGGCAAGGGGGGCGCGGTGGGGACGGGTGGGACCGTGGGGGGGAGCGCTGCGGGCGGTGGCGGCGTGGCAGGCCGTGGGGCAGGCGGTGGGGGGAGCGCGACCGGCGGATCCGGGGGCTGGGCACGCCCGCTGGCCACCGGCACGGCGACGGAAAAGACCGACCCCTTGCCCAGGATCGACCGGACCTTGACCGGGTGGTTGAGGGTGGCGGACAGCCGCTTGACGATGGACAGCCCCAGCCCGATGCCGTTGTCGCGGTTGCGTTCCGGGTTGCCCAGTTGATGGAACTCTTCCCAGATCGCGTCGAGGCGGTCTTCAGGAATGCCGATGCCGGTGTCGCGCACCTCCAACAGGATCTGGTCGCCAACCGCCATGCCCACCAGTTGGACCGAACCGGACGCGGTGTAACGAATGGCGTTGTCGATCAGATTGCCCAGCAGCCGCAGCAGCAGCACCCGGTCGGTGGCGACGCTGGCGCGCAGGGGCGACACCGTCAGGGTCAGCCCCTTGGCCCGCGCCACCGGGCCGAACTGGCTGTCGAGCGCCTGGAACAGGTCGGCGATCTCGTGGGTCCCCACCGTCACCGTCACCCCGCCCGCGTCCAGGCGCGACACCTCCAGCAGCTCGTCCAAAAGCTGTTTCAGGTTCATCACCACCTGTTCGATCTTCCGCGCGGTGTCGGCGACGTCGGGCGTCTTGGCCATCGTGCGCAGCAGCGCGGCGAGCATCAGCAGCGATTGCGCGGGCTGGCGCAGGTCGTGGCTGGCCGCCGCCATGAACTTCGCCTTGGACGCCACGGCCTGTTCGGCGCGCTCCTTGGCCTGGCGCAGGTCGATGGCGTTCTGCCGGAAGATGCGCAGCGCCGTGGCCATCCGCCCGATCTCGTCGCCCCGGTGGCGTCCGGGGACCGCGACCGACACGTCGCCCGCCGCCAGATCGGTCATCGTCCGGGTCATGGCGGCGATGGGGGCCGTCACGCCGCGCGCCGCCCACACCACCCCCAACACCACCAGCAGCAGAATGCTGATGCCAAGCCCGCTCAACAGCGCCACGTCATGGCGGATCGTGGCGTTGGTCGGTGTGGCGTCCAACCGCACCAGCAAGGTGCCGATCTCGCGCCGGTTGCCCAGACGGTCCATGTGGGTGAGGGAGGAGGAGGCGGTGGTGGACGCCTGTTCCGGCAAAAAGCCGCTGCCCGGCTTGCGGTACAGGGTGAAGCGTTCACCCTGGCTGCCCAGGACCACGGCTTCGGCGAAGGCGTCCACCGATCGCAGCGGTGCCAGGGCTGCCTGCGCCTCTTCCGGATCCAGATCCCACAGGGCGTTCGCCACATCGTCCAGGACGATCTTGGTCGCCAATTCCGCCCGAATCGCCAGTTCCGCCCGTGTTGCCCGCACGTCGGCCTGAATCAGGACCACCATGGGGATCATGATCAGCAGCGAGGCAAGCAAAGCCGCCGATGCGGTGGTGCGGGCAACCAGGCTTTGGGAAAAGACCGCCAGCGGCATGGAAACGCCTTTGGATATAGAACGAAAGTCAAAAGCAGATGAGCGTGGCGGAGAGGGCTTCCCTGCACTCAACCAGCCGGTGAAGTATGCATCAACCATAAGGGGTTTTGGAACAGAGACCAGCCGAAATCAGGTCGGCACGGGGATGTTTTGAGTCTTTTGCTTGATGGGTTGTGCGTGTAGATCTTCCCACTCACTCACAAGCGCCGCGCGGTTGCGCGTTGGCGTGGACCCAAGACGCCAGGCATGGGCCAGGCAGGGGGCCGGGCAGGGGGATGGTATGGACTTCGGCGTCATCATCGCCCTGACGATGGCCCTGCTGGGGCTGGCCGTGGCGCTGTGGCGCGGTCAGCGCCGGGCGATGGCCGTCCAGCGCGCCGCGCTGGCCGAACGGGACGCCGTGCTGGCGGCGCTGATGGACCAGACCGACGACCGGCGTTTCATCCTGCGTTTGGGTGATCCGCGTCAGGATGGACCAGGTTCCGTCATCCTGCACCGGGCCAACGCGGCGGCGCTGGCGCTGTGGGGCGTCTCGGCCCAGGCGGCGGAAGGCCGTCGGTTGGAGGCGGTGCTGCCGCCGCCGCTGGTGGCGCGGATGACCGCCGACCTGCAAAGCGCGCTCGACGCCGGGGTTCCGACGCGGTTTGAAGACACCACGGTCAACCAGGGCGTCACCCGCCGGTGGGAGGTGTGGCAAACCCCCATGCGCGACGCGGCGGGCGCGGTGACGATGGTGGCGGTGCTGGCGCGCGACATCACCGACCGTCACGACGCCAGCCTTGCCGTTCGGGCGGGGGAGCAGCGGTTCCGCGCGCTGGTGGACAGCGTGACCGACATGGTGGGGCGGCTTGACCTGACCGGGGCGCGGCTGGCCTGTTCCGAGCGGGCGGGGGACTGCCTGGGCTGGATCCCAACGGACCTGATCGGCCAACCCTGGACGGAACGCGCCCACCCCGACGACGCGGCGGCGTTGACGGCGACGCTGGCGGCGCTGTCGCCGCGCGCCCCGGCGGCGACCGTAACCTACCGGTTGCGCCACAGCGAAGGCCGGTGGGTGTGGATCGAAGCGGATCTTCGGCTGGTTCTGGATGATTGGGGGGCACCGAAAGAGTGCCTGATCGTTGAGCGCGACATCACCGCGCGGAAGGTGCTGGAGGCGGAGCTGTTCGACGCCCGGCAGGCCGCCGACGCCGCCAGCCGGTCCAAAAGCGCGTTTCTCGCCAGCCTCAGCCACGAGTTGCGCACCCCGATGAACGCGGTGATCGGTTTCGCCGACCTGATCGCGCGGGAGTCCGAAGGGCCGATCGCCAACCCCTTTTACCGGGAGTTCGCCCACAACATCCGCGACAGCGGCCAGCACCTGTTGGAACTCATCAACGAGATTCTCGACAACGTCCGGGCGGAAGCCGGGGAGTTGGTGCTGGACGACGAGACGGTGGATCTGGATCGGGTGGTGTCCACCACCGTTCGCCTGCTGACCCAGCGAGCCGGGCGGGCCGGGGTGCAGATCGTGGCGGCGGTGGATCCGCAGGCGCGCTATCTGCGGGGTGACGAGAAGCGTGTTCGGCAAATCCTGATGAATTTGCTGTCCAGCGCGATGAAATTCACGCCCACCGGCGGCCGGATCGACGTCGGGACCGCGCTGGACGCCGACGGCGGGCTGCGGCTGACGGTGCGCGACAACGGGACCGGGGCGCAGGAATGGGATTCGGGCCGCGTGGTCCAGGCCTTCGCCCGCTATGACGAGGACGCCCCGGCCAGCGGCGCGCGCGGCGGATCCGGCCTGCCCTTGACCCGCCGCCTGATGGAGTTGCACGGCGGCAGCCTGACCCTGGCCAACGCGCCGGGCCATGGGACGGAGGCGGTGGCCCGTTTCGGCCCGGAACGCGTCGCGGACGAGGCCGGGCGGACGGTGGCTCCGCCCCCGTCCTCGCGCGTGTCCCTGTCGATCCTGATGGTGGAGGATGACCCGACGATCCGCGACAGCGGCGTTGCCCTGCTGCGCGGTTGGGGGCACCGGGTCGTCGCCGCGTCCAACGCCAACGAGGCGTTGATGATCCTGCGCGGCGCAACGCCGCTGGACGTGCTGTTCAGCGACATCGTCATGCCGCCGGGGATGAACGGGGCGGAACTGGTGCGCGAGGCGCGGCGTTTGCGCCCAACCCTGGCGGTTCTGCTGGCGTCGGGCTTCGCCGCGCATGCCGTGATCGCCGACGACGCCACCCAGGCCGGGTATGAGGTGATCGCCAAGCCCTATGACCCGGCGGAGTTGCAAGGGCGGTTGGCGCATTTCCGGCCCCTGGACGCCGCCGGGCCTTCCCGTTTGCCTGCGCCGAATCCGGCGATTCCCCTGCCGCCCGCCCCGCCGCCGCGTTCGGCCTTTGGCCCACGCCCTGCGACCCTGGCGGCCTCCAACGCACCGGATGCGCCGCTGCCCGATGGGCTGCGGGTGCTGGTGGCCGAGGATGTGGCGATGAACCGCCTGCTGGTGGTCACGCTGCTGACGCAGGCGGGCCATCAGGTGGTGGAGGTGGAGGACGGCGCGGCGGCGGTGGCGGCGATCCGGCAGCAGGGCTTCGATCTTGTGCTGATGGACGTCAACATGCCGGTCATGGATGGGCTGGCGGCGACACAGGCCATTCGCGGCCTGGACTCCCCCGCAAGCTGGACTCCGGTCATTGCCCTGACCGCCAACACCTTTCCCGAGGATGTGGCCCGTTGCCACGCGGCGGGCATGGACGGCTATGTGGCCAAGCCGATCGACCGCGCGGTGCTGTGGGCGGAAATGGCGCGCTGCCTGTCCCGACCGGCGGCCCACAGCAACGGACCGGCGATCAGCCGGGCGTTGTAACATCGGCATCGTGGCGGTCGCCTTGAAAGGGCAGCTCTTGATTGTTTGCGCCGCTGCGGCCAAGCTGCGCGTCCAAACGCCGCACCCCCTGGTTTGACGAGGCATTCGTTTCATGACCGCTGGCCAATCCTTTTCCTGTGTTCTCGACGCGCGCGCCAAGCTGGGGGAATGCCCGGTCTGGTCGGCGCGGGAGCAGGCGCTCTATTGGGTGGACATCAAGGGGCGGACGCTGAACCGCTTCGATCCGGCGGATGGCACCAACCGGGCGGTTGCGATGGCCGAGGACATCGCCTGTCTGGCGCTGCACAAGGACGGCGGCTTTGTCGCCGGGATGCGGTCGGGCCTGTGGCGGCTGGACGCGGCGGGCGCGCCGGTCGGCCTGTTGGTGGCCAACCCGGAGGACACGGCGACCAGCCGCTTCAACGATGGCCGGGCGGATCCGGCGGGCCGTTTCCTGGCCGGGACGCTGGATGAACCGAAGGCGGGCGGCAAGGCGCATCTCTACCGCTTTGACCGGCGCGGGCTGGCGACGTTGGCCGGTGGGTTGCTGACCTCCAACGGCTTGGCCTTCAGCCCCGACGGGCGCACGTTGTATCACTCCGACACACCCACCTTCACGGTGTATCGCTACCGCTATGACCCGGCGACCGGGGAACTGTCGGACCGCGAGGTGTTTGCTCGGTTGCAGCCGACCGACGGCGACCGGGGCCGTCCCGATGGTGCTGCGGTGGACGAGGATGGCTGTTATTGGACGGCGCTGTACGAAGGCGGGCGGGTGCAGCGCTACGCTCCCACCGGGGAACTGTTGTCCGAACACCCGGTTCCGGCGCGCTGCCCGACGATGGTAGCCTTTGGCGGGGCCGACCGGCGCACGCTCTATCTGACCACCGCGTCGGCGGGGCGTCCGGCGGAGGAGTTGGAGCGCTTCCCGCAATCGGGCGGCGTGTTTGCCCTGCCGGTCGCGGTCCCCGGTCTGCCGGAACCGCTGTTCGATCCAGCGGCCTGATCAACCGCGACCTGATTCACCAAAGGGGTGATGGAATGATGGATGTGATCGCGGTGGCGATCACATCCCCGTTGCGGTCGGCCCCGTTGCGGTGGACCCGGTGGCCGTCGCGGACGGCGGCGGGACCAGCGCGCGCACCGTTGAGGTGCTGGGCATGGGCGACGACACCGGGACCACGGCGGGGGCGCTGTGCGCGGTCGGCACCGGCAGGACCGACGGCTTCGTCACCGGGCGCGGGGCGGTGGCGGGGGCGCTTGGCGCGTCCTCGTAAATGTCGGGATGGACGCGCACCACACCGTCGGTGTCGACCGAGGCGTTCCAGGAAACGAAGCGCACCGGCACCGCGTTGGGCAGGCGCACCGTCTTGGTTTCGCCGGTGTCGAGCTGTTGGGCCACGCTGGTGGGGGTCAGTTTGGCGGCGGTCAACAGGGTGTTGGCCATCAGGCGGGCGTCTTCCAGGCGGACGCAGCCCGAGGACGCGGCGCGCAGGTCGCGGCTGAACAGCCGGGGGTCGTTGGTCCCGTGCAGGAAAATGCCGTCGCCGTTGGTCAGGTTGAACCGGAACCGGCCCAGCGCGTTGTCGTCGCCCGGCTTTTGCACGATGCGGATCCGACCGGCGTCAACCGCCCACCAATTGACGGTTTCGGTCGCCACCTCCGCCCCGTCCAGATAGACGACGGCGTTCTTGATCCCGGTGGTTCCCTTCTTGCGCAGGACCGGCAGCTTGTCTTCGGTCAGCACGGTGGGGGGGACGGTCCAGGTCGGGTTGATGGTGACGCTGGTGATCTTGTCCTGAAGCAGCGGCGTCTTGCGCGATGGGCGACCGACCACGGCGCGCATGGTGAAGACCGGGCGGCCCTGTTCGACATAGGTCACGGTCTGGCTGGGCAGATTGACCAGCACGGCGGTGTCGGGGATCGACGCCTGTTGCGCCCGCATGGCGGCGGCGGCGCGCTGCATCATCGCGGCGGCCTGCTGCGGGCTGCGGTCCATCGCCTGGCGGGTGACTTCCCCCACCTTGCCGTCGGGTTGCAGCCCCTCGACCACCTGGAAGGCGCGCACGGCGTTTTCCAGCGTTTCGTCGAAGCTGTCGGTCCATTGGTCGGGGGCCAGATGCCCCAGCTCGATCAGGCGGGTCGCCACCCGGCCGACCCGGTCGGCCAGCGGGGAACGGACGCGGAAGACGGCGGGCGGGGCGGGTTCCACGGCGGGGTAGGGCGATGCCTCCTCCACCACGGCCGACGCGGCGGCCGGGGTGGGAACATCGACCGCCGGGGCCGCTGTTTCGATCATGCCGCCGTCGCCGCGCTTGACCACCGCGCCATAGCCGATGCGCGTGGCCGGAACCTTCGGCGCGGCGAGCAGTTCGGTCGCGCGCTGGTCCAACCGGACCGCCCAGCTCTGCACCAGCGGCACCGGTGCCGGGGCGGCGCGGGTCGCGGAGGACGCAAGCGCGGTCGATCCGCTGGTCAGCGTGCCCATCAGGCACCCAACCAGTCCGGCGGCGGCGTAACGTCCGATGTGCAGGCGGCGATCGTACAGCATGGTTCGGGAAACCCGATCAGAAACAGTGAAACCAAGAAGCAGGCTATAGTTCGTTTGGTCAGACGCGCGAGGCAAGTGACATTTGGTGTCGGCTGCACTGCACCGCACGCTGACCGGCAAACGGTCGGCTCTGTTCATGAAACCGGCGGCGCAACAGCTTTCACGGACAGACGCGCGGACAGCGGATGTTATTCCATCACGGGACGGTGTTTTGGCACGCGATGGCGTTTTGGCGCAGGCGTGTTCGTCCCCACCGGGCCACACCCGCGTATGGGGCATTTGACGTAGATACGTCGTTTCGCACCTGCGATAGCCTTTCCTTCGACGATTTCCTGAGGCCCCGGCGATGGTCGGGGCGGCAGCCGTGAAGGGGGAGTTTCATGCAGACGACGGAGCGGACGATGCGGCATCGGATGACGGGGCGGGTGGCGACGTTCGGGATCAGCGCGCTGGCGGGTCTGGCGATGGGGGCGATCGCCGGTTCGGCCCAGGCGGCTGACGACACCATCAAGGTGGGCATTCTGCATTCCCTGTCCGGGACCATGGCGATCAGCGAAACGACGCTGAAAGACGTCATGCTGATGCTGATCGACGAGCAGAACAAGAAGGGCGGCGTTCTCGGCAAGAAGCTGGAGGCCGTGGTGGTCGATCCGGCGTCCAACTGGCCGCTGTTCGCCGAAAAGGCGCGCGAGCTGCTGACCAAGGACAAGGTCGCCGCCGTGTTCGGCTGCTGGACCTCGGTCAGCCGCAAGTCGGTGCTGCCGGTGTTCGAGGAGCTGAACGGCCTGCTGTTCTACCCGGTGCAGTATGAGGGCGAGGAATCCTCCCGCAACGTGTTCTACACCGGTGCCGCCCCGAACCAGCAGGCGATCCCGGCGGTCGATTACCTGATGTCGAAGGAAAAGGTCCAGCGTTGGGTTCTGGCGGGGACCGATTATGTCTATCCGCGCACGACCAACAAGATCCTGGAAGCCTACCTGAAGGGCAAGGGCGTCAAGGACGAGGACATCAAGATCAACTACACGCCGTTCGGTCATTCCGATTGGCAATCCATCGTCGCCGACATCAAGAAGTTCGGCTCGGCGGGCAAGAAGACCGCCGTCGTCTCCACCATCAACGGCGACGCCAACGTTCCCTTCTACAAGGAACTCGGCAACCAGGGCGTCAAGGCGCAGGACATCCCGGTCGTCGCCTTCTCGGTCGGCGAAGAAGAGCTGGCGGGCATCGACACCAAGCCGCTGCTGGGCCATCTGGCCGCGTGGAACTACTTCCAGTCGGTGGACACCCCGATCAACGCCGAGTTCATCAAGAACTGGAAGACCTTCACCAAGAACGACAAGCGCGTGACCAACGACCCGATGGAAGCCCACTACATCGGCTTCAACATGTGGGTGAAGGCGGTCGAGGCGGCGGGCACGGTGGCCCCGGACGCGGTAATCGACAGCATGATCGGCGTGTCGGTTCCCAACCTGACCGGCGGCTATTCGGCGATGCTGCCGAACCACCACATCACCAAGCCGGTGCTGATCGGCGAAGTGCAGGAGAACGGCCAGTTCGAAACCGTGTCCAAGACTCCCGGCCTGGTCCCGGGCGACGAATGGTCGGATTTCCTGCCGGACAGCAAGGACCTGATCTCCGATTGGCGCAAGCCCCTGTCCTGCGGCAACTTCAACGTCAAGACCGGCAAGTGCGGCGGCAAGGGCAGCTGACCGGATCGGGTCTGACGCTTTGACCTGAGCTGTTCCGACGCCTGCCCCCTTCCGACCCCGTCCCCGCGCCAGCGGGGCGGGGGACCAGGCACCCTCTCCCACAGCGTGGGGACGGACCGGGACGGGGGCAGGCGTTTTTCGTTGCGACTTTCCTCGTTTTCACGCTCCCCTCAACAAAGGATCCGCGATGCGACGCGCATTCCGCTGGCTTCTGGCCGCTTGTGTGGCCATCGCCACCACATCCGCCGCGCTGGCTGCCGATCTCCGTCCGCTGGTCCAAACGATGGGCAGCGGCGGCTATGCCGGCACCGAAAAGGCGTTGAACCAACTCTCCGAAGCGGGCGACCCCGCCGCCGTGCCGGTGATCGAGGCGCTCCAGGCGGGCGACCTCTATGTGCGCAAGGCCGATGGGCTGGTCGTGATCGCCCGCAAGGCCGGGGCGGGCTTCGCCCTGACCGATCCGCTCAGCGGGGCCGTGGTCGGCGAGGCCGCAGCGGGGGCCATCGACAAGATCAAGATCAACAACGCCCTGCGCCGTTCCATCAGCGCCACGCTGGGGGCGCTGACCCTGATGAGTCCCGATCCGGCCACCCGCCGCTCCGCCGCCGAGGCGGTGTTCAAGAGCCGCGACGCCAACGCGCTGGACGCGCTCAACACCGCCATCGCCAAGGAAAAGGACGAGCGCATCCGCCGGGTGATGGAGCAGGCGCGCGCCGCCGTGATCCTGACCGCCGGGGCGTCGGAGGTGGACACCCAGGCCGCCATCGCCACCCTGACGGCGCGGGGCGACCGCGACGCGCTGGCGCTGCTGTCGATGATCGCCGCCTCCGGGGCCACGGACGCGCTGAAGACCGCCGCCGCCGGGGCCGTCGCCGCCGTTGAACAAAAGCTGATGTTCTGGGGGGCGCTGCAAAATCTCTGGTATGGCCTGTCGCTCGGCTCGGTGCTGCTGCTGGCCGCCATCGGGTTGGCCGTGACCTTCGGCGTGATGGGCGTCATCAACATGGCGCACGGCGAAATGGTGATGATCGGGGCCTACACCACCTTCCTGGTTCAACAGGGCCTGCGGACCTACGCGCCCGGCCTGACCGATCTGTCGATCCTGCTGGCGCTGCCCGCCGCCTTTCTGGTGTCGGGCGGGGTCGGCGTCATCATCGAGCGCAGCGTGATCCGCTGGCTCTATGGCCGCCCGCTGGAAACGCTGCTGGCCACCTGGGGCCTGTCGCTGGCGCTGCAACAGGCGGTCCGCTCCCTCTTCGGCCCGACCAACCGCGAGGTCAGCGCGCCAAGCTGGATGTCGGGCGCGTTCGAGCTGGGCGGCCTGACCATCACCTATGGCCGGTTGTGGATCGTCGTCTTCGCCTTCGCCGTCTTCGCCGCCCTGCTGGTGGCGCTGAAGCGGACCTGGTTCGGCCTGTCGATCCGCGCGGTGACGCAGAACCGCCCGATGGCCAACGCCATGGGCATCCGCACCGCGCGGGTGGACGCGCTCACCTTCGGGCTTGGCTCCGGCATCGCCGGGCTGGCCGGGGTCGCCTTGAGCCAGATCGACAACGTCAGCCCCAATCTGGGCCAGAGCTACATCATCGACAGCTTCATGGTGGTGGTGTTCGGCGGCGTCGGCAATCTGTGGGGCACGCTGGTCGGCGCGCTGGCGCTGGGGTCGCTCAACAAGTTCCTGGAGCCTTACGCGGGCGCGGTGCTCGGCAAGATCCTGGTGCTGATTTTCATCATCCTGTTCATCCAACGGCGTCCGCGCGGCCTGTTCGCGCTGAAGGGCCGGGCGGTGGAGGCCTGACCGATGCTGACACGCTTTTTCCTGATGGGGCTGGACCGCAAGGCCGGACTCGTCCTGACGGTGCTGGCCCTGCTGGCGGTGCTGGTTCCGGTGATGACGCTGGTGGTCCCGGAAGGATCGCCCTGGCATCTGTCGATCTTCTCGGTCTCGCTGCTGGGCAAATATCTGTGCTTTGCGCTGCTGGCGCTGGCGCTCGATCTGGTGTGGGGCTATGTCGGCATCCTGTCGCTGGGGCACGCCGCCTTCTTCGCGTTGGGCGGCTACGCCATGGGCATGTATTTGATGCGCCAGATCGGGCCGCGCGGCGTCTATGGCAACCCGATCCTGCCCGACTTCATGGTGTTCCTGAACTGGAAGGAGTTGCCCTGGTACTGGCTGGGCTTCGACCATTTCGCCTTTGCCGCGCTGATGGTGCTGGTGGTCCCGGGCGCGCTGGCCTTCGCGTTCGGCTGGTTCGCCTTCCGCTCGCGCGTCACCGGCGTCTATCTGTCGATCATCACCCAGGCGCTGACCTTCGCCCTGCTGCTGGCCTTTTTCCGCAACGACATGGGCTTTGGCGGCAACAACGGCTTGACCGACTTCAAGGAAATCCTCGGCTACGACATTCAGGCCCCCGGCACCCGCGTAGGCCTGTTTCTGGCGACGGTGGCGGCCCTGGCCTTGTCCTACATGATCGCGTCGGGCATCATCGCGTCGAAGCTCGGCAAGGTTCTGGTGGCCATTCGTGATACTGAAAGCCGGGTTCGCTTCCTTGGCTACGACACCGAATCCTACAAGCTGTTCGCCTGGACGCTGTCGGCCTGCATGGCCGGTGTGGCGGGTGCGCTTTATGTGCCGCAGGTCGGCATCATCAACCCGTCGGAATTCGCCCCGGCCAGTTCCATCGAGGCGGTGATCTGGGTCGCCGTCGGCGGGCGCGGCACGCTGGCGGGGGCCATCCTGGGGGCGGTTCTGGTCAATTTCGGCAAGAGCTATTTCACCGGCGCGCTGCCCGAACTGTGGCTGTTCGCGCTGGGCGGGCTGTTCGTGCTGGTCACGCTGTTCCTGCCCAAGGGGCTGCTGGGGCTGTGGGCGCAACTGACCGCCCGGCTGCCCAGCGGCAAGGGCAAGCGCGTGCCCAACGGCAAAACCGCCGATCAGAAGGGGATGTGAGCCATGAGCGCCGAAGACACTCTTCTCTACCTCGACGGCGTGTCGGTCAGCTTCGACGGGTTCCGGGCGCTGAACAACCTGTCGCTGACGATGATGCCGGGCGAGATGCGGGCGATCATCGGGCCGAACGGGGCGGGCAAGACGACGATGATGGACGTCATCACCGGCAAGACCCGGCCCGATCACGGCACCATCCTGTTCGAAGGCGAAACCGACCTGACCAAGCTGCGCGAGGCGGGGATCGCCAACCTCGGCATCGGTCGGAAGTTCCAACGCCCGACGGTGTTCGAACCGCACACGGTGTGGGACAATCTGGAATTGGCGCTGAAGGCCCCGCGCCGCCCGCTGAACACGCTGACCTACGCCATCGGGCGCGACGACCGGACGCGGATCGAGGAGATCCTGGACATCACCCGCCTGTCGCCCAAGCGCGACCGGCTGGCGGGCAGCCTGTCGCACGGGGAAAAGCAGTGGCTGGAGATCGGCATGCTGCTGGCCCAGGATCCCAAGCTGCTGCTGGTGGACGAGCCGGTGGCGGGCATGACCGACGCCGAAACCGAACAGACCGCCCGCCTGCTTTGCGACATCGCGGGCAAGCATTCGGTCATCGTGGTCGAACACGACATGAGCTTTGTCCGGGCGTTGGGGGTCAAGGTCACGGTTCTGGCCGAAGGGTCGGTTCTGGCCGAAGGCTCGCTGGATTCGGTCAGCGCCAACCAGCAGGTCATCGACGTGTATCTGGGCCGTTGACGCCGGGTTGAGGAAGGAAACGCACATGCTGGACGTTCGTTCGGTCGATCTTCATTACGGCGCGGCCCAGGCCCTGCGCGGCGTGTCGATGACGGCGCAGATCGGCAAAGTCACCTGTCTGGTCGGGCGCAACGGGGTGGGCAAATCCAGCCTGCTGCGCGCCATCATCGGTTTGAAGCCGGTCAGCGGCGGGGCCATTCATTGGGACGGGGCCGACGTGACCAAACTCGCCCCCGCCGACCGGGCGCGGCGCGGCATCGCCTATGTCCCCCAGGGGCGCGAGATTTTCCCGTTGCTGACGGTGCGGGAAAATCTGCTGACCGGCTACGCCCCCTTGCCACGCGGCAAACGCTCCATCCCCGACGAGGTGTTCGAGCTGTTCCCGGTGCTGGATTCGATGCTGGAGCGGCGCGGCGGCGACCTGTCGGGTGGGCAGCAGCAGCAGTTGGCGATCGGCCGCGCCCTGGTGACGCGCCCGCGCCTGCTGGTGCTGGACGAGCCGACGGAGGGCATCCAGCCGTCCATCATCAAGGACATCGGCCGCGCCATCTCCTATCTGCGCGACAAGGGCGACATGGCCATCGTGCTGGTCGAACAGTATTTCGATTTCGCCCGCGATCTGGCCGACGACTGGACGGTGATGGAGCGCGGCGAGGTGGTGCTCGCGGGCAGCCGCAAGGCGCTGAACGACGAGGACGTGCGCCAGTATCTGACGGTTTGATCGGTCTGACGGTTTGCATCCGCCCGCCCCGCGCGTCCAGTGGAGGCGTGGGGCGGGCGGATGTGGTGCCTTACGGTGGTCCTCTTTACGGCGCGGGCGGGATCCAGGGGGCCAGCGCGCCGACCTTCTTCGCGCGCTTCTCTTCCGCCGACAGTTTGAAATTGTGCTGGAACGGCGCGCTTTCGAAGGAACCGTAGCCGGGGTTGGGCAGCATCAGCCAATCATGGCCGAAGCGCGCCTTGGCGGCGGTGAAGGCGGCCAGCCGCTCGGCCTCGCTGCCGTTGTAGGCGTCGGAGAAATCGCCGAAATTGTCGCCGAACAGCAGCAGGATGCGGTAATCCTTGGCCAGATAGGCCCGGCGCGTGCCCTTGGCCGATCCCCAATCGGGCTTTTCCTTGGCCATCAGGAAGGTGTCGACGTTGCCGCCCATGGGAAAGCCCAACGCCTGCGCGTTGCGGCGGGTCGGTTCCTCCTGGTCGGCGTTGCGGTTGGTGACGTAGAAGACCTTCACCCCCTTGGATTCGGCGTATTGGGTGAACTCCACGGCCCCCGGCACGGCGGTGGCCTTTTCCGCCTTGACCCACGCGTCCCAGGTCTTGGGTGAAAAATCGCTGTTGGTGGCGATCAGCCCGGTCTGGTAGGCCGAATTGTCCATCGCCGTTTCGTCGAGGTCGAGGATGACGGCGGGCGGCAGATCCGGATAGGCCCCGGTCTGTTCGGTCGCCGCCGTCCAGGACTTGTCCGCCAGCGCCTCGTCCAGCCGCAGCTTGCCCAGGGCGTAGACCGACAGCGCGGTCGCCTTGTATTCCACCGAATTCTGCATCCACAATTCGGCGTTCAGCAGATCGTTCGGCCCCACCGGATCGGCGGCCTGAACCGGCAGCGCCAGCGCGCAGACCAAAAGCGCGCCCACCCCCACCGCCTGCGCCCAACGACCCGGCCCCGTGAACTGACTCATCGTTGCGATCCTTCGCGTGGTGTCACGAAAACGTCATCGAACCACATTTCCGGGGATCGGGCGACCTTTGCCGTGCCGCACGCCGCGTCTGGAACGGAACGCCCGATGGCGCGTTGTTTGCCGCAAGCTTTTTGCGCGCTTGTGCGGCGGCGGGCACATTTTGAACAATTTCTTGCGCCGGGACGGCGGCATACTGTCCGATGTCGCCGGCTGGCCGTCCTTGCCGACCGGCGCGGTCACACCGGAAGGGCCGGACTCGATACCGGCCCATCGTCAAACAACGCGGGGATTTCACGATGAGACTCTTCCTGGCCGGGCTGTTGGTGAGTGTTGCCACCATGGCCGCTGTTCCGTTCCATGCGCAGGCCGCCGACGGGGCGTTGCAGGCGATCAAGCAGGCGGGCGTTCTGCGCGTCGGCACGACCGGCGATTACAAGCCGTTCAGCTACAAGGGGGCCGACGGCGCGCTGGTCGGGGCCGACATCGAGATGGCCAAGGATCTGGCCACCAGCCTGGGCGTGAAAGCCGAATTCGTGCCGACCACCTGGAAAACCCTGCTGGAGGATTTCAAGGCGGAGAAGTTCGACGTCGCGCTGGGCGGCATCACGGTGAACGCCGACCGGGCGGCGGTGGGGGATTTCTCCGTCCCCAACGTCAGCGACGGCAAGCGCCCCATCGCCCGCTGCGCCGACAAGGACAAATTCACCACGGTGGAGGCCATCGACCAGCCGACCACCCGCGTCGTCGTCAACCCCGGCGGCACCAACGAGAAGTTCGCCCGCCAGAGCTTCACCAAGGCCCCGATCGAGGTCTGGCCGGACAACAAGACCATCTTCGGGCAGATCGCCGCCAACAAGGCCGACGTGATGGTGACGGACGGCATCGAGGCTGATTTGCAGGCCAAGCTGAGCGGCGGCGCGCTGTGCGCCGTGCCGGTGGCCAAGCCCTTCACCCATTTCGAGAACGCCTATCTGCTGCGCAAGGATCCGGCGCTGAAGGCGGCGGTCGATCAATGGATGACCACCGCCTTGAGCAGCGGCGCGTGGAAGGCCAAATTGGACGGCGCGATGCAGTGAGAGCCGCCCGCCGCCCCGCCGGGCTGATTGGGCGGGGCGGATGGGGCGGTGACGGGGCAACGGGGCATATGGATCGTCTGGACGAGTTGGCCGTCTTTCTGGCCATTCTGGAGGCGGGCAGCCTGACGGCGGCGGCCAAGCGGTTGAGCCGCTCCGGCCCCGCCGTCACCCGCGCGCTCAACGGGTTGGAGGAGCGGTTGGGCGTGCGCCTGATCGAACGCACCACGCGCAACCTGTCGCCGACCGACGCCGGGCGGCGTCTGGCCGAACAGGCGCGCCGCCTGCTGGCCGATTACGACGAGGCGGTGGTGGCGACGGGCAGCGACCAGCCCCTGCGCGGGCGGTTGCGGGTGACGGCCCCGGTGATGTTCGGGCGCAAGCACGTCACCCCGCTGGTGCTGGCCTTCATGCGCGCCTGTCCCGACATCCGGGTCGAGCTGGTGCTGTCCGACGGCAATCTGGATTTGATCGACGCCGATCTGGACGTGGCGATCCGCATCGGCCCGCTGGCCGATTCCGGCATGATCGCCCGCCGGGTCGGGCAGGTGACGCGGCTGCTGGTGGCCAGCCCGGCCTATCTCGCCGCCCACGGCGCGCCGGAAACGCCGGAGGATCTGACCCGCCACGCCATCGTTTTCAACACCCCGCGTCCACGCCCGCCGGAATGGCGGTTCGTGGTGGACGGGCGGGAACGGGTGGTGCGTTTGACGCCCCATCTGATCGTCAGCCACGTCGAATCGGCGCTGTTGGCGGCGCGCGACGGCATGGGGCTGACCCGGCCCCTGTCCTATCAGGCCGCCGAGGATCTGGTCTCCGGCGCGCTGGTCCGGGTGATGCCGCACACCGAACCGCCGCCGATTCCGGTGCATGTGGTGGTTCCGTCGGCCCGGCTGATGCCGGGGCGGGTGCGGGCCTTTGTCGATCACGTCGCCGATCACCTGAAAAGCTTGGAGGTTCTGCGTGGGGTTGCCTGATCCGCCCGTGCTGGTCATCACCGACCGGACGCAGGCCGCCGTTCCGCTGCCCGATCTGGCCGACATCCTGTTCGCCGCCGGGCTGCGCTGGCTGTCCCTGCGCGACAAGGACCTGGAGGCGGGGGAGCGGGCGGCGCTGGCCCGCGCGCTGGTGGTGCGCGCCCGGCCCTGGGGGGCCGTGGTGACGCTGCACGGCGATCCGGCGCTGGCGGCGGCGGTGGGCGCGGCGGGGGTGCATCTGCCCGACGGCGGCGATGGGGTGGAAGGCGGGGAGGTGGCGGCCGCGCGCGCCCGGCTGGGACCGGGGGCGCTGGTCGGGCTGTCGGCCCATGACGGGGCCGGGTTGGCGCGGGCGGCAGCATTCGGGGCCGATTACGCCACGCTGTCGCCGGTCTTCGCCTCCTCCAGCAAGCCCGGCTATGGTCCGGTGTTCGGCGAGGCGGGGTTGAGCCGTGCGGTGTCCGAGTCGCGGCTTCCCATCGTCGCGCTGGGCGGGCTGGAGAGCGCCGAGGCGGTGGCGCGTTGCCGTCGCGCCGGGGCGGCGGGGGTGGCGATTATGGGGCAGGCGATGCGCAATCCGTGGGCAATCGCCGATGCCCTGGCGGCGGCGCGGCGGCGCTGAAACCACGCGGGCGCTCTGGAAAATCCAACTGTGGCAAGGGGATGACGGTCAAATTGCCATGCGTCGGCGTATGGTTTCGGTCGCCGTTTGGGTTCGGCACAACCGCCACACCCTTTGGAAAAATCGGGGAAACGTAAGATCAGATAAGTTTTACCCGCTTCCAACAGCTTGAAAATTACACGATAGTATCGTTGTGCAGTGCGGCGGAATGGGCGCATGCTGCAAACAGAGGCTTTCGGCGTATCCCGGAAGGCCGGGCGGGGGAGACATCAGATGGACGCGGTGTTGGGTGTGGGGATGATCGAGGGTGTGTTCGGGGCAACGCCGCGCGCGGCGGAGCATCGGGTCGCCCCGGTCGCCAAACCCTTCGCCGTACCGCTGGACCCGCTTCCGGATTTCGCCGCCTGGATCGTCGAGTTCGGCGTCGGCGCGCCGGTTCCCGCTGGCAACGCGACGGGGCCGGACCGGCTGGGCGGCAAGGGTGCCGGGCTGGTCGCCATGGCGCGGCTGGGCGTGCCGGTTCCCCCCGGCTTCACCATCACAACGGAGGCCGGTCGGCGGATGGCGGCGGCGGGCGAGGCGGCGCAACTGCCCCCCGCCTTCGAGGCCCGCATCGCCGAGGCGCTGGCCCGGTTGGAAGGCCGCGCCGGGTCGCGCTTTGGCGGCGTTGACGCGCCGTTGCTGCTGGCGGTGCGCTCGGGCGCGCAAGCCTCCATGCCCGGCATGATGGACACGGTGCTGAATCTGGGGCTGAACGACCGCACGGTGCTGGCGCTGGCCGCGCGCCATGGCGACGCGCGCTTTGCCTATGATTGTTACCGCCGCCTGATCCAGACCTACGCCCCGGTGGTGCTGGGCGTGCCGGGCCGGGTGTTCGACCGGCTGCTGGACGAGTTCAAGGACGCGCGCGGTGTGCTGCGCGACGCCGATCTGACGGCGGAGGATTGGCAAACCCTGTTGCCGCAGTTCCTGGCGGCGGTGCAGGACCACACCGGGCGGCCCTTCCCCCAGGATCCGGCGGCGCAGTTGCGCGCGGCGATCCTGGCGGTGTTCCGGTCCTGGATGAACCCGCGCGCCGTGGCCTATCGCGCGCTGCACGCCATCCCCGACAGTTGGGGCACGGCGGTGACGGTGCAGGCCATGGTGTTCGGCAATCGGGGCGAGGATTCGGGATCGGGCGTGCTGTTCACCCGCGATCCGTCCACCGGCGAACCCGGCCTGTGCGGGGAGTTTCTCGCCAACGCCCAGGGCGAGGATGTGGTGTCGGGCATCCGCGACCCCGATCCGCTGGCGGCGCGCGCGGGCGACGCGCGGGCCGACCGGTCGATGGAACGCCGCCTGCCCGCCGTCTACGCGGATCTGCGCGCGGTGTCGGTGCGGCTGGAACGCGCCTTTGGCGACATGCAGGACATTGAGTTCACGGTGGAATCCGGGCGTCTGTTCGTGCTGCAAACCCGGTCGGGCAAGCGGTCCGCCGCCGCCGCCGTCCGCATCGCCGTGGATCTGGCCGACGAGGGCATCATCAGCCGCCGCACGGCGGTGGAGCGGGTCGATCCCCAGGCGCTGGACGAACTGCTGCGCCCGGTGCTGTCGCCGGAGGCTGCGGCCAACGCCATCGCCACCGGGCTGGCGGCCTCGCCGGGTGCGGCGACCGGCCGCGCCGTGTTCACGGCGGACGAGGCGGTGCGGCTGGCCCAGGCCGGGGTTCCGGTGATCCTCTGCCGTCCGGAAACCCTGCCGGACGAGATCTGCGGCATGCAGGCGGCGGTCGGCATTCTGACCGCGCGCGGCGGCTTCACCAGCCACGCCGCCACCGTGGCGCGCGGCCTGGGGCGGCCCTGCGTGGCCGGTGCCCGCGCCCTGCGGATCGAGCCGGAGGCCGGGCGCATGACCATCGGGACCGTCACCGTCCAGGCGGGCGACCTGTTGACCATCGACGGCGGCAGCGGGGCGGTGCTGCTGGGCGCGGCCCCGCTGCTGACCCCGCAGGCCGACGGCGCGGTGGCGCGCCTGTTGGCGTGGACGCAGGCCGACGCCCGCCACACCGAGGATCCGGCCCGCATCAGCGCCTGAGCGGGCGGGGGAAAACGCGACGGGGTGGGGCAGGCCGGGGGCGGGCGGTGTTTCGCAAATTCGTCTATCTGCTGGCCTTGGCGCAGGAACGGCATTTCGGTCGGGCGGCGGAGCGCTGCCACGTTGCCCAACCGACCCTGTCCAACGCCATCCGCCAGTTGGAAGCCGACCTGAACGTGCCGATCGTCGAGCGCGGGCAGAAGTTCGGCGGCTTCACCCCGGAAGGGTTGAAGGTGCTGGATTACGCCCGCCGCATCGTGGCGGAGCGTGACAACCTGCATCACGAATTGCTCGTGCTGGCGCAGGGGCTGTCGGGCCATTTGCGCCTGGGGGCGATTCCCACCGGATTGCCGGTGATTCCGCAGATCCTCACCCCCTTTGCCGCCCGCTACCCGCACATCCGGGCGAGCGTCACCTCGCTGAGTTCGCGCGAGGTGCAACGGGGGTTGGACGAATTCACCATCGACGCCGCCGTCACCTACCTCGACAACGAACCGCTGAACAACGTCCGCACCCTGCCGCTCTATTCCGAACGCTATTACCTGCTGGTCCAGCGCGGCCAGATCGGCGACGCGGTGCTGGCCGCCGGGGCGGTGACGTGGGAGGCCGCCGCCGGGCTGCGCCTGTGCCTGCTGACGCCGGAGATGCAGAACCGGCGCATCGCCGACACCGCCTTTCGCATGACCGGGCGGGCGGTGGAACCGATTTTGGAAACCAACTCCATCGTCACGCTCTACACCATCGTGCGCAGCGGCCATTGCGCCAGCGTGGTTCCGGGCCAATTGCTGACCTGTGTGCCAACCGACCCGGAGGTGGTGGCGGTCCCGCTGGTCGAACCGACGTTGAGCTACGTCGTCGGGCTGGCCTACGCCGACCGCGACCCGCCCGCCCAACTGGCCAAGGCGCTGGCCGTGGCGCTGGCCGACGACGACATTGGCCAGCGTGTGGCCATCGCCACCGCCAGCGCCCTGACCCCGTGGCGGCTGGCGCTCGCCTGATGGCGCTTTCATGATAGCCAAAAGCTATCACGCCATCAGCAAATGCAATTTGCTGGGACCGCCCGCAATCCGGCATTCTCCCGAACCGTGACCACCGGGAGAGCCAGCCGTGAGCGTCAGCCAACCGTGGAGCGCCGAGCGCGCCCTGTCCATCGTCGCGGAGCACGCGCACCAGCGCGGCGCTTTGTTGCCGATCCTGCACGCCTTGCAGGAAACCTTCGGCTGCATCGACGAGGAGGCGATTCCGCTGCTGGCCGGGGCGCTGAACCTGTCGCGCGCCGATGTGCATGGTGTGGTCAGCTTCTATCACGATTTCCGCCGCACCCGACCGGGCCATCACACGATCAAGGTTTGCCGGGCCGAAGCCTGCCAGGCGATGGGGGCCGACGCGCTGCTCGATCACGTCCGTCGGCGCTTGACGGTTGATCTGCACGGGACCACCGCCGACGGCGTGTTCACGGTGGAGCCGGTGTTCTGTCTGGGCAATTGCGCCCTGTCGCCCGCCGTGATGATCGACGGGACGCTGCACGGCCGGGTCGGGCCGGAGCGGTTCGACGCCCTGACGGCGGACCTGCGGAACCAGACTCAGACGGGGGATGCGCGATGAGCGGCCATTTGATCACGGTCTATGTGCCGCGCGACGCCGCCGCCCTGTCGGTCGGGGCCGACGCGGTCGCCATCGCCATCCGGGCCGAGGCGAGCCATCGGGGCCTGCCGGTGCGGATCGTGCGCAACGGCTCGCGCGGGATGCTGTGGCTGGAACCGTTGGTGGAGGTGGCGACGGACGCCGGGCGCGTGGCCTATGGCGCGGTGACGCCCGCCGATGTGCCGTCGCTGTTCGACGCCGGGTTCCTGACCGGCGGCGCGCACCCGCTGGGCCACGGCCTGACCGAAGAGATCCCCTATTTCAAGAATCAGGAGCGTCTGACCTTCGCCCGCTGCGGCGTGATCGACCCGCTGTCGGTCGAGGATTACCGCGCGCATGGCGGCTTCCGGGGCCTGGAAAACGCGCTGGCGATGACCCCGGCGGAGATCGTCGCGGTGGTGACGGACTCGGGCCTGCGCGGGCGGGGCGGGGCGGGGTTCCCGACCGGCATCAAATGGAACACGGTGCTGAACGCCACGGCGGCGGAGAAGTTCATCTGCTGCAACGCCGACGAGGGCGACAGCGGGACCTTCGCCGACCGCATGATCATCGAGGGCGATCCCTTCTGCCTGATCGAAGGCATGACCATCGCCGCGCTGGCGGTGGGGGCGACGGCTGGTTTCGTCTACATGCGCTCGGAATACCCGCACGCCACGGAAACGCTCCGCCACGCCATTCGTCTGGCCTATGACGAGGGCTGGTTGGGCGACGACATCCACGGGACCGACCGGACCTTTCACCTGGAGGTGCGGGTCGGGGCCGGGGCCTACATCTGCGGCGAGGAAACCGCGATGCTGGAAAGCCTGGAGGGCAAGCGCGGCATGGTGCGCGCCAAGCCGCCGCTTCCCGCACTGGAGGGGCTGTTCGGCAAGCCGACCGTGGTCAACAACGTGCTGTCGCTCTGCGCGGTTCCGATCATTCTGGACCGGGGGGCGGCCTATTACCGCGATTTCGGCGTCGGCCGGTCGCGCGGCACCTTGCCCTTCCAGTTGGCGGGCAACATCCGGCGCGGCGGCATCGTCGAAAAGGCGTTCGGCGTCACCCTGCACGATCTGCTGTACGAGTATGGCGGCGGGACCATCAGCGGGCGTCCGATCCGCGCGGTGCAGGTCGGCGGGCCGCTGGGGGCCTATCTGCCGCCGGAACAGTTCGCCCTGCCCAAGGATTACGAGGCCTTCGCCGCCCAAGGGGCGATGCTGGGCCATGGCGGCATCGTCGTCTTCGACGACACTGTGAACATGGCGCGCCAGGCCCGCTTCGCCATGGAGTTCTGCGCCATCGAATCCTGCGGCAAATGCACCCCCTGCCGCATCGGCTCCACCCGTGGGGTCGAGGTGATCGACAAGATCATCGCCGGGTGCGATGTGGACGACAACCTCGCCCTGCTGGATGATCTGTGCGAGGTGATGGTGGACGGATCGCTGTGCGCCATGGGCGGGATGACGCCCTATCCGGTGCGCAGCGCCGTCAAGCATTTCCCGGCTGATTTCCGCCCCGCCCCCGGTAGCCGCGCAGGAGACGCGTCATGACCCACAGCCACGAGACCGATTTCGGCACCCCGGCCCGGACCTCCGCCACGTTGGTGACGCTGGAGATCGACGGGCGCAGCGTGACCGTGCCGGAAGGCACCTCGCTGATGCGGGCGGCGATGGATGCGGGCATCACGGTGCCCAAGCTGTGCGCCACCGACAGCCTGGAACCCTTCGGCTCCTGCCGTCTGTGTCTGGTGGAGATCGAGGGGCGGCGCGGCACGCCCGCCTCCTGCACCACCCCGGCGGCGGCGGGCATGAAGGTGTCCACCCAGACGCCGCGTCTGGCCAAGCTGCGGCGCGGGGTGATGGAGCTGTACATCTCCGACCATCCGCTCGATTGCCTGACCTGCGCGGCGAACGGCGACTGTGAGTTGCAGGATATGGCGGGCGCGGTGGGGCTGCGCAACGTCCGGTACGGTTTCGACGGCGAAAGCCACACCGCGAAGGCCAAGGACGAGAGCAACCCCTATTTCACCTTCGACCCGGCCAAATGCATCGTTTGCTCGCGCTGCGTGCGGGCCTGCCAGGAAACCCAGGGGACCTTCGCCCTGACCATCGGCGGGCGCGGCTTCGCCTCGGCGGTGTCGCCCGGCGCGGCGGAAGCCTTCATGGACAGCGAATGCGTGTCCTGCGGGGCCTGCGTCCAGGCCTGCCCAACCGCGACGCTGACCGAAAAATCGGTGATCGAGCTGGGCCAACCGGAACACAGCGTGCTGACCACCTGCGCCTATTGCGGCGTCGGTTGCTCCTTCAAGGCGGAGATGAAGGGAACCACGGTCGTCCGCATGACCCCCTACAAGGATGGCGGGGCCAACGAGGGGCACAGTTGTGTGAAGGGCCGCTTCGCCTGGGGCTACGCCACCCACAAGGATCGGGTGATGACCCCGATGATCCGCGAGCGGATCACCGATCCGTGGCGCGCGGTGTCGTGGGAGGAGGCGGTGGCGTATGCCGCCACCCGGCTGAAAGCGGTGCAGGCCAAATATGGGCGCGGGTCCATCGGCGGCATCACCTCGTCCCGCTGCACGAACGAGGAGATTTACGTCGTCCAGAAGATGATCCGGGCGGCCTTCGGCAACAACAACGTCGACACCTGCGCCCGCGTCTGCCATTCGCCGACCGGCTATGGCCTGTCGCAGACCTTCGGCACGTCGGCCGGGACGCAGGATTTCAAGAGCGTGGCGCAGGCCGATGTGGTGTTGGTGATCGGGGCCAACCCGACCGACGGGCATCCGGTCTTCGCCTCCCGCCTGAAGAAGCGGTTGCGGGCCGGGGCCAAGCTGATCGTCGTCGATCCCCGCCGCATCGATCTGGTGCGCAGCCCGCACATCGAGGCGGCGCACCATCTGCAACTGCAACCCGGCACCAACGTGGCGGTGCTGAACGCGCTGGCCCATGTGATCGTGACGGAGGGGCTGGTCAACCGCCCCTTTGTCGAGGAGCGCTGCGACGTGGCGGCGTTCGACCGCTGGGCCGCCTTCGTCGCCGAACCGCGCAACGCGCCCGAGGCGCTGGCCGAGCGCACCGGCGTTCCGGCGGACGCGATCCGCGCCGCCGCCCGCCTCTACGCCACCGGCGGCAACGCCGCGATCTATTACGGCTTGGGGGTGACGGAGCACAGCCAGGGATCGACCACCGTGATGGCGATGGCCAATCTGGCGATGGCCACCGGCAACATCGGGCGCGACGGTGTGGGCGTGAATCCGCTGCGCGGTCAGAACAACGTGCAAGGCTCCTGCGACATGGGGTCGTTCCCGCACGAATTTTCCGGCTACCGCCACGTGTCCGACGACAGCGTGCGCGGCATGTTCGAAGAGCTGTGGGGGGCGACGCTGGACAACGAACCGGGCCTGCGCATCCCCAACATGTTCAACGCCGCCATCGATGGCAGCTTCAAGGGCATGTTCGTCCAGGGCGAGGACATCGCCCAGTCCGATCCCAACACCAACCACGTCTCCGCCGCGCTGGAAGCGTTGGACATCCTGATCGTCCAGGATCTGTTCCTGAACGAAACGGCGGCCTTCGCCCATGTCTTCTTCCCCGGCACCTCCTTCCTGGAAAAGGATGGGACCTTCACCAACGCCGAACGGCGGATCAACCGGGTGCGCCCGGCCATGCCGTCGCGCGTGGGCAAGGACGAATGGTGGGTTGCCTGCGCGCTGGCCACCGCGATGGGCTACCCCATGGGGTACGACCACCCGTCGCAGATCATGGACGAGATCGCCCGTGTGACCCCGACCTTCCGGGGGGTGAGCTTCGAGAAGCTGGACCGGCTGGGCAGCGTGCAATGGCCCTGCACGGACGAGGCGCACAGCGGCACGCCGATCATGCACGCCAACGGCTTCGTGCGCGGCAAGGGCCGCTTCATGGTCACGGAATACATCCCGACCGACGAGCGGACGACGCTGATGTACCCGTTGATCCTGACCACCGGGCGCATCCTCAGCCAGTACAACGTCCGTGCCCAGACCCGGCGCACCGCCAACGTCGCCTGGCACCCGGAAGATCTGCTGGAGATCAACCCGCACGACGCCGAACAGCGCGGGTTGAAGGATGGCGATCTGGTGTCGCTGGCCAGCCGCACCGGGGCCACCACCCTGCGGGCGCAACTGTCCGACCGGATGCCGCCGGGCGTGGTCTACACCACCTTTCACCACCCGGTGACGGGGGCGAACGTCGTCACCACCGACAATTCGGATTGGGCGACCAACTGCCCCGAATACAAGGTGACGGCGGTGCAGATCACCCGCAGCAACCAGCCGTCCGACTGGCAGGTCGAGCGTGACCGGCAGGAGGTGGAACGCAAGCGCGTGACCGCGGCCACCGTCACAGCGACCGTCACGGCGGCGGAATAGGGCGCACGATGTCGATGTTCGGTTCGATGACCGTCACCGGTCTGGCCGTTCCCGCTGAGGGGGCGGCCACGCCGGTGACGTGGCATGTCGCGGACGAGGTGGCGGTGGCGTTGGAATACAACGGCCGTTCCCACGCGGTGATGATGGCCACACCGGAGGATCTGGAGGATTTCGCCATCGGCTTCAGCCTGAGCGAAGGCATCATCGCCGACGCCGGGGATGTCGAACGCGTGATGCTGCGCGACAGCCCGTTGGGCCGCGTGGTCAGCCTCACCGTTGATCCGCTGCGGTTGTTGCGCGGCGCGCTGCGCAGCCGCTCAATCGAAGGGCGCAGCGGCTGTGGCCTGTGCGGGGTGGACAGCCTGGGCAACGCGGTGCGCGACCCCAAGCGTGTGTCGGCGCGATTGGCGGTGGACCCGGCGGCCATCGCCGCCGCCTTTCGCGCTCTGCCCGGCCAGCAGCCGATGAATCAGCTGAATCATTCGGTGCACGCGGCGGCGTGGTGCGACCCGTCGGGGGCCATCGCCCTGGTGCGCGAGGATGTCGGGCGGCACAACGCGCTTGATAAGCTGATCGGCGCGCTGGTGCGCGGCGGCACGGATCCGGCGGGCGGCTTTGTCGTGCTGACCAGCCGGTGCAGTTTCGAACTGGTGCAAAAGGCGGCGGCGGTGGGCGTGCCGTTGCTGGCGACGCTGTCGGCCCCGACCGCGCTGGCGCTTGATCTTGCGCGGCAGGCGGGCATGACGCTGGCCGCCCGCGCGCCGAGAGATGGGGTGGTTCTGTTCCAGGACACGCCCGCTTGATCGACCGTTTTGCGACTTCACAGACTGTGACCACCAAGGGAAAGGCCCGCCGATGACCGACACCACCGCGATGGCGCGCAGCCGCGATCTGGTGCGCATGGCCAACCAGATCGCCAGCCATTTCGCCAGCCTCCCGGCCGAAGAGGCGACGGCGGAAACCGCCACCCACATCCGCAAATTCTGGGATCCCCGGATGCGCGCCGCGCTGTTCGCCCACAGCGATGCGGGTGGCGGCGATCTGCACGCCGTGGCGCGCAGCGCCATCGCCGTGTTGAAGCAAGCGGCCGCGTCAACGCCGTCGCGCTGACGCCTTATCCCCCGCTTTTCAGCCGTTTTTCACCCGCTGTGCGCGGCCCGCACCGTCAGGAAGCGGGTCAACAGCTCTTCCGCCGCCAGGATGTGGCGCGTCACCAGGGTGCAGGCGCGGTTGGTGTCGCCGTCGCGGCAGGCGGCCAACAGGGCGTTGTGTTCGTCCTGCGAGCGCGGGTGGTGGCCGAGGGCCGCGAATTGGAAGCGCAGATAGCGGTCGGCGGCGGCCAGATGCTGTTCGGTCAGGGCCAACAGCCGGGGCCGACCGGCCCGCGCGTACAGCGTCATGTGAAAGCGTCGGTTGAGTTCGCCCATCCGGCCCGGATCAGCCTCCGCGTCCATTTCGGCGATCAGGTCGGCGGCCAGCGCCAGATCGTCGGCGGTCAGGTGGGGCAGGGACAGGCGCAGCGCCGCCGGTTCCAGCGCGGCGCGGATGGCGCTGATGTCGGCGGCGTCCTGTGCCGAAATCTCCACCACCACGGCCCCGCGATGGGGATGGAACTCCACCAGCGCGCGGGCCTCCAACTGGCGCAGGGCTTCGCGCACCGGCATCCGGCTGACCCCGAAGGCGGCGGCCAACTCCTCCTGCCGCAGGGGCAGGCCGCCGGGCAGCACCCCGGACAGAATCGCTTCGCGCATCGCCGCCTCGACAAATTCGGTGGCGGTGCGGAAGCGTGGGCGGTTGCGGTCGATCAGATCGGACAGGTTGAAGGGCGGGGGTGGAAGGCCTGGGCTGGTCATGCGTCGGGGGTGATCCGGAAAAGCCGCTTGCGTGGATATTGGATCCAATTTATCCAAGGCGGGTGACGCTGTCCAGGCGCGCGACGCCGGGCGGCCCCTGTTTGGAAAGGATCGCGCCATGGGTACCCCCACGCATTCGATTGGCCCCCAAACCGACACGCCCGACAGCGGCCTGTCCTGGTCGGCGGTGGCGACCGGCGGGTTGGTGGCGCTGGTCGGGTACGCCAGTTCGGTGGCGGTGGTGATCCAGGGGCTGGCCGGGGTCGGGGCCGACACCGCGCAGATCGCCTCGGCGTTGGCGGCGCTGGGGGTGTCGATGGGGTTGGCGGCGATCCTGTTGGCCAGCCGCCAACGGCTGCCGATCAGCATCGCCTGGACCACACCGGGCATGGCGCTGTTGGCGGCGACCGGGCCGGTGGCGGGCGGCTTTCCGGCGGCGGTCGGGGCCTTTCTGGTGGTGGCCGGTCTGGTGATGGCGGCCGGGCTGTGGTCGCCGCTGGGCCGCTGGATCGCGGCGATTCCCAAACCGCTGGCGAACGCCATGCTGGCGGGCATCCTGCTGAAACTCTGTCTGGCCCCGTTCGTTGCCCTGAAACAAGCGCCGGGGCTGGCGCTGCTGGTGCTGGTCACATGGGCGGTGGTCGGGCGTTTCGCCCGCGTCTACGCGGTTCCCGCCGCCGTGGCGGTGGCGCTGGCGGCGATGGCGCTGTCGCCCACGGCCTCCGGCGGTTTCGTCAGCGGTTTTGTTCTGCCCAGCCTGTCGCTGGTGACGCCGGTCTTCACCTGGGAGGCGCTGGTCGGCATCGCCCTGCCGCTGTTCGTGGTGACGATGGCGTCGCAGAACATTCCGGGGCTGGCGGTGCTGGCGACCTTCGGGTTCACCCCGCGCGTGCCGCCGGTGTTTCTGGTCACGGGGGCCTTGTCGGCGCTGACCGCGCCCTTTGGCGCGCCGACGGTCAATCTGGCGGCGATCACCGCCGCGCTGTGCGCCGGTCCCGACGCCGATCCCAACCCGGCCCGGCGCTGGCAGGCGGCGGTGGTCGGCGGGGTGGGCTACATCCTGTTGGGCGGTCTGGCGGCGGTCACGGCCACGCTGGTGTTGAACTCCCCGCCGATTTTGATCGAGGCGGTGGCCGGTCTGGCCCTGATCGGGGCCTTTGGCGGCGCGCTGCTGGGCGCGGTGCAGGCGGAGGATGAGCGCATTCCCGCCCTGATGACCCTGCTGGTCACGGCCTCCGGCCTGTCCTTTGGCGGGGTGGGGTCGGCCTTCTGGGGGCTGGTGTTTGGCGGGGCGATGCATCTGCTGCACCGGTGGACCCCCGCCAAAACCCCGTAACCGGATGGCGCGCGGATTCGGTCAGGCGCTGGCCAGCAAATCGGCCACCGCCTCCACCGCTGCGGCGGCGTAGGGGCGGACGCGCGGCGGGATCTGCGACGGGTTGATTCCCGGCCCGAGGATGCCGACGCCGACCGGCTTCATGAATTCCAGCTGCAGGCCGATGATGCTGGAAATCACCGAATGGCCCATGACGTTGCCATGCTCCGTCTCGCCGCGTTCGATGATGCCCAGCGCCACCGCCCCGGCGATGTCGTCGCGGCGCAGCAGACGCTTGAGCGCCAAGGGCTTTTCCATGGAACCTGGAACCCACACCTCGGCCACGATCTCAAGCTGGTGCTTGGCGGCGACGGCGCGCGCCTCGTCCAACATCTCCGTCACTTCCTTGGTGTGGAATCGCCCAAGCACGATGCCGATCTTGTTCACCCTGCGCCACTCCTGTCGCTGTCATGGGTTTCGTTGCGGTCAAAGTGTCGCCCCATGCGGCAAAGCGCAAGGGGCTTTGCCAGGGCAATCGCCTGAGCGAGCGTTCATCCTCACACAAGCAAGATTGGACACGGATTTCACGGACAAAATGAGGGATTCCACGGATTTTCGACCTCAATCACCGCAGGCATCCCGTCACGAGGTTTGTCGCAAAATCGCAAACAGAATGGCTTTGAGACGCGTTCCGCGAAATCCGTGAAGAAATCCGTGAAATTCGTGGCAAATCTTGTTCCGGTTGGGTGGGCGATGCTTCAAGCGATTGCCCTGGGGGCTTTGCCGCGCGTGCCCCGGACCATCGGTGGCACCACCAAAGGCGGGGTTGACACATTTCAAAACAATTTTCTTCCGGCGCTTTTCTTACAAGCGTTTCATAATACACTCTTCCGTGCTGCGCTCCCCGGCCTCTGGTCGGGCGCAGGGCGGGCCGGTGTGTTTGCGGCGGTTGAGGGACAGGGTTGGGGCCATGCTGAAGGGGGCGATCGACTACGCGCCATCGACGTTTGAGGAGCGGGGGGCCGCCGTGGCCTTCACCACGCCGCTTTTGTCGCAAACGCGGGTGCGCCGGGGGGAACGGACCAAGCTGGAGGTCCTGATTCCCGCCCTGTCAGAAGGCATGGGGCTGTACGTCGTGCCGTGGAAGGCGATGCCGGAAATGGTCCCGATGACCATGCACGACCGCTACCTGCACGACCTGATCGTGAAGGAGGAGGCCTGTTCCCCGCAGGAGATCCGCCGGGCGACGCTGAAGGCGGCCAAGCGCGGTTTGGCCGGGCCGCAGGCGGCGCAGGCCGCCCGTCGCGCCTTGGAGGAGGATGAGGAACAGGGCACGCTGACCCATTACCTGCTGCTGCTGTCGATCCTGAAGGCCGTTGGGCTGGAATCGCCGGAGATGCTGAAGGCGGGCATCGGCACCGACGAAGGGCAACGGCTGACCCGCCAATTGATGGCGCGCGCCGCCGACAGTCTCAATCTGGAGGCCAACCTGCTCTACGCCCGCTTGGCCGAGGTGGCGGCGGCGGTCGCCCCGGTCGGGCTGGCGCAATCGCCCAAGCCGGGCCGTCTGCTGCGCGGGATGCAGGAGTTGAAGAGTTTCCGCGACAGCATGACCCAATGGGCGAACGAGGTGCCGAACGACGCCGCCCCGGTCGCCGCCTTCTGCGCCGACGTCGCCCAGCACACCATCGGCATCGGCGACGCGATCCTGACCGATTTTCAGCGGCGGGTGGACGCCATCGGGCCGTTGATGCGCGATTGGGAAACCGATTTCGCCGTGATCCGCAACCACGCCCGCCGCATGGCCTGGCTGCTGGACGGCTGGACCCATGTCACCGGCGCGTGGGAGGTGGCGTTGACCGAGGATCGCCAACAACAGGCCCTGACCATCAACGAGCTGTTCCGCATCCTGCCGCTGCTGCCGAAGAAGGAAAGCCGGGTGGACATGGTGGGGGCGGCCAAGCGCGTCACCTCCGTTCACCGCCGGTCCGTCCGTATGCTGGAGGATTGGCGGACCGGCGAAATGGACATGGACGCCATCCGGCGGATCGAACGGGTCAAGGCCCGCGCCGCATGACCCGGTCATCCAGGACACGCCCACCCTCTGGCGCGTCCGATCCGGAACGGGCGACGCCGGATTTGCTGCCGTCGCTCGAACGCCGTCTGCTGTCCATACCCGACGACAAGTTTCTGGAGGTCGTGCGCCTGCTGGAGCGGGTGCGCGACCATCCCGACGTGCGCCAAACCTTCGAGTCGATCCGCCCGCGTCTGGCGCAGATGCGCCCGGAACGCCGCCCGACGCTCAAACGGGTGCTGTGCCTGCCGTTTGAGGATGTGTTGGAAGGGGTGGGCGGCGGCGAGGGACCGTTGGGCCGCATCGAACGCCGGGTGATCGCCCCGCTGTGGGGCATCATCGAGGATGGGGCGGACCGCCACCAGCTCGACCAGCTTGACCGGATGGTGCAGGAGGTCGCCCCCGGCGATCACAACGCGCTGCTGAACATCGGCCGCCGCCTGTGGCCGTTGGCCGCGCAGGTCCTGCGGGCGGCGGTGGAGGATGACCGCTCGCGCCAAGCCCTGTGGCGACGGTTGCACGGGGACGAGGGGTTGCAGCGGCAGGTCATCGACGCCGCCGCCTATCTCGACATCGGTCTGACCATCGAGGCGTTGAAAAGCGACCTGTCGCCCAGGCCGTTGCCGGAGTTGGAGGACCACCACATCGCCGCCATCGAACAGGCCGCACAGGCGGTGGCGCGCCAATCGGTCACGGCGGTCTACCCGCTGTTGCTGGTGGCCGCCGCCCGGCTGGCGACTCCCGCCGATCTGCTGCGTGTGCTCAACGACCTGGATTTGGGCAAGGCGCGGCGGGAACAGCCGGCGCTGTTCGCCCAGCTCAGCGGCCTGGTCGTCAGCAATCTGGAGGCGCGGTCCGCCCGGTTCGACGGCAACGCGGATCGGGCGGGGCGGCCCACGGTGACGCCGGAGGACGTGATGGCGACCGCCGAAGGTCTGATCGCCAGCGTGACCACCACCACCAACGTCATGGATCGGCTCAACGAACCGATTTACCGCGACCGTTTGGCGGCGGTGACGAGCGCGGTCGGCGCGATGGTGGCGGAATCGGTGCTCGACACCGCCCCGCAGGGCATCTTGACCGCCATTCCCGCCCCCGGTGGTCCGCCAGGGGTGGACGAAGACGCCCAGATCGCCGCTGAAGATCACGTCCGCGCGCTGCGCCGCTGCGACCGTCTGGCCGACACGCTGGGCTTGCGCCAACAGGTGAACGAGACGATCAAGCGCATGGGCCAGGGGGTGGAGGCGCGGGCGCAGGCGCTGTTGCGGGATTACCCGCAACGCGTGGGCGACGCCAGCGCGGCCGAGGCGGCGGAGCTGACGTTGTTCTACAGCCTGCGTCTGATGGAACTGCTGGCCGGGTCCGCCAAGGCCGACCCGTTGCGGCTGGCGATTCTGGCGGCCATCGGCGAATCGCCCGATCCGGAGTGAATCCGGTTCCACCCGGCGGGTTCGCCGCGCCGGTTCGCCCGTCAGGCCCGATGGTCGGCCAGCACCGCGCCGATGCGGTCGGCGACGCCGCGCATGTCGGGCAGGAACAGCGACTCCAACAGCGGGATCGGCACCAGATCGCGGAAATGGACCAGCGACAGCCCGCCGATCACCCGCCCGCCGGAGCGCACCGGGATCGAGGCCATGCGCAGGCCGGGCGACAGGCTGGGATATTCCCACAGGGCGTAGCCGTTGTGGCGGGCGGCGGCCACATCCTCCAGGCAGACGGCGGGCGGGCGCGTCAGCGTGCCGTCGGCGACGGAGTCCTGGACGATCCGCTCGGCCTCCCCCGGCGGCAGGGCCGACAGATAGGCCAGCCCGGTGGCCGAGGCGACCATCGGAAAGCGGCGGTGTTCGAACAGGTTCAGCTTGATCGGGGCGGCGCTGCGGTTCGACACCTCGATCACCACCGAACGCCCTTCGGCCAAAAAGAACTCCGACGGCCATTTGACGCGCGCGGCCAGATCGTCCAGCAGCGGTTGCACCAGTTGGGCGATGGGGGTGCGGTCCAGCAGGGCGCGCGACAGGTTGCGCACCTTGGCCGTCACTTGATAGCCCTCCGCCTCGCCCAGATCGTCGAGATAGCCCTCGTGCACCAGCGTTTGCAGCAGCCGGATCGCCGTGGCTTTCGGCAGGCGAGAACGGCGGACCACCTCCGCCACCGTTGGGGCCTGGATCTCGTTGGCCACCGCCAGCACCCGCAGGCCGCGCACCAGCGCGTTGACCGGCTTGGCCCCGCTTGTTCGCCGCTCCGTCATTCCCTATGCCCCTGTTGTGTGGAAGGTTGGTCAGGGCAATCGCATATGGGGACTGTGTTCTAATCCAAGGAATTCAGTCATCCCCCGCGAAGGCGGGGATCCAGACTTTCCCATCAGAGTCGCCCTGCAAACTCTGGTTCCCCGCCTTCGCGCTACGGCATGCACACATCTTTGGCTTAGGCAACTCATTGGAAGAAAGAGAACTTCCCTCCGTCATTCCCGCGAAGGCGGGAATCCAGACTCATCCATAAGGTTCGT
>JAIXPD010000059.1 GCA_027486405.1 Azospirillum sp. | reverse complement strand
GCAGGGCAATCGGGTGAAGGCTTGAAATTCCTCTATTAGGACATTCGTCATCCCCGCGAAGGCGGGGATCCAGAGTTCGCAGAGTGGCTCTGACGGGAAAGCCTGGATCCCCGCCTTCGCGGGGATGACGGTAAATTCTTCGTATAGGTTTATAATCCTTCAAGTGATTTCCCTACGGTGCGACACCCATGCGACATGGGCGCGCGCGGGTGTCGGCCTCAGCCGGTGGGGGGCGTGCGGCTGGCGTTGATGGTGGCCTTCACCTTGGCCAGATGCTCGCGCGCCGGGTCGCCCAGGCGCAGCGCCACACCGGTGGACAGCACATCGATCAGCGTCAGATGCACCAGCCGCGAGGCCATCGGCGTGTACATCTCCGTGTCCTCCACCGGCAGGCTGGCGATGGTGACGCTGGCCAGCCGGGACAGCGGCGACTCCGGCGCGGTGATGGCGACCACCGGCACGCCCTGCGCCCGCGCGGCGGCGGCCAGATCGTTGACCGCCCCGCTGCGTCCGGTGTTGGACAGCGCCAGCAGCAGCCCGTCGGCCCCGAGATTGAGCAGCAGCATCCGCGCCAGAATGGGATCGGAGCAGGGTTGAGCGTTTGCGCCAAAGCGCAGCAGCTTGTGGGCGGCGTCCTGCGCCAGCGCCCCGGACGCGCCGATGCCGACGCACAGGATGCGCGACGCGTCGGCCAGCCGGGCGATGGCGTCGTTCAGCGCGGCCTCGTCCAGCCCGGCGGCGGCGGCGGTCAGGGCGGCGGCGCTCGATGAAAAAATTTTTCGCGCGAGCGTGCCGACGCTGTCGTCCGGGGCGACGTCCTGGCTGACATAGGGGGTCCCGCCGCGCGCCTGGCATTCGGCCAGCCGCAGTTTGAAATCCGGGAACCCGGCGCAGCCGACGCTGCGGCAGAAACGGACCACCGTGGCCTCGCTGACCGCCGCGCTGTGGGCCAGCGCCGTGACGTTCTGTTCCAGCACGCCGCGCGGGTTTTGCAGCACCAGATCGGCGACCTGCGCCTCCGACCGTTTCAGATCGGGGCGCAGGCGGCGGATGTCTTCCAGGATGTTGATCGGGTGCGGCATGGCGGGGAGGGGGTGTCCGGCGGAAAGGATGGTGCAGTATGGCGATGCTTTTCACCAAAGGCGAGCCGCGTCGCCAATCGGGCGGCTTTTGTGAAAAAAATTTTCTTAACAAGGGCGCGGAGTCGGCGTATGGTTGGCCCTGGAAACCATCCCCGCCCCCTTTCAGCGCGCGAGCCGACCGCATGAGCCAGCCCCTGAACGCCCTTGTTGCCCGCGTCACCGCGCGGATTGCCGAGCGCAGCCGCGACAGCCGCAGCGCCTATCTGGCGCGTCTGGACGCGGCCAGCGCCACGCCGCGCCGCCAGAAGCTGGGCTGCGCCAACCTCGCCCACGCCTTCGCCGCCTGCCCGGCGGGCGACAAGGAGGGGCTGCGCGGCGCGTCCAAGCCCGCCATCGGCATCGTCACCGCCTTCAACGACATGCTGTCGGCCCACCAGCCCTACGAGGCGTACCCGGCGGCGATCAAGGAGGTGGTGCGGCAGGCGGGCGGCGTGGCCCAGGTGGCGGGCGGCGTTCCGGCCATGTGCGACGGCGTGACCCAGGGCTATGAGGGGATGGAACTGTCGCTGTTCAGCCGCGACGTGATCGCGCTGGCCACCGGCGTGGCCCTGTCGCACGCCACCTTCGACGGGGCGCTGTGCCTGGGGATTTGCGACAAGATCGTGCCCGGCCTGATGATCGGCGCGCTGTCCTTCGGCCATCTGCCCACCATCTTCGTTCCCGCCGGGCCGATGCCTTCGGGCCTGTCCAACGCCGAGAAGGCCAAGGCCCGCCAGCTGTACGCGCAGGGCAAGGTCGGGCGCGAGGAGCTGTTGGAAGCCGAATCGCAATCCTACCATTCGCCCGGCACCTGCACCTTCTACGGGACCGCCAACACCAACCAGATGCTGATGGAGATCATGGGCCTGCATCTGCCCGGTGCCAGCTTCGTCAACCCCAACACCCCGCTGCGGACGGCCCTGACCGACGCCGCCGCCCGCCGGGTGGTGGCGATGACCCAGCCCGACGGCGGCACGCCGATCGGGCGCATCGTCGACGAACGCGCCGTGGTCAACGGCATCATCGGCCTGCTGGCGACCGGCGGCTCGACCAACCACACCCTGCACATCCCCGCCATCGCGGCGGCGGCGGGCATTCACCTGACGTGGGAGGATTTCTCCGATCTTTCGGCGGTGGTTCCGCTGCTGGCGCGGGTCTATCCCAACGGCTCGGCGGATGTGAACCGCTTCCACGCGGCGGGCGGCATGCCCTTCGTCATCGGCCAACTGCTCGACGCCGGGCTGCTGCACGCCGACGTCGCCACCGTCTGGGGCGATGGCGGGCTGGAAGCCTACCGCGCCATGCCGGAACTGGACGGGGGTGGTGCGCTGTCCTGGCGTCCGTCGCCCACCGACCAGAGCGGCGACCCCAGCGTCGTCGCCACCGTCGCCACCCCCTTCGCGGCGGAAGGCGGGTTGCGGGTGCTGGCGGGCAATCTCGGGCGCGGCGTCATCAAGGTGTCGGCGGTCAAGCCGGAACACCGGATCGTCGAGGCCCCGGCCCGCGTGTTCGACAGCCAGGAGGGCGTCCAGGCGGCCTTCCGCGCCGGGGAACTGGATCGCGACGTGATCGTCGTCGTGCGTTACCAGGGACCGGCGGCGAACGGCATGCCGGAACTGCACAAGCTGACCCCGCCGCTGGGCGTGTTGCAGGACAAGGGTTTCAAGGTGGCGCTGGTCACGGATGGGCGGATGTCGGGTGCGTCGGGCAAGGTCCCGGCCGCCATCCATGTGACGCCGGAGGTCAAGAACGGCGGGCCTCTGGGCAAGCTGCGCGACGGCGACCTCGTGCGCCTGGACGCCGAGGCCGGGACGCTCGACGCGCTGGTCGATGCGGCGGAGTGGGACAGCCGGGGCGCGCCGCCACCCGCCAGCGTGGACTCCAGCCATGGTTGCGGGCGTGAGCTGTTCGGTCTGTTCCGCAACGCGGTCAGCGGGGCGGAATCCGGGGCCTCGGTCTTCAGCCTGCTGGGGCGCTGAGTTTCGTCTGAGACGGTGACGCAGGACCGGGCGGTTCCATCGGGGACCGCCCGGTTTGTGCGTGACCCCGGTTTGTGCCTTACAGCGGCAGGCCGTCGGCGATGGCGTCGCCCAGCGTGACGTAGCTTTCCAGTTGGAACTCGTCAAAGAACTGGTCGGCGGTGCTCTGGTTGGGGAAGGGCGGGTTGGCGGTGGCGTAGCCATAGACGTCGGTCGGCAGGCCGTCGATCAGCGTCAGCTTGACGAAGAAGAGCTGCCCCTCGCTGCCGTCGGCGTAGGTGATGGTTCCCTCGATCCACCCGCGCTCGGCCACCGACAGGTTGGGGAAATCCACGCAAGGTCGGCTGGGCCGCAGTTCGGCCAGCGTGCCGCGTGACCCGCCGGGAAAGCGGATCTCCGCCCCGAAATCGGCGCGCACCTTTTCGATCATCGCGCTGAGGTCGGAAAATTTGTAATCGGGATCGGCCGCCGCATCGACGGCGACGATGGTGCGCACCCGCCGCCGGATCAGCTCATACACGCCGGTGTTGTCGAAATGCCCGCCGTCGCTGAGCATGTGGAACCAGGCGGAGCGGTGGAAGCCGCCGCCGGTCAGCGCGTGAAAGCCCGGAACCAGATAATTGCCGTTGCTCACCGGCTTGTCGGGGTTGCTGACCCAGTATCCCAGTTGCAGGCCGAACAGCGACAGCAGGAACGACACCGCGCCGTTGCGCAGGATGCTGGGCTGCGCCCCCGGCCCGACATGGGCGTTCACCGCCGCGCCGGAAATCGCCACGGCGGTGGCCAGCGTCAGGCCGTCGCGCCCGTTGCGCCCCATGATGGCGCTGGTCGGGTGCCAACCGGTGGTGGTCGATCCCGCATGGATCGGCGTCAGCACATAGTTGTCGCCGCCGCGCCCGCGCACCTGGGTGTTGGGCGAATCGATCAGGATGACGTTGGTGTTCAGCAGATGGAACGGGCGCTGGACAAAACGGGTCAGCATGGCCCCGTTGGCCTCCGTCGCGGCGGTCCATGCCTGGGCGGCGATGGCGTCGCCGTTGGGCAGGAAGGCTTCCATCAGCCGGTCGCGGTACATGCGGTGCAGCGACATCATGTTGAGGTCGGCGACCGCCCCGACACCCCCGGCGACCAGCAGCAGAAGCAGCGCCCCGCCAAAGGTCAGCTTCAGCGAGACGTCATAGGCGACCAGCAGCACGCCCAGAACCGCCAGCGCGGCGGCGACCGGGGCCAGCAGCGCGATGATGGGGGAGGGCGGGGCCGTCGCCGCCTCCCCGGATTTGGACGCTTCGCTGGCCTTGGCGACGAGGGAGGCCAGACCGCTGAGCGCCACCGAGACGCCGCCCAGGCCCGCCCCGGCGAAATCCTGGCTGATGTAATCGGCCAGCATGACATCGACGGCGGCGCGCAGATGGGGCAGCAGCCCCAGCACCACCAACCCGGCGGCCCCGCCCAGCGCCGCCCCGCCCCAGCGCTGCCAGCCCAACCGCCAATGGTAGCGGCGCTTGGCGACCGTGTCGGCGGTGATGCCGGTGGCCAGCGCGTAGACAAAGGCGGCGATGGCGAAGAGGACGGCGATGGCGAGCGCGCCCCAAAGCGCGCCGGTCAGGCCAAGGCCGCCGGGCAGGCGGTCCATGACCCGTTCCAGCGCGAACAGCCCGACGCTCAGCAGGCCGCCATAGACCAGCAGATTGATGAACACCGTGCGCAGAACCACCGCCGCCAGCGCGGTGATGGTCAAACGGCGGCCGGGATCCAGATAATGACCGTGCGAGCGCAGACGGGCGAGGTAATCGCCCAGCCGGTCGAGCTTGCCCAGCCCGATCAGCCAGGTCAGCGCCGACCCGGCATAGCCCCCGCCCGACACGGTGGAGAGGTAATCGAAGGCCCCAAGTTGGCCCCGCCGGTGCAGCGCCTTGATGATCCCCATGCTGAAGGAGGCGGAGCGGATGCCGCCCCCCGACAGGGCCAAACCGACCAGCGGCGCGTCGGCGTCCGCCGGGGCGCGGCCTTGCCGGATCACCCCCTGCTCATCGCGGAACATCGCCGAGTCGAGAAAAGCATCCGGCCCGTTGGCCGGTTGCCCGTTGGTCGCCTGCCCGTTGGTCGCCGGCCTGTTGGTCGCCGGCCTGTTGGTCGGTTGTGGGTGTGTCGCCATCCTGCATCCCCCTGCGCCCCGGTGTCGCGGCGGTCCGGGTGTGCCGATCATCAAATTGCATGATGATGGGGATATGCTACCAATGAAATCGACCGTTGCAAGAAACAGGCGCAAAAATCCATTTGCGCCTGTGGTTCTTCGCGTTGGAAGGCGGGTTGATAAGGGCTGCGTCAGTCGGGGCGGACGACGCCCTTGCGCAGGATGATGTTGCCGTAGAGCCGCCGTTCGCCCGACGCAACCATCGCGTGGGCGGTCTTGACCCGGGCGTAGAAATCATCGCCGTGCAGCGGGACCAGCGTCACCGTCGGTTCGTGGCGGGCGACGGCGGCGGCCAGATCGGTCATCACCGGTTCGATCCGGTCGGGTTGACCCTTGATGCCGGGGCGGAACGCGCTGTGTTCGACGAAATCATCCAGCGGCATCACCGACAGGATGGCGTCGACGATGGACGGGGCGTCGATCCCGTCCATGCGCACCAGACGCTTGGCGTCGGTTTCCGCCGGGTAGTTCGAGTCGACGATGGCGATCTCGTCGCCATGACCCATCGCGCGCAGGATTTTCAGCAGATCCGGGCCGAGCAAAGGGTTTATCCCTTTCAGCATGTTGTCATCTCCCTGGGTGGGTGTAGTTTGTTGGCTACCCCCTGCATCAGCAACCTTTGAGTCGCATCGCAGGCTTCTCGGGCAATGACCGGCACGTTAGCGCGCCCGACGACTCAGTTCCATAAAATTAAATCACCGTGAATTAGTTATTGACCGCCGATGGTTCGTGTGGGAGATTGTGTTCAAGACGTTCACCCGGTCATAAAGACCGCAACGGATGAACGGTTGGGAGGATGCCGGGGTGTCTTACGTCTCTTACACGAACAGCGCGACGGGAAGCGTGCTCAGCACTGGGACCGGCAACGGCCAGGGCAGCAACTCCGTCAATCTGCGCCTGTTCAACGAGCGTGTGATCCTCAACGCCCTGCGCCGGCTGGGGCAGGCGTCAAAGGCGGATCTCTCCCGGTCGGTCAGCCTGACCAGCAACACCGCCGGTGTCATCGTCAAGGAATTGGAAGAGCGTGGGCTGATCCGCAGCGAGGGCAAGCGGTCGGGTGCCCGTGGGCAACCGGCGACCCTGCTCTCGCTGAATCCGGAGGGGGCCTATTCCATCGGGGTGAAGGTCGGCCGCCGCTCGGTCGACACGCTGCTGGTCGATTTCCGTGGGCATGTCGTGGAGCGCCGCCATCACGAGCGCGATTTCCCGATGCCGGAGGAATCCTTGGCGCTGGCGCTGGGCGACATCGCCGAAATGCGCGCCACGCTGCCCGTCGGGGCGCAGGACCGGATGGCCGGGATCGGCGTCGCCGCCCCCTACAACATGGGAAGCTGGCGGCGCGAACTCGACATCCGGGTCGAGGATTACAAGGTGTGGAACGACGTGGACATCGCCGCCCAACTGGGCGAGGCGACCGGTCTGCCGGTGTTCCGCGAAAACGACGGAACCGCCGCCGCCGTCGCCGAGATGTTTCGCGGCTGTGGCCGTGAGTTGCAGAGCTTCGTCTACCTCTTCATCGGGTCGGCCATCGGTGGCGGTCTGGTGATGAACGGGGAGTATTATCGCGGCGTCACCGGCAACGCGGGCGACATCGGCCTGATGCCGGTGGGGGCCTCGCGGCTGGCCACGGCCCCAGCCCCGACGCACAGCTGCGACATCCTGCTGACGCGCGCCTCGATCAACTCGCTGATCCGCCATCTGCGCGGCAACGGCGTGGACATCACCATGCGCAGCGAGCTGGAACGCGCCATTCCGCAGCATCCGGCCCTGGTCGGGGAGTGGCTGGACGACGCCGCCGAGGCGCTGGTCATGCCGCTGCTGTCGGCGGCCTGCCTGCTGGACGTCGAGGCCATCGTCATCGACGGCGATCTGCCGATGGACATCCGGCGCGATCTGGAAGCCCGTTTGAACCGCAACCTGAACGAAGCCGTGCCGGAGGCCCGACGACCGCCGCCGCTCCGGCTTGGCCAGGTCGGGCGGCAAGCGGCGGCGTTGGGGGCGGCGATCCTGCCCCTGCATCTGAACTACAGCCCAAGCCGGGAGATCCTGGTCAACCAATAGACCGGCGTCCAACCCGCAACAAACGATCCGTCACCGGGAGAGAATCATGGGTGCGACCGCCTTGCGCGCGCCACGAGAGGACGTGCGTCCGCCGATCCTCGAAATGCGCGGAATCTCCAAGACCTTCCCAGGGACCAAGGCGCTGCGCGACGTCCGTCTCGACGCCCGGTCCGGTGAAATCCTGGCCCTGATGGGGGAGAATGGCGCGGGTAAGAGCACGCTGATGAAGGTGCTGTCGGGGGCCTATCAGGCCGATCCCGGCGGGGAAATCCTGATCGACGGTGTGCCGGTCCAGGTCACGAATCCGCAGGTGGCGCGCGATCACGGCATCGCCATCATCTATCAGGAACTCTCGCTGCTGCCGAATCTGACGGTGGCCGAAAACATCTTCTTCGGCCGCGAACGCGCCCGCCACGGCATGATCGACCGCGCTGGCATGCGCGACGATTGCCGCGAGGTGCTGCAACGGCTGGGGGCGACCTTCGGCCCGACCACGCTGGTGCGCGACCTGTCCATCGCCGAACGGCAGATGGTGGAGATCGCCCGCGCCCTGCACACCAAATCCAAGCTGCTGGTGATGGACGAGCCGACCACCACCCTGTCGGCCCGCGAAACCGACCGCCTGTTCGCCCTGATGCGGCAACTGCGCGACGAAGGGCTGGCGATCATCTACATCAGCCACCGGATGGACGAGATTTACGCCCTGTCCGACCGGGTGGCGGTGCTGCGCGACGGCTCTTACGTCGGCACGCTGGACAAGCCGGAGATCAGCGCCGAACGCCTGGTCCGCATGATGGTCGGCCGCGATCTGGCGGGTTTCTACAAGCATGACCACCAGAACAGCCGCGCCCCCGGTCGGCCGGTTCTGGAGGTCGAGGGTGTGACCGACGGCGGTCGCCGCGTCCATCCCGCCAGCCTGACGCTGCGGTCGGGCGAGGTTCTGGGGTTGGCCGGTCTGGTCGGGTCCGGTCGCACGGAGTTGGCGCGTCTGATCTACGGCGCTGACCCGATGGTCGGCGGCGCGGTGCGCATCGACGGGGTGGCCTTGACGCGGCCCACCCCGGCGGGTGCCCTCGCCGCCGGTCTTGCCTATTTGACGGAGGATCGCAAGGCCCAGGGCCTGTTCCTCGACATGTCGGTGCAGGACAACATCAATTTCTTCGTCTGCGACGGCGATGCCCGCACCGGCGGCGTGCTGAACCGTGGCCGCGCCAAGCAGCGCGCGTTCGACGCCATCAAGGCGCTGGGCATCCGGGTGGATCGCCCCACCACCAACGTCGGCGCGCTGTCGGGCGGCAATCAACAAAAGGTCCTGCTGTCGCGCTGGCTGGAGGCAGGCCCGCGCGTGCTGATCCTGGACGAGCCGACCCGTGGCATCGACATCGGGGCCAAGGCGGAAATCTACCGCACCATCGACCAGCTCGCCCGCAACGGCGTCGGCGTGCTGGTGATCTCCAGCGAATTGCCGGAGCTGATCGGCATCTGCGACCGCATCCTGGTGATGCGCGAAGGCCACATCATGGGCGAGGTCGGCGGGACCAGCGGCACGGCCATCAATCAAGAAAACATCATGGCGCTGGCCACCGGCGTCACTCTTTGACCGCACGCGCGCCGCTCGTCACAGCGGCGTCGCGACCCCACAGCCACGCGACAAACACCGCAGCCCATCACGGGCTGACGGAAGGCCGGCGGTCATCAACAAGCCGGCGCTGCAAGGAGGGCACCACCATGATCGCCAAGTCGGTCATCAAGACAAACGGAGCGAACACGCCCGAGGCCGCCAACGACGACGCGGCCCAGGCCGCCGCCCGGCGGCAGCGCATTCGGTCCATCATCCAAGTGGTCGGCATGCTGCCGGTCCTGATTTTGATCTGCGTCGCCTTCGATCTGGCGACCGGCAAGTTTCTGACGGCGCGCAACATCGCCATCGTGGCGCAACAGGCGTCGATCAACATCGTGCTGGGTGCCGGCATGACCTTCGTCATCCTGACCGGCGGCATCGATCTGGCCGTTGGCGCGGTGCTGGCGGTGTCGGCGGTCACGGCGGTGGCCTTGTCCCTCACCGGCATGGCGTGGGCGGCGATCCCGATCGCGCTGCTCAGCGGCCTGGTTCTGGGCGCGGTGAACGGCTCGCTGATCGCCTTTTTCCGCCTGCCCCCCTTCATCGTCACCCTGGGGGCCATGACGGCGGTGCGCGGTCTGGCCCGCCTGCTGGGCAGCGACACCACGGTGTTCAACGCCGAGCTGCCCTTCGCCTGGATCGGCAACGAGTATCTGTTCGGCATCCCCTGGCTGGTGGTGATCGCCCTGGCGGTGGTGGCGTTGAGCTGGTTCATCCTGCGCCGCACGGTCCTGGGTGTGCGCATCTACGGTGTGGGTGGCAACCCCGACGCGGCCCGTTTGTCCGGCATCAAGGTGTGGGCGGTCCTGCTCTTCGTCTACTGCGCCTCGGGTGTGCTGGCCGCGCTGGGCGGGGTGATGTCGGCGGCGCGCACCTACTCGGCCAACGGCGCGCAGCTTGGCACCGGCTATGAACTCGACGCCATCGCGGCGGTCATCCTGGGCGGGACCAGCTTTGTCGGCGGCATCGGCACCATCTTCGGCACGCTGGTCGGCGCGCTCATCATCGCGGTGCTGTCGAACGGCCTGATCCTGATGAACGTCACCGAAATCTGGCAGCTCATCATCAAGGGTGGGGTCATCGTCGGTGCCGTCGCCCTCGACCGCTACCGCAACAAGGGCAGCGCCCGGACCTGATCCCGGCCCTGTCCCACGGAACACCCGCAAGGCCGCGTGCGGCGTCCGGCCTGCGGGGACGAACAGACGCCCAAGCATCCACGCCACTGACACAACGTGCGATCAAGCACTCAATAACTGGAGGAATCTCTCGTGTTGAAGAAATCCCTGCTGCTGGCCACCGCCGCTCTGATCGCCACCGCCGCCCCGGCCCTGGCCAAGGACCTGAAGTCCATCGGCGTCACCGTCGGCAACCTCGGCAACCCGTTCTTCGTGCAGATCGTCAAGGGCGCGGAAGCCAAGGCGAAGGAGCTGGGCGGTGCCAACGTGAAGGTCACGGCCGTCTCCGCCGATTATGACCTGAACAAGCAATCGACCCAGATCGACAACTTCATCGCCTCGGGCGTCGATATGGTCCTGGTCAACGCCGCCGATCCGGAAGCCATCGCCCCGGCCATGGCCCGCCTGAAGGCCGCCGGCATCATCGGCGTGGCCGTGGACGTCGCCGCCAAGGGGGCCGCCGCCACCGTCACCACCAACAACGTCGAAGCCGGTGAAAAGGCCTGCCAGTACATTGTCAACAAGCTGGGCGGCAAGGGCAACGTCATCATCATGAACGGCCCGCCGGTGTCGGCGGTGGTGGACCGCGTCAACGGCTGCAAGAGCGTCCTGGCCAAGGCCTCGGGCATCAAGCTGCTGTCGGACAACCAGAACGCCAAGGGGTCGCGCGAAGGTGGCCTGGAGGTCATGATCGGCTACCTGACCGCCTATGACAAGGTGGACGCGGTGTTCGCCATCAACGACCCGCAGGCCATCGGTGCCGATCTGGCCGCCAAGCAGTTGAAGCGCACCGGCATCGTCATCACCGCCGTGGACGGCGCGCCCGACATCGAAACCGCGCTGAAGCAGCCCGGCAACCTCGTCGAAGCTTCCTCCGCCCAGGACCCGTTCGCCATGGCCCAGAAGGCCGTCGACATCGGTTATCAGCTGATGCAGGGCAAGGCCGTTGACAAGCCCGTCACCCTGATCCCGTCCGACCTGATCACCCGTGAGAATGTCGGCCAGTACAAGGGCTGGACGTCCAAGTAAAGCTTTCCAAGCAAGCGTTTCTGTTTGCGCCGTCTGTTGCGTTCCTCTCCTGAAACTGCCTCCGCGCCGTCGGCAACGCCGGGGCGGGGGCATCTCTTTCCCCAGCTTCTGTTTCCCTTCACCCTCTTTCTTAAGGATCCGCCGCCATGTCCATCGCCACGCTGCCGGAGACGGAGACGGCCCGCCCGATCCGCGCGATCTGCATGGGCGAGGTGTTGATTGATTTCGTGCCCACCGTGACCGGAACCGATCTGGCCACCGCTCCCGCCTTTCAAAAGGCCCCCGGTGGGGCACCCGCCAACGTCGCCGTCGGTTTGGCCCGCCTGGGGGTGCCAAGCGCGATGATCGCCAAGGTCGGTGCGGATGGCTTCGGCCGTTTTCTCATCAAGGCGCTGGTCGATGCCGGGGTGGACGCGACGCTGGTCCGCCAGGATCCCGCCAACCGCACGCCGTTGGCCTTCGTGTCGCTGGCCGAGGATGGCGACCGTGAATTCCTGTTCTACGGCGAGCCGTGGGGCAATCTGGTCCCGGAGGATCTCGATCTGGCCGCCATTGGCGCCGCCGACCTCCTGCATTTCGGCTCGCTCGCCCTGATCGGCGAGGGGCCGCGCGCCGCCACCTGGGCGGCGGTGGACGCCGCGCGGGCGCAGAACCGCATGGTGTCGTTCGACGCCAACCTGCGTCTGGATCTCTGGCCCAGCGCCGACGCCGCGCGCGCCGCGATCCGTCAGGGGATTGCGCGTTCCACCGTCATCAAGCTGAGCGACGAAGAGCTTGAATTTCTGACCGGATCCACCGATGCGGTTGTTGCCGGGCGGACGCTGTGGCACGATGCCGCACAGGCGTTGGTGGTGACGCACGGGTCGAAGGGCTGCACCTGCTTGACCAGGACCGAACATGTGAGCGTGGGGGGCTTTTCCGTGCGCCCGGTGGACACCACCGGGGCCGGTGATGCCTTTGTCGCCGGGTTCCTGTCCGGCTTGCTGACCACGCCCGACGCGCCGCTGGCCGATCTCTGCCGCTTCGCCAACGGGGCGGGGGCCTTGGCCACCACCCAGCGCGGGGCCATCCCGGCGATGCCGACCCGCGAGGCTGTGACCAGCCTGATTGCCGCCCAGTTCAACGCCTCATCCTCCGCCACCGAACAATCCGAGAGCTGAGAAGACCGATGTCGCACCCCCGCACCGTTGCCGCGCCCTTGCCCGCCTTTGACTACACGGTGTTCGGCGGCACCGGCGATCTGGCCCTGCGCAAGCTGCTGCCGGCCCTGTATCTGCGCGATCGGGCGGGGCAGGTGGCACCGGGCAGCCGCATCATCGCGGTGTCGCGCAGCGCGCTTGATCTGGCGGACTATCGCAAAAAGGCCGACGCGGCGGTGCGCCGCCACGTCGCCGCCGACGAGTTGGACGAGGCCCTGCTCGCCCGCTTCGTCGAGCGGTTGGATTATGTGTCGGTCAACGCCACGTCGAGCGAGGGGTGGAGCGACCTGGCCGAGCGTTTTGTCGGGCGCGGCGACGAACCGGTGCGCATCTTCTATCTGGCGACCTCGCCCAGCCTGTTCGGCCCGATCTGCGACCGTTTGAAGGCGGCGGGGCTGGTTACACCGGCCGCACGGGTCGTGCTGGAGAAGCCGATTGGCCGCGATCTCGCCTCCGCCCGCGCCATCAACGAGCAGGTCGGTGCCGTCTTCTCCGAATCCCAGATTTACCGCATCGACCATTATCTGGGGAAAGAAACGGTGCAGAACCTGTTGGCTCTGCGCTTCGCCAACTCCCTGTTCGAACCCCTGTGGAACGCCAACCACATTGACCATGTGCAGATCACCGTGGCCGAAACGGTGGGCGTCGAAGGGCGCGGCGACTATTACGACCATTCCGGCGCGCTGCGCGACATGGTGCAGAACCACCTGTTGCAGCTCGTCTGTCTGGTCGGCATGGAATCGCCGGTGTCGCTGCTGCAAGAGGCGGTGCGCGACGAAAAGCTGAAGGTGCTGCGCTCGCTCAAGCCGATGGGACCGGAGGAGGTCGGGGCCTGCACCGTGCGCGGCCAATACCGCGCGGGCGCGGTGACGGGTGGCGCGGTCCCGGCCTACGCCGACGAACCCGGCATTCCGGCGGGCAGCACCACCGAAACCTTTGTCGCGCTGAAGCTGGAAATCGCCAATTGGCGCTGGGCGGGCGTGCCGTTCTATCTGCGCACCGGCAAGCGTCTTCCGGCCAAGATGTCGGAAATCGTCATCCAGTTCCGCCCGATCCCCCATTCGATCTTCCCGCAAACGGCGGGCGAGCTGCAAGCCAACCGCCTGATCGTGCGTTTGCAGCCCGATGAAAGCATTCGCTTGCACCTGATGACCAAGGAACCCGGTCCGGGTGGCATGCGTCTGCGGCAAGCCCCGCTCAATCTCAGCTTTGCCGAGACCTTCGGCGCGCGCTTCCCCGACGCCTATGAGCGGCTGTTGATGGACGTGGTGCGTGGCAACCCGACCCTGTTCATGCGCCGTGACGAGGTTGAAGCCGCCTGGGCCTGGGCCGAAACCATTCTGGAAGGCTGGAAGACGCAGCAGCCCAAGCCCTACATCGCGGGCACCTGGGGGCCGTCGCAGGCCATCGCGCTGATCGAGCGGGATGGCCGGACGTGGCACGAGGACGACCTGTCCAACAGCCCCTTCTGAGCCTGCCGTCAAAAAAATGCATTGGGACTGAAAAAAGATGTTGCGCGGTTTGGTGTGGTGCCACTATAACCCGCTCCACCGACGGGGCGGCGCTTCACGAAGCGACGCGGCGGCGGTAGAAAAGGAAGCG
>JAIXPD010000040.1 GCA_027486405.1 Azospirillum sp. | reverse complement strand
CGTAGGCGGGGATCCAGGCTTTTCCATCAGAGTCGTCCTGCAAACTCTGGTTCCCCGCCTTCGCGGGGATGACGAAAGTCTTTTTCAAGGAATATCAGCCCCAAATGCGATTGCCCTGGCTCTGGCACCCCTCTGGCGTTGCGCGCGCAAATCGGCCAGAGTAACGGGGTCAATCGCGCCTGTCGGGGCCGGGCCATCTTGGCCGGGCCGCCGGACCTGCTGCGGAAGGAATTGGCTTCGATGCTCACGCTCTACACCTTTCCCACGCCCAACGGCCGCAAGGCGTCCGTGATGCTGGAAGAGGTGGGCCTGCCCTACAAGGTCCACCGGGTCGATCTGCAAGCCGGGGAGAACAAGCGCCCCGAATTTCTGGCGACCAGCCCGATCACCAAGATTCCCGCCCTGGTCGAAGAGTTGCCGGGCGGCAAGGCCCGCCGCCTGTTCGGATCGGGAGCGATCCTGCTGCATTTCGCCGAACGCACCGGCCGCCTGCTGCCCGAATCCCTCGACGACCGGGCCGAGGCGATGAGCTGGTTCATGCTGGGCGTCAGCGATCTGGGGCCGACGGCGGTGGACATGATGCGCTTTTCGGTGCGCGCGCCGGAGAAGATCCCCTACGCCATCGACCTCTACAAGGGCGAGTTGATGCGCTGCTACGGCGCGCTCGACGAGCGGCTGGGGGCGGTGGAGTTTCTCGGCAACAGCTATTCCATCGCCGATATCGCGTGTTTTCCCTTCATCGCGGCGGCGGCGGTCGCGGGCGGCAGCCTTCTGGACCGCTTCCCCAACCTGAAGCGCTGGCACGACGCCGTCGCCGCCCGCCCGGCGGTGCAGCGCGGCATGCGGATTCCCGACTGACGCGGGACCTCCGGCAACGACCGGTCCATCCCCGCGCACTCCTCAAAAAAAGAAGCGTTTAGAGACATGCCCATCATCGACAAGATCGCCGCGCTGCAAGACGACATGACCGCGTGGCGGCGCGACATCCACGCCCATCCCGAATTGGGGTTCGAGGAAAACCGCACCGCCGACGTCGTCGCCGCCAAACTGGCCGAGTTCGGCCACATCACCGTCAATCGCGGGCTGGCCAAGACCGGCGTCGTCGGCACGCTGAAGGGGCTGGGGACCGGCAGCGGCCGGGCCATCGGCCTGCGCGCCGACATGGACGCCCTGCCGATGCCGGAGGCGAACGATTTCGATTACGCCTCGCGCCATCCCGGCAAGATGCACGCCTGCGGCCATGACGGCCACACCACCATGCTGCTGGGGGCCGCCCGCTATCTGGCCGAAACCCGCAATTTCGACGGGACCGTCCATTTCATCTTCCAACCCGCCGAGGAAGGCCGGGGCGGTGGCCAGAAGATGATCGAAGACGGGCTGTTCACCCAGTTCGATTGCGAGGAGGTCTATGGCCTGCACAATTGGCCGGAGTTGGAGGCGGGCAAGATCGCCGTGCATCCCGGCCCGGTGATGGCCGCCGCCGACCAGTTCGAAATCATCGTCACCGGCCACGGCGCGCACGCCGCCATGCCGCACCGGGGCATCGATCCGGTGCTGGTGTCCGCCCACATCGTGACGGCGGCGCAAAGCCTCATCAGCCGGGGGACCGACCCCGCCGACAGCGCGGTGGTCTCGATCACCGTGGTGGACGCCGGAACCGCCTACAACGTCATCCCCGACGGCGCGGTGCTGCGCGGGACCATGCGCACCTTCTCCGAGGCCACGCGCAACCGGATCGAGCAGCAGTTTTCCCGCATGGTGTCGAGCATCGCCGAGGGCTTTGGGGCCAAGGCGGTGTTCAACTTCCGCCCCGGCTACCCCGCCACCATCAACACCGAGCCGGAGGCGCGCAAGGCGGCGGCGGTCGCCACCCAGATCGTCGGCTCTGACAATGTGGTGTGGGCACCGCCTCCCACCATGGCGGCGGAGGATTTCGGCTACATGCTGCAACAGCGCCCCGGCGCCTACATCTGGCTGGGTCATGGCGCGCACAGCGGGCCGGGCTGCCGCCTGCACAACCCGCATTACGACTTCAACGACGCGATCCTGACCACCGGGGCCAGCTATTGGGCCAAGCTGGTGGAAACGCTGCTGCCCCGGAGCGCCTGAGCCGCATGATCCGCCGCCGCCTTGCCCCCCGCGTCGCCGCCGCCCTGCTGTTCGGCGCGCTGCCTCTGGCCGCCTGCCAGACCAGCGGGTCCGGCGGATCGGGGGGAACGGAGTGGACCGCGCCCAGCGACGCCCCCGCCGGAACCGTCTGGCAGGGGGAGCGCAGCCGGGCGACCGCCCGCGCCCAGATCGTGGCCCGCACCGCCCAGGACTGGGCGGAGCTGTGGGCCACGGTGGGGGAAGCCCCGCCGGTCAGCCTGCCCGCCGACCGGCTGGCGGTGGCGGTCTTCCTCGGCCCGCGCGACACCGCCGGGTTCGCCGTGGCCATCACCCGCGCCCAGACGGTGGCGGGGGCCTTGCGCGTCGGCTACCGCGAACGGGTGCCGGGTCCGGCCGACACGGTGGCGCTGGCCCAGACCAGCCCCTACGCCATTCGCCTGCTGCCGCGCGTGGACGGCGCGGTGGCGTTCCAGCGCGACAAGTGACACCGGGTTCAGAACCTTTCCGACCGCGTACAAAGGCAACGCTCCTTCCGCTTGACGCGCCCGTGCGCGCTGTGGTTCAGCCTTCCATACGGGAGCGCATGGAAAAGACCACACGGAGGAACACGGCATGGCTGGCACCGTCACCCTGAACCGCGAGGGCATGGTCGCAACCCTCACCTTGACCAACCCCGACAAGCTCAACGCCATGGACAAGCCGATGTGGCACGCGCTGATCGGCCATCTGGCGGCGTTGGAGGCCGACGATTCGGTGCGGGTGGTGGTGATGCGCGGGGCCGGTGGGCGCTCCTTCTGCCCCGGTGCCGACATTTCGGAATTCGAGAGCGAGCGCAACAGCCCGGCGCAAGGGGCCGCCTATGGCGTGCTGATGGACGAGGGGCTGGACGGGTTGCGCCGCCTGCGCCATCCGGTGGTCGCCGCGATCCACGGCCCGTGCTGCGGCATCGGGCTGGCGCTGGCGCTGGCCTGCGATCTGCGGGTGTGCAGCGAGGTCAGCCGCTTTGGCGTGCCGGTCAGCCGGTTGGGGATTTCGATGGCCCTGCCTGAACTCAAACTCGTTCACCAGGTGGCGGGTGGCCCGGCCGCGATGGAAATCCTGCTGGAAGGCCGCGTGTTCGACGCCGCCGAGGCCAAGGACAAGAACCTGGTCCACCGCGTCGTGTCGGAAAACCGTTTCGAAGATGAAATTTCCGAGACTGCCAGCCGGATTTCCGCCGGTGCGCCGCTGGCGGCCACGCTGCACAAGCGCTTTGTCCACCGTCTGGCCGACCCCGCCCCGCTGACCGACGCCGAGATCGCCGAATGCTATGAGTGCTTCGGCACCGAGGATTTCCGCGAGGGCTACCGCGCCTTCCTCGACAAACGCAAACCCGTCTTCACGGGCCGCTGAGTCCCCCACAGGCAACGATCGCGGGCCTTGGCGCGCCCCCAAAACCCTTGGGTCCGGCCCGCGCATGACTGCGTCACGCCATCAGCGGTGGTGTTTGCGACGAATCGCCCCAGAGTGAAGGAACCGCCCCGCTGCCGTCGGTTCGCCCGCCATGCCCCGCGCCGTGTCGTCCTCTCCCTACGTGATCCCTCTGGTCGCGGCCTGCGCCCTGTTCATGGAAAATCTGGATTCGACGGTCATCGCCACCGCCCTGCCCGACATCGCGCAGTCGCTGGGCGAGGATCCGTTGCGTCTCAGCTTCGCCATGACCGCCTATATGCTGGCGCTGGCGGTGTTCCTGCCGGTCAGCGGATGGATGGCGGATCGTTTCGGGGCGCGAACGGTTTTCGCCTCCGCCATCGCGGTCTTCACCATCGGATCGGTGCTGTGCGGCCTGTCGAACGGGTTGGCCGAACTGGTGGCCACGCGGGTTTTCCAGGGGGCCGGTGGGGCGATGATGGTCCCGGTCGCCCGCCTGATCCTGCTGCGCAGCGTGCCGAAAGACCAGTTGGTGCAGGCGATGGCGCGGATGACCCTGCCCGCCCTGATCGGCCCGGCGCTGGGGCCGCTGGTGGGTGGGGCGCTCAGCACCTACGCATCCTGGCGCTGGATCTTCTTCATCAACGTGCCCATCGGCCTGCTGGGGCTGGGGCTGGCCCTGACGCTCATTCCCAACCATCGGGAGGAGACCGCCGAACCGTTCGACGGGGTGGGCTTCGGCCTGTGCGCCCTGGCGCTGCCCGCCTTTCTCTTCGGCTTTGAGAATGTCGGGCGCGACCTGCTGCCGCCGTCGCTGGTCGCCGGTCTGCTGGCCGTGGCGGTGGTGGCCTCGCTGCTCTATCTGCGCCACGCCCGGCGGGTGGAGCGCCCGATCCTCGACCCCGCCTTGCTGCGGCTGCCGACCTACGCCGCGTCGATCTATGGCGGGACGCTGTTCCGCATCGGCATCGGCGCGGTCCCCTTCCTGGTCCCGGTGATGCTGCAAATCGGCTTCGGCCTCAGCGCCTTTGAATCGGGCGCGCTGACCTTTGTCGGCGCGGCGGGGGCGTTGACGATGAAGGCGTTGGCCAGCCCCATCCTGCGCCGCGCCGGCTTCCGCCGGGTGCTGATCGTCAACGCGCTGGTCAGCGGCGTGTTTCTGGTCGGCCATGGGTTTTTCCGGCCCGAAACGCCGCACACGCTGATCCTGGCGGTTCTGCTGGCGGGCGGTTTTTTCCGCTCCCTGCAATTCACCGCGATGAACAGCCTGATCTACGCCGAGGTCCCCGACGCCATGACCAGCCGCGCCAACACGCTGGCCCTGGTCATGCAACAGCTCTCGCTCACCCTGGGGATCGCCGTCGGGGCGACCGCCCTGCATCTGACCGTCACCTGGGGCGGCGGTGCGCTGGACGCGACGGCCTTTGTTCCGGCCTTCGTCGTCATCGGCTGTCTGGCCTGCGTCTCCGGCCTGTTCTTCTGGCGCTTGCCGCAGGACGCCGGGGCCGAAATCAGCGGCCACCGAATCGGCAACGACAACCGCGCCAAGGCCCGCCTGACCGACGCGGCGGATTGACGCAACCGCCGGGGCGACGAACCAATTGTTTCACGGTTCCGCCCGCCCCTGCGCCAAACCGGACCGTCCATTCCAAGCGCTCTGCAATTCTGTAAACGCTGCGCGTTCGGATGAGAATAACTCCGGCGATCATGATTAATTTTCGTGCGAATCCCGCGCGGTAGAGCGTGCGTTCCGGGCGCGTTCCCGCTATAAAGATGCATGGCGGCTATGCACCGCCTTCAAAAAATGGGAGGCTCTCCGTCATCGCGCGAGAGGGCGGGACAGTATGATGGATTGGGACAAGCTACGCGTTTTCCATGCGGTGGCCGAAGCCGGCAGCTTCACGCACGCCGGTGAGACCCTGAACCTCAGCCAGTCGGCCGTCAGCCGACAGATCAGCGCGCTGGAGGAAAGCCTCGGCGTTCCTCTGTTCCACCGACACGCGCGCGGCCTGATCCTCACCGAACAGGGCGAACTGCTGCACCGCACCGCCCGCGACGTCTTCGCCAAACTCTCGATGACCGAAGCGATGCTGACCGAAAGCCGGGAGCATCCCAAGGGTCCGTTGCGGGTGACGACGACGGTCGCCTTCGGATCAACGTGGCTGACGCCGCGCATCAACGAATTCATGTCGATCTACCCCGACATCCAACTGACGCTGCTGATCGACGACAACGAGCTGGATTTGGCCATGCGCGAGGCGGACATCGCCATCCGCATGAACACGCCGCGCCAGCCCGATCTGATCCAGCGCCACCTGATGTCGATCCGCTTCCACCTCTACGCCAGCCCAAGCTATCTGAAAAAGCGTGGGATGCCGAAGGTGCCGAACGATCTGGACAGCCACGACATCATCGCCTACCCGCCCGACGTGCGCGCCCCCATCCCCAACGTCAATTGGATCATGGATGTGGGCGAACCGTCGGCGGCGCGGCGGCCGATTCTTCAGGTCAACAGCGTCTACGCCATCTACCGCGCGGTCGAAAGCGGCCTGGGCATCGCCGCCCTGCCCGATTTCCTGGTCGATGGCCAATCCAAGGAGTTGGTGCGGGTGCTGCCGGAGGTCGATGGCCCGAAGGTGGACGCCTACTTCGTCTACGCCGAAGAACTGCGCCATTCCAAGCGGATCGCGGTCTTCCGCGACTTCCTGGTCAAAAAAGTGGCAGAGACTCCCTTCTGATTTCAAAACAGGCGCTCCGTTTTTGCGCCCTTGGGAAGAGAATTGCCGAAATCAACCCGGTCTTGTCGTTTTAACGACACACACCGGGTCGATTTCGGCTTTTTTGTTCGCGGATTCAAAGCCCTGCAAGCCATGCGCGTTGCGCATGGTAGTTTTCCGCAAATTTGCCTGGAAACTTGGCAGGGAAATGGTCAAATTTCGATCATTGGATGTTGCGACGCAGCATTCGATGTTTCGTCCCGGAGGCTCCCCTCCGGGGTTGGGTCTCCCGACCCAGCGTCTCCCAGACGTGAAGCCTCCCTGTTCAACTCGCCGCTAGGCCATCCGGCTTAGCGGCGGTTTTTTTATGGGGATTGCGGTCCGTCGGCCCCGATGCCCGCCAACTTGATGTCCGCCAGCCCGATGCCCGCCAACTTGATGTCGGCCAGACGGGTGTCCTCCAAACGGGTGAGGGCGATCAGACGGGCGCGCAGCGCGGCGACGTCCGTCACCGGGTTTCCCGTTTTCAGGGTCAGCCACGCGCCATCGGCGGCCAGCCGCACCACCTCCAGCATCGGCGCGTTGTCCGTGCTGCGGTGGCGCTCCAACTGGCCCGCCAGCCAGTCGCCCCACAGCCGCATCAGCCCCGGATCGGTCGCCACCGACAGCGACAGGGCCGCCCATGGGTTGCTCAGATCCGGGCTTTGCGTGGCCAGGGCGATGTCGACATAGGCCCGGGTGAAGCGGCCCTGCGCCACGCTGTCCAACGCCAGACGCGCGTCGATCTCGGCGTCCAACCGCTCCAGCAGATCGCGCGAGGTCGCCTCGATCAGCGCCTGCTTGGTGGGAAAGTGATGGAACAGCCCCCCTTTTGTCACCCCGGCCGCGTCGGCGACGGCCTGGATGGTCAGGTTGGTCAGGCCATGCTCGGTGGCAAAGCGCGCGGCGCAGTCCAACAGGCTGCGGCGCACCAGATCGGGTTGCTTCTTGCGGGAATGGGCGCTGGTCATGATCCGTGCGGGCCGCTGTGGGAGAACAGGTTCACGACCACCACCCCGGACACGATCAGGCCGATGCCGATCAGGGCCGCCGCGTCGATGACCTGACGGAACACCACCACACCGATGACCGCCGTCAGGACAATACCAAGCGCGCCCCAGATGGCATAGGCGACGCCAAGCGGGATGCCGCGCAACGACTGGGCCAGGCAATAGAAGGACACGGCGTAAAGCCCGGCCATGGCCAGGGTGGGCAGCAGCCGGGTGAATTGCTCGGATTTCTGCAACAGCGTGGTGGCCAGCACTTCGCAGACGATGGCGGAGGCAAGCCAGCCGTAGGCGGCAAGGGTGGCGGGCATGGCGGAAACATCCTGCTGAGGGGGTTCCTCATTAGATACCAACCGTCCGGTATGTTTCAAGAGGAAACGCCGGGCGACGGGCGCGACCACGGATTCGCCCAAAAACAGGGCTGCTCACAGAACACCCCCTCGCCGCGCTTGATCGTGGCCGCGCCGCGCACGACACTGCCGATCACCCTGACCACCCGCAAGGGCCAGAAACTTTGCCGGTTCCCTCTTGCGCACCGGCGGGCACGTCCTCATGTGGTGCGGTTTGGGGTGGACACCGCGCCGCCCGGCCTTGTCACGTCCTGATCGCCCGCCCCAACAACCCATGCAGCCACCTGTTGCAGCCCACCGGAGCCGCCCACCATGCTTGACCTGCTCGCCGACCCCAATGTCTGGGCCAGCCTGCTGACGCTGACCGCGTTGGAAATCGTGCTGGGCATCGACAACATCATCTTCATCTCGATCATGGCGTCGAAGCTGCCGGCCCACCAGCAGCACAAGGCCCGCCAGATCGGCCTTGCGCTGGCGCTGCTGACGCGGCTGATGCTGCTGGCCTCCATCGCCTGGGTGGCGAAGCTGACCGACCCGCTGTTCACGGTGATGGGCTGGGCGGTGTCGGGGCGTGACCTGATCCTGATCGGCGGCGGCCTGTTCCTGCTGGCCAAGGGCACGCTGGAGATTCACCACACCGTCGAAGGGCACGAGGAGGAAGGGGCGGCCCCCAAGCTGGCCACCTTCCAGTCGGTGGTCATCCAGATCATGTTCCTGGACATCGTCTTTTCGCTCGACAGCGTCATCACGGCGGTCGGCATGTCCGATCATCTGCCGGTGATGATCGCGGCGGTCGTCATCGCCATGGCGGTGATGCTGTTCGCCTCCGGCCCGGTCGGCGATTTCGTCAACCGCCACACCACGGTGAAGATGCTGGCGCTGTCCTTCCTGCTGCTGGTCGGCGTGGCGCTGGTGGCCGATGGCCTGGGCTTCCACATCCCCAAGGGCTATCTGTACTTCGCCATCGCCTTCTCGGCCCTGGTCGAATCGCTGAACCTGATGGCGGCGGGGCGGCGCAAGCGCAACGCCGGGCATTGACCGGCGGACATGAAAACGGGCGCTGGGGCCATCGCACCAGCGCCCGTGTCGCGTCAGGCCCCTGACAAGGGATGCGCCATCACGCGGCGGCCTGTTCCGCCATCAGATGCTCATAGGCCACCTTGAACAGGTCGCGGATCGACACGATGCCGACCGCGCGCTTGCCCTGGGTGATCGGCAGATGGCGGTAATGCTTGGAATGCATCAGGGTCAACGCCTCCACCGCGTCGGCGTCGGGCGGCAGGGTGTCGGGGTTGCGGGTCATGACGCTGCCCACCTCGACCGTGGCGGGATCGACATCCTTGGACAACACCTTGTTGTTCAGATCGCGTTCGGTGACGATGCCGATCAGCGCGCCGTGGTTGACCACCAGAACCGCGCCGATGTTGTTGTCGGCCATCAGCTTCGACACCGTGGCGACGGAGGTGTCCTCCGACACCAGGATCAGTTCCTGGGAGGTGACGACGTCCGGAACAAGCTTGCGTTTCATGTTTCCCCCGATTTTTTGTGATGCGCACGGCCGGTTGTGCGGTGCGGGGAAACTGTAACCAAAGCGGTTGACCGGCAAAAGCCGGGGGACCGGTCCCCCCGCGCGCCTTTTGTCGCAGCGGTCAGCGCCGCGCCCCCGCCGCAAGCCCCGCCGCCCCGGCGGCGTCGCGCCGTCCGGCGATCCAGGCCCCCAGCGCCAGCAGCAGCGCCCCCAGCACCACGGCGGCGGCGGCCCCCAGCAGCGCGGAGTCGTAGCGCCCGGTGCGCTCCACCACCAGCCCGGCGGGCAGCGGGCCGATGATCTGGCCGATGCCATAGACGGCGGTCAGCGCCCCCACCACCCGCGCGGCCCCACCGGACGACAGCGAGCGTCCCAGCGCAAAGGCCTGCGACACGATGCCGATGAAGGTTCCGCCGAACAGCAGCCCCGACAGCACCCCCGCCACCGGCGATCCGGTCAAGGGCAGCAGGATACCGACCGTCTGCGCCAGATGGGCCAGGATCAGCGCCCACCAGGAGCCGAAGCGCCGCGCCACCGCCGCCCAGAACACCCCGGCCCCCATCGCCCCCAGCCCGACGACGATCCACGCCGCCTGACCGACGGCGGCGGTCTCCGGCGTCGCCTTCAGGATCGACACCAGGAAGGTCCCCGACACGATGTAGCCGCCGCCCTCCAGGAAATAAGCCACGGTCAACAGCAGCAACGGCAGCGACAGCGGGGCCTTGGCGGTCCCGGCCCCGGCGACCGGTGCGACGATCGGCGGGTCCGTCACCCACAGCAGCGGCAACAGCCCGGCCAGCGCGCACAGCCCGCCCAGCGCCAGCCAGTCGCCGCGCCAGCCCAGCCGATCGCCGATCAGCGTCACGAACAGGCCGGAAAGGGCGATGCCCAACCCGACCCCGGTGTAGAGCCAACCCGCCCAGCGTTCCCCCTGCACCCGCGCCAGCGTGTCGAGCACCATGGCGATGCCCAGGATGAAGATCCCCGCGCTCGACAGGCCGGACAGCAGCCGCAGCGCGCTCCAGATCACCATCGCGCCGCTGGCGTCGCCCAGTTCCAGCCCCATCGCCGCCGTGCTGGCGATGTTCAGCAACAAGGCCAGCCGGAACACCCGGGTGCGCACCGCGCCGCGCGGAACCCACCCGGCCCCCAGCGCGCCCAGAAAATAGCCCAGATAGTTGAGCGAAGCCAAAAAACCGGCCCCGTCGGCCCCCAACCCGGTGGCGGCCTGCATCGCGGGCAGGATTGGGGTGAAGGCGAAACGCGCCACCCCCATAGCGATGGCGAGCGCGATCACGCCGCCGACAAGCACGCGAAGCATGGTGGAAACCGCCTGTGATTGGGAAACCGTTTGTTCGGTCCGCCATCATGGGCGCGAGTCCCACCTCATTTCCAATGAATAGTTCTGATGATACACTCCACTTTCAGTGATGGTCCGCCGCCACGGTCGGGCGGAGCGGCGAACAGAATGGCCAAAGGATTGGCCAGCGGCACAGCGCCAGGAGGGATGCGGCATGGATCTCGCGGGCTTGCGGGTGGTGAAGGCGGTGGCCGAAACCGGCAGCGTCAGCCGGGCGGCGGACAGCCTGCATTGCGTCCAGTCGAACGTCACCGCGCGGATCAAGCGGCTGGAGGAGGATTTGGGCGTCGATCTGTTCCACCGGATGAGCCGGGGCATGGCCCCGACCCCGGCGGGGCGGGTGCTGGCCGATTACGCCGACCGGGTGCTGCGGCTGGTCGCCCAGGCGCGCGACGCGGTGGCCGACGCCGCCGGGCGCGGCGGGCGTCTGACCGTCGGGACCATGGAATCGACGGCGGCGGTGCGGCTGCCCCCCATCCTGGCGCGCTTTCACGCCGATCACCCGGCGGTGGAGCTGACCATCACCCCCGGCCCGACCGAAACCCTGTTGGTCGAGGTGCTGGCCGGACGGATCGACGGGGCGTTCGTCGGCGGCACGGTGGACCATCCCGATCTGATCGCCACCCCGGTCTTTGACGAGGAACTGGTGCTGGTCGAACCGGCCACCGGGGTGAGCGGGACGGCGGGGCGGCACACGCTGATCGGCTTCGGCCGGGCCTGCGCCTATCGCGGGCGGGCGGAAATGGTGATGCGCGACGCCGGGCGCGTGCCCTACCGGGTGATGGAGTTCGGCTCGCTCGACGCCATCCTGGGCTGCGTCGGGGCGGGCATGGGCGTCACCGTTCTGCCGCGTTCGGTGGTGGAGCGCGAGCCGTGGCAGCACCGCCTGTCCTGGCGCGCCCTGCCCGATCCGCTGGCCCGGATGCCCACCCTGTTCGTCCGCCGGATCGACAGTGTGGAAACCCAAAGCCTGCGCGGCTTCCTCGCCACCGTCGCGGCGGATCCCGCGACGCAAACGCCCACACCACCGACAGGGTTGAAGCCGCTTGCGGCGGCGTGCTAGGGAGGCGGCGGGTTGGCAATCCGGCAGGGCCAATTCGGATGCGACGGGTCCGAATCCTGCGGCTGGAAGAGCGGAGAGAAAAGATCATGCCTTACGTCGTCACCGACGATTGCATCAAGTGCAAGTACACCGACTGCGTCGAGGTTTGCCCCGTGGATTGCTTCTACGAGGGTGAAAACATGCTGGTCATCCACCCGGATGAGTGCATCGACTGCGGCGTGTGCGAGCCGGAATGCCCCGCCGAAGCGATCGTTCCCGACACCGACGACCGCGCCACCAAGTGGCTGGAGCTGAACCGCGACTACGCCGGTCAGTGGCCCAACATCACCCGCAAGAAAGACGCGTTGCCCGACGCCGACGCCTGGAAGGGCAAGGCCGACAAGCTGCAATATCTGTCGCCCAAGCCGGGGTCCAGCACCTAAACCCAGGACCAAGGGACGGAGTCGGGGCGGATTCGCGCTCGGACCTTACGCATGTTGCTATGCAAAATGGTCAAGTCGGCCATGGCCGGACGGTGGAGAAAACCGTCCGGCTTGCTGCGCGTTCCCTTTGTAACTTGGCAGTAACATCGCTATAATGCGCGCCCAGACGCCGGCCTTCGCGCCATTGCCGGCGCTCCCAACGTCCAAGGACTGAACCGATGTTTGTGATCGTCGTGGATGGGTCCCATCCCCACGGCGCCACAGTCGTCGCACGGTCTTTTTTCGCCCCTTCCACCGGGGCGGCAAAATGGCGTGATCGCGAGAAGTGAGAGCCAACCCACATGTCGAACAAGCTTGACTTCGAAGCCGGCGACTTCGTCGTTTATCCGGCTCATGGTGTCGGTCGAGTCGAAGGGATCGAAACCCACAGCATCGCTGGCCTTGAGGTTCAGCTCTACGCGATCACGTTTGAGAAAGAGCGCATGACGCTCAAGGTTCCGGTGCCGAAGGCCCGCAACTCCGGCCTGCGCCGCCTGTCCACCAAGGACCGGATCAAGGTCGCGCTGGAGACCCTGCAAGGCCGTTCGCGCGTGCGCCGCACCATGTGGAGCCGCCGCGCCCAGGAGTATGAGGCCAAGATCAATTCCGGCGACCCGGTGTCGATCGCCGAGGTGGTGCGCGACCTGTATCGCGGCACCGACCAGTCCGACCAGTCCTACAGCGAACGCCAGATCTACCAGGCGGCGCTGGAGCGTCTGGCCCGCGAACTCGCCGCCGTCGAAATGATCGACGAGATGAAGGCGACGGAGCGTCTGGAATCGGTGCTGTCGAAGGCGGCTTGAGCGAAGCCACCGAACTCATCGTCTGTCTTTTGAAACCGGCGCTGCGACCATCCGCAGCGCCGGTTTCTCTTTTCGGCTTTGTTTCCGCTGCGCAACACGCCTACACTTCGCGCCGAACGGATTCGGGGCAGGGTGTGGGCGTTCGCACGGGCATGGCCGACCAGCAGAAAACCGCCGACACCCGCTTTGCCGCGTTGGGCCGCCCCCGCCACATCTGGGCGGTCGGGGCGATCCACGCCCAGCCCGACCGGTTGGAGGCGATGCACCACGCCATCGCCCGCCGCTTCCGCCCGGGCGACCGGCTGGTCTATCTCGGCAACCTGATCGGTCATGGCGAACGGACCATCGAGACCATCGACCAGTTGCTGGCCTTTCGCCGCGCGCTGCTCGCCGTGCCGGGGATGCTGGCGACCGACATCGTCTATCTGCGCGGGGCGCAGGAGGAGATGTGGCAGAAGCTGTTGCAACTGCACTTCGCCCCCGACCCGCGTCAGGTGCTCGACTGGATGATGAAGCAGGGCGTCGGCCCGACGCTCGCCGCCTATGGCGGCACATCAGAAAGTGGAATGGCCGCCGCGCGCGGCGGGGCGGTGATGCTGGGCCGCTGGACCCGCGCCCTGCGCCAACGGATGCAGACCCACCCCGGCCACGACACCCTGTTCAACGCCCTGCGCCGCGCCGCCCACACCGGCGCACCGCAGCCGCCGACCGCCCCGGCAGACGGCGACGGCGGCGTGCTGATGGTCAGCGCCGGTCTGGATCCCGCCCGCCCGCTGGCCGACCAGGGCGACGCCTTTTGGTGGGGCAGCGGCGGTTTCGCCAAACTGCTCGCCCCTTACGGCCCCTTCACCCGCGTGGTGCGCGGCTTTGACCCGTTGCACCGGGGCGTGTCCGCCGGTCCGGTCGGCCTGACGCTGGACGGCGGTTGCGGCTTCGGCGGACCACTGGTCTGCGCCGGGCTGGAGGCCAACGGCGCGGTGATCGAGCTGTTCCAGGTCTGAGCGGCGCGACCACCCCCAACAAAGCCGCAACGCCCCTCGCCTGACAAATTCGTAAGTCTCACCGGCAAGTGAGCGCGCCTCACCCCGGCGGGCGTCTGGCCAGCAGGCCACCCCACACGATCAGCCCCAGGCCCAGCACCGACAGCGCGGTCAGCACGTCGCCGAACAGCAGGGCCGACAGCAGAACGCCGAAGCCGGTTCCCCAATAGCCCAGTTGGCTGAACACCACCGGGCCGCCGATCCGCTGCAAGCGGAAGTTCATCAAGTAGGACACGGCCGACGCAGCCACCAGCAGCAGGGTCCATCCCAGCATCGGCGGATCGGCCCAGCGCCAGCCGCGCGGATCCTCGAACAGCGGGGCGAGCAGACCCAGCGTCAGGCTGGCGGTGAACAGGGTCCCGCAGGAAAAGGCCAGGGCGGAGGCCCCGGCGGGCCAGAAGGCCGACCGGATGATGTTGCCCAGCGCCGCGCAGGCGGGAATCGCCAGCCCGATCACCACCCAGGCCGGTTGCCCCAGATCAATCGCGGCCACCTGTTGCCACACCAGCGTCAGCATGCCGACAAAGCCCAGACCGATGCCCAGGGCGCGGCGCGGAAACATCCGCTCCACCCCGAACCCGGCGGCAAAGCTCATGGTCAGCAGCGGCGACAGGGCGTAGACGGTGGCGGCGTAGGCCGGTCCCACCCGCTGCACCACCAAATTCGACAGCACGGTCGGCACCGCGACGCTGACCACGCCCAGCACCACGAACAGCGCCCCCGCGCGCCACCCGCGCGGCAGCCCCTGCCCAGAGGCCAACAGCCACGGCAGCAGGCACAGCCCGGCCCCGGCGTTGCCGATCAGCCCCAGTTGAAAGGGCTGCGCGCCCGCGCCCAACGCGGCCTTTGTCACCATGATCCGGCTGGCGAACAACAGCCCGCACAGCGCCAGCAGCGCAACGGTGGAGGAGGTGGCCAAGACCCGCCCCATCCCCGCCCACAGCCGCATCGGTTCCCCCGCGTCGCGCCCGTCCACCGCGTTCCCCTTGCTCGGTCGATCCGCCACAGCGGGTAAAGTTTGGAATCGCTCCAAACAACAGGCTAGGATCCGGCCCATCACCCGTCAAGGCGGTTGAGTGTCAACGCCCTGTCATCCCTTCATGGGAGCAACGGCGGGGTTGCGACCGGAAAGCCCTGACCAAAACGTCCGTTTCTTTGACTTGGACGAATGGCTTGGGTATCCCTCAATTGGGGATATTTTGGAGGCACCGCCTATGCGACAGTCGATGGCTTTCTGGGGCGCCATGCTGATGGCGACGGTTTCGGGCACGGCGCTGGCACAGCGCGTTGAATCCTTTCCAATCGAAGACGCGAAGGGCTGGACCGGGGTCCGAAGCTTTGACGGCGACAGCAAGCTGGTGCGCTGCTCCGCGTCGCTGACCCCGGCGACCGGCGGCATTCTGACCCTGTCGCAGGACCGCGACCGGGCCTTGTTCCTGGCCGTCAACCACCCGAAATGGTCGCTGAATTTCGGCGGGACCGACCGCATCCGCGTCAGCGTGGACAAGGGCCAGGGCGTGCCGGAGGATGTTCCGGTCGTCGCCGGGCAAGGGGCGGTGCTCGACATCACCAAGAACGCCAACCTGCTGCAAGGGATCCGCGCCGGGCGCGCCCTGTCGGTGCGCGCCGGTGCCGTCACCGCCAACTACCCGCTGACCGGATCGGCCAAGACCCTGGACGCGCTGGCCGAATGCGTGACCGCCACGCTCGCCGCCGAAGCCGAAGCGGACGCCGCCAAGGCCAAGGCCGCCGCTGCTGCGGCTGCGGCTGCTGCTGCTGCCACCCCGGCCCCCGCGCCGACACCCGCGCCCGCTCCGGCTCCGGAACCAACCCCGGCCCCAGCTCCCGCGCCGACACCCGCGCCTGCCCCGGCTCCGGAACCCACTCCGGCACCGGCTCCCGCGCCGACACCCGCGCCCGCTCCGGCTCCGGAACCCACTCCGGCACCGGCTCCCGCGCCGACACCCGCGCCCGCACCGGCTCAGGAACCTGCCCCGGTGCCCGCGCCCGCGCCGACGCCCGCTCCCGCTCCGGCTCCGGAACCCGCTCCGGCCCCAGCGGCTGAACCGGCCAAACCGGCCTCGTAAGGATTGGCGGGGCAGCGGCGCGGCCATCGCCCGCCGCTGTCCCCCTGCCCACTCCGGCCCCGCCGCGTGGCGGGGCTTTTTTCACGTCCGAATGTTCACTTTACGTTCCCGTTTATCCGCGTTACCCTCGGCGGCATGGACGAGCTTCAGCGACAGAAGACCAAGGGGCGCGGGGCGATCAGCAACGCGACCGCGCGGTACGAACGCGAAACCCGCGTGCTGACCGACGACGGTTGGGGCGAGAACGAGGCGCTGACCGACCGGGTGACGACGCGGGTGGCCCCGGCCTCCGCCCGGACGATCATCAGCCGCAACCAGTCGCCCGACGTGCCGTTCGACCAGTCGATCAACCCCTATCAGGGTTGCGAACACGCCTGCATCTATTGCTTCGCCCGCCCGACCCACGCCTATCTCGGCCTGTCGCCGGGGTTGGATTTCGAAACGCGGCTGTTCGCCAAGCGCAACGCGGCGGAGCTGCTGGCCGCCGAACTGCGGGCCAAATCCTATGTCTGCCAGCCGTTGGCGCTGGGGGCGAACACCGATCCTTACCAGCCCATCGAACGGACGGAGCGGATCACCCGCCGGATTCTGGAGGTGTGCCGCGATTTCCGCCAGCCGGTCAGCCTCATCACCAAATCGGCGCTGGTGGTGCGCGACCTCGACATTCTGGGACCGATGGCGGAGGACGGCTTGGCCTCCGTCGGGATGTCGGTGACGACGCTCGATCCCGCGCTGGCCCGCATCATGGAGCCGCGCGCCAGCAGCCCGCCGCGCCGCATCGCCGCCATCCGCGCCTTGAGCGACGCGGGCGTGCCGGTGGCCGTGCTCGCCAGCCCGATGATCCCGACATTGAACGACCACGAACTGGAAGCCATCCTGACGGCGGCGCGGGAGGCGGGGGCGGGTGCCGCCAACTACATCCTGTTGCGCCTGCCGCTGGAGATCAAAGACCTGTTCGAGGAGTGGTTGCGCGCCCATGTCCCCAACCGGGCCGACCGGGTGATGGCGCTGGTCCGCGACACCCGCGCGGGCGCGCTCTATCAGGCGGAGTTCGGGACCCGGATGAAGGGCAGCGGCGTCTACGCCGACCTGCTGCGCAACCGCTTCCTGCTGGCGCGCAAAAAGCTGGGGCTGGAGGCCCGCCATTTCCGCCTGGACTGCACCCAGTTCAAACCGCCGCCCGCAGCGGGGGACCAACTGTCGCTGTTGTGACGACCCCCATTCCCCAAAGACAGCGCCGTTCACACCCCGAGATAGCGTTCCTTCAGGGTCGGGTCGGCCAGCAGCGCGGCGGAATCGCCGCTCCAGGCCAGACGGCCCTTTTCGATGACGTGGTGGCGGTCGGCCAGCCGGGCCAGCGCCGCCACGGTCTTGTCCACCACCAGGATCGCCTGGCCTTCCGCCTTCAGCCGGGCCAGACACTCCCAAATCTCGGCGCGGACCAGCGGGGCCAAGCCCTCCGTCGCCTCGTCCAGGATCAGCAGGGTCGGGTTGGTCATCAGGGCGCGCCCGATCGCCAGCATCTGCTGTTCGCCGCCCGACAGGTTGCGGGCCAGATTGCCGCCGCGTTCGGCCAGACGCGGGAACAGGGCGTGCACCCGCTCGATGGTCCAGGGATTCGCGCGGTTCTGCCGGTTGGCGGCGGTGGCGATCAGGTTTTCCCGCACGGTCAGGGTGGGGAAGACCTGACGGCCTTCCGGGACCAGGGCGATGCCCGCCCGCGCGATGCGGTGGGGCGGCAGGCCCGCCAGTTCCACCCCCTGAAAGCGCAGGCTGCCGCCGGTCGGGCGCATCAGGCCGAGGATGGAGCGGATCGTCGTCGTCTTGCCCATGCCGTTGCGGCCCATCAGGGTCACGACCTCCCCGGCGGCGACCGACAGGCTCATCCCGAACAGGACCTGGCTCTGGCCATAGGCGGCGGTCAGGCCATCGATGCGCAGCAGGGGTTCCATCACACCGCCTCCCCCTCATCGCCCAGATAGGCGTCGCGCACGGCGGCGTCGGCGCGGATCGCCGCCGGGCTGCCGCTGGCCAGCGCCGCCCCGCGCACCAGCACGGTGATGCGGTCGGCCAACGCGAACACCGCGTCCATGTCATGCTCCACCAGCAGGATGGTGACGCTGCCCTTCAGCGCCGCCAGCAGATCGATCATGCGGGCCGACTCCTCCGGCCCCATGCCCGCCATCGGTTCGTCCAGCAACAGCAGCTTCGGCCCGCTCGCCAGCGCCATCGCCAATTCCAACTGGCGCTTTTCGCCGTGCGCCAGGGCGGAGGCCGGAACGTCGGCCCGCGCCGCCAGCCCCACCCGCGCCAGCACCGCGCGGGCCGGGTCGCTCAAACGCCGGTCGCGCGCCGCGTCGCCCCAGAACCGGAAGCTGTGCCCGGCGTGGGCCTGCACCGCCAACGCCACGTTGTCGAGCGCGGAAAAGCTGGGAAAGACCGAGGTGATCTGAAAGCTGCGCGCCAACCCGCGCCGCGCCCGCTGGTCCACCCCCAGCGCGGTGACGTCGCGCCCGTCGAACAGGACGCGGCCCGAATCCGGCGTCAGTTCGCCGGACAATTGGCCGATCAGCGTGGTTTTGCCGGCACCGTTCGGGCCGATCAGCGCGTGCAGTTCCCCCGCCGCGACGCGCAGCGACACATGGTCGGTCGCGGCCAGCCCGCCAAAGCGTTTGACCAGGGTCTGCGTCTCCAGCATCGGCGCGGCGGGCGTTGATGTCCCGGTCATGCCCGGTTCCCCCCGGTGACGACACCCCACAACCCCTTGCGGGCGAACAGCACCAGCGCCAGCAGGATCGGCCCCAGCACGATTTTCCAATGCTCGCCCAGGCCCGCCTGGACCAGATTCATCGCTTCCGGCACGAACTCCTCCAGCAGCAGCAGGGCGGCGGCCCCCAGTACCGGGCCGATCAGCGTGCCGATGCCGCCCAGCACCACCATGACGATGAGATCGCCCGACCGGCTCCAATGCAGATATTGCGGCCCGACGAACAGGGTGGCGTTGGCCAGCAGCGCCCCGGCCAGCCCGGCCAGCGCGCCCGCGATGACAAAGGCCGTCAGCTTGTAGCGGGTGACGGGATAGCCCAGCGCCCGCATCCGCCGTTCGTTGTCCTTGGCCCCGCGAATGACCCGCCCGAACCGCGAATTCACCAGCCGCCAGCACAGCCCCAGCGTGACGACCAGCAACCCAAGCGTGACGTAATAAAAGGTCGCGTGATCGGCGATGTTGGGGCCGCCGGGAAAGCTGGTGCGGCTCCACAGCGCGATGCCGTCGTCGCCGCCATAGGCCTTCAGCCCGGTCATCAGGTAGAACAGCATCTGGGCAAAGGCGAGCGTGATCATGATGAAGGGCACGCCGCTGGTGCGCAGCGAAATCGCCCCGATGGGCAGCGCCGCCAGCCCCCCGGCCAGCATGGCGAGCGGCCAGACGATCCAGCCGTTCGTCGTCCCCGGCCAACCGAACAGCGTCGATCCATCGGCCTGATGGGCGAACAGGATGCCGACCACATAGCCGCCGATGCCGACAAAGGCCGCGTGCCCGAAGCTGACCATGCCGCCAAAGCCCAGGATCAGATCCAAACTGACCGCCGCCAGCGCAAACACCAGAATCCGCGCCCCCAACCGCACATAAAACGGCTCCCCCGCCCACGCGGCAACACTGGGCAACGCCAGCGCGGCGATCAGCAGAACAACCAGGACGACACGGGGAAGCAGGGAGGATCGGGTCAGGGGGGGCATGGAGGCTTGCGGCGGGAGAGGCATCGGGGAGGAGGATTTTTGACACAGATGAACACAGATAAACACCGATGAACGCGGATCCCCGTCGGCTTTTCGGTTACAGCGTCACCCGCTTGAAACCCAACCGGGAGGATCCGAAATTCAAGATCAACCCAGTGCTCAGGCCACTTGCCCGCAGATAGTTCAACGTTTGTCCGACGTGAGCCGACGCGATGGCATCCACCGCCTTGATTTCGACAATCAGACCATCCCCGACAATCATGTCGGCCACATAGCGCCCGACCAAGGCGCCTTTGTAATCAACCTTGAACTCAATCTCCTCACGCACCGGAACGTCACGGCTGCGCAGCTCGTGCGTCAGCGCTTTGCGATAAACGGCCTCCAAGAAGCCCCGGCCCAGGACATTGGCAACCTCAAACGCGGCACCAATGACCGCCTGCGTCAGCGGATCTTTTCCAACAGCGCCTTCCACATCGATGGTCATCCGCGTTCACCTGCGTTCACGATTAAAGCGATCACGCCGACCACCATGCCGCGAAAAACCGTCGCACACACTGCTTTTTGACACAGATGAACACAGATAGACACAGATGAACATGGATCAGGAAAGGATGGCGAACACAGCCACCCACTCAAAACAAAAGCGCTGAAGCAAGCCCTTGAACACCACCTGAACCAGCGATGCTATTCCAACAGCGCCTTGCCTTATCCATGTCCATCTGTGTTTATCTGTGTTTATCTGTGTCAAAAAAAATCCCCCACCACCCCACACAGCGATGCAGACAAGGGGCGGCACCCCACCAAACATCACCACACCCAACGCACCTCCCCACAGGGCTTCCCGCATCCGCGTTCATCTGTGTTTATCTGTGTTCATCTGTGTCAAAAAAATCCCCCACCACCCCACACAGCGATGCAGACAAGGGGCGGCACCCCACCAGACGAGAAGGACAGGCGCGATGACGGGTAAGGATGCGGTGGTGTTGGTCAGTGGCGGGCTGGATTCCACGACGGTGCTCGCCATCGCCAAGCATCAGGGCTACCGGGTTCACGCGCTGAGTTTCCAATACGGCCAGCGCCACGCGGTGGAGCTGGAGGCCGCCAAGCGGGTGGTCGCCGCGATGGGGGTGGAGCGGCACGTCATCGCCAGCATTGATCTGCGCGCCTTTGGCGGGTCGGCGCTGACCGACGCCATCGATGTGCCCAAGCACGACAGCGCCGCCAGCCTCGACAGCGGCATTCCCGTCACCTATGTGCCCGCGCGCAACACGGTGTTCCTGTCCTTCGCGCTGGCCTGGGCGGAAACGCTGGGGGCGTCGGATCTGTTCATCGGCGTCAACGCGCTGGATTATTCGGGCTACCCCGATTGCCGCCCGGAATACATCGCGGCCTTTGAAACGCTCGCCAACCTCGCGACCAAGGCGGGGGTGGAGGGGCAGAGCCGCTTCAAAATCCACGCGCCGTTGATGACGCTCGACAAGGCCGCCATCGTCCGGCGCGGGCTGGAACTGGGCGTCGATTACAGCCTGACCCACTCCTGCTACGACCCCACCCCGGCGGGCGAGTCCTGCGGGGCCTGCGACAGTTGCCTGTTGCGACTGAAGGGCTTCGCCGAAGCCGGTCTGGCCGATCCGATCGCCTACGCTGGGACATAATCAGCCAACCGGAAACAGCCCCTTCGGCCGCACCGCCAGCACCAGCGCCATCAGCACATAGATCGCCATCGACGCGGCGGCGGCCCCCGCCGCGTTGGCGCTGGCGCTGTCCATCACCAGCCGGAAGCTGGCGGGCAGCAGCGCCCGGCCCAGCGTGTCCACCACGCCGACCAGCAGCGCCCCGGCGAAGGCCCCGCGAATGGAGCCGATGCCGCCGATGACGATGACGACGAAGGTCAGGATCAAAATCTGCTCGCCCATGCCGACCTGCACCGCCAGCACCGGCCCGGCCATCGCCCCGGCCAACCCGGCCAGCCCGCAGCCCAGCGCGAAGACCAGCCCGAACAGCAGGCGGACATCGACGCCCAGCGCCATCACCATCTCGCGGTTGGTCGCCCCGGCGCGGATCAGCATCCCGACCCGCGTCCGCGCGATCAGCAGCCACAGCCCCAGCGCCACCGCCAGCCCGACCGCCAGAATCGCCAAACGGAAGGCCGGGTAGGTCAGCCCCCACAGATCGACGGTTCCGGCCAGCGCGGCGGGCGGGTTGAGGAAGATCGGCACCGGGCCGAACAGGATGCGGATCAGTTCGTTGAAGAACAGGATCAGGCCGAAGGTGGCCAACACCTGATCGAGATGGTCGCGGCGGTAGAGCGTGCGCAGCGCCACCGCCTCCACCACCAGCCCCAGCAGCGCGGTCAGCAGCACCGCCACCGCCAGGGCGGGCAGGAAACCGCCCAGCACCGGGACCAGCGCCGCCGTCAGATAGGCCCCGACCATGTAGAAGGAGCCGTGGGCCAGATTGATGAGGTCCATGATGCCGAAGACGAGCGTCAACCCGGCCGCCATCAGGAACAGCATCACCCCCAATTGCAGCCCGTTCAGCCCCTGTTCGGCCAACAACAGCGCATCCATCGGCCTGAACCCCTCTCACAATCCATGAAGTTCCCGATGGAGCCGTCATCCCCGCGAAGGCGGGGATCCAGACGCCTCCGCAGGGTTCGTCTTGCAAACTCTGGATCCCCGCCTTCGCGGGGATGACGGTTAAAGTCATTTACCTCCAATAGCTTACCTTATTATGACCGTAAACCCGGCATCGCCTCGGCGGTTGCCCGCCGCCTCACTTCATCGGGCAATCTTTGGCGTAGACGTCGCCATGATCGGTGAAGACGGTGCCGATGATGCGGTTGGTCAGCATGCCCGACGCCTCGCGCACGACCTCGCGCTGGTAATAGCTTTGGATCGGGTAATGGTTGGTGTTGAAGCGGAAGGCCCCACGCACCGATTCGAACGGGGCCTTGCGCAACGCGGCGCGCAGCGCGTTCTTGTCGGCCAGATCGCCGCCCACCGCCGCCACCGCACCGCCGATCAGGCGCGCGGAATCATAGCTCTGCGCGGCGTAATAGGACGGAATGCGCCCGTATTTGGCGCGGAAGGCGCTGACGAAGGCACGGTTGGCCGGGTTGTCGAGATCCGGCGACCATTGCAGCGGGGCCTTGATGCCCAGCGCCGCGTCGCCGATGGCGGGCAGGATGTCCTGGTCGAAGCTGAAACCGGGGCCGGTCAGCGGGATCTGACCCAGCAAACCGGCCTGGTCGTACTGCTTCAGGAAATTGATGCCCATGCCGCCGGGGTAGAAGATGAACACGCCGTCGGGCTTGGCCGCCTTCACCTGCGCGATCTCGGCGGCGTAGTCGAGCTGGCCGAAGGGGGTGTAGACCTCCCCCACCATCTCGCCCTTGAAGGCGCGCTTGAAACCGGTGACGACGTCCTTGCCCGAGGGGTAGTTCGGGGCCAGCGCGTAGACGCGCTTGACGCCCTGCGCCTGGGCCGCCGCGCCCGCCGCCTCGCCGATGCTGTCCACCGGCCAGGAGACGTTGAAGAAATACGGGCTGCACTGCGCGCCTGCCAGCGCCGAGGTTCCGGCGTTGGGGCTGATGAGGAAGACGTTGCCCCCCGCCAGCGTCGGCATCATCGCCAGCGCCAGATTCGACCAGATGATGCCGGTCACAAACGGAACCCGCTCCTTCTCCGTCATCCGCGCGGCGAGCGAGACGGCGACGTCGGGCTTTTGCTGGTCGTCGGCCTCGATCACCTGGGTGTCGAGGCCACCCAGCTTGCCGCCCGCCTGTTCGACCGCCAGGGCGAAGCCGTCGCGGATGTCGGCCCCGATCACCGCGCCCGGACCCGACAAGGTGGTGATGAGACCGATGCGCAGCGGCTCGGCGGCGACCGCCGGAACGGCGGACAACGCCAGCGCGGCGGACAGCAGCGGGGCGATGAGGCGGGCGCGGATGCGTTTGCCCCCTCTCCCCCCCGGGGAGAGGGTTGGGGTGAGGGGGAGGCTCGACGGGAGCGCGGCGGAAGCGCAAAGCCCCTCACCCGGTCGGCACAGCCGACCGACCTCTCCCCGGAGGGGAGAGGCGATCCAAGACAGGGCAATCGCCCCATGATTGCGACGGGGTGTTTGCATGAACAGACTGCCGGTCAGAGGAGATGGTCAAAGATGGACAGAAAACGGGGCTGTCAACGTCCCGACTTTCTCACTTCATCGCGCAATCCTTGGCATAGGCGTCGGCGTGGTCGGAGAAGACCGTGCCCGCCAGCTTGTTGGTGACGGCCCCGTCGGCCCCCTTCACCACTTCGCGCAGATAGATGTTCTGGATCGGGAACTGGTTGCTGTTCAGGCGGAAGGTCCCGCGCAGCCCATCAAACTTGGCCGCCTTCATCGCGGCGCGCAGCTTGTCCTTGTCCTTCAGGTCGCCGTTCACACCCTTCACCGCCGCGTCGATCAGCAGTGCGGCGTCATAGCCCTGGGCGGCGTACATCGACGGCAGGCGGTTGAACTTCGCCTTGAAGTCAGTGACGAATTTGGCGTTGGCCGGGGTGGCCAGATCGGGCGACCATTGCGCCGAATTCTTCGCCCCCAGCGCCGCGTCGCCGACCGCCGCCAGAATGTCCTGATCGAAGGAGAAGCCGGGGCCGAACAGCGGGGCCGCCGCCTTCAACCCGGCCTGCTCATACTGCTTGATGAAGTTGATGCCCATGCCGCCGGGGTAGAAGGCGAACACCGCGTCCGGCGCGGCGGCCTTCACCTGCGCCAGTTCGGCGGCGTAATCGAGCTGGCCGACCTGGGTGTAGACCTCGCCCGCGACCGCGCCCTTGTAATAGCGCTTGAAGCCCGCCAGCGAATCCTTGCCCGCCGGGTAGTTCGGGGCCAGCAGATAGACCTTCTTGAACCCGGCGTCCTGAACGTGCTTGCCCATCGCCTCGTGGATGGTGTCGTTCTGGTAGGCGACGTTGAAGAAGTAAGGGTTGCACTGGGCGCCCGCCAATTGCGACGGCCCGGCGTTGGGGCTGACGAACAGGGTCTGCCCGGCGGCCAGCGTCGGCATCATCGCCAAGGCCAGATTGGACCAGACGATGCCGGTGACGACGTTGACCCGGTCACGCTCGACCATGCGGTTGGCCAGACCGACGGCGACGTCGGGCTTTTGCTGGTCGTCGGCCTCGACGATCTGGGTGTCCTGCCCGCCCAGCTTGCCGCCGAGATGGCCGACCGCCAGCGCGAAGCCGTCGCGGATGTCGATGCCCAGCCCGGCCCCCGGCCCCGACAGGGTGGTGATCATCCCGACCTTCAGCGGGTCGGCGAGAACCGGGGCGGAGGCCAACAGCGCGACGGCGGAGGTCACGGCGAGAAGCGAACGGGTCACGGCCAAGCACGTCATGGGTGGTCCTGCCTCCTGGTTCGATGATGAGGGTCGATGATCGGGTGCGCGAGATCGGGTGGGCGATGATCCGGTGCGCGATGACGGATCAGCGCCGAACACTCATGCGGCGCGGCTCTGCGACGGGGAAACGGACGCACCCGCCGCGCGGCGGGCGTCGGCCCAGGCGCGCGCGGTGGTCGGACGCCCATCGGCATCGATCAGGCCACGGGTGAACAGCTCCTCGGCGTGGCGGATGAAAAAGGCGGCGGTGCTGGGCCGCTCCCAATGCTCCATCCAATTCTGTTCCAGAAAGGCCAGAACGCCGGGCTGGCCCAACTCCACCTCCCACAGCACGCCCAGCAGCGAGGTTTGCTGCTCCTCGTGCATGCAGTCTTCGAAGCACAGGCGCTTGTCGGCGCGGGCCTCCTTGCGGGCGGTGGTTTCGGGGCCGGGGCCAAGGCCGTAATCGATCAGGCTGCGGCGTTCGGGGGCGGCGCACAGCCAGTGCGTCACCTCATGCACGATCACCGTTGCCTCCACATCGGTGCGGATGACCTTGCCGTCCCACATGAACGACCGGCTGGGCGGCTCGTCCAGCGTGTCGATGCCGTGGGCGTGGGCCAGCTCGACCGCCGCCGCGCGGTGTTCGGGGGTGTCGACCCCGCCGCCCGGCTCATCCACCGGACGGACCGGCCAGGTGGCGGCGATGCGGCGGAACACGGCCAACGGCACCGGGTGGTCGGCCAGATGCGCGGCAAAGGCCGCGATGGCCACCGGCATGTCATCGGGAGCGATGGGGGACAGGATCATGCCGTGTATGTGCCGAACCGCACCGCGCCGCGCAAGGGGAAACCGCGCCCGGCGTCCCCCCTTGCACGGCCATACGCCAACGTCTGCGCCGCCTGTGGTCCGTGCGGCTTACGCCGCCCGCATGTCGCTGAGGAAGCGCGAGACGAAGCCGCGCAGGTCTTCCGCCTCGTGATTCAGCCCGTCGGCGGCGGTCAGCACCTCGCGCGAGGCGTCGCCGGTCGAGCTGGCCGCTTCCGACACGCCCGCGATGTTGCCCGACACCTCCTGCGTGCCGCGCGCGGCCTGCTGGACGTTGCGGCTGATCTCCTTGGTCGCCGCCCCCTGCTCCTCCACCGACGCGGCGATGGCGGCGGAGATGTGGTTGATCTCGTCGATCACCCGCGCGATGTCGGCGATGGCGGCGGCGGCCTCGCGGCTGACCTGCTGGATGCTGGTGATCTGGTTGCCGATGTCCTCGGTCGCCTTGGCCGTCTGGTTGGCGAGGTTCTTGACCTCGCTGGCCACCACGGCAAAGCCCTTGCCCGCCTCGCCCGCGCGCGCCGCCTCGATCGTCGCGTTCAGCGCCAGCAGGTTGGTTTGGCTGGCGATGTCGTTGATGAGCTGCACCACCTCGCCGATGCGCTGGGCGGCGTCGACCAGACCGCGCACGGTGTTGTCGGTCTTCTGGGCGGTGGCGACCGCCTGCCCGGCGATCCGCGCGCTGTCGGCGACCTGACGGCCGATCTCGGCGATGGACGACGCCAGTTCCTCGGTCGCCGCCGCGACGGTTTCCACGTTGCCGGTCGCCTCGTTGGAGGCGGTGGCGACGGCGTCGGCCTGCCGGGTGGTCTGTTCGGCGGTGGCCGACATGGTTTGCGCGGTGGCCTGCAACTGGGTCGCCGCCGCCGACACCCGGCCCAGCGCGGTCAGCACCAGCCGGTCGAACTCCTGCGTCAGCCGGTCGATGCGTTCACCGCGCGCGCGGCGCGCCTCGTGCTCGGCGTTCTGGGCGGCGGCCATGCGGTCGCTCTCGATCAGGCTGTCCTTGAAGATGGCCAGCGCCTTGGCCATGCCGCCGATCTCGTCGGCGCGGTCCAGGCCGGGGATCTCGACCGTGCGGTCGCCGCCCGCCAGCCGGGTCATCCGGTCGGTCATCGCCACCACCGGGCGCGACAGGCCGCGCCCGATCAGCACCGCCGTCAGCAACCCCAGCGCCACCGCCGCCAGCGAGGCCACGATCATGATCTGGCGATACTGGCTGATGGACTCGTCGGCCCGCTCGCCCAGGGCGCGCTGTTCGGTCACGCTGGCGACGGTGAGCTGCTGGGCCTCCTGCGCGATGGCGGAGCCGACCGGCAGCAGCACCTCGCGCACCAGCCGGTCGCGCCCGGTCGTCGCCTCCACCATGCGGTTGAAGGTGGTGATGTAGACGCGCAGCATGGCGGTGTAGGACATCGCCAGCTTGCGGCGGTCGAAATCGGTCAGCTTGGCCATCATCGCAGCACCACGGCTCGACGCGTCGGTGAATTGCGAGCGGGTTTGGCTGGCCAGTTGCGGGGTGCCGTCCACGCTGAAGCGGGCGGCGGTGATGCGGGCGGCCAGCATGTGGCGCAACGCCATGCCCGCCAAATAGGCAGCGTCGGCGTCCCCGGCGGAGCTGGCGCTGTCCATGATGGTGTCCAGCGCCGTTTCCAGGCGCGGCCCGATCTCCGCCAGATCGGCGGCTTCCTTGGCGCGCTGCTCCTGGAACTCCATCACCTTGGTGAAGGCGTCCTGGTACTGGGCGATTTCCTCGGCCATGTGATCGACGGTGGCGAGCAGTGCGGGATCGGTGAACAGCGCACGCGCCTGCGTGATCGCGGCGGCGGCCTCGCCCGCCTGCTGGCGCACGGCCTGACCGACCGCCTCCTCCCCGTTCAGCAGAAAGGCGGTGGCCTTCAGCCGCATGTTCAGCATCAGCGCCTCGATCCGGCCCAGCGCGTTGGTTTGCTGCCCCAACCGGCCATAGGTCTGCACGGTTCCCGCCGACTCCGACAGGGCAACGACGCCGATGCCCCCGACCAGCATGAGAAACACCAGAATCCCGGCGCTCGACGCGGTGATCTTCGCACCGACACTCAGACGATTGAACAGGTTCATGGCGACAGACCTCCATCGGCAAGGGCGTCGGCAGAAACGCTCGGCTGTGAACAAACGAACGATTGCCGGGTGAAACAGGACAGCCCGCGTTCACAATTACACAAAGCGTGCCACACACCCGCGTATGGCCCCCGCCCCGGTCAAACCCCGGCAGGCTATGGGAAACCGCCATGTTCCCCGCGATGGAATAAAGCGCTAACAAGGGTGTTGACCCTTGCGGCAGCCGTGGGTTCGCCCAAAACCGCGCCAACCGGCGCTTTTTTGGGCAACCGCGCCAGAAAGAGGGCGTTTTGAAGAATCCTATGGAACGTGATATACGCCAAAGGGCGCAGTGGTCCGCCGGAACCACCGCCCGTTTCGCTTTGTTCCGGCGCGTGATGCACTGATACGACGGCTGGCCATGCCCCTTTCCGACGCGCCCGTTCCGGCCACTCCGACCGCCGGCGGCGACCCGGCCCGCCGCTGCAACCGGCCGAGCCACCCCCGCCTGTCGGTGGTGATTCCCTTCTACAACGAAGGCCCCAACATCGCCGCCCTGTTCGCCCGGCTGGTTCCGGCGCTGGACGGGCTGGGGGTGGGGTGGGAGGTGGTGTGCGTCAACGACGGCAGCCGCGACGACACGCTCGACCGCCTGCTGGACGCCCACGAGTCCGATCCCCGGATCAAGGTCGTCGATCTGTCGCGCAATTTCGGCAAGGAGCTGGCGCTGTCCGCCGGTCTGTCCCACACCACCGGCGACGCCGTGGTCCCGATGGACGCCGATTTGCAGCACCCGCCCGAACTGCTGCCCGCCTTTCTGGAGAAGTGGCGCGCGGGGTACGACGTCGTCGTCGCCGTTCGCCACGCCCGCGTCGGGCAAAGCCTGAAACACCGGCTGTTCGCCCGTATGTTTTACTGGGTGTTCGACCATCTGTCCGAAATCAAGCTGCCGCGCGAGGTGGGCGACTTCCGCCTGATGGACCGCAAGGTGGTGGACGTCATCAACCGGATGCCGGAGCGCACGCGCTTCATGAAGGGCATCTTCGCCTGGGTCGGTTTCCGTCAGGCCGCGATCCCCTATCACCAGGGCGAACGCGCGGGCGGCGACACCAAATGGGGCTTCCTGAAGCTGCTGCGCCTGTCCTTCGACGGGTTGACCGCCTTTTCCACCTTTCCCCTGCGGGTGTGGAGTCTGGTCGGCATGGCGGTGTCGGGCGTGGCCTTCGTCTACATCCTGATCCGCCTGATCCGCACGCTGGTCCACGGCATCGACGTGCCCGGCTATGAATCGCTGCTGGTCGCGGTGCTGTTCCTGGGCGGCTTGCAGCTCATCACGCTGGGCATCATCGGCGATTATCTGGGCCGCGTCTTTGCCGAGGTGAAGGGCCGCCCGCTCTTCATCATCCGCTCGGCCCACGGCTTCACCCCGGAGGATGGCGTGGGCGAACCGCCGCGCCGGGGGCGCGCGCCATGAATTACCATGTCCGGCTGCGCGGGGCGTTGACCGAGGCGGCGGAACCGCTGTCCCCCCGCGCGCCCCGGCGCGACGGCGCGCTGTGGGACGATCTGACCCGCGCGCTGCTGCTGGGCCTGCTGGTTCTGGCCGCGCTGACCTTCCTGTCCTATGGCATCAGCACGGACGAGGAGGTGCAGCACATCTACGGCAAAAAGCTGCTGTCCTATTACATGACCGGCTTTCAGGACCGTTCCGCCTTCCATTTCAAGGATCTCTACCTTTATGGCGGGCTGTTCGATCTGGTGACGGCGGTGCTGGTCCCGATCTCCCCCTTTGAAGAGTATGAGACGCGCCACCTGCTGTGCGCGCTGGTCGGCGTGCTGGGCATCGCCGGGACGTGGCGTTACACCCGCCTGCTGGCCGGACCGCGCGCCGGCTTCATCGCGGCGGCCCTGCTGACGCTGAGCGGTGTCTATTACGGCGCGATGTTCAACAACACCAAGGACGTGCCCTTTGCGGCGGGCATGGTGTGGACGCTCTATTTCGCCACCCGCATCCTGATCCAACTGCCCAAGCCCAGCCGCAGCGCGGTGTTGAAATTCGGGCTGGTGCTGGGGCTGACGCTGGCGATCCGGGTGGGGGCGGTGTTGGCCGGCTTCTATCTGGCCGTCGCCATGCTGCTGCATTTCGCCCTGGTCGCCCGGCAGGAGGGCGTCCGCTGGGTGCTGCACGACACCCGTCTGGCCTTTGTCGCGCTGCTGCCCGCCATTCCCGTCGCCTACGCCATCATGGCCTTCTTCTGGCCCTGGGCGGTGCAAAAGCCGCTGAACCCGTTGGAGGCGTTGCGGGTCGTCTCGCACTTCCCCATCGACATCCAGACGCTGTTCATGGGGCAGATGGTCCATTCCAACGACCCGCCAATCCTCTATCTGCCGGTTTATCTGGCGGTGAAGCTGCCGGAAGCGGTGCTGGTCGGGGTGGCGGCGGCGCTGCTGCTGTCGGCCGTCTGGCTGCTGCGCGGCGGGCTGCGGCGGACGGGGGCCTTCACGGCGGTGCGTTACCTGCCGCTGGCGCTGTCGGCCTTCCTGCCGATCCTGCTGTTCATGCTGCTGCGGCCGTCGGTCTACAACGGCATCCGCCATTTCCTGTTCCTGGTCCCGCCGCTGGTGGTGATGGCGGCCATCGCCGCCGACCGGTTGTGGGCGGTGTCCGAACGCGGCGGCCGCGCCTTTGGCCAATGGTTCGCCTCGGCGATGACGGTCATCGCCGTGGTCTACGCCTGGCAGCTTGGGACCATGCACCCGAACCAGTATGTCTATTACAACCAGTTCATCGGCGGCGTGCGCGGAGCCGACGGCCAGTATGAGCTGGATTACTGGGGCAACTCCCTGCACGAAGCCTTGCAGGAGCTGATCGCGTTCGTGGAGCGCGAGAACGACGGCCACGCCCCGCCGCGCCAATACACGCTGACCGTCTGCGGCAACACGCTGGCGGTGCGGTTCGAACTGCCGCCCTGGCTGAAGCTGGTCAACGGCATCGAACCGGATTGGCGCAAGGCCGATTTCTTCCTGGCCTTCACCCAGGTCAAGCGCTGCCCGTCGCTGCTGGACGGCCACCCGATCTTTGAAATCGCGGCGGACGATGTGCCGCTGTCCATCGTCAAGGACCGCCGCCCGCCCGCCGCCGACATCCCGACGGAGTGAGCGGCACCGGCCCCGTTCCCCGCCTCAATGCAGGCGGGGCGGCGGGGTGTCGTCGTCGGGCCGTTCCACGCTGGCGCGCGGCTGGGCGATGGGGCCGGATTGATGGTGCGTCAGCCGCCACGCCCCATCCTCGCGCACGAACAGGTTGCTGGCCGCCAGCACCGCCCCGCCCAACAGCTCCTCGCACAGCACCAGCGCCGACTCGCCGTACAGCATGACCCGCTCGTTGCGCGGGCGGACGATCACGCCGTCGGGCGCTTGCAGCACGTCGCGCCAACTGGTCAGCACCGCGTCGCGTCCGATCAGCGCGCCCCAGCCGGGATGCAGGCAGGACACCGGCAGCCGTTCGGCCCACAGCGCGGCCATCGCCGCGACGTCGCGGTTGGAAAAGGCCCGGTAAAAGGCCTGGTTGAGCGCCAGCAGGGTGTCGCGGTCGGTCATGGGTGGCTCGGAAACGGGACGGAGAGACCAGGGCGGACCGGCCTTATAGACGGTCGCGCCGCAAATGCAACAGAGCGGCGCGCGTCCCGTTGCGTCCAACGATCATCCCCCCAGGACCCGCATCAATCAACCTAATCCGACCCCGCAATTTTCCCCGTTTGTCAGCGCGTCGGCGTCGCCGCAGGATCGGCCGCGTTCCAACGCCCCGTTTCTGGCAGCCAAAGGGTTCCGACCATGCACAGCCTCCGCTTTCTGACCGCCGATGTCTTCACCGACCGCGTGTTCGGCGGCAACCCGCTGGCGGTCTTTCCCGATGGGCGTGGGCCGGATGGGCGGGCGCTGGACAACGCGACGATGCAGGCCATCGCGCAAGAGATGAATCTCAGCGAAACCGTCTTCGTTCTGCCGCCCGAACAGGCGGGGGAAACCCGGCGTCTGCGCATCTTCACCCCGGCGGTGGAGCTGCCCTTTGCCGGGCACCCGACCGTCGGCACCGCGATCGTGCTGGCCCAGACCGGGGAGTTGGACGGCCCCGGCCCCTGGGACATCGTGTTCGGCGAAGGGGTCGGGCCGGTCCCGGTGCGCATCACCACAGCCAGCGCCGACGCACCGATGACCGCCACCCTGTCGAGCGCGCGGCTGCCGACCGCGCTGGACACGGTGCGCGCGCCGGCGATCCTCGCCGCGCTGCTTGGCCTGCCGGAAGAGGCGGTCGGCGGGGCGGCGCTGGATCCCGCCGCCTACAGCGCCGGGGTCCCCTTCACCATCGTGCCGGTGGCCTCGCGCGCCGCCCTGTCGGCCATCGCCTTTGACGTGGCGGTGTGGCGCGCCCATCTGGCCGACCAACCGGCCCCGCACGTCTACGCCATCGCGCCGGACGACGCGGACCCACAGACGATTCACGCCCGCATGTTCGCCCCGGCGATGGGCATCACCGAGGATCCCGCCACCGGCGGGGCGGCCACCGCGCTGGCTGGCTATCTGTTCGACCGCCAGCGCCCCACCGCCGACCGCACCGTCTGGACCCTCCTTCAGGGGGCCGACATGGGCCGTCCCAGCACCATCCATCTGACCGCCGACCAGTCGGACGGTCGTCTGTCGGCGGTCCATGTCGGCGGCAGCGCCGTGATCGTCAGCCGGGGCAGCCTCACACTTCCGGCGTGAGGTCGCCAAAGGGCACGGCCCGAAGGTGGGGGCAAAACGCAAACGGCCCGGCGGACCACCCCCATGGTCCGCCGGGCCGATTCCGGTGCAACCGCGTTTCACCGCCGCCTTTCAGCGCGACCGAACGCGCCCGCGCGTCAGGCGGTGATGTTGACGCCCGACGATTTCGCGGCGCTGGCCCCCGCCGCGCCGCTGGACGCGGTGGCGCTGCTGGCGGCGTCGCTCTTGCCGTCGGTCAGCCCCTCGACCGGGACCGAGAGGTCGAGGGTCATGCTGGTGACGCCGTTCTTGCTGGTGGTCGGCTTCAGAACCGCCAACCCCTTCATGCCGTCCCCGCCCGCCTTGGCGGCCATGTCGTTGAGCTTGCCCAGGATCGACTTGATCTCGTCGTCGCTGAAGCCCTCGCCGCGCACGATGATGCCGGTGGACTTGCCGGTGGCGGTGGTCGTGGTGGACTCCATCCCGACGGAGCCGGAGCCGCTGCGGTCCATCACGCCCTGAAGCCGCTGTTCATCCTTGCGGAAATCCAGCGTCGATTTGGCGAAGGAAATTTGAACCTTGCGGTCGCCGTCCTGGATGGTCAACTCCATGCCGTGCGACTCGATGGACCATTGCGAGCGGGCCGCCGTCATGTCGACGGCCATCTTGCTGAAATCCATGTTGGCCAGCTTGTCGTTCAGCGCGTCGCCGAAACCGGAGGTGGCGCTGTCGATGTCGTCCTGGGACATGCCGAGCGCACCAAGCACGTCGCCCAAGCCCTGCTTCATCGAATCGATGGCCTTGCCGAACACGCTCGACAGGTTCTTGCTGTGGTCCAGGGCGCTTTGCATCAGCCCTTGCGCCTGCTGGGCGCGCTCCAGCCCGCCGCCGGGCGCGCGCACGCTGCCGCCGGTTCCCGTCCCAGTCGCCGCACCGCCTCCCGCACCGCCTCCCGCACTGGCCGCCGCGCCTTTGCTGCCCTGCCCGGTCATGCTGTCGAGCAGCGACTCCATCGACTGGCTGATGGTGAAGGCCGGGGATTCGGCTTTGGCTGGCGTGGTGGACGCCTTCGCGTCGGTGGATTTGGCGTCGGCGCTTTTGCTGTCCGCCGCCTTGCGCGCGCTGTTGGTGGTGGTCGACAGCACATTGGTTGTGCCGCTCGGACCGCTCAACTCTGAGTAATACATGGAAAGCCCCCGCATCGGATTCTGCCCCGCATGCGAAACAATAGGGCCGATACCCTTTACCACAGGTTAATTTCAAAAAGATGGGCAGCTTTTGGTAGAAATCACTTCAAGAGCGAAGCATCCGCCTCAATCATCGCTGAGGTTTTTGAAATATTGGCTCGACTCAAGATCTTAGACTGCGGGCTTGTTCAAGAACCGGGATGGGGCGGGCGGGGGTGTCTCTGGCCCCGCCCGCCCCAACCGGGCAAGCGGATCAGCCGCGCGTCAGGCGGATGATGGTCGCGATCATGCCAAAGGCCCACAGAACGGCGGGCAGAACGATCCAGGTCGGGTGGAACAGAATCGCCAGCGGCATGATGAGCAGCAGAACCAGCGCCGGGAAGACGACGAAGGGCGAGTTGCCCCAATTGTCGATCAACCCAGCCGGGTTCTCATCGGCTCCAAGAAAATCATCGGCGTAGGCAGCGTGATCCGTCATCTCATTCACCCAAATAAATTACGGTTATTCTCCGGCCCTGTCTTGTGACAGAGCATTCCCTGTTCCCGCACTGCAGCAGGACGCGTGTTTTTACGCCAAAGGGAATAGGATGACCAGCCTTGACCCGCGCTGATCTTGTCAGCGTCCGTTGCATGGCCGGTGGCGACGGGGGCCGACGGGGTTTTGCTTCCCCGTCGGCGGGTGGGATCAATCCACCAACTCGATCAATGCTTTGACCGTATTGTCCGCCCCTTGCGCGATCTCGGCCAGGCTGGAGTCCAGCATGTAGCAGGGGGAGGTGGCCACCTTCAGCCGCCGATCCACCACCACCTCGCCCGCCACCGTGACGCGGTGCGCCGCCCCCATCGACTCGAGCGCGGCGGCGGTCCCGGCGTCGTCGCCGATGGTCAGCTCCACCCCGTCGCCGCCCAGCAGCTTGGCCAGGATGGCCGGGGCGATGCACAGCGCGCCGATCGGCTTGCCCGCCGCGCGCATCGCCGCGACCGCCGCCGCCACATCGGGGTTGACCGCGCAGTCGGCCCCCTTGACGGCGAAATCGCACAGGTTCTTCGCCGCGCCGAAGCCGCCGGGGAAGATCAGGGCGTCCACCGCGCCCGCGTCAAAGGCGCTGAGCGGCTGGATTTTGCCGCGCGCGATGCGGGCGGCCTCCACCAGCACGTTGCGGCTTTCGCCGGTCTCCGCGCCGGTCAGATGGTTGATGACGTGGGCCTGCGGCACGTCCGGCGCAAAGCAGAGCGCCTGCGCCCCGGCCTTGCTGATCGCCAGCAGGGTGCAGACCGCTTCGTGAATCTCCGCGCCGTCATAGACGCCGCAGCCCGCAAGCACGACACCGATCCGCAAGACTCGGTCCGACATGGGTGGGTTCCTCCGGTGAAATCCGTTCGATGGGCGCAGGCTACCCGATGGCCCACCGCCCGGCAAACGCCCCGGAAATCGGATCGCACGGCTTTTTGGCGTGTGATACCATAGCGGAACTCAATTTATACGGGATCGCCGACCATGCCCTTTTTCCGGCTCTCTCCCACCTGGACGCTGCTGTCCGTCGCCGCCCTGGCGCTGTCGGGCTGCGCCACCGCGCCCGACGCCGCCAAAACCGGCGCCACGGCTCCGCTCTCCGACACCGACCGCTACGTCCAGGCGGTGGAACGCTCGGCGGTGTATGAGGAGGCGAACGTCCGCCCGCTGCGCCCGTTGACCTACCCGATGGCGGCGCTGACCCTGACGAACAACCCGTCCTGGGCGGTGGGGCAGGAGGGCAAGACCGTCACCCTGACCAACAGCTATGGCACCTGGGTCACGGTGGAACCGGAGGTGAAGGAGATCTGCAAGACCTACAAGGCCGGAGAGGTGATCCAGAAGCTTCACTATCTGCTCGGCCTGCAACCGGCGGTCCCGTCGGACAGCAACGCCAAATTCGTCCGCATCAGCATCGCCCCGCAACCCGTCGGCCCGACCGGCAACGGCGTCTTCCGCCCCTGCCCCGATCCCGACCCGACCAAGACCGCCTGCGCCAACACCATCAACGGCCCGCAGGCTTTCGTGTCCTGGTTCGCCAACCAGCAGGTGTTTTCCTACCGCAAAGGGCCGGACCTGAAGCAGACCGGCTACCCCTGGACCCGTCTGGGCTACACCTACAATTGGGATCCGCAGGCCAGCGACATGCGCGGCGCGCAGGAATACATCGTGCCCGGCGGAACCAAGGTGACGGTTCTGGAAATCGTCTCGCCCCAGGAGTATTGCGCCCGCTGAGCGAAACGCGCCCCTGCGTCACGCCAACGGCTGATCCAACCGGCGGGGCAGGGTCAGCCGGAAGCAACTGCCCCGCCCGACCGCCGTCTCCACCACGATGCGCCCGTTGAGCGTGCGGGCAAGCGCGTTGTGGACGAAATGCAGGCCGATGCCCGATCCGATCCGGCGGTCGGTGGTGAAGAACGGATCGAAGATGCGGGGCAGCGCGTCGGGATCGATGCCGCACCCGTCATCGGCCACCTCGAAGACGACTCGATCCGCTTCGGCGCGGGCCGTCAGGCGGACCGCCCCTTCCGCCCCGTTGGGATAGGCGTGGGTGGTGGCGTTGCGCAGCAGCGCCGTCAGCACCTCCGCCAGCAGGGACGGGTAACTGTCGATCACCGCGTTACCGATCACCGGGTTGCCGATCACCGCGTCGCCGTCCGTCCCATCCGCCCCGATCACCTCGGCGTGGATGGGATGGCGGGCGGCCGTGCGCTCCGGGAAGGGAGCCAGCGCCATGTCGATCACGGCGGACAGCGGCACGGTGGAGCGGTCCTGCTCGCCCGGATCGGCCGCCACCATCTTGAAGCTGCGGACCAGCCCGGCGGCGCGGTCGCAACTGTCCACCACATGGCCCACCGTCTCGCGGGTGGCGGCCAGATAGTCGCGCAGCGCCTGCGCCCGCAGCTTGCCATCGGCCAGCGTCGCTTCCATCGCGACGGTCTGATCGACCACGAAGCTGGCGGCCACCAGCGCGTTGCCGATCGGCGTGTTCATCTCGTGCGCCATGCCCGCCACCAGCCCACCCAGCGCCGCCAGCTTTTCCGCCTGGATCAGGCTGTCCTGCGCGGCCTTCAGATGACGCAACGCGTCCTCGGCGCGGTCGCGTTCCACCCGCAGGGCGTCGTTGGCCCGCCGCCGCTCCTCCTCCTCCTCCCCCAACCGGTGGAGCAGGCGGTTGTAGGCGGCCATGATGTCGCCGATCTCGTCCCGCGCCGTGACCGGAACCGGTTGACGCAAGGTCGGGTCCTCCGCCCGCCGGATCGCGCGGACGAAGCGGGTCAGCGGGCGGCCGATGGCGACCGCGTGCGCCACCGCCGCCCCCAGCGACAACGCCAGGATCAGCGCCGCCACCAGACTGGCGTCCGACAGCAGACGTTCGCGCACCGTGCGGCGGATTTGATGGTCGTTGTAGGTCAGGAACAGCCGCCCGATGTAGGCGGCGTCGCCCGCCACCGGCGACAGGATGGGGGTGGTGATGGCCCAACGCCCGTCCCCCGCCGCCAAGGTCCCGCCTTCGGCGATCACCGTGTTGAAATTGTCGGTGACGCGCACGCCGCTGATGTTCGGGTTGACCAGGATGGCGTCGACGATGCTCTGGGTGTTGTCGCTGCGGTAATTCCACAGGGGCAGCGCCAACGCCACCCCCTCCGTCGCCACGACGTTCATCATCTCCTGGCCCAATTGCCGCTGCAAATCCTGGGCGTTCAGATAGGTGGACAGCCCGGACGCCGCCACCGAACACAGGACGACGATGGGCACCACCAGAACCAGGAACTTCGTCAAGAGGCTGCGCGAGCGTGACAGCATTGTTCCGGTCATCCCGCCTTTGCCGAATGTTGCGCCGCACTGCGTCTTGACAGTGAGTGTGTGTCACGCGTGAATACGCATTGGTCTTAATCATGGTTCCGCTGGGTTGCAACGTCCCAATGGATCGGCCGCGCAAGGACAAAGGCATGAGACAACGGGCGACCCATCGTCTGGCACTGGCAACGCTGCTCGGCCTTTTGGCCGGACCGGCGCACGCCGCCTGTTCGATGACGGTCGCCTGGGAGTCCTATGGCAAATACAGCAGCCGCACCGCCGATGGCGCGCTGGTTGGGATCGACATCGACCTGATGCGCGAATTGGGCAAACGCATCGGCTGCGCCATCGCCTTTCGCGAGATGCCGTTCAAGCGCGTGCTGATCGAGATGGAAAACGGCACGGTGGACGCCTCGACCAGCGTCAAGCCAACGCCGGACCGGCTGGTTTTCGCCCGCTTCTCCGCCCCCTATTACTTTCAACCGATGACGCTGTTCGTCAAAAAGGGCAACGCCGGGCGCTCCCCCCTGAAATCCCTGGCCGACGCCGAAGCGGCGAAGTTCCGCATCGGCGTCATCGGCGGCTATTACTACGGCGACGAGTTCGAAGCGCTGCGCGCCAAGCCCAGCTTTGCCCCGCTGGTGGAGGAGGCGACGGATTACGCCACCAACATCCGCAAGCTGGTGGACAACCGGGTGCAGGGCATCATGGGCGATTCCGAACCCGTGGTGCTGGAGGAGGCGCGCAAGGCCGGATTCGACGGGCAGATCGAAATGCTCCCGATCGCCCTGCCCAACCCCGGCCTGCACCTGATGTTCGCCCGCAAGACGGTGCCCGCCGACCGCGTCGCCGCCATCGACGCCGCGCTGGCGGCGATGAAGACCGACGGCACGCTGACCGCCATCATGGCGCGCTACGGTGATTCATGACGGCCCGGCGCACCCCGAACCCCCGGTGGGGCCGCCGCGCGGTTGTCGGCCTGCTGGCGCTGGCCGGTCCGCTGGCCCTTGCCGCGTCGGCGCTGTGGTCGCGCCCGGCGTCGGCCGGCCCCGTTCTGGACCGGGTTCTGCAACGCGGGCGTCTGGTGGTGTCGGTTGACCCGTCCTACCCGCCGCTCTCCTTCACCGACGCCGACGGCGCGCTGGTCGGTTTCGACGTCGATGTCGGGCGGGCCGTCGCCGAACGGCTGGGCGTGGCCGTCGCCTATCAGACGCCGGACTGGTCGGCCGTCCTGTCGGGGCGCTGGCAAGGGCGCTGGGACCTGTCGGTCGGCTCGATGACGCCGACGTTGGAGCGCCAGCAGCTTCTGGATTTCCCGGCGATCTATTACAGCGTGCCCGCCGCGCTGGTCGTGCATTCCGGCAACCGCACGATCCGCAGCGCCGCCGACGCGTCGGGCAAAAAGCTGGGCGTGTCGGAATTTTCGACCTACGAAAGCTACCTCAACCAAACCCTGTCGATCAGCGTGCCCGGAACGCCGCCCTTCACCTATCAGGTGCGCGACGCCCGGATCATCCGCTTTCCCGATGAATCCAACACGCTGAAGGCGTTGGCCGAGGCCGACGGGCGGCTCGACGCCGCGCTGATGGCCTTGCCGCCCGCCCTGGCCGGAATCCGCGACGGGCTGCCGCTGCGGGTGGCCGCCCAACCGGTGTTCATCGAACCGCTGGCGGTGGCGATTGAAAAGGGCGACCCGGAATTCAGCGCGCGCATCGCCCAGGCGGTGGACAGCCTGCGCGCCGACGGGACGCTGTCGCGCCTGTCCACCCGCTGGTTCGGCACCGACTTCAGCCGATAGGTCCGCGCCATCCTGACGCCACGCCCGCGCTTTCGAAGCGCGGCGCGGCGTGCTAGGACAGGGGCCAATCTCCGATCCTGCCCAACGAGTCGAACCGTCCCATGTCCACCGCCGTCCGTTTCGCCCCCAGCCCGACCGGCCGCATCCATGTTGGCAACGTGCGCCAGGCGCTCGTCAACTGGCTGTTCGCGCGCAAGACCGGCGGCAGCTTCCTGTTCCGCCTGGACGACACCGACGAGGAGCGTTCGACCCAAGAGTTCGCCGACGGCATCGCCCGCGATCTGACCTGGCTGGGCCTGACCTGGGACCGTTTCGCCCGCGAAAGCGACCGCTACCCGCGTTACGACGAGGTGGCCGAGGCGCTGAAGGCCAGCGGGCGGCTCTATCCCTGCTACGAAACGCCCGAACAGCTCAACCTGAAGCGCGCCAGCCTGGTGTCGCAGGGCCGCCCGCCGATCTACGACCGCGCCGCCCTGCGTCTGACCGACGCGGAGCGCGCGCAGTTGGAACGCGACGGCCACACACCGCATTGGCGCTTCAAGCTGCTGCCGACGGCGGTGGAATGGACCGATCTGGTGCGCGGCCCGGTGCATTTCGAAGGCTCGCTGTTGAGCGACCCGGTGCTGATCCGCGAGGATGGCCGCCCGCTCTACACCCTGACCAGCGTGGTGGACGACGTCGATTTCGCCATCACCCACATCATCCGGGGCGAGGATCACGTCGCCAACACCGCCGTGCAGATCCAGATTTTCGAGGCGATCGGCGGGACCGTCCCCCACTTCGCCCATCTGCCGCTGCTGACCGACGCCGGGGGCGGCGGCCTGTCCAAGCGGTTGGGCAGCCTGTCCATCGACAGCCTGCGCGACGATGACGGGATCGAGCCGATGGCGGTGAACAGCCTGCTGGCCAAGCTCGGCACCTCCGACCCCATCGAAGCGCGGCGGACGCTGGACGAGCTGGTGGCCGATTTCGATCTGGGCAAGATCGCCCGCAGCACGCCGAAATTCGACCCGGAAGAGCTGACCCGCCTGAACGCCCGCATCCTGCACCTGACCCCCTTCGCCGAGGTGGCCGACCGTTTGGCCACCCTGGGCCTGGACGGGGTGGACGCCGCCTTCTGGGACGCCGTGCGCCCGAACCTGACCCGGATCGAGGACGCGCGCGACTGGTGGAGCGTCACCCACGCCCCGGTCGAACCGGTGGTCGAGGACGCCGATTTCCTGCGCGCCGCCGCCGATCTGCTGCCCGCCGAACCGTGGGACCTCACCACCTGGGGGGCCTGGACCAACGCGGTGAAGGGGGCCACCGGGCGCAAGGGCAAGGACCTGTTCCTGCCGCTGCGCCGCGCCGTCACGGGCCGCGACCATGGACCGGAATTGAAGAACCTGCTACCCCTGATCGGTCGGGCGCGCGCGCTGCGCCGCCTGAACGGCGAAACCGCCTGACCCCTTCCCCCGCCCTTCCCCCGCCCTTCCCCCATTGTTTTGACAGGAGCGCAAGACCGTGCCGCTGGACCTCTACAACACGCTGACTCGCCGCAAGGAGCGCTTCGAGCCGCTTCGCCCGGACCATGTCGGCCTGTATGTCTGTGGTCCCACGGTCTATGACACCGCCCACATCGGCAACGCCCGCCCGGTGGTGGTGTTCGACACCCTGTACCGGCTGCTGACCCGGCTCTACCCGTCCGTCACCTACGTCCGCAACATCACCGACGTGGACGACAAGATCATCGACCGCTCGCGCGAGAGCGGCGAACCGATCGAGACGCTGACGCAGCGGACGACCGACCTGTTCCACGCCGACATGGGCGCGCTGAACGCCCTGCGCCCGACCATCGAGCCGCGCGCCACCCACCACATCACCCACATGATCGCGTTGATCGAAACGCTGATCGGGCGCGGCAACGCCTACGCCGCCGAGGGGCATGTGCTGTTTTCGGTGCCGTCGATGCCCAGCTACGGCCAGTTGTCGCGCCGCTCGCTCGACGACATGATCGCCGGGGCGCGGGTGGAGGTGGCCCCCTACAAGCGCGACCCGTCCGATTTCGTCCTGTGGAAGCCCAGCGCCGACGATCAACCGGGTTGGGACAGCCCGTGGGGCCGGGGCCGTCCGGGTTGGCACATCGAATGCTCGGCCATGGCCAAGGAGCATCTGGGCGTCACCTTCGACATCCATGGCGGCGGTCTGGATTTGATCTTCCCGCACCATGAGAACGAGATCGCGCAGAGCCGCTGCGCCCACGGCACCGACCATCTGGCCCGCTATTGGGTGCACAACGGTTTCGTGACGGTCGAAGGCGAGAAGATGTCGAAGTCCCTCGGCAATTTCTTCACCGTTCACGATCTGCTGGACGAGTTCCCGGGCGAGGCCATCCGCCTGACCCTGCTGTCGGCCCATTACCGCCAGCCGCTGGACTTCACCCGCGACGGCATCCGCCAGTCCAAGGCGACGCTGGACCGCTGGTATCAGGCCTTGCGCGGCGGCCCGGACGCCCCGGCGGCGGATCTGCCGTTCGACGTTCTGGCCGCGCTGGAGGACGACCTCAACACCCCGCTCGCCATCAGCCATCTGCACGAGCTGGCGGGGGCGGTGAACAAGGCGGCGACCGACGCCGACCGGGCGGCGGCCAAGGGGGCCTTGCGCGCCGCCGGGGCGCAGCTTGGCCTGTTGCAGCAGGATCCCGAGGCATGGTTCCGCTGGTCCCCGACCGGCAGCGGCCAGGGCCTGAGCGACGCGGCCATCGACCAGTTGATCGCCGACCGCAAGGCCGCCCGCGCCGCCCGCAACTTCGCCGAGGCCGACCGCATCCGCAAGGAATTGGCCGACCAGGGGGTGGTTCTGGAAGACGGCCCGCAGGGGACGAGCTGGAAGCGGGCCTGAACGGAAGCCGGAATGGCAAGCCCGCAACCCTTCCGTGAAGAGGGTGTGATCCCCTCTTGACGCGGTGGGGGAATGGGGCAACATTTGGGGTGGGTGCGCCGGGGCCGTAATCCCCGACACACCCGCCCGATCAGCGGTTCAGGTAATCAAGGAACGCCTTGACGACCTGCAACAGCAGGATCAGGAGAGCAAGGATCTCTTTCATCCTCTGCACCTCCCCAATGTGCGGCGGCGGTGGCGGCCAGTCCGCCACCGCGTCCGCCTCGCCAACAAAGCACAATCCTGCATTGGTGTGCAACGCGCCGATTTCGCGCGAATGGTCAAGCAGATCGCACCAGCGCGTCCTGGGCGTGTATCTCCCTCACCCCATCACCGCCCAATAGGCCAGGGAGATCGACAGCGGCGACAGCAGGCTGGAGATCAGCAGCGACATCGACACCAGTTCCTTGCCTGACTGGTAGCGCTCGGCCACGCCATAGACGTTGATGCCGATGGGCAGCGCCGCCGCCGTCACGGCGGGGGCCAGCCATTCGGGCGGCAGGTGGAAGACCTTGGCCGCCAACACCCAGGTCAAGGCCGGATGGACGCCCACCTTCATCAGCGCCATCACCGTGGCCGGGACCAGACGGCCGGTCAGCGGGCTGTAGGCCAACGCGGTCCCCAGCGTGAAGCAGGCGCAGGGCAGCACGGTCCCGCCGATCAGCGACGCCGCCTTCATCACCGCATCGGGGACCGGCAGACGCAGCGCGTTGGCCACCAGACCCAGCGCCATCGCCACGATCATCGGGCTGAGCAGCGTCGCCTTGATCGCGTTCAACGAGGTCTGAAGCGGCCGCCCGCCCTTGCTGCGCTGGCTTTCGGCCAGCACGGTGACGGTGGTGAACAGCAAGGGCGATTGGAACAGGATCAGCAGCATCAGCGGCAGCGCCACCCCCGAGCCATAGGCGTCCATCAGGATCGGCGCGCCCAGCAGGCCGATGCTGGAAAAGGAGGTGGCAAAGCCGACGATGGCCATCTCGTCGCGGCGTCCGGCCAGCAATCGCCAGCCGGACCCCAGCGCGAACACCAAAAACGCGGCGATGAAGAAGGCGCCGACGAACCCCCATTCGACCGGATCGGGGATCGTCGTTTTCGCCATGGCGGAAAACAGCAGCCCCGGCAGCGCGTACAAGCCCAGGAAACGGGAAATGCCCTGCGACAGCGCGTTGCTGAAATTGCCAAACCGGCCGGCGTAAAAGCCGACCAGGATGAGCAGGAACATCGGCAACACGATCTGGACAATCAGCGTCATGACGGCTCGCACCCGAAGCCGGGCGGCTCACAGCGTCCGCGACCGGTCAATGGTGGTTGGAAGACGTCCCGACGTCAGCGCGCCCCGGGGGTGAGGATCAGTTCCGGCTCGGGAAGGCCGAGAACATCAACCAGCGTCCGCCCGGACTCAAGCTGTTCCGACAGATATTGCTCATGCGCCAGCAGCGCCATGCAGCGTTCCAGCACCTCGTCGGCCACCGCCAGCGGCACGACGGTGACGCCGTCGTCGTCGCCGATGATGAGATCGCCCGGGTTGACCGCGATGCCGCCGACCGCCGCCGTCACGTCCATCTTGCCGCCGAACGCCTTGTGCGGGCCGCGCGGGACCGCGCCGCGCGAAAAGACCGGAAAGCCGATCTGGCGGATGTCGGCCAGATCACGCACCGACCCGTCGATGATGAGACCGCCCACGCCGCGCGACCGGCAGCTCCGCGCCACCCATTCCCCGGCCATCGCCACATCGTCCAGGCCGCCGCCCGCGACCACCACCACCTCGCCCGGCCGGGCGATGCTGCACGCGGTCAACAGCATGCTGTTGTCGCCGGGCATCGGCACCACAGTGCGCGCCTGGCCGCAAATCCGCATGCCGGGGGCGCAGGGCTTGATGCTGGAATCCATGCTCTGGCAGCGATTCTGCGTGTCCGACGCGATGCTGCTGGGCACCATCCGCCACGTCTCCAGAACCTCAGCCGACAGGTGAGCGAATTCAACGTGGTAGCGTTGGAGTGCCATGGGACGGTCTCGCTCCTCAGAGGGTCGGACAAATCAAGGGCGCACCGCAGGCCGCGCGCCTGTCCGTTGGAACGGCCGCCTGCGGGTTGGAAAAACACGCGAAAGCAACGCCGCCGATCATGCCCCGACGGCCAAAGCCATCCGAAGCGGACGGCCCGCGCGCGCAAACACCGCGACAGCATCCAAACCCGCAACATTACATTGGTCTTCGGAGTCTTTGCCGCCCCAAAGGACAACCAAGGGTGTTTTTGTTTAGAGACGGTCGGCTGGCATTCGCATACGCAAGTAGGTTGCCAAACTGTAAATGATAACACGATCAAACATCAACTGGATTATCCTACAGATACCAACACGTGCATCAAGTCAGGGTAATCCTTTAGATTGTCGATCCTCTGAACCGTGCTCCGGACCTTGGTGATCTCCAACGATTGTCCATGATAGCGTGCCCATTCACGCCAACGGACACCTCATGATTGCGCAAAAACGCGCCTTTCCCACGCCACCACGGCCACGACCGCCACCTGTTGCAGATATAAAGATATCTTTATGCTTGCGGGATTTCACAAGCGCTGCTACACCCTGACGCCATGCAGGCGTGGCCCATCCGGCCCGCCGGATCATCCCCGCGCTCAGGAGACGCCCCATGGCCGCCGCCTTCACCGACTACAAGGTCAAAGACATCAGCCTCGCGGCCTGGGGCCGCAAGGAAATCGCCATCGCCGAAACCGAAATGCCGGGCCTGATGGCGCTGCGCGCGGAGTTCGGGGAGTCCAAGCCGTTGGCCGGTGCCCGCATCGTCGGCTGCCTGCACATGACCATCCAGACCGCCGTCCTGATCGAAACGCTGACCGCGCTGGGTGCCACCGTCCGTTGGTCGTCCTGCAATATCTTCTCGACCCAGGATCAGGCCGCCGCCGCCATCGCCGCCGCCGGCATCCCGGTCTTCGCCTGGAAGGGCGAGACGGAGGAAGAGTTCTGGGAGTGCATCGAGGCGACGCTGCGCGGCCCCGATGGCTGGACCCCGAACATGATCCTGGACGATGGCGGCGACGTCACCCAGATCATGCACGACAAGTATCCGGAGATGCTGAACGACGTGCGCGGCCTGTCGGAGGAAACGACGACCGGCGTCCATCGTCTGTACGAGATGATGAAGAAGGGCACGCTGAAGGTTCCGGCCATCAACGTGAACGACAGCGTCACCAAGTCGAAGTTCGACAACCTGTATGGCTGCCGTGAATCGCTGGTGGACGGCATCAAGCGCGCCACCGACGTGATGATGGCGGGCAAGGTCGCCGTGGTCGCCGGGTACGGCGACGTGGGCAAGGGGTCGGCCGCCTCGCTGCGCAGCCAGGGTGCGCGCGTCATGGTGACGGAGATCGACCCGATCAACGCGCTCCAGGCCGCGATGGAAGGCTATCAGGTCGTCACGATGGACGAAGCCGCCCCGCTCGGCGACATCTTCGTCACCGCGACCGGCAACGTGGACGTCATCACGCTGGAGCACATGCGCCAGATGAAGGACCGCGCCATCGTCTGCAACATCGGCCACTTCGACAGCGAAATCCAGATCGACTCCCTGCGCAATTACAAGTGGGAAGAGGTCAAGCCGCAGGTCGACGAGGTCGTGTTCCCCGACGGCAAGCGCCTGATCGTTCTGGCCCAGGGCCGTCTGGTCAATCTGGGCTGCGCCACCGGCCATCCCAGCTTCGTGATGAGCGCCAGCTTCACCAACCAGGTGCTGGCCCAGATCGAGCTGTGGACCAACGCCGCCGCCTATGAGCGCAAGGTCTACGTCCTGCCCAAGCATCTGGACGAAAAGGTCGCCCGCCTGCATCTGGACAAGATCGGGGCCAAGCTGACCACCCTGACCGAAAAGCAGGCCGCCTACATCAGCGTGCCGACCGAAGGCCCGTACAAGCCGGACCACTACCGCTACTAAAAACAGCGGTCTTGGATTGAAAAAGGGCCGTCCCGGTGGGGCGGCCCTTCTTCGTTCTGCGGCTTTTGGCGGGGCCGGATCAGCGCCGGATCATCGGGGCCAGATCCTTGCGGATGCCCGCGTCCAGCCGGGCGTTCAGATCCTCGATCATCCGGCGGGTGATGTCGAGATAGGTGGCCTCGCGGTCGGCCAGCGCGATGTTTTCCGGCACGGTGGTGGAATAGGTGACGGTGGCTTTGGTCATGCCGCGAAAGGCCCCGGCGCTGTATTCCGGCATGTCGCCCGCCACCTCGACCTCCAGCCGCCCGTCATAGCGTTGAGCCTGATCGTTGGTGAAATAGCCCTTCACCCCCTGGGTCTTGGGCAAGGGGACCTCGATGATGCTGGCGTCCTTGATGGTGACGCGGACCCGCCCGGCCCCACCCGCCGCCTGAAGCCGTTCCGACGCCCAGCGCCGCACCGCCTCCGCCGGGGGAACCGCCGAACGGTCCTCCACATGGGTGCCGCCGCCGCTGGGCCGATGGGCGTTGACCAAATCGACGCCCCCGGCGCTGAGGCGGATCGGGCCGAAATTGGAAAAATCAATCGGGCGCGGGGCCGGGCGCGGCGGCGCGCTCTGGCAGGCGGACAGCCCCAGAACGGCAACGGCGGCAACGGCGAGAACAGAACGGCGGGAGGGCATGACGGCTCCGAACGGAAACGGACAGGGTTGGCCGCTTATATAAGCGCCCCAGCCGCCGCGCGCACCCCATCCCCGGCGGTCCGCCCGCGAAATGTCACCCCCGCCGCCGGGTCGCCAGCGCGATTCCCGTGGCGATCAGGGCGATGCCGACGCCGTGGTACAGGTGCGGCTGTTCGCCCAGGAACAGCACGGCCAGCAGGCTGCCGAAGACCGGGACCAGATGGATGGCCAGACCGGCGGTGTTGGCCCCGACCAGCTCGACCACGCGGTTGAAGCAGAGATAGGCGACGATGGACGGGAACAGCGCGACGTAGCCGACCGCCAGCGCGGTCACGGCCGTCGGTTCCACCGCGCGCAGGGTCGCGGTTTCCCACAGATAGAAGGGCAACAGCTCCACCGCGCCGATGGCGAAGGTGGCCACGACGAAGCTCAACCCATGAACCGCCGGTTTGCGGCGCAGGCAGGTGGTGTAGGCGGCGTAGATCACGATGGCCACCAGCATCCACACGTCGCCGACGTTCAGGCGCAGCCCCAGCAGCACCGCCGGGTCGCCGTGCGAAATCAGGGTGGTGGCCCCCACCAGCGACACGACGATGCCCAGCCCCTGGGCCGGACGCACGCGGTCCTGAAACAGCAGCCAGCTCATCAGCACAATCAGCACCGGCATGGAGGATTGCAGCATGACGGTGTTGAGCGCCGTGGTGGAGTTCAGCGCGATGTATTGAAAGGTGTTGAACAGGCCGATGCCCAGCGTGCCCAGCAGCAGCACATCCTTCCACCCCGCCAGCAGCGGGCGCAGATCGTGGCGCAGATGTTTCCAGGCAAAGGGCAGGATGAGGAGCGTGCCCAGGGTCCAGCGCCAAAAGGCAAGACCGATGGGCGGAACCGCCCCGGCCACCGCCCGGCCCATGACCGCGTTGCCCGCCCAGAACAGGGGCGGCAGCATCATCAACAGCCACGCCTGATCGATCAGGCGGCGGCTTTTGGCTGGGGCAACGCGGTCATCGGCCATGGCGGTCTCAGCTGCGGCGACGGGGGGAGGAGAAGGCGGCCGAGGCGGCGGCGGCGGCCGACGGGCCGGTGTCGTCGCTGCGGTACACGCTGGCGCGGCTTTCGCGGCGCGGCGGACGCGGGGAATCCTCGCGGCTTTCGCGTTCCGGCTTGGGCGGCTGGCGGAGTTCGGCGTCGAGTTCGGCGATGCGCTTGACCAGGGCTTCGCGGATGGCGGGGGCGGCGTGAGCCTTCAACGTCGCAAGCTGCTCCTTGAGCTGCGCAACCTGCCGCTGCTTCTGCTCGCGGGTGCGCTTGATGGCGACGTTGTCGGAATGCTGGCCCTCGAAGGAGCGCATGGAAAAGCCTCGTTGTAAGAAGAAAGCAAACGATCCGCCCCGGCCCGGATGAGCGGCCTTCGGCGGGAGCGCGGATTATTGGAAGCGACCGACGGCAAAGCAAGCCAGACTTCGCCTTGACATTGCGGAAATCAGCGCCGTTGCGGAAATCGGGCGCGAGCGCGCCAGGTCAACCGGACAGCGCCATCAAAACGCGGATCGTGACGTGGAAAGGGCGTCCCCCTTGCGAGGGACGCCCTTTCCGAACCAAAGCGTTGGATCGCCCTGGGACTTCCGGATTAGAAGCCCATGTCGTCCATGCCGCCCATGCCGCCCGGCATGCCGCCGCCCGGAGCAGCCTTCTTCTCCGGCTTCTCGGCGATCATGGCCTCGGTGGTGATGAGCAGGCCGGCGATGGAGGCCGCGTCCTGCAGAGCGGTGCGGACGACCTTCACCGGGTCGATGATGCCAGCGGCGACCAGATCGGTGAACTCACCCTTCTGGGCGTCGTAGCCGAAGTTGGTGTCGGCCTGGTCCAGCAGCTTGCCAACCACGATCGAACCGTCGGTGCCCGCGTTGTAGGCGATCTGACGGACCGGAGCCTGGAGGGCGCGGCGGATGATGTCGATGCCGACGCGCTGTTCGTCGTTGGCCGGGACCAGCTTGTCGAGCGCCTTGGTGGCGTACAGCAGCGCGGTGCCACCACCGGCGACCACACCCTCTTCCACGGCGGCGCGGGTGGCGTGCATCGCGTCATCAACGCGATCCTTGCGCTCCTTCACCTCGACTTCGGTCGCACCACCGACGCGGATGACGGCAACGCCACCGGCCAGCTTGGCCAGACGCTCTTGCAGCTTCTCGCGGTCGTAGTCCGAGGTGGTTTCCTCGACCTGGGCGCGGATCTGGCCGCAACGGGCTTCGATGTCGGCCTTGGCGCCAGCGCCGTCAACGATGGTGGTGTTCTCCTTGGAGATCACGACCTTCTTGGCGGTGCCCAGCATGTCGAGGGTGACGTTCTCGAGCTTGATGCCGAGGTCTTCGGAGATGACCTGACCACCGGTGAGGATGGCCATGTCTTCCAGCATCGCCTTGCGGCGGTCGCCGAAGCCCGGGGCCTTGACGGCGGCGATCTTCAGGCCACCGCGCAGCTTGTTGACCACCAGGGTGGCCAGCGCCTCGCCTTCGATGTCTTCAGCGATGATCAGCAGCGGACGCGAGGACTGGACGACGGCTTCCAGAACCGGCAGCAGCGGCTGCAGGCCCGAGAGCTTCTTCTCGTGCAGCAGGATGAAGGGGTTTTCGAGGTCCGCAATCATCTTGTCGGCGTTGGTCACGAAGTACGGCGACAGGTAGCCGCGATCGAACTGCATGCCTTCGACGACGTCCAGCTCGGTGTCCAGGCTCTTGGCCTCTTCCACCGTGATGACGCCCTCGTTGCCGACGCGCTCCATCGCCTGGGCGATCATGCGGCCGATTTCGGCTTCGCCGTTGGCGGAGATGGTGCCGACCTGGGCGATCTCGTCGTTGGTCGTGACCTTCTTGGCGCGGGCCTGGATGTCGGCGACGACGGTGGTGACGGCCAGATCGATGCCGCGCTTCAGGTCCATCGGGTTCAGACCGGCGGCGACCTTGGTCACGCCTTCGCGGACGATGGCCTGGGCCAGAACGGTCGCGGTGGTGGTGCCGTCACCGGCCAGATCGTTGGTCTTCGAGGCGACCTCGCGGACCATCTGGGCGCCCATGTTCTCGAACTTGTCGGACAGTTCGATTTCCTTGGCGACCGACACACCGTCCTTGGTGATGCGGGGAGCGCCGAAGGACTTTTCGATCACGACGTTGCGGCCCTTGGGACCCAGCGTGACCTTGACCGCGTCGGCCAGGATGTCGACGCCACGCAGCAGCTTTTCGCGCGCGGAGGGGCCGAACTTAACTTCTTTGGCAGCCATGTCTCAATTCCTCTGAGTATCGAATGTCGAAACGAAGATGGGCGAAGGAAATCAGCCTTCGATCACGCCCATGATGTCGGATTCCTTCATGATGAGGAAATCCTGACCTTCGATCTTCACTTCGGTGCCCGACCACTTCCCGAACAGGATGCGGTCGCCGGCCTTGACGTCCAGCGCGACAACTTTGCCCGACTCATCACGAGCGCCGGGGCCGACGGCGATGATTTCGCCTTCCTGCGGCTTTTCCTTGGCCGTGTCGGGGATGATGATCCCGCCCTTGGTCTTGGTATCGGACTCCAGACGCTTGACGACAACGCGGTCGTGGAGCGGACGGAACTTCATGGAATGCCTCCTTGGATAAGGCTTGATCGTGATCTGTTTGGTCCGGGAAGCGGTGTTAGCACTCACCCCCGGCGAGTGCCAGACAGCTAATCGAAGCCGATGGGGGATTCAAGAGGCTTGCCCGCGATTTTTGCGACGACGCCGGGCTTTTTTCTGACACGCATTATAACGCATTGATTATCAATGATTTTATTCACGCCAACGCGGAGGCCGACGACGGCGTCCGAAAAAAACTCACACGACCGCGCCCTTTTCCCAGCGCCTGTGACCCCCGTCACAGCGATGTCGCCCCATTTGTGTAAAATTTTATTCAATCAGACACCCAAGGCGCAGCGCCGAGGCACACCGATGGGAGACGACGATATGACCAGCCTTGCCAAACAGAATGTGGACCGCCAGGAACGCGATTTGTGGCTGGCGGAAGCGCTGTTGGAATTCACGACGATCGCCGGGTTGTTCGCCCTGCTGTTCGCGCTGTTCATCCTGATCGGGGCCGTGCAGGAAACGCCGATGTGACCACCCGGGCGACACCCGCCCAGAGCAACGCCATTGGTCAACCTCATCGGAATCGAAATCATCCGCACCACGCGCAATGTTTGACGCCAACGGATCAGCGGGCCACAGTGGCGAACATCCGACCACGTTCGTCAGGAATGCCGCCCGTGACCGCCTTCACCGCCGACCGCCACAGCTCCGCGACCGCCTTTGACCGGCGCGCCAACCGTCCCATCGCCCTCTGGCTGCTGGTGTGCGCCGCGATGGTTCTGACGATGGCGGTGATCGGGGCGATCACCCGCCTGACCGAATCGGGCCTGTCGATGGTGGAATGGAAGCCGCTGATCGGCATCCTGCCGCCGCTGTCCGACGCCGAATGGCAGCGTGTGTTCGAGCTGTACAAGGGCACGCCGGAATTCCGCATCGTCAACAACCGGATGGATCTGGCCGGATTCCAGGAAATCTTCTGGTGGGAGTGGTTTCATCGGCTCTGGGGCCAGATGATCGGCTTCGTCTTCCTGCTTCCCTTCCTGCGTTTCTGGAGTCAGGGCCGGATCGCGCCGGATCTGTGGCCGAAGCTGGCCGGGCTGTTCCTGCTGGGCGGGTTGCAGGGCGGAATCGGCTGGTTCATGGTGAAAAGCGGGCTGGTCGATCAGCCCAACGTCAGCCATTACCGGCTGGCGCTGCATCTGGGAACGGCGATCCTGATTTACGCGCTGCTGCTGCGCACGGCGTTGGGGCTGCTTGATCCGCTGCCGCTGGCCGGGTGGCGGCCCGAATCGGTGGGCTTGCGCCGTCACGCCCGCTGGGCGTTGGGGCTGGTCGCCGTGACCATCGTCTGGGGGGCCTTCGTCGCCGGGGCGCGCGCCGGATACGCCTACAACACCTTCCCGCTGATGGAAGGCCATCTGATTCCGCCGGAAATCGCCAACCTGACGCCCTGGTGGCACAACCCGTTTGAAAACACCGCCGCCATCCAGTTGATCCACCGTGGCCTTGCCCTGCTGAGCGGGTTGGTGATTCTGGCCCTGAGCGTCCGCACGCTCGCCGCCCGCCTGCCCGGCCGCGCCGGTCAGGCCGCCCACGCGGCGGGCGCGCTGGTGCTGGTGCAGATCGGCTTGGGCATCGCCACGCTGCTGACCGTGGTGTGGATTCCGGTGGCCGCCGCCCACCAGGCCGGGGCGATCCTGGTCGTCTCCGCCCTGGTCTGGCTGCTGCACGAACTGCGCCCGATTCGCCGCGCGTAAGGATGCGGCGAATCGGCAAGGTCTGCCGCCCGATTGAGGGGATCAGGTTGAGCGGGTGATCCCGCCATCGACGCGGATGTTCTGACCGGTGATATAGGCCCCGCCGGGCGAGGCGAGAAAGGCCACCGTCGCCGCCACCTCCTCGCTCTTGCCATAGCGCTGCATCGGGATGCGCTGCCGCCGCTCCTCGGTTTCCGGCAGGCTGTCGATGAAGCCGGGCAGCACGTTGTTCATCCGCACATTGTCGGTGGCGTGCTGGTCGGCGAACAGCTTGGTGAAGGACGCCAGCCCGGCCCGGAACACGGCGGAGGTCGGGAACAGCGGGTCGGGTTCGACGGCGGCGTAGCTGGAAATGTTGATGATCGCTCCGTCCTTCTGCGCCGCCATGATCGGCGCGACCAGCCGGGTCGGGCGGATGACGTTCAGCAGATAGACCTCCATCCCGACCACCCAATCCTCGTCGCTCAGGCCCAGGACCGGGCCGCGCGGGCCATGCCCGGCGCTGTTGACCAGAACATCGATGCGGCCCCAGCGCGCCATCGCGCCATCGACCAGCCGTTGCAGATCGTCGGTGGAGCGGTTGGAGCCGGTGACGCCGAAGCCGCCCAGTTCCCCGGCCAGCGCCTCCCCCTTGCCCGAGGAGGACAGGATGGCGACGCGGAAGCCGTCCGCCGCCAGCCGCCGCGCCGCGTCCGCCCCCATGCCGCTGCCCCCGGCGGTGATGAGCGCCACCTTGTCGGTCCGAATGTCCGTCGTCATGTCAGGCCCTTTCCCACTGCGGATTGCCGATGCGATGGGACCATGCTACGGCGGAAGCGCCACCGCGCTCCAGACAGGCTTTCTTCTTTCCGTCAGCAGAAAATCTACAGGATGCCCCCACCTCCCACCGCCCCAGCCGCCGCCCCAGCCGTTGCCCCGACTCCGCTGCCGCCGCTCAACGCGCTGCGCGCCTTCGACATGGCCGCGCGCCATTCGAACTTCCGCCTGGCCGCCGAGGCACTGGGGGTGACACAGAGCGCCGTGGCCCAGCAGGTCCGTCATCTCGAAGCCCTGCTGGGCCTGCGCCTGTTCGAACGGCGCGGCGGCGGGCTGGTGCTGACCGGGGCGGGGCGGACCTACGCCGGACAACTGCGCCGCGCCTTCGACCTGATGGTTGACGCCACAGCCAACCTGCGCCCGGCCCCGCTGCGGTTGACCATCAGCGTGACGCCGACCTTTGCCTCCAAATGGCTGATTCCTCGCCTGCCCGCCCTGACCGCCGCCCATCCCGATCTGCATTTGCGCGTGCTGGCCGCCGAGTCGCTGTCCAACTTCCAGACCGACGGGGTGGACATCGCCGTGCGCCAGGGCCGCCCGCCCTTCGGGCCGGGGTTGGTCGCCGACGCGCTGTTCGATCAGGAATTGGTGACGGTGTGCAGCCCGGCCTGTTTGGCCGCCCTGGGCGATGCGTCCTGCGCCCAGCCAGCGCCCGGCCTGCCAACACCCGGCCCGCTGCCACCGGAAGCGCTCGCCCGCGCGGTTCTGCTGCACGACGCGCACAACCAGTGGCCGGAGTTCCTCGCCGCCGCCCTGCCGGACGGCCCCGCGCCGACCGCGCGCGGCATCCGCTTCAGCCACAGCGCGCTGGCCATCGACGCCGCGCTGGCCGGGCAAGGGGTGGCGCTGGTCAGCCGCTGTCTGGTGGATCGGGATTTGGCCGACGGGCGTCTGGTTCGCCCCTTCGCCGGGACGCTGACCGGTCCCTTGGGCTTCCACGTCGTCATCCCGCGCAAGCCGCGCCACCCGGAACCGACGCAACGGGTCCGCCGCTGGCTGCTCAGCCAACGGTCAGCGTGCACCGACTCGTAAGGATGCGCGCGCGGGGTTCAGACGAGGGGCAAATGGGGAGGGTCAGCCGCCCTCGGCCAGATCATACATGGCGTCGAGATCGGCGATCAGGACCTTGTTGCCTTCCTGGAGCGAGATCACGCCGCCGGTCTTCAACTGGGTGAAGGTCCGGCTGACGGTTTCGGTGGTCAGGCCCAGGTAATCGGCGATGTCGGCCCGGCTCATCGGGACAAAGACCGGGTTTTCCTTGTGCCCGCGCCGCGCGGCGCGCTGCGACAGCATCAGCAGGAAGGAGCAGATCTTTTCCTTGGCCGTCTTGCGGCCCAGCAACAGCATCTGGTCCTGCGCGGCCGCCAGCTCGTTCGACGCCATGGAGAACAGGCGGCGCTGCATCTTGGGAAACTCGTCCATCAGCGCGTCGATCTTCTTGCGCGGGAAGCGGCAGAGCGAGGCGCTGGTGACGGATTCGGCGGTGTAGGCGTAGCTTTCGTTGACCGACAGGCCCAGGAAATCACCCGTCACCAGAAAGCCGGTGATCTGGCGGCGGCCATCGGGCAACAGCTTGTACAGCTTCACCGTGCCCGAGGTGACGTTGTAGAGCGAATCGGCGGTGTCGCCCTCGCTGAACAGGGTGTGACCGGCATCGACCCGCACGGTTTGCAGGATGTCGGCTAGACGGCGCACCTCTTCAGGGTCCAGCGCGGCGCAGACCGTTAAGCTGCGAACCGGGCAGGCCCCACAGGGATTCATCTCCGTCGAAGCGCTCTTGTCACGAGCGCGGCCCATGTCGAAAGGTGGCATGGCGAAACCCAGCCCAAAACCGTGCGTTGGGTCATATTGGTGGCAATCGTTGGGAATCGCAACCGTGCCGACGCACCCCCCTTCCTTTGTCCATGCTGCCGCTTGGGCTATTGACGGTCGCGAGCGGGTTTGGCGGCGGGTGCCGGGGCCTCGTCGTCGAACAGGATGCGGTTGGCCGCCCCGTCGAGATCGTCAAACTGACCGGATTTCAGCGCCCACAGAAACGCCGCCAGCCCCAGCCCGCCCAGGCTCAGCGCGATCGCGATCAGATAGAGAAGCTCGTCCATCAGCCAAATCCTTGACCACAGAGCCACGGGCCAGCCGCAGCGCGTTGAGAATAACGATCAGCGACGACGACGACATCGCCAGCGCCGCCAGCAGCGGCGTCAGCAACCCGGCCATCGCCAGCGGGACCGCGCACAGGTTGTACAGCAGCGCGATGGCGAAATTCTGCTTCACCAGACGGCCGGACCGCCGCGCCACCTCGACCGACTCGACGATCGGCCGCAGCATCCGCCCTTGGAACACCACATCCGCCGCCGTCTGGCTGACATCGACCGCCGTCGACGGCGACATCGACACCGACGCCGCCGCCAGGGCGGGGGCGTCGTTCAGCCCGTCGCCCACCATCAGCACCCGGCGGCCTTGCCCGGTCAAGTCGGCCAGCGCGGCGGTCTTGTCCGCCGGGGTCTGTCCGGCCCGCCATTCGCTGATGCCCAGACGCGCGGCGACCGCCGCCACCGCGCCGTGCCGGTCGCCCGACAGCAGCCGCACCTCCAACCCGCGCGCGCGCAGGGCGGCCACCACCGCCACCGCGTCCGGGCGCAGGGCGTCGAGGAACAGGATGCGCACGGGGGCCACGCCCGGACGGGCCAGCCACAATTCCGGCCCTTCGGCGTCTTGCGTCTCTTCCGGCGCGCCGGTGAAGCGGCGGCTGCCCAGGCGGATCACCCCGCCCGCCCCGTCCATCTCCAACCCGGCTCCGGGGATTTCGCGCACGCCGCTCGCCACCGGCACGCCGGGCAGGGCGGCGGCCAGCGCGCGAGCCAGCGGGTGACGGCTGGTCGCGGCCATCGCCGCCGCCAGCCGCAGATCGTCGTCGGCCACGCCGTCGAGTTGCGGGACCGGGTGGCCTTCGGTCAGGGTTCCGGTCTTGTCGAACACCACGGTGTCGATGTCGGCCAGCCGCTCCAGCGCCGTCGCCGTCTTCAGCAGGGTCCCTTGGCGCATCAGCCGCCCGCTGGCGATCACCTGCACCACCGGGACCGCCAGGGCCAGCGCGCAGGGGCAGGTGATGATGAGCACCGCCACCGCGTTCATCAAGGCGACCTGCCACGCCACCCCGCCCAGCAGCAGCCAGGACAGGAAGGTGGTCAGCGCGGTGACGTGGACGACGGGGGCGTACAGGCGCGACACCCGGTCGGCCACCGCCACATATTTGGCCCGGCCCTGCTCGGCCACCTCCATCAGGCGGACGATCTCGGCCAGCAGCGTGCCTTCGCCGACCGCCGTCACGGTCAGCCGCAGCGGGGCGGTGAGATTCAGCATCCCGGCAAAGACCTGATCGCCGGGGCGCACGCTGCCCGGCACGCTTTCCCCGGTGATCAGCGCGGTGTCGAGGTCGGACACGCCGTCCACCACCCGGCCGTCCACCGGTATCCGCTCCCCGGTCGCCACCAGGATGACGGTTCCGGGGCTGACCTGTTCGGGCGGAACCACGGCGCTGGTCCCATCGTCGCGCAGGATCGTCACCGCGTTGGCGCGCAGGCCGAGAAGCTGTTCGGCCGCCGACCGCGCCCGGCCGCGCGCCCGTTGGTCGAGGTAACGCCCGATCAGCAGGAAAAACAGCAGCATCACCGCGCCGTCGAAATAGGCGTGCGGCCCGCTGTTGATCGTCTCGAACAGGCTCATCCCGGTGGCGAGCAGCACGCCGATGGTGACGGGCACGTCCATGTTGGTGCGCCCGCGCCGCAGCGCGCCAAAGGCCGACCGCGCGAAGGGGCGCAGGGCGTAGGCGATGGCGGGCATGCAGATCAGCGCGGAAATCCAGTGCATCAGGTCGCGCGTGGCCGTGCCCATGCCCTGGCTGTGCCCGGCCCACACCGACACCGACAGCAGCATGACGTTGCCCATGGCGAACCCGGCCACGGCCATCGCCCGCAGCAGTTCGCGTTCGGTCTTGGCCTGCGCCCCGCCCAACTGGTCGGGGTCGAAGGGCACGACGCGGTAGCCCAACTGCGCCACCGTCCCGACCACCCGGTTGGCGTCGGTTTCCGCCGGATTCCAGCGCAGGATCAAGCGGCGGGTCGTCATGTTCAGGCGGGCCTGAACGACGCCGGGTTGCTGGCCGACGGCGGTTTCGATCAGCCAGACGCAAGCGGCGCATTGCAGGCCATCGACCATCAGATGCAGGCACTGCGCCCCGTCGGCGTCGTCGCGCGCGTGGGCGCTGTAATCGAGCGTCGCGGCCCCGTCCTCCGGGCGCAGGGGGCGCGCCGCCGGATCGACGCTGCGCCGGTCGTAATAACGGCCCAACCCCAGGCCGCGCACCAGATCATAGGCGGCAGCGCAGCCGGAACAGCAGAACGGCCCGGTTCCATCGGACGCGACGACCGCCGAATCGGCCACCGCCGTCACCTCCTGCCCGCAATGGCGGCAGACGCTCATGTCGAATCACCCGAAAAACGAACAGCCAATCACCGACCCAGGCCGACACGCCCAACCGGGCGCGCCGTGGTCGGCGTCACACGCTCACTGCACCCAGACGCGCTTCTGGTTCTGGTAATCGCCGGTGGGGTGGGTGATCTCCACCCGCAGATCCCATTGGCCTTCCAGGGCCACCGTGACCGGGGCGGCGTAACGGCCCTCGCCCAGATACGGCAGTTCCATCGTCAGGTCATGACCGACGCTGGTCGGACGGATCAGCTTGGCCGTCACCTTGGCCCCCTCCAGCAGCGCCCCGGCCTTGTCGCGCAGGGTCAGCGAGATCAGGCCCTTGCGCGGTTCGGTGCTGGTGAAGTCCGCCTGGACCTGCCACCCGCGTTCGGCCTGGGCGCGGGCACCCTCCAGATCGCGGTTGTACTGGATGCCCTTGAGGAAGTGATTCTCTGTTTCCAGCCCGGTCCAGGTGGACATGGCGAAATGGATCATCACCCCGTTCACCGCCGCGACCACCAGGAACATCCCGACGAAGATCCAGGGGATGTACCAGCCCTTTTGCCGGGGCATGCGGGTGGGGCGGAGGCCGGTGGTGGGAGAGGTCATGGTCATGCTCGGTGATGGCCTTGGTGTTGCGGGACCCTATCACGAAATCGGAGTCGAATCCGTGTCGGGTCCTATCAGGTTCCCGGCCCCATGAACACCGTCTGGTACGACGCGCGTTCACCGGTGGCCGAGGTGAGGACGAGGTTTAGCGGCTGCGACGCCTCGCGCAAAGCGGCGCGCGGAACGGTCACAAAAATGCGATAGGTGGCGACCATGTCGGGGGCGGCGGTCAGGCGCTGGCGCTCGGTCTGGGCGGCCAGCCCCTCCCCCGCCACGGCGATGGTCGCCCCGGCCAGCCCGCTGACCGACAGCTCATAATCGCGCGGGTCGCGGGTCATGTTGGAGATTTTGAAGGTGTAGGCGTTGCGCACCATGCCGTCGGCCAGCGTGACGAACAGCGGCGCGCGGTCGCGCAGCACGCTGATGTCCAGGCCGGGGCGCAGGGCCAGACCAACGACGATGGCCCCGCCGATCACCAGCATCCCCAGCCCATAGACGATGACGCGCGGGCGCAGCCAGCGCGCCTTGACCGGCGCGCCGCCGGACGACAGCGCGATCTGGTTGGTCTGGGTGTCGAACCGGATCAGGCCGGTCGGGCGGCCGATCTTGGTCATGATGTCGTCGCAGGCATCCACGCACAGACCGCAGCCGATGCATTGCATCTGCAAGCCGTCGCGGATGTCGATGCCGGTGGGGCAGACCTGGACGCAGTTGGAACAATCGATGCAGTCGCCCAACCCGGCCTCGGCCCGCTCCTCCCAGCTTTGGGATTTGCGCAGCGGCGCGCGCCCCTCGCCACGCCACTCCTGATAGGTGACGATCAGGCTGTCCTCGTCGATCATCGCCGACTGGAAGCGCGGCCACGGGCACATGTAGGTGCAGACCTGTTCGCGGGCGAATCCGGCCAGCAGATAGGTGGTCCCGGTGAACAGCCCGATGAAGCCGACGGCGGTGGAGGACGCCTCCAGCCGCAGCAACTCGCCCAACAGGGTCGGCGCGTCGGTGAAGTAGAAGATCCAGGCCCCGCCGGTGGCGAGCGCGATCAACAGCCAGATCGCGTTGGTCGCCGCCTTGCGCCACAGCTTGTCAACGGTCCAACCGCCCTGGTCGCGGCGGATGCGGGTCCCGCGCTCCCCCTCCACCAGATGCTCGACCCAGATATACAGGTCGGTCCAGACGGTTTGCGGGCAGGCGTAGCCGCACCAGACGCGCCCGGCCAGCGAGGTGGCGAGGAACAGCCCCAGCGCCGCCAGGATCAGCGCCCCGGTCAGGTAATAGATCTGCTGCGGCCACAGCTCGATGAAGAACAGGTAGAAACGCCGGTGCTCGATGTCGAGCAGAACCGCCTGGCTTGGCGCGTTCGGCCCACGATCCCAGCGCAGCCACGGCAGGATGTAATAGATCGCCAGCATGACGATCAGAGCCGCCCATTTGATTTGCCGGAAGCGGCCACGGACGGATTTCGGATAGACCTTGCTGTGCGTTTCGAACAGCGCGTCCGGCGGGCCGCCCTTGGGCTTTTTGCCAGGCGGGGTGCGCCGGATCGTCGGGGCTTTGTCGGGCGTGTCCGTGGCCGTGCTCATTCCCTCGCCTTTTCGTTGGGGCGGGCCGCTGTCGGCTCCGCATCCGCACACAAGGATGGGTGGGGGCCGCAGGACCACTATGGCGACCGAATGCCGCAGCGGCATTGCGCTGGATCAAACCGCCATCCACGCCGACGGCGGCAATCGCTTGAACGAGCGATCATCGTCACGCAGGCAAGAATGGACACGGATTTCACGGACAAAAATGAGGGATTGCACGGATTTTCGCCCCCAATTGCATCCCGCATCCCGTCATAAGGTTTACACCAAGATCACAAACGGATGGTTCTGAGACGCGTTCCGTGAAATCCGCGAAAAAATCCGTGAAATCCGTGGCAGCCTTTGTTCCGGTCGGGCGCACGATGCTTCAAGCGATTGCCCTGCATCTGCCCCCATCGGTTCATCGAACGGACGGCGCGACGACGGGGACGGAACAAAAAATGCCGGGGAGTTTCCTCCCCGGCATCATCATCAACGCGTCTCAACCAAAGGAGCGGGTTACTGACCGCCGCCCAGGTTGTGGACGTAGATGGCCAGCGACTTGATCGTCGCGTCGTCCAGACGCTTCGACCAGGCGGGCATCATGCCGGCGCGACCGTTGGTGATGGTCTCAACCAGCGAGGCCTTGTCGCCACCATAGAGCCAATTGGCCTGCTTGAGCGGCGGCGCGCCAACGCCGTCCAGACCAGCGGCCACCGCGCCCTGCGCCTGATCGCCGTGGCAAGCGACGCAGTTTTCTTCATAGACGGTCTTGCCCTTGGCGACCTTGGCCGGATCGGCGGCCTTGTTGTTCAGCGACAGGATGTAGTCCGTCACCTGATCGATCTGATCGCGGTTCAGGATGCCGTCCTTGCCGAACGCCGTCATGCCGGCACCCGGAGTGCCACGGGTGTCCTTGTCGTCCGAACGGATGCCGTGCTGGATGGTCTGGTAGATGTCGGCGGTCTTGCCGCCCCACAGCCACACGTCATCGGCCAGCGTCGGGAAGCCCTTCGCACCCTGGCCGCCCGCACCGTGGCAGGCCGCGCAGTTTTCGTTGAAGTAGGACCGGCCACCGGCCATGGCGAAGCCCAGCAGGTCCTTGTCCTTCTGGATTTCGTCCACCGACTTGGCGGCGATGGCGGTCAGGAACTTGGCCTGACCGGCCTTCGCCTCGGCCATCTTGCCGACCAGCTCCTCGCGCTGCGAGTAGCCCAGCAGACCCTTGGTGTAAGTCGTGCCCAGCGGCCAAGCCGGGTAGAAGACGTAATACACCATCGCCCAGGCGATGCAGACGTAGAAGATGTACAACCACCACTTGGGCAGCGGGTTGTTCAGCTCGCGCAGACCGTCCCACTCGTGGCCGGTGGTTTCGACCCCGGACAACTCGTCCTTGTAATTCTGTGCCATGGCCTAAAACTCCTGACCATCATCCTTGAGCGGGATCTGGGACGCGTGATCGAAGGTGCGGCGGTTGCCGGGCCACATGGCGTAAACCAGGATGCCCGTCAACAACACCATCAACCACACGGTCCAGAACGACCGAAGCATCACTGTGATCGCGTCCAAATCCATGGATTTGTCCCCCGATTACTGCTGGAGCTGCTTCGGCGACTGGTACTTGGTGAAATCCACCATGGTGCCCAGCACCTGCAGGTAGGCCACGAGAGCGTCCATTTCGGTGACGGTCTTGTTGCCCGTGAAGTTCGCCACGACGGCTTTCGGGTAGCGCTTCATCAGGGCGGCGGTGTCGCCGTCCGGGTTCTTCTGCGCTTCCAGGTCCGCCTTGGCGTTCTTGATCTGGTCATCCGTGTAGGGGACGCCGACAACCCGCAGCGTCTTCAGGACGTCGCTGATGTCGCCGTAGTTCAACGGACGGTCCTTCATCCAGGCGTAGCCCGGCATGATGGATTCCGGCACGACCGCGCGCGGGTTCACCAGATGGGCGACCTGCCAGTCGTTGGAGTATTTGCCGCCGACGCGGGCCAGATCGGGGCCGGTGCGCTTGGACCCCCACTGGAACGGGTGGTCGTACATCGACTCCGCCGCCAGGGAGTAGTGGCCATAGCGCTCGACCTCGTCACGGAACGGACGGATCTGCATGCTGTGGCAGTTGTAGCAGCCTTCGCGGATGTAAATCGACTGACCGGCCACTTCCAGCGGCGAATAGGGACGAACCCCATCCACCTTTTCGATGGTCGATTCGATCGTGAACAGCGGGACGATCTGCACCAGACCGCCGATCGACACGGTGATCAGCGTCAACACGATGAGCAGAAGCGTGTTCCGCTCGATCAGGTCGTGGCTGAAGCCCTTTTTTTCCTGAGCCATTTCTAGCATCCTTCCTGGGCTTTAGGCCGCGCCAACCGCCGCCTTGTGCGGGGTGGAGGCGTAAGGCTTCTCGATGCGGACGTCACCCTTCGCCGTGCGCCACAGGTTGTAGACCATGATGAGCGAGCCGATGACGAACAGCACGCCGCCCATCGCGCGGATGACGTAGAACGGGTGCATCGCCGCGACGGTTTCCACGAAGGAGTACTGGAGGAAGCCCAGGTTGTCGTAGGCGCGCCACATCAGGCCCTGCATGATGCCCGACACCCACATGGCGGTGATGTACAGCACGATGCCGACGGTGGCGGTCCAGAAATGGTAGCTGACCAAGCGCAGGCTGTAGAGCTGCGAGCGCTTCCACAGGACCGGAACCAGGAAATACAGCGCGCCGAAGGAGATGAAGGCCACCCAGCCCAAGGCACCCGAATGCACGTGGCCGACGGTCCAGTCGGTGTAGTGCGAGAGCGCGTTGACCGGCTTCACCGACATCAACGGACCTTCGAAGGTCGACATGCCGTAGAAGGCGACCGAGGAGACGAGGAAGCGCAGGACCGGGTCGGTGCGCAGCTTATCCCAGGCCCCCGACAGGGTCATGATGCCGTTGATCATGCCGCCCCAGGACGGCATCCACAGCATGACGGAGAAGGTCATGCCCAGCGTCTGCGCCCAGTCCGGCAGCGAGGTGTAGTGCAGGTGGTGAGGACCGGCCCAGATGTACAGGAAGATCAGGGTCCAGAAGTGGACGATCGACAGGCGATAGGAATAGACCGGACGCTCGGCGCGCTTGGGCACGAAATAATACATGATCCCAAGGAAACCGGCGGTCAGGAAGAAGCCCACCGCGTTGTGGCCGTACCACCATTGCACCATGGCGCTCTGCACACCCGACACGAACGGGTAGGACTTCATGCCCGTCCACGACACCGGGACGTTCATGTTGTTGCCCAGATGCAGGATGGCCACGGTCAGGATGAAGGCCAGGAAGAACCAGTTCGCCACATAGATGTGCGACTCGCGCCGCGTCATCACCGTGCCCGCGAACTGGATGGCGTACAACACCCAGATCACCGTCAGGTGCAGATCGAGGATCCATTCCGGCTCGGCGTATTCCTTGCCCTGGGTGTAGCCCAGGACGTAGCTCAGCGCCGCGAGCACGATGAAGATGTTGTAGTTCCAGAAGATGAACTTCGTCAGCCCTTCGCCCCCGAAGAGGAACTGACGGCAGGTGCGCTGCACCGAATAGAGCGAGGTGGCGAACAGAACGTTGCCACCGAACGCAAAGATGACGGCCGAGGTGTGGACCGGCCGCAGACGCCCGAAGCTGGTCCATTCCAGACCGAGATTCAGCGCCGGAAACGCGAGTTGCAGGGCGATGAACGTGCCGGCCAGAAAGCCGACCACGCCCCAGAACGTCGCAGCGATAACGAAGAGTCGGATGGCGTCTTCGTAGTAACGCACGTCTTCCGACACCCGCTGGCTGCCCAGGGTGGCCCCTGAAGTCAGAGTCGCTGATGTCATACAATCTCTCCCGTTTGCCCCGGGCGGCCGGAAGCCGCGCCTTCTGGGTTGCACCACCGCTGGGTACGTACTGTTAAGGAGGGGGGCAGGTTCTGGTCCGATGCACGCACGGATCGGCTTCGGACACGCCTGCCTCCAATAATCCCACTATGTGTAGGGGTGGCTGCCACAACATTGATCTACGTCAACGCCGCCTCCGGGTCCGGACTGCCATCGTTCAGTGTCCTCGCAATTGGCCGGACAGTCATGGACGACAGCTTCATCGCAAAACCCCTTGGTCGGCGTCAGATTGACCAGGCTTACCCACTGGTTTGCACCATCGCCCCCGGCCTTGCCGTGGAGCAATGGCGCGCTTTTGCCGCAGCGGTCCTGGAAGCGGGCGGAGCCACCGACGCGCGGTCCGGCATCATGACGGTGCAGAACGCGCGTGGGTACCTCCACGGGCTGTTTTCATACGCCATCGGGGAGCATCTGCGCCACGGTCGCGTTATGACCGTGGAGAACTTTGTTGTGCTGGATTTGTTCGATCTTCCGGGCGTGGCGGGAACCCTGGTGGAGGCCATGGATGGCTTGGCCCGTGGCTTTGGCTGCACCGCCATCCACACCAGCCTGCCGGAGCGTTGTATATTTGATGATACAGCAAACAATCCAATCGCGGATTGCTTCTTTCGCCAAGGGCATAGACGCGAAACCATCCGGCTGTGCAAGGCACTGGACAGCAGCAACGACAACCGCATGCCCGACCGCGCCATGACGGAATGATCTCGCGGGCTTCGGGTGTCATTCCCAGCACCGGAACCGTTGCGCCCCAGGGCAATCGCTTGAAGCATCGTGCGTGCGCACCGGAACAAGATTCACCACGGATTTTACAGATTTTTCCACGGATTTCGCGGCCCCCGTATCAGAGCCATCCTGTTTGCGATCCGGCGGCAAACCTCGTGACCGGATGCAGGATGCGTTTGGGGGAGAAAATCCGTGCAATCCCTCATTTTGTCCGTGAAATCCGTGTCCATTCTTGCT
>JAIXPD010000046.1 GCA_027486405.1 Azospirillum sp. | reverse complement strand
GGCCATTGGAGTCAAAAATCCGTGCAATCCATCCTTTTGTCCGTGAAATCCGTGTCTATCCTTGCTTGCGTGACGATGACCGCTCGCTCAAGCGATTGCCCTGGGCGTCGCGCGCGCCGCTTGCACCGGGGGAGGGGGAGCGCTAACTATGCCTTCCTCATCGGACGGAGTGGAATCGGTGCAGTACGTCAGCACGCGGGGCGCGGCCCCGGTCCTTGGGTTTGAAGACGTTCTTCTGGCCGGGTTGGCCCGCGACGGTGGCCTGTATGTGCCGCAGACTTGGCCGCAATTCTCGGCGGACGACATCCGGGCGCTGCGCGGTTTGCCCTACAGCGAAATCGCCGTCCGGGTCATGCTGCCCTTTCTGGGCGGGGCCATCGACGAGGATGCGTTCCGCGCCATCGTGACGGACGCCTACGCCAGCTTCGACCACAGCGCGGTGACGCCGCTGGTCCAACTGGATCAAACCACCTGGGTGCTGGAGCTGTTTCACGGCCCGACGCTGGCCTTCAAGGATGTGGCGCTGCAACTGCTGGGCCGCATGTTCGATCATGTGCTGGCCAAGCGGGGCGAGCGCGTCACCATCGTTGGCGCCACCTCCGGCGACACCGGGTCGGCGGCCATCGAAGCCTGCCGCGACCGCCAGAACGTCGACATCTTCATCATGCACCCGAAGGGCCGCACCTCGGAGGTGCAGCGCCGCCAGATGACCAGCGTCCTGTCGTCGAACGTCCACAACATCGCGTTGGACGGGACCTTTGACGATTGCCAGGATCTGGTGAAGGCGATGTTCAACGACACCGCCTTCCGCGACAAGATGGGGCTGTCGGCGGTCAATTCGATCAATTGGGCGCGCATCATGGCCCAGATCGTCTATTACTTCACCGCCGCCGTGGCGTTGGGCGCGCCCGACCGCAAGATCGCCTTCACCGTGCCGACCGGCAATTTCGGCAACGTCTACGCCGCCTATGGCGCGCGGGCGATGGGGCTGCCGATCGACAAGCTGGTGGTGGGGTCGAACTCCAACGACATCCTGGCGCGTTTTTTTGCCAGCGGGACCATGGCCGCAGCGCCGGTTGTGCCTACCTTCAGTCCCAGCATGGACATTCAGATCTCCTCCAACTTCGAACGGCTGCTGTTCGATCTGCTGGACCGCGACGGCGACGCCGTCACGGCGGCGTTGAACCGTTTCCGTGCGGAGGGCAACTTCGCCGTCACCGACGCCCAATTGGCCAAGGCGCTGTCCATCTTCTCCGGCCATCGCGTGGGCGAGGACGGGACGATGGACACCATCGCCACGACCTGGGGCGACAGCGGCTATCTGCTCGATCCGCACACGGCGGTCGGCGTGGCGGCGGCCAAGGTGGCAAAAGCGAAGGCGGAGGTTGACCCGTCGGTGCCGATGGTGGTGCTCGCCACCGCCCATCCCGCCAAATTCCCCGACGCGGTGGAAAAGGCCAGCGGTCGCCGCCCGGCCCTGCCGCCGCGTCTGTCCGATCTTTACGAGCGTGAGGAGCGGTTGAGCGACCTGCCCAACGATCTGGCCACCGTCCAGGCGTTTGTCGTCGCCCGCGCCCGCGCCGCCCAGGAGGCCGCATGAGTTCCATTCGCGTCACGACATTGCCCAACGGGCTGCGCGTCGCCACCGACACCATGCCCGACGTGCAGTCCGTTTCGCTCGGCTGCTGGGTCGGGGTGGGAACCCGCAACGAGGCGGCCAGCGTCAACGGCGTGGCGCATCTGGTTGAGCACATGCTGTTCAAGGGGACGCAGCGGCGCTCGGCCTTCCGCATTTCCGAGGAAATCGAGAATGTCGGCGGTCAACTGAACGCCTACACCACCCGCGAACAGACCGCCTATTACGCCAAGGTCCTGCACGAGGATTCCGGGCTGGCCTTGGACATTCTCGCCGACATGATCCAGCATTCCACGCTCGACGCGGACGAACTGGCGCGTGAACGCACGGTGGTGTTGCAGGAGATCGGCCAGAGCGCCGACACCCCCGACGACATCATCTTCGATCATTTCCAGGCCACCGCCTATCCGGGCCAGGCGCTGGGCCGCCCGGTGCTGGGATCGTCGGAGATCGTGGCGGAACTGCCGCGTCAGGCGCTGGTCGATTACATCGCCGGTCATTACGGCGCGCCCGGCATGGTGCTGTCGGCGGCGGGGCGGATCGAGCATGACCGCTTGGTCGAGATGGCCGACAAGGCGTTCGGCCATCTGTCCAGCACGGCCCCGCCGAAGCCGGAGGCCGCACAGTATCAGGGCGGCGATTACCGCGAGGCCCGCGATCTGGAGCAGATGCACTTCGTCCTCGGCTTTGACGGGGTTGGGGTGCACGATCCGGATTTCTACGCCCATTCGGTGCTGTCCACCTTGCTGGGCGGGGGCATGTCGTCGCGCCTGTTCCAAGAGGTGCGGGAAAAGCGCGGGCTGGTCTATTCGATCTACACCTTCACCGGCGGCTATCACGACGGCGGCCTGTTCGGCGTCTACGCCGGAACGGGTGAGGAGGAGGTGGCCGAACTGGTCCCGGTGATCTGCGACGAACTCGCCAAGGTGGGCGAGGACGTGACCGAGGACGAGGTCGCCCGCGCCCGCGCCCAGTTGAAGGCGGGAACGCTGATGGCGCTGGAAAGCACCATGTCGCGCTGCGAACAGTTGGGTCAGCAATTGCTGATCTACGACCGCCCGATTCCGGTGGAGGAGATCGTCCGCAAGATCGACGGGGTGGATCGCGACACCGTGGTGGCGGCGGCCAAGCGGCTGCGCGCCAGCCGTCCGACGGTGGCGGCGCTGGGGCCGATCGATCGGCTGGAATCCTACGACCGCATCGCCGCGCGTCTGGCCTGATCGGGGGAGAGGGGGATGGGGCGGCTGTGGACCAGGGCTTTATGATCCGGCTTCTTGGCAGCGGCCTCATCAGCCCGCCCGCCATGCGGCTGGACGGGCCGGGCTGCTACATCCGCCCGCCCTTGCCGCGCGATTGGCGGGAATGGGCGGAGGTGCGCGACGCGTCCCGCGCCTTCCTCACCCCGTGGGAACCGACCTGGCCCGCCGACGCGCTGACCCGCAGCGCGTTCGCCCGTCGGCTGCGCCGTCAGGCCCAGGAGTGGCGCGACGACGAGGGCTACAGCTTTCTGATTTTTGACCGGGAGACCGACGCGCTGGTCGGCGGCTTGGGCCTGACCAACATCCGGCGCGGGGTGGCCCAGATGGGCACGCTCGGCTATTGGGTGGGCCAGCCTTACGCCCGGCGCGGCTATGTCTCCGGCGGGGTCCGGCTGGTGCTGGATTTTTCCTTCGGCCATTTGGGGCTGCACCGGATCGAGGCGGCCTGCTTGCCGACCAATCTGCCCAGCCGGGGCGTGTTGGAAAAGGTCGGTTTCACCCACGAAGGTTACGCGCGTGGCTATCTGCGCATCGATGGAACGTGGCGTGACCATGTGCTCTACGCCATCCTCGACAGCGAATGGCACCGCTGACCGCACCGCTGGGCGTTGAGGTATTGCCGGTTCCCACCAAAGCATCGGCTCTATGCGGTTTGGTGGATACACCGATTGTCTGGATAACCAATCATTAACCAGATCCTGCACATCCTTGTGTGTGCGAATCATCCGGTTCTGGTGGTATCATGTCAAACACGCCGATGTGGACGAAAGAAAACGCCTACTCCTACGCCGTCGAGCATCGTGGACGCCGGGTCGAGCTTCAGTATGAAGAGGACGGATTCCGCAGCGGTTGGGCGGTGTATGCCGGGGAAAGCCTGATCCGGCGCTGCGCCGAACTGCCCCAGGCGCGGGGCGTGGCGATGGCGGTGGTCGTCGGGCGGGAACCGTGATCCCCGCCAACCGCGTCAACGCTGATCAAGCTTGATTTCAATCCGGCGGTTGCGGGCGAACGCGTCGTCGGTGGTTCCGGGGTCGAGCGGCTGAAACTCACCAAAGCCGGTGGCGGCGAGCCGTTCCGGCGGAATGCCGACGTCGATCAGGTATTTCACGACCGAGATGGCGCGGGCCGACGACAATTCCCAGTTGGTGCCGAACTGTTGCCGCACCGGGCGGACGTCGGTGTGGCCATCGACGCGCAGAACCCATTGGATGTCGGGCGGAATCGCCTTGCCGATCTCGATCAGGGTGCGGGCCAGTTCGGCCAGCCGCTGCTTGCCGCCCTCTTCCAGATTGGCCGAGCCGGAGGGGAAGAGCAGTTCGGATTGGAAGACGAAACGGTCGCCGACGATCCGCACGTCGGGCCGGTTGCCCAGCGCCTCGCGCACGCGCCCGAAGAACTCGGACCGATAGCGCGCCAGATCCTGCACCTTGGCCGCCAGGGCCTGGTTCAACCGCGATCCAAGATCGCTGATTTGCACCCGCTGTTCGGCGCTGGTCTTCTCGGACGCCTCCAGAACCACGGCCAGACGGGCCAACTGCTCGCGCAGGGCCAGAAGCTGTTGGTTCAGCGCCTCGATCTGCTGGCGGCTCTTGCCGCCTTCGGCCTGTTCGCCCGCCAGCGCGTTGGTCAGATCCTTGATGCGGATGTCGCGTTGGTCGATCTCCTTCTGCGCCAGCATCGTCCGTTCGGCCGCGCTGACCAGTTGGCTGTCCAGCGCCTTGGAGCGGTCGCGCAGCGCGCCCAGTTCGGCCAACAGCGCTTGGCGGTTTTCCTCCGCCGTCTTCGCGGCGGCGGCGCTGGCGCTGAGTTGCCCCTCCAGGCTCTTCACCCGGTCGCGCGCGCCGTCCAGTTCCGTCCCCAGCGCCTTGCGCTGGCTGTCCGACAGCGCGGCGGCGGCGATGGCGGCGGCCAGTTGGCTGTCCAGCGTTTTGGCGCGGTCGCGCGCGGTGGTGAGATCGGTGGCGAGCGCCTGTTTCTGCTCCTCGGCCAGCTTGGCCGCCGCCAGCGCGGCCACCAGACGGCTGTCGAGCGCCTTGGTGCGTTCCCCGGCCTTTTCCAGATCGGTGGTCAGGGCCTGGCGTTGGGCGTCGGTCAGCTTGGCGGCGGCGAGCGCGGCGGCGAGTTGGCTTTCCAGGCTCTTGGCCTGGGCTTCCAGACTCTTGGTCTGCTCGCGCCCGTTCGTCAGCTCCGCCGCTTGCGCCTGTTGCTGCTCCTTGGCTTGACGGATCAGCAGGGCGGCGGCGGCCAGGTCGCCTTCCAGCTTTTCCCGCGCCTCGCGCAGCGCCTTCAGGTCGTTTTGCAGGCTGACCAGTTCCTTGAGCTTCAACTCGTAGCTCTCGCGGTCGACCCGGACGTTGCGCTGCAACTCCTCCAGCGCGCGGGCGGCGCGGTCGCGGTCCTCCTGCAGCTTGCCCATGGCGAGCGTCATGTCGTCGCGACGGACGACGGAGGATTGCAGCTCCATCGACAATTGCGCGATGTTGACCCGCAAATCGGCGTTGGCGTCGCGCTCCAGCGCCAGCAGGTCGTTCATTTCGGCGACCTTGCGGTTGAGCGCGGTCAGTTGCTCATCCCGCCCGGTCAGGGTCGCCGCCAGATAGAATTGGGCGACGACGAAGACCATCAGCAGGAAAATCACCACCATCACCAGCGACGACAGCGCGTCCACCCAGCCGGGCCACGCGTTGGCGTCCCGGTGGCTGTTGCGGCGGCTGATGCTGGCCATGGGAGAACCTCAAAAAACGGGTGCGGATGCAGGCGGGTGGGATCAGCGCTGTTGCGCGTCGGCCTCTTCCGCCAACGCGGCGATGGTGCGGGCGAGCAGCTTGATTTCGCTGCGGATTTCCTGCACGGCGTGAACGCGCCCGACCGAGGACTCCTCGACCATGCGGGCCAGATAGATGTCCATGTTGCGCAGATGCTGGCGCGAGGCGTCGTCCAGCCCGCCCATCGCCGAATCCGCCACCCGCTCCAACAGCGCCTTCATGTCGAGCTGGCTTTCGCCCAACCGCAACAGCAGTTGCTGTTCGGCCCGCATGTGGTCGGTCAGGGTGGAGATCCGTTCGGTCAGCGCCAACAGGTTGGCGTTGGCGCTGCGGCGGCCCTCTTCGGCGGTGGCGACGGTGCGTTGCAGGGAATCGAGATTCTCCGCCGTCTGTTCCAACAGCGCTTGCAGATAGGCCGGAACCGATTGTTCCCCCACCTCCAACCCGCCCGCTCCCCCGCTGGACAGGCGGGTGGCGCTCGACAGCCAATCCTCCAGATCCTGGAAAAAGCGGTTGTGCGCCTGGCTGGCCTGAAGCTCCAGGAAGCCCAACACCAACGATCCGGCCAGACCGAACAGGGACGAGCTGAAGGCGGTTCCCATACCGACCAACGGCGCTTCCAGCCCCTTTTGCAGGCTGCCGAACATCGCGCCGACGTCGCCGCCGGTGATGGACAGGCTGCCGATGACACCACCGACCGATTGCACGGTGTGCAGCAGGCCCCAGAAGGTGCCGAGCAACCCCAAAAAGATCAAAAGCCCGATCAGATAGCGCGACAACTCCCGCGATTCGTCCAGGCGCGAGGCGATGCCGTCGAGCAGCGAGCGCATCGACAGCGCCGACAGCGTCAAGCGCCCGCGCCGTTCGCCCAGCATGCGGGCCATCGGGGCCAGCAGCACCGGTTCGTCGAGCGCGGCGGGGGGCGTGCCGCTTTGATACTGGTCCAGCCACGCCACTTCCGGGCGCAGCATCAGCACTTGCCGGAAAATGAAGGCGATGCCCGCCAGCAGGGTGGCGACGATCACCCCGTTCAGCGGCGCGTTGTTCATGAACGCGGCGTGCAGGGGCGAAAACAGCAACCCACAGATCGCCACGACCACCACCAGGAACAGGATCATCCGGGTGAGGAAACGCTCGGGACGGGTCATGACGGTGGCGACCTCCTGTGGCCGCTGGGGGGGCCGGTTCGGGGCGGCGGCGGTCATCGGGCCTCTCGGTGCGCGGGCCTCTCGGTGCGCCAATCGCAGCGAGCGGGCGTGCGCGTGGCGGTCACTCGTTCAGAAATTCAATGTCGATGCGGTCGGCGGGACCGCCGCCCAGCGTGTCGATGCCGAGCGCGCGCACGTCGATGCGGCTGCTGCGCACGCCAAAGGCGGTCAGCCGTTCGCGGAAGCTCAAGGCGCGGGCCAGCGACAGTTGCCGGGCCTCCCGCGCGGTTTCCGTCGAACCGCTGGCGTAGGAGCGCAGTTGCAGCCGCGCGGTGTCGCTGGCGCGCAGACGCCGCAGGATGTCGTCCACCAGCGAATCCGCCGAATCGGGCAGGGTGGTCGCGCCGCTGGTGAGGGCCAGGGTCAGGGCGCTGGCGGCGACCGGCGCGGCGGTGGCGGCAGAGGGGGCGGGTGGGGGCGTGGCGGGTGTGGTGGCCGGGGGCAGTGCGGCGGTTTGCACCGCGCCCGTCGCCGGTCCCACCGCGACGGCACCGGCCGCGACGCCTGCGGTCGCCACGGCGGTGGGCGTCGGGATGGTCGCCGCCGCTTTGGGCGGCGCAACCGGCGCGGCGGCCACCTGGGCGGGCGGGGATGCCGGGGGCGGCGGGGTTGGAGTCGCCTTGGCCGTCTGGGTCGGGCGCGGCGCGGGCTTGGCCGGGCCTTCCACCAAATCGGGCGGGGCCGGGGCCTCGAACGGCACCGGGGTGACGAAGCGGGGCGGGGCCTTCACCTTCGGCGGTGTGCCCAGATTGGGCCGACCGGGGACCGCCGCCGGGCTGGCGTTTTCCAGCGACAGCTTTGGGGCCGCCGCTTGCGGGGCTTGAACCGCCTTGGCGGTCGCGGGTTTGGCGGCGGTGGTGGTCTGGGGCTGCGCGGCCAGAGCGGGCGTGGTCGCCAACGCGGTGAGGCACAGGGTTCCCACGGCGCACAGGGCCACGGCCCGGCCAACGCCCGTCGGGTTGGAACGGCTCAGGCGGGCGGTCATTCCCCAACGGTCCAAGACGGTGCGTCCCCGATTCCCAAAAACAAAGCCCCGGAACCATAGCGCATCGCGACGCAGCGCGACAACGCTCTTGGCACCGGGGCGGTTGGTTCGACCCAAACGGCCTTACGCCTTGGCGACCGGCGGGCGCGGGGCGGTGGCCGAGGCCAGCAGCTTGGTCAGCGGGACCTGAAGATGGGAGTTGGTGGCCAGAATGGTTCCACCGAACACCGGGTTGCGACCGCCGCCGATTTCACCGACGAAGCCACCGGCCTCCGTCACCATCAGGGCACCGGCCGCGCAGTCCCACGGGGCCAGCCCGCGTTCCCAATAGCCGTCGAAGCGACCGGCGGCGACATAGGCGAGATCGAGCGAGGCGGCACCAAAGCGGCGGATGCCCGCGACTTCCTTCATCACCGCTTCCGCTTCGCCCAGGAACCCGGCGTGATCGCCCCGGCCCTTGAACGGGATGCCGGTGGCCAGCAGGCAATCTTCCAGACGGCGGCGCTCGGACACGCGCAGGCGCTGGTGGTTGACGAAGGTCCCCTGGCCCTTTTCGGACCAGAACATCTGGTCGCCAATCGGCTCGTACACCACACCGGCGACGATCTCCCCGCTCTTTTCCAGGGCGATGGAGATGGCCCAATGCGGCAGGCCGTGCAGGAAATTGGTGGTTCCGTCCAGCGGATCGACGATCCACCGGGCGGTGGCGTCGCTGCCCTTCGACACGCCGCTTTCTTCCATCAGAAAGCCGAACTCGGGCCGGGCCTTCTGCAACTCTTCCCGCAGAATCTTTTCGGCCTTCAGGTCGGCGTTGGACACGAAGTCCGCCGGACCCTTGCGCGACACCTGGAGGTGTTCGACCTCGCCGAAGTCGCGGACAAGACCTTTGGCCGCCTTTTCAGCGGCGCGGACCATCACGTTGATGAGAGCGGAGCGGGTGGCCATGAGCGTGCGGATACCATGCTGTGCGGGAACTGAAAAAGAATACACCGGCCCCCGCCGATGGCGAGAGCCGGTGGATCACGGCAGACCAAAAAACTGGGATCAGTCCTTGGCGCGCTCGACGTATTCGCCGGTCGAGGTGTCGACGACGATGCGGGTCCCGGCGTCGATGTGCGGCGGAACCAGAACCGACACGCCGTTTTCCAGCTTGGCGGGCTTGTAGGAGGAGGAGGCGGTCTGCCCCTTCACCACCGGATCGGCCTCGACGATGGTCAGCGTGACCTTGCCCGGAATCTCGACGCCCAGCGGGCTGCCTTCGTGGGTTTGGACGGTCACTTCCATGCCGTCCTGCAGGAAGACGGCCTGGTCGCCGATGATCTCGCGATCGATGGCGACCTGCTCGAAGCTTTCCTTGTCCATGAAGGTGAAGCTGTCGCCTTCCGCGAACAGGAAGGTCATTTCATGCTCGTCCAGACGGGCGCGCTCAACGGTCTCTTGGGTGCGGAACCGTTCGATCGACTTGGTGCCGGTGCGCACGTCCTTCATTTCCAACTGGATGAAGGCACCGCCCTTGCCGGGCTGGACGATGGCGGTTTTCGTGATGACCCAGAGCTTGCCGTTGTGCTCCAGCACATGGCCGGGGCGCATCTGGTTGGCGTTGACCTTCATGATATACTCATATTTTCCGAAAAGCGGGCGGCGCGGACCCTAGCAGCTTGCCCGGTCTTAGGCAACGCCGACCAGCGTTTGACCGCGCCTTTGCTTGTGATTTGGGCGGGTGGATGCTCTGATGCCGCCCGTTCCGCCCGCCATTCGCCCCTGTCCTGACCCGATTGGATGATCGCCATGCCGTCCTCGCCCGCTTCGCCGCCGTCCTGGCGTCCCGACGTTTTCGCCCGCCGCGCGCCGCATCTGGCGGCGCGGGGCCGGGTGTTGACGGCGGTGCGCGGATTCTTCGCGGATCGGGATTTTGCCGAGGTGGACACCCCGGCCTTGCAGGTGTCGCCCGGCATGGAACCGCATCTCCTGGCCTTCTCCACCGAGTTGCAGGGACCGAATCCGGACGACCGGCGGCGGTTGTACCTGCACACCAGCCCGGAATTCGCGATGAAAAAGCTGCTGGTGGCCGGGGTCCCTCGCCTGTGGCAGATGGCGCACGTCTACCGCAACGGCGAACGGTCGGGGACCCATGCGCCGGAATTCTCCATGCTGGAATGGTACCGGGCCGGGGAGGGCTATTACCGGCTGATCGACGATTGCCGCGATCTGGTGCGTGCGGCCGCGCGCGCGGCCGGGCGGGCGCGCTTTGCCTTTCGCGGACTGGAGTGCGACCCCTTCGCCGATTGGCGGATCCTGACGGTTCCCGACGCGTTCCAGGAGTATGCCGGACTTGACCTGATGGCGACCTACGACGGCAGCCACGACCCCGACCCGGCGGCGCTGGCGGCGGAGGCGGCGCGGATCGGCATCGTCCCCCACGCGGGCGACCGTTGGGAGGACATCGTCTTCCGGATTCTGTTCGAACGGATCGAGCCGCATTTGGGGGCGGGGGTTCCCTGCGTGCTCACCGATTACCCGCTGTGCATGGCGGCGTTGTCGCGGCCCAAACCCGACAATCCCCGTTTGGCCGAACGGTTCGAGCTGTACGCCTGCGGTCTGGAACTCGCCAACGCGTTTGGCGAATTGACCGATGCGGCGGTGCAGCGCGCCCGCTTCGCCGCCGACATGGACATGAAGGAGCGGCTCTACGGCGACCGCTTCCCGGTGGACGAGGATTTCCTCGCCGCGCTGGAACATGGCCTGCCCGATTGCAGCGGCATCGCCCTGGGGTTTGACCGGTTGGCGATGCTGTGCGCCGGGGTGGAGGACATCGCCGACGTGTTGTGGCTGCCGGTGGCTGCGGTCTGAACCTGCGCCCAGGGCAATCGCTTGAAGGAACGCTCATCGTCACGCAAACAAGAATGGGCGCGGATTTCACGGACAAAAGGAAGGATTGCACGGATTTTTGACTCCAATTGCCTCCTGCACCCCGCCATGAGGTTTGTCGCAAGATCGCAAGCAGGGCGGATCTGGGGCGTGTTCCGCGAAATCCGTGAAAAATCCGTGAAATTCGTGTCCATTCTTGTTTGGCCGAGCGCTCGGTGCTTCAAGCGATTGCCCTGAACCTGCGCCAATGGCGTTGGTGGCCTATGGCTTTGGTAACATATGCTTAACAGTTCCTGGTCACGCTGATGGCACAGCGCTGCATCGCAGCGCGCTGATCGGCTTGGCAAGGGAGGCTGGCCTATGTTGCGCACCGTCGCATCGTTTGTTCTGGGCATGGGGTGTTTGGTGTCCACCGCCACGGCGGGTGAAACCGTGACCCTGGTGACGACCGAATACCCGCCCTATTACGCCGCCTCGCTGCCCGATAAGGGGGTGGTCGCCGCGATCACGGCGGCGGCCTTCAAGAAGGTCGGCTACGACGTCACGGTGGAGTTTCTTCCCTGGGCGCGCGCCGTGTCGGAGGTGGAGAAGGGCACCTATGACGGGCTTCTCGGGGTGTGGCATTCCACCGAGCGCGAGCGCTTCCTCGCCTATTCCGATCCGTTGATCGACAACGAGATCGGTCTGGTCGCCCTGAAGGACCGCAACATCGGGTACAAGGCGCTCAGCGAGCTGAAGCCCTACCGGGTGGGGACCGTGCGCGGTTACGCCAACCCGGCCAGCTTTGTCGAGGCCGGGCTGAACACCGACGAGGCCAACGACGACCTGACCAACCTGAAAAAGCTGGTGGCCGGGCGCGTCGATCTGGCGTTGATCGACAAGGGCTTGAGCGACTATCTGATCGCCGGTCAGATGCCGGAGAGCAAGGGCGCGGTGGTCTGGATCGACCCGCCGATCTCAAAGACGCCGATGTACAACGGCTTTGCCAAAAACAAGGCGGGTTATGAAAAGCGGACGGCGGATTTCGCCAAGGGCTTGGCCGATCTGCGGGCCAGCGGCGAGTTCGCCGCCATCGTGCAGAAGTTCGGTTTCCGCTGAAGCCAAACGGACACGGCCGGAGACGCGCATAGGCCAGAATGACCGAGGCCAGAATGACCGAGGCCCTCCCCACGTCACCGGCGGGGAGGGCCTTTGTCGTTTCGGTTGCCTTTGGACAGAAGCCGTCCGATCAGAAGGTCAGACGGGCCTGCAAGCCGAAGATGTCGATGCTGCTCTTGTAGTTGGCCGACAGATTGCCCCGGCCAGCCTCGGGACCGGTCAGATCGTCGGTCAGGTGGATTGAGGTGCTGGGGATGAAGACGTGCGAATAGGCGGCGTCGACATACAGCGACTCGGTCAGGCGGTAGCCAGCGCCCACCGACAGCCAGTAGCGGTTCTGTTCGGGAATGCGCGGGGTGCGGGTTTCGATGTCAACGGCCCCCTTGTCGAAGGCGATGCCGCCGCGCAGGGTCAGGTCATCCGTGACCTTGTAGGAGGTGCCGAGCGCGAAATACCAGGTGTCCTTCCACTTTTCCTCCGTGACGGAGTTCAGCGCCGGGTTGTTGACGTTGACGCGCAGCTCCTTGAAGCGGGACCAGTTGGTCCATTGCGCGTCCGCCATCACCGCCCAGCGGTCGTTCACCTCGTGGTACAGGCCGATGGAGGCAATTTCCGGCGTGATCAACTCGGCGTTCGCCCGTTGGGTCGGCAGCGCCGACGCCAGCGAGGCAGGCAGGCCGGTGAAGGAGACGGTTCCGGTCAGCGAGTGCTTGACCGACGAGCGGAAGGCCAGGCCGATGCGGGTGTCCTTGGACGGTTGGATCAAGGCACCCAGCGTGTAGCCCCACCCCCAATCGTCACCGGTCACGTCGCTGAAGACGTCCAGCGCGCCGGGGCGGCCAAGGCGGCTCGCGCCGAAGTCAGACGCCTGCGACAGCTTGGCCTTGGCGTATTGAACCTGGACACCGCCGCCGACCGTGAACATCGGGTTGATGCGGTAGGACACCGATGGCGTGAAGTTGTAGGTCCGCAGATCCGACCGGATGCCGTGGTAGCGGCCGATCCAGTTGTTGCTGCCATAGTTGGTGACGAGGCCCCACGGGCTGTTGGCGGCCAGGCCCAGCTTGAGATCGTCGTTGACCGAATAAACGAAATACCCGGCGGGCACGACCGCGTCCTGGGCGATGTCCCCCGGCGAAGCGTTGCCGGAAATCGCCGAACCGCCGAGGCGGGTGGCGCGGGTGGCGCGCGCGTCCTCGACCTTCGCCTTCACAAAAATGCCCGACGCGGTCTGAACGATCTGGTTGCCGGAAATCAGCCCCATGGTCGCCGGGTTGTAGTACATGGCGCTGGCGTCGCCGTTGCCGCCCGCCGTGACACCGGCGTAGGCGGTCCCCTGTCCGGAGACGCTCTGTTCTTTCAACGCAAAGCCAGCGGCCAGAGCGGACGAGGTGGCAAGCGGAGCGGCCACGGCGATGGTGGCGGCAGCGGTCAAAAGGCGGGCTTTCAGCGTCATCGGAGACATCGTTTCTTCCCCAAATTGTGTTGTTGACGCTATGATACATAAACTGACGCTTAGGTAAAGAGCGCGCAGGAGGTTGATTGATCAAACGTACAAATGGTCGCGCCGAACGCCCGCTTTGACCAGACGAACGTGTCCAAGCGATGAATTTAGTTCAAAAAAGACAAAAAACCCGCAACGGTGTTTCGTTGCGGGTTGGCACCAGCGAGTCAGTGCGCGACAGAATCAGCCAAACAGGCCGCGAAGCGATGAAAAGACCACGCGCAGGATGTTGGCTTCGTCCGACCACACCAACTTCACGGTGATGGCGATGGAGGCGGTGACAAGCATAGGGCGCACGATTCGCGCCCCGTTGCGGATGACCATGTGCGCCCCGACCTGCGCGCCGATGTACTGGCCAATTCCCATCAGAATGCCGACGATCCACACCACATGGCCGCCGATGATGAAGAACAGCAGCGCGGCGAGGTTGCTGGTGAGATTCAGGATCTTGGTGTGGGCGGTCGCCCGGCGGAAATTGTGGCCGAGCAAGGACACGAAGGCGAGGGCGAAAAAGGTGCCGGTCCCCGGACCGAAGAAGCCATCGTAAAAGCCGATGCCGGTGCCGATGGACAGGGCAAAGGCGTGCTCGCCGATCCGCTGGTGCGCGTCCAACTCTCCGGCTTTGGGCGACAGCAGCAGATACAGCGCGATGCCGATCAGCAGGATCGGAATGACGTCGCGCATGAAGCTGGGATCGAGCATCTGCACGACCGTCGATCCCGCCGCCGCGCCAACGAAGGTGCAGGCGATCATCGGCAACATGGCGCGCGGGTTGACCTCGCCGCGTTGGACGAACTTGATGGTGGCCGACAGCGCGCCGAAGCTCGATTGCAACTTGCCGGTTGCCAGCGTTTCAGCGGGCGGCAGGCCGACGGCCAACAGGGCGGGGATCGCCAGCAAGCCGCCGCCACCGGCGATGGAATCGACAAAACCCGCCAACAGACCAACGGCGAACAGAAGGCCCAAGGTTTCGGGCGTCAGAAAATCCATGTGCGTTCCCGTGCGCCGCCGCCGTCAACCGGCGTCGGTTCCGTCGGTTTTGGTGGCGACCCAATCCGTGGGCGCGGCGGCGATGGCGGCGTTCATGGCGGCGACTCCGGCCCCCGGTCCGCCCGGGTGATCCCACACGGCGCTGACCACGGCCAGGAAATCGGCCCCGGCGGCAACCAGCGGGGCGCAGTTGGCGGCGGTGATGCCACCGATGGCCACGCAGGGAACCTCCATCAGCTCCGCCCACCAGCGCAGCAGGTCGGGTTCGGCGTGATGCTCGGCAATTTTGGTGGCGGTGGGGAAGAACGCGCCGAACGCGACGTAATCCGCGCCCTCTTCCCCCGCGACCATGGCGAGGTGCCGGCTGTCGTGGCAGGTCACGCCGACGATGGCGTCGTTGCCCATGATCTTGCGCGCGTCGCGGTACGGCGTGTCGGTCTGGCCGACATGCACGCCGTCACAGCCCATCTCGCGGGCCAGACGCGGGGAATCGTTGAGGATGAAGGCGACGTCGCGCTCTTGCGCGATCGGGCGCAGGGCGTCGCAGGCCCGACGCACGTCGTCGTCGGAGCAGTTTTTCAGGCGAAGCTGAACGCAGGCGACATCGCCCGCGTCCAGGGCTTCGATCAGCCGTGGCGCGAAAGCCGCCGGTTCCAGGTCCGGCGGCGTCACGAGGTACAGTCGGCAGGCGGCGGGTTCCGCCTGGGACGGCTTTCCCTTGGACAAGGATTACTCCTTGCCCTGGTAGATCTTCATGATCCGGTCGAGCAGCTTCAGCGCTTCGTCGCGCGGGCGCTGGAAGGCGTTGCGGCCGATGATCGAGCCGTTGCCGCCGCCGTCACGGATGGCGCGGGCGTCGTCGAACACGGCGTCCTCACCCTTGGTCGCACCACCGGAGAAGACCACGATGCGGCGGCCGTTGAAGGCGCACTGCATGATGTGCTTCACGCGGTCGGCCTGGGTGTCGATGACGATCTGCTTGGCCTCGTAGACCTTCTTGGCTTCCGCCTGCTCCAGGTGGGCGGAGGGCAGCTTCACCTTGATGATGTGCGCGCCCAGCAGGGCGGCCATGTGGGCGGCGTAGCCGATCACGTCCATCGCCAGTTCGCCGTTCTTGGTGACGTCGCCACCGCGCGGGTAGGACCACAGAACGGTGGCCAGACCGTAGGACTTGGCCTCCTTCGACAGCTCGCGGAATTCCTCGTACTGGTCGTACATGGCTTCCGAGCCGGGGTAGATGGTGAAGCCGATGGCCGATGCACCGATGCGCAGCGCGTCCTGCACCGAAGCGGTCACGGCCTGGTCGGCGTTGCCCTTCTGGTTGGACAGGCTGTTGGCGCTGTTCATCTTCAGGATCAGCGGGATCGACCCGGCGAAGGTGGCCGCACCGGCTTCCAGCGACCCCAGCGGGGCGGCGTAGGCGTTGCAGCCCGCGTCGATGGCGAGCTGGTAGTGGTAGTGCGGGTCATAGCCCGGCTCGTTCGGGGCGAAGCTGCGGGCCGGACCATGTTCGAAACCCTGGTCGACCGGCAGGATCACCAGCTTGCCGGTGCCGCCGAGCTTGCCTTCCATCAGAATGCGGGCGAGGTTCGCCTTGGTGCCGGGATTGTCGCTCTCGTAGTTGGAGAGGATGTCTTTGACGCGGCGCGTGAGCTTCATTGTGGCTCTTCCCCTGGGGCGTTCTTGTAAATGGCGCCGTCTTAGCCCAGACGGGCGCTCTTTGCAACGGGCCGCCCCGGTTTTGGGGCCTTTTGCCACGGATCACCCCCGTTCGGCGTCGGGGGGCGACGTCGGCGGTGGGGAGGTCAACAAACGCCGCCCGGCACCGGCGGCGATGTCGGCCAGCCGGTCGGCCAGCGCGGGCGCGCCGGTGAACAGCACGTCCACCGTCGCCACGCCCGGCCCCTGCGCCGTCAACGCGCCCAGCGCCTCGCCCGCGCGGTCGCCGCAATCCAGCACGCCGGTTGCCGACAGGTCGGGATGGGCGCGGCGCAGCCCGTCCAGCAGCGCGCCCAACCACAGCACCCCCAGCGCGCCATCGGCCAGCAAAGTCAGCGCCGCGTCCGCCGTCCGCGCGGAAGCAACCGCAATCCGCGCGTCGTCGGCACCGCGCACCGGAATGATCAGGGTGTGGGAATCATGCATGGGGTCGGCTCGTGGATCGGACCCATCGGGTGTCGCCTTGCGGGTTTTGCAGTCCTCGCCCCGGATGTCCAGCTTCTTGCGAAAATTGAGGCAGGTCAAACCACCGATTGGTGCAGCGGCGCTATGGTTGGGATCGGGCAGGGGACCGCAGTGGCGGTGCCGTGCCTTTTGAAATCGCGCCGGTCGGGAACAAGCGTCATGATGGAATACAAGGGTTACAAGGCCCAGATCGATTTCGACGCCGAAGCGGGAACCTTCGTTGGCGAGGTCATCAACACGCATGACGGCATCGGATTTTCCGGTCGGTCGGTGGACGAGTTGATGGCCGCCTTCCGTCGCGCGGTGGACGACTATCTGGAGCTGTCCTGCGACATGGGCGGCGAGGCGGTGCACCCGTTTTCCGGCCAGCTTGCCATCCGCGTCAACCCCATGCTGCACCGCGCCATCGCCATCTGCGCCGAGCGGGAGGGCAAAAGCGTCAGCGCCTGGATCGCCGAGTGCCTGAGCCGGGCGGCCGGGGTGTCCTCGTCCCGTATGGGCGGGTAGGACTCGCGTTTTGCGAAGCCCTTTGCAAAGGAATGGTTTGGAGTTTGCATTGCGCAATGGCGATCCTGACGGTAAGCCCACCGCAATGGCTTGAGGCATCAAGCGTTTTGAGGGTGTTTCCACCCTGTTTTGCCCGTCTGCGCCGCACAGGGCGTTTGGCATTTGGATTGCTTCCCCTGAATCGCGAACAGGTTCAAAGGGGAACGCCATGGGCGGAACAAAACTGACTTTGCGGGCCAAGCTGTGGGGGTTGGTCGCGTTGGCGAGCGTGGCGTCCGTCAGCATTGCGGCGGCGGGGCTGTGGCTCAACAAGCAAAGCATGTATGAGGACCGGAAGGCATCCCTTCAGCACGTCGTTGAGATCGCGCATGGGCTGGCCACCGGCTATGAGGCCGAGGTCAAGGCCGGGCGCTTGACGCGCGAACAGGCGTTCGAGCGGTTCAAGGCCAACATCAACACGATGACCTACGGCGGCAAGGAGTACATCTTTGTCCAAAATCTCCAATACCAAACGGTCATCCACCCGTTCCGCCCCGACGTGATCGGCAAGGACCAGCGCGACAACAAGGACGCCAACGGCGTGTACTTCGTGCGGGAACTGGTCGACACCGCCCGCAACAAGGGGCAGGGCTACGTCTCCTACATGTACCCGAAGCCCGGCTCTGAAACCCCGCTGCCGAAGCTGAGCTTCGTGAAATTCTTCGAACCTTGGCAGTTGGAGATCGGGACCGGCGTCTACATCGACGACCTCGACACCCGCTTTCAAGAGAATCTGCTGAAGGTGGCGGGCGTGGTCGGGGTGCTGGCCCTGCCGGTGATCGCGCTCATCGCCTTTGTCGGCAACGGCATCAGCACCCGCATCCGCCGTCTGGCCGGGACCATGGGGGCCTTGGCGCAAGGCGATCTGGCCGTGACCGTGCCGGAAACCACACGGTTGGACGAGTTGGGCGACATGGGCCGCGCGGTGCAGGTGTTCAAGGAGAACGCCGAAGCCCGTCGCCGGTTGGAGGCCGAGCAGGCCGCCGTCGCCCAGCGGGCGGAGCAGGAGAAGCGGCAGGCGATGGCCCAACTGGCCCAAGGCTTCGAAGGCTCGGTCGGCGGCATGATCCAGGCCGTCTCGACCACCACCAGCGAGCTTGAACGCAAGGTTCTCGCCATGTCGCAGGCGGCCGACCAGACCAACCAACTGGCGGGCGTCGTGGCGATGGCGAGCGACACCACGGCGGCCAACGTGCAGACGGTGGCGGCGGCCTCGCAGCAGCTCAACAGCTCCATCGCCGAAATCGGGCAGCAGGTTTCCGAAGCCAGCCGCGTGGCTGACGAGGCGGTGGGTCTGGCCCAGCAGGCCAACGCCCGCATCGGCAGCCTCGCCGACGCGGTGGAGAAGATCGGGACCGTGGTCGGCCTCATCAACTCCATCGCCGGTCAAACCAATCTGCTGGCGCTCAACGCCACCATTGAGGCCGCGCGGGCCGGGGAGGCGGGCAAGGGCTTCGCCGTGGTCGCCAGCGAGGTGAAGGCGCTGGCCAACCAGACCGCCAAAGCCACCGACGAGATCGGCGGGCAAATGAGCGGCATCCAGTCGGTGACGGGGCAGGCCGTGATGGAGATCCAGCGGGTGGCCGCCGTCATCGACCGGCTGAGCGGCATCGCCACCGCCATTTCCGCCGCCGTCGAGGAGCAGAACGCCGCCACCGCCGAAATCTCCCGCAGCGTCCAGCAGGCCGCCGCCGGGACGGGCGAGGTGTCCACCAGCATCGCCGGTGTGACCGTCGCCTCCGACCAGAGCGGGCGCACCGCGCGCGAACTGGTGGACGCGTTGGGCAAACTGAGTGGTCAGGCGGACGGGCTGAAAAGCCAGGTCAGCAGCTTCCTCAACACCGTGCGCGCGGCATAAACGTGCACGCCGCATAACGGGGCGCAACGGCCAAACAAAAAGGGCGCTTCCCCGCAGGGAAGCGCCCTTTTGGCATCCGGCGAGCCGGTAAGCGGTTACTTCGCGTTGACCATGGCGACGGCGGTGTCGCTCATGCGGTTCGAGAAGCCCCACTCGTTGTCATACCAGGTCATGATGCGGACGAAGTTGCCGCCGATGACCTTGGTTTCGTTCAGCGCGAAGATCGAGCTGTGCGGGTCGTGGTTGAAGTCCGACGACACCAGCGGCTCGGCATAGGCGCCGAGGATGCCCTTCAGCGGGCCGTTGGCGGCGTCGGAGATCGCCTTGGAGATCTCTTCCACCGTGGTGGCGCGCTTGGAGTTGAACTTGAAATCGACGACCGAGACGTTCGGGGTCGGCACGCGGATGGCGGTCCCGTCCAGCTTGCCCTTCAGGCCCGGCAGAACCTTGCCGACGGCCTTGGCCGCACCGGTCGAGGTCGGGATCATGTTCAGCGCGGCCGCACGGGCGCGGTGCAGGTCGCTGTGGTTGGTGTCCACAATGCGCTGATCGCCGGTGTAGGAATGGATGGTGGTCATGAAGCCGTGTTCGATGCCGACGAGGTTGTCGAGCACGAAGGCGACCGGGGCCAGGCAGTTGGTGGTGCAGGAGGCGTTGGAGACGATGCGGTGCTCCGCCTTCAACTGGTCATGGTTGACGCCATAGACGACGGTGATGTCTTCGTCGGTGGCCGGGGCGGAAATCAGGACCTTCTCGGCACCGGCTTCCAGATGCTTGGCGGCGGCGTCGCGCTTGGTGAAGATGCCCGAGCATTCCATGGCGACCTGGACGCCCAGATCCTTCCAGGGCAGCTTGGCCGGGTCACGCTCCTGCACGACCTTGATCTCGTGGCCGTTGACGATCAGAACGCCGTCGCGCGTCTCGATGGTGCCGGGGAAACGGCCATGGACGCTGTCGTACTTCAGCAGATGGGCGTTGGCCTTGAGGTCGGCGAGGTCGTTGATCGCCACGACCTCGACGTCCTTGCGGCCGCTCTCATAGATGGCCCGCAGAACCAGACGGCCGATGCGGCCAAAACCGTTGATCGCTACCCGAACAGCCATGTCTTCCTCCAATTTGGAAATGAACGCCGCCCGATGCGAACCGGACGGCGTCGCCGCTTATTCTCAGAGACGCGCCTTGACGGCGCTGACGACCGCTTCGGCGGTGATGCCGAAGTGCTTGTAAAGCTCTTGATACGGGGCCGATTCGCCAAAGCCCGGCATGCCGATGAACACGCCGTTGCTGCCCAGCCAGCGGTCCCAGCCCAGGCGGGCCGCCGCTTCCACGCCGACGCGCACGCCGTCGCCCAGAACCGCCGCCTGATAGGCCGCGTCCTGCTCGGCGAACAGCTCCCAGCTCGGCATCGACACCACGGCGGTTCCGATCCCGTCGGCCTGGAGCGCGGCGCGGGCGTCCATCGCCAGCGACACTTCCGAACCGGTGGCGAGGATGGTCGCCTTGCGCACGCCCTCGGCCTCGGCCAGCACATAGGCACCGCGCGCGCTGCGGTTTTCCGCCGTGTGTTCGGTGCGGTGGGTCGGCACGTTCTGACGGGTCAGGGCCAGGATCGACGGGCCGTTGACGCGTTCGACCGCCAACTGCCAGCATTCGGCGGTTTCCACCGCGTCACCGGGGCGCAGGACCAGCAGGTTCGGGATGGCGCGCAGCGCGGCCAGATGCTCGACCGGCTGGTGCGTCGGGCCGTCTTCACCCAGACCGATGGAGTCGTGGGTCATCACGAAGATGGAGCGCTGCTTCATCAGCGCGGCCAGACGGATCGACGGGCGGCAGTAGTCGGCGAACTGCATGAAGGTGCCGCCGTAGGGAATGACGCCGCCGTGCAGCGCCATGCCGTTCATCAGCGTGGCCATGCCGTGCTCGCGCACGCCGTAGCGGACATACTGGCCGGCGAACTTGCCCCGGCCTTCGACATCGACGCTGCCCTTGGCCTTGGTGTTGTTCGACGGGGTCAGGTCGGCGGAGCCGCCGACCAGCTCGGCGATGGCCGGAACCAGCGCGTCCAGCGTGTTGCCCGAGGCGACGCGGGTGGCCCAGCTCGGCTTGTCGGCGCTGATCTTGGCCTTCAGCGCGACGATGGTGTCGTTCAGGGCGGCGGGCACGCCACGGTTGAAGGCGGCCTCGAAGGCGGCGCGGGTGTCGGCGTCCTGCCCGTTCAGGCGGGCGGTCCAGGCGGCGAAGGCGTCGGCGCTGCGGGCACCGGCGGCGCGCCAGGCCGACAGCACGTCGTCGGGAACGACGAACGGGGCGTGCGGCCAGTCAATGGCGGCGCGGGTGGCGGCGATCTCGTCGGCCCCCAGCGGCGAGCCGTGGCAGCTGTGCGAGTTGGCCTTGTTCGGCGCGCCCTTGCCGATGATGGTGCGGCAGGCGATCAGCGTCGGCTTGTCGGTGGAGGTGCGGGCCTGCGCGATGGCGGCCTCGACGGCGGCCATGTCGTGGCCGTCCACCGAAATCGTGTTCCAGCCATAGGAGCGGAACCGCGCCGGGGTGTCGTCGGTGAAGCTCAGATCGGTCGAGCCATCGATGGAGATGTGGTTGTCGTCCCACAGCACGATCAGGCGGTTCAGCCCCAGATGACCGGCCAGCGAACAGGCCTCGTGGCTGACGCCCTCCATCAGGTCGCCGTCCGAGGCGATGACGTAGGTGGTGTGATCGACCAGCGCGTCGCCGAAACGGGCGTTGGTGATCCGCTCGGCCAGCGCGAAGCCGACCGCGGTGGACACGCCCTGACCCAGCGGGCCGGTGGTCATCTCGATGCCCAGCGAGGGATCGACCTCGGGGTGGCCGGGGGTCAGGCTGCCCAACTGGCGGAAGCGCTTGATCTCGTCGATCGTCATGCGCTCGTAACCCGTCAGGTAGCTCAACGCGTACATCAGCATCGAGCCGTGACCGGCCGACAGGATGAAGCGGTCGCGGTCGGCCCAGGTCGGGTTCTTCGGGTCGAACTTCAGGAATTTGGTGAACAGCACCGTGGCGACGTCGGCCATGCCCATCGGCATGCCGGGGTGGCCGGACTTCGCGGCCTCGACCGCGTCCATGGCGAGCGCGCGGATCGCGTTCGCCATCGTCTGAAGGGAAGGCTGGGCAGTGGCTGCGGACATCGGGGCGGTTTCCTGAAGCTCGGACGCGTGGGGCGTGCGTCGGGGCGCGCGTGGGGCACATCATCTTTGCGGGTGCCTGTCAAGGCTCCCCAAGACGCGCGCACCATGCCGATCCGATGCCCCTAGGTCAACATGGGAATGGGGGCATGGGAATGGGGCAGGGTCATCGCATTTGCCCAAGGATGGATCTGGCGAAGTCGTCGGACCATCCTGAGCGTTTGCGCTTACGTCGGACGGAGACGTGAGGTCGGGCGCGGTTGAGGACGTTGAGGGC
>JAIXPD010000080.1 GCA_027486405.1 Azospirillum sp. | reverse complement strand
TAAACCTATACGAAGAATTTACCGTCATCCCCGCGAAGGCGGGGATCCAGGCTTTCCCGTCAGAGCCACTCTGCGAACTCTGGTTCCCCGCCTTCGCGGGGATGACGAATGTCCTAATAAAGGAATTTCAAGCCTTCACCCGATTGCCCTGTGGCGGGGACGCAGGGGGCTTGACACCTAGTGACGCTAGGCTTAGTGATGCTTGGTATGGAAGGCGATCTGCTCAAAGGACACCTCGACGCCATCGTGCTCGCCGCCCTTGCGGGGGAGGCGGCGCACGGCTACGCGGTCATCGAGGCCATCAGACGGCGCAGCGGCGGCGTTTTCAACCTGCCCGAGGGAACCGTCTACCCCGCGCTGCACCGGCTGGAAAAGGCCGGGGCGGTGAACAGCGATTGGACGACCGCGCCCAGCGGACGGCGGCGGCGGGTCTACGCCCTGACGCCGCAGGGGCGGGCGACGCTGGACCGGCACCGCGACGTCTGGCGCGCCTTTGCCGAGGCGGTGGAACGGGTGATGGCCGACTCCGGGGGCGGTGGCGGAAACGGTGGCGGTCTGGGGGATCATCCGCCCCCGCTGGCGGGCGCGCCATGACCGATTCGGTGTCCGATGAGGCGACCGAGTCGGTGGAGGAGGCGGTGGACGCCTATCTCGACGCGCTGGCCGACGCGCTGCGCTTCGATCCGCCGCTGGCCGCCCGCGTGGTGGAGGAGGTCGGCGATCATTTGGAATGCGCGTTGACGGCGGAAGCCGACGGTGCGGACCGCAACGCCACGGATAGGGAGAGCGCGGCGGCGCGGGTGATCGCCCGTTTTGGCTCGCCCCGGCGCATCGCCGCGCAGTTCGCGGCGCTGGCGCTGGAACAGCAGGCCGACCGGCTGTGGCGGCTGGCGGCGCTGGTGGCGGTGGTGGCCTTTGCCGCGATGGGGCTGCGCCGCCTGCACCTCGATCCGGTGGAGATGGGGGGCGATCCGCTGGCGCTGGCGGCGTTGGCGCTCGACCGGCTGGCCTTCATCGCCGCGCTGCTGCTGGGGCTGTGGGGCGGTTGGCTGGCCCGCGACGCCCGCCGCCGTTGGCACCCTGGGGCGCGCGACTGGGCGCGGTTGTTCGCCGGGTTGCGGCTGTCGCTGGTGGCGCTGGCCGCCCTGATGCTGTCGGTGGCGGCCGACACCGCCCTGACGGTCCCGCGCCTGACCGACGCCGCCGGGGAAGCCCTGTGGGGTGGGACCCTGTGGCCCGCCGCCGCGCTGACCCTGGAAATCACCCTGGTGCTGGTGCTGGCCGTCGCGGTCAGCCGGTGCCGTGACCACGCGGCGGTGGTTCGCCGTTTGCTCGCGTAAGCCCCTGCCCATCCTGTCCACAGAGCAAAAGGTGCGAGAATCATGAGCGCATCCCCGAACGCGCGCGCCTCATCAGACCCCGTCATCGGTGGACGGGCTGGCGGACGGGCGGGCTGGTGTCTGGTCGGCGGAACCGCCGCGCTGCTGGTCGTGGCCATCGCCGCCCTGGTCGGGACGGCGGCGGAGACGACCGACGGGTTGCGGGCCGGGGTTCGGCTGACGGCGCGAACGTCCCTGCTGCTGTTCCTGCTGGCCTATTGCGCGTCGCCGCTGGCGACCCTGTGGCCCGGTCGGTTCACGACCGGCTTGCGGGCGAACCGGCGCTTTTGGGGGCTGTCCTTCGCCCTGTCGCACGGCCTGCACGCCGCGCTGTTGCTGGCGCTGGCCCAACGCGACCCGGCACTGTTCTGGACCCTGACCAACGTCGGCACGCTGCTGTCGGGCGGGCTGGTCTACGTCCTCATCCTGCTGATGGCGGCGACCTCCTTCCCGACGACCGCCGCCGCGCTGGGCGGGCGGGCCTGGGGGTGGTTGCACCGGGTGGGCCTGCACGCCGTGTGGATCAGCTTTCTGGTGGCCTTTGGCAAGCGGGTGGTGCTGGTCGACGCGGCCTATGCCCTGCCGGTTGGGTTGCTGCTGCTGGCGCTGGCGCTCAGGGTGGTGGCGGGGCGGGTAGTAGCGGAGCGGCGTTGAGGCGATCCGCCCTCACGCCTCCAGAACCGGCCAGCCTTCCGCCGCCTGGATCACGCCGACCTGGCGCCCGGCCCGGTTGACCTGCGGCACGACCAGCAGATCGGCGGCCCGGTTCCATTGCTCCTCGGTCAGCGCGTCGGTGGCGCGGATCAGCGCGGCCATGGCGACGTCGCGGGCGCGGGCGGAGCCGTCCTCGATCTTCAGGGCGATGGCGACGCCCTCCTTGGGCAGCACGGCGCAGGCGATGCCCTCCGCCCCGCTCTTGACCAGCACCCGCCCGCCCGACGCCTGCATCATCCGGGTGTCGAAGCTGTCCTGGCCACCGATCAGGTGGGGGTGGGCCTTCCACGCCTTGACGATGCGGTTGGCGGCGGTGGCGCGCGCGTCGGGCAGATCGACCGGATCGGCGAGCCGGGCCATGGCGTAGGCGACGGCCTCCAACGGGATGCCGATGGTGGGAAAGCCGCAATTGTCCACACCCCAGGGCGCTTGCGACAAATCCTGTCCGCTCATCTGTTCCAGCACGCCCAGCAGGCGTTGCTGCGCCGGGTGGTCGAAGCGGGTGTAACCCTTCACCGGTTCGTTGCGGTGGCGGATGGTGGTCAGCAGGCCCGCGTGCTTGCCCGACCCGGTGTTGTGGAAAACGGTGGGTTGCACGCCATCGCGGATCAGGTCGGCGGCGGTGTCGGGATCGGTCGGGACCTGCGCCCCGCAATCCAGATCGTCGGCGCTCAGCCCCAGCCGCTTGACCCAGCTTTCCAGCAGGCGGGTGTGGCGGATTTCGCCGCTGTGGCTGGCGCAGGCCAGGGCCAGTTCGGAATCCCCCAGTTCGAACGCGTCGAGCGCGCCGCTTTCCACCAGCGGCAACGCCTGGAGCGCGGCGATGGCCGAACGCGGGTAGACGGGGGCGGAGACGTCGCCCCACTGGGCCAGCCGATGCCCGGCGGCGTCCACCAGACAGGCCCGTCCGCGATGGACGGATTCCACCATGCCGCCGCGCGTCACCTCGACCAGGATCGGGCTGCCGTGGTCGATGTGGGCGTGGTCGGATGCGGTGTGTGTGTGCGTGTGCGTCATAACGTCCACAGTGCCGTCCGGCGCGGCGGGAGGCAAGGGGAGCGCGCGCGAATCAGGGACAGCCCGCATGGACAATCATGCCGTCGCGACCCCACACTTTCCCGACTTTTACGAAATTTGCGTCTTTTCCGCGCCCGACCCCGGTTGGCGCGCCCCCGCGACGCACCCACCGCCGCCAGAGGAGAGCCGATGATGATTCGCGCCTGTTTGCTTGCTGGATGTGTCGTCCTCGCCCCCATCGCCGCGCGGGCCGACATCCTGCTGACGACCGAGGAATACCCGCCCTTCAACATGACCCAGGACGGCAAGGTGGTGGGCATCGCCACCGATCTGGTCCGCGCCATGTTCGACAAGGCGGGGGTGGCCTACAAAATCGAGGTGCTGCCCTGGAACCGCGCCTATCAGACCGCGCAAAACCAGAAGGATGCCTGCGTCTACAGCACCACCGAAACGCCCGAGCGCAAGGGCCTGTTCGAATGGGTCGGGCCGCTGGTGCGCAACGACTGGGTTCTGTTCGCCAAGGCCGACACCGCCACCCCGCTGAAAAGCCTGGAGGACGCGCGCGGCAAGACCATCGGCGGTTATGGCGGCGACGCGGTGGCCGTCTCTCTGGAAAAGGGCGGCTACAAGGTGGACGCCGCCCCGCGCGACGAACTGAACCTGGCCAAGCTGGCGGCGGGGCGCATCGATTTTTGGGCGTCGGGATCCGAACTCGGCCCCTATCTGGCCAAGCTTCAGGGCATGGCCGATCAGATCAAACCCGTGCTGACCTTCAACACCACGGTGATGTCGTTGGCCTGCCACAAGGACACCGACCCGGCGGTGCTGGCCAAGCTGCGCGCGGCGCTGGAGGCCGTGCGGAAATAGGGCAGCGCGCGGCGCGGGTGAGCAGGACAATCGCTTGAAGCATCATGCACCCGACCGGAACAAGGGTTGCCACGGATTTCACGGATTTTTTCACGGATTTCACGGAACGCGTCCCAGGACCATCCGTTTGCGATCTTGGTGTGCACCTCATGACGGGATGCAGAATGGAATTGGGGCAAAAATCCGTGAAATCCCTCATTTTTGTCCGTGAAATCCGTGTCCATTCTTGCCTGCGTGACGATGATCGCTCGTTCAAGCGATTGCCCTGCGCGGGTGAGGTCGGTCTTGCGCGGGCGGGGCGGGCGAGGCAAGCTCCGCCCCGTTTTTCCTTCAGACCATCACGGCACGATCCTGACCATGCGCGGCTATTTCGCCATCGGCGTCGAGCGCATCAGCAAACCCGGCAACGTCGGCAACCTGATGCGCACCGCCCACGCCTTCGGCGCGTCCTTCTTCTTCGCCATCGATCCCGAACCGGAATTGCGGGAAACCAAGCTGGTCGACACGTCCGGCGCGACGATGCATCTGCCCTTTTACGTGCACGACCGGGTGGCCGACCTGACGCTGCCGCGCGATTGCGCGCTGGTCGGGGTGGAACTGACCGACGACGCCATCGAATTGCCCAGCTTCCGCCACCCCAGCCGTGCGGCCTATGTGCTGGGGCCGGAACGCGCCAGCCTGTCGCAGCCCTTGATCGACCGCTGCGATTTCGTGGTGAAGATCCCGATGGCCTTCTGCATCAACGTCGGCGTCGCCGGGGCGTTGGTGATGTACGACCGCATGATCTCGCTGGGCCGCTTCGCCGAACGGCCGGTGCGCCCGGGCGGGCCGCTGGAAGGCCCGTCGATCCACAAGCACGGCAAGCAAATCATGCGCCGCGCCGACCGCCGCCGCCGGATCGCCGGGGAACCGCCGCCGCTGGACGGGGCCGATGACGGCGAATGATGGGCGGTGAGTAAGGGAGGGTGGGGCAAGCGTTAGGTCCATCGCTTGAACGCGTGATCATCGTCACCGAAACAAGACTGAACACGGATTTCACGGACAAGAACACGGATTTCACGGATTTTTGGCTCCAAGCGTCTCGCCGATCCCGTCAGATGGGTTGTCATGAGGCCAGCCATCGGATGGATCCGTGGCGCATTCCGCGAAATCCGCGAAAAATCCGTGGCAACTCTTGTTACGGTCGGGCGCGCTCAGGCGTCAAGCGATTGACCTGGGGCAAGCGCGGCGGTTGATCCGCTCCGCTTCGCGCGTCATCCCCGCCCGGTCAGGCGCAACCACGCCATCGCGGCGGCCAGCGCGGTTCCCTGGGCGTCGTCGGCGCGCACCGGCAGATCCAAATCCGCGATCATCCGGTCCAGCCGCAGATCGACCGCGTGTTTCAGCGCGGTCTTGATCTTGCGGTCGTAATAGAGGCCGGACACCTCGATCCGTTCGTTGGGCAGGGGCGCGCCTATCAGCCGCTCCGCCAGCGTCGCCGAGAAATCCAGGAAATAGCCGATCAGCGGACGGTCGCCGAGGAAGGCGGCCAGCCGCGCGCCTGCATCCGTTGGAAACCCATCCTCCTCCGCGTGCAGAATCAGGGCGCTGCCGGTCAGGATGCGGTGGCCCCGCAGCCGGATGGCGGCGATCCGCAGCGGTTCGGCGCGGGTGGCGTCGAAGGACGTGGCGTCGCAATGGATGGCGACGCGCTCCTCTTGTGTCGAAGCGTGTGCCGGGGTGGTGGGGGTGGGCATCGCCAGCGTCTCGGCTCTTGCGGTCTCAATGGTTGAGGCGGAAGTGATAGGCGATGGTTTCCTTGAAGCTTTTGACCAGCGCCAGACAATCCTTGAACTGGTCGCGGTCCAGCTTCCCCAGCCGGTCGGGGTGGACCATGTTGTCGATGGCCAGTTCCGCCGCCGGGTCGCCGGTCCCCTCGCCACCGGACTCGACGCGGGCCTTCAGGCGGATGGTGGACAGGATGGCGAAGGCCTCCGTCAACTCCCCGGCCAGCTTGCGGTCCAGCGCGCCCATCTCGGCCAAGGCCCAGATGCGGGCGACCGTGTTGGTTTCGGTCATGTGCTTTTCCAGCGCCAGCGCCCGCACGCCGTGGACGATGGGGAAGACGCCCGCCTTCTTGATGTCCACCGGCTCGGCCCGCCGCCGTTCGAACAGCGCGGCGAACAGGCCCGACGGCGTGTCAAAGGCCAGGGTCGGGCGGGCAAACTGGCTGAAGAACATCTGGTTGTCCTGCAGGCGGCTCAACAGATAACCCTTGGCCTCGTCCAGCAGGCTGGCATCCCCGGCGACGGCGGCGGCGTCGTAGAAGATGGCCAGATTCATCGCCGCCGCTTCGTCGGGATGGTGGATCCAATGGAAAATGGCGTCCTTGTACCCGGCCAGCGGGCGGGTCCAGTCGGGGTTGGACACCATGATGTTGCCGGGGCAGGGCGGGTAGCCGAACGACACGAGATGGCGCGCGAAGGCGGCGACGATCTCCGGCAGATCGGGGAAGACATAGCCGTCGCGCAGGATCAGGCCGTTGTCCTGGTCGGTCTTCAGCAATTGTTCGCCGCGCCCCTCGCTGCCCATGACGATCAGACAGGAGTTGTCCAGCAGATCGGGCGGGGCCAGCAGTTCGAACAGCTTGCGGAAGATGCGGCGGTTCAGTTCGGTGACAAGGTCGGCGATGAAGGCGACCTTGACGCCGGTGGCGTGCAGGGTGCGGATCAGGGCGACGATCGACAGGCTGGCCTGTCGCAGATCCTCCGGCGAGGTCGCCTGTTCGACCTGGACGCCGATCACCTGGGAATGGTTGGACAGCGCGGCCAAAAGGTCGCTTTGCCCCAGCAGCCCGACCACCGCGCCGTTTTCGGTGACGACGACGCGGCGCACCGCGTGCTTGGTCATCAGCACCAGCGCGTTGAACAGCAGATCGTCGCGGTCGATGGTCAGCAGGCCATAGCGGGCGAGCGGCCCGACCGGCTCATCGACCGGGCGGCCTTCCAGCACCACGCGGTCGCGCAGGTCGGTCCCGGTCAGGATGCCGATGCGCTCCTCCCCCGATCCGTTTCCGCCCGCTGCGGTGTCGCGCACCAGAACGCTGCTGGCCTTGTTGCGCTTCATCGTGTCGGCGGCGTCGCGCAGGCTGGCGCTGCCCGCCACGAACAGCGGCGGGTGCAGATAGGCCTGGCGGATGCGCGCCATGGTCAGCGCCGTCATCTCGCGGTTGGTGCGTTCCGCCGCCAGGGCGCGCATGCGCTGGGCGAAATCGCCGAGCACCGCCGCGCCAAAGGCCGGGTTCTCGCGGGCCAACCCCTCCAGCGCCGGGCGGGGAAACAGGTGACAGACGCTGTCCTCCGCCGCGACGAAGCTGCGGACCGGGCCGCCGCCATAGAGCGCGGCCAGATCGAAGCTGTCGCCCGGCCCGTGCAGCGCGGCGACCTCCCCGCCATGGCGTTCCTGCACCGACCCGCGCAGCACGATGAACAGCGCGTCGGCGGGGTCGTCGCGCCCCAGCACGACGCTGCCCTTGGCGTACATCCCGATGTCGAGTGCGTCGGCCAGCGCGGCGCGCTGGTCCGGGGTCAGCAGGTCGAAGGGCGGGCGGTCGCTGTCGAAGTCGATGGGGGCGGGTGGGATGGGGGCGGGCGTGCCGGAATCGTGGGAACGGTCAGTCACGGGAAGCCCCCTCCGTTGGTCAGTGGACACACATGGACGACGGACACAAAAAAAGACGCCCCTGGCACGCAAGTCCAGGGGCGCTTGGAGGGTACACCCGTCCCGCAGGGCACGGAAAGCCGGGTGCGACAATTGGCGTCCGGGCGGGGGCGGTCGGTTTCATGTGAAACGCGGCACCGCCCCACCCGTGATCATCAGTGCGCCGAGGCTCCTTCGGCACCCAGACCGGTTTGCGACCGGACATACTGGGCTTCGAAATCGCGGCGTTCCTTCTGGGCCTGCTCGCTGTTGTCCGTGATCGAGAAGAACCAGATCGCGGCGAAGGACAGGGTGATCGAGAACAGGCCGGGGTTGTCGTAGGGGAAGATCGCCGCCGGGTTGCCCAGCACGGCCTTCCACACCGTCGGCCCCAGGACCAGCATCGTGACCGAGGAGACCAGGCCGATGGTCCCGCCGATGACGGCGCCACGGGTGGTCATCTTGCCCCAGAACATCGACATCAGCAGGATCGGGAAGTTCGCCGACGCCGCGATGACGAAGGCCAAGCCGACCATGAAGGCCACATTCTGGTTTTCAAAGGCGATGCCGAGGAAGATCGAAACGATGCCGATGATGACCGTGGTGATCTTCGACACGCGGATTTCGTCGGTCTCGTTGGCGCGGCCCTTGGCGAAGACCGAGGCGTAGAGGTCATGGCTGACCGCCGACGCACCGGCCAGGGTCAGACCGGCGACCACCGCCAGGATGGTGGCGAAGGCGACGGCCGAGATGAAGCCGTAGAACAGATCCCCACCCACCGCGTGGGCGGTGTGGATGGCCGCCATGTTGGTGCCGCCGATGATGCTGGTGATCGCCGCCTTGGCACCGGCCGCCGGGGTCGCCGTCAGGAAGGGATAGGCACCGTTGGCGTCGGGGGCCAGGATCATCAGGATGGCGCCGAAGCCGATGATGAAGGTCAGGATGTAGAAGTAGCCGATGAAGCCGGTGGCGTAGAACACGGACTTGCGGGCTTCCTTGGCGTCGGCGACGGTGAAGAAGCGCATCAGGATGTGCGGCAGACCGGCCGTCCCGAACATCAGCGCCATGCCCAGCGAGATGGCGGAAACCGGATCGGTGATGAGCGCGCCCGGCGACATGATCGCCACGCCCTTCGGATGGACCGAGACGGCGGCCTGGAACATCGCTTCGGGGCTGAAGCCGAACTTGGCCAGGATCATGAAGGCCATGAAGGAGGCACCCGACAGCAGCATCACCGCCTTGATGATCTGCACCCAGGTGGTCGCCAGCATGCCGCCGAAGGTGACGTAGCCGATCATCAGCACGCCGACGATCACCACCGCCCAAATGTAATCCATGCCGAACAGCAGCTGGATCAGCTTGCCCGCACCCACCATCTGGGCGATCAGGTAGAAGGTGACGGTCGCCAGCGAGCCGCAGGCCGACAGCGTGCGGATCGGGGTCTGCTGGAAGCGGTAGGACGCGACGTCGGCAAAGGTGTATTTGCCGAGGTTGCGCAGCCGTTCGGCCACCAGGAACAGGATGATCGGCCAACCGACCAGCCAGCCCACCGAGAAGATCAGGCCGTCAAAGCCGTTGGCGTAGACCAGGCCGGCGATGCCCAGGAAGGAGGCCGCCGACATGTAGTCACCGGCGATGGCCAGACCGTTCTGGAAACCGGTGATGCCACCGCCAGCGGCGTAGAAATCCTTGGCCGACTTGGTGCGGCGCGCCGCCCAATAGGTGATGCCCAACGTGAACAGCACGAAGGCCAGAAACATCAGGATGGCTTCCCAATTGGTCGCCTGTTTCTGAACCGCGCCTTCAACGGCCGCCGCGTGAACGGCGGCGGGAACCAGAGCGCCAGCGGCGGCGAGCGCCCCGGCGATGCGGGTGGTGGCTGCGCGCATCACTTCAAATCCTCCATGATCTGGCGGTTCAGCTCGTCAAACTCGCCGTTGGCCCGGTTGACGTAGATGCCGGTCAGGATGAAGGCCGAAACGATGGTGAACAAACCGATGGGAATGCCCCAGGTCGTCACACCGGCACCGATCGGCGTGCCCAGGAAGCCCTTGCCGAAGGCCACCAGCAGAATAAAGCCGTAATAGATCACCAGCATGGCGACCGACAGAGTCCAGGCGAAGGCGGATCGCTTGGCGATCAGCTCCTGGAACTTCGGATTGTTTAGAATCCGTTGTGCATTTTGATTCATTGTGCGTCCCCTCACGAGTGCCGAGCGGTTGTGCGACGGTCCTTTGAAGACACTCAGGCTGTGCCGTCCCACAGGTGTAGGCCCTTGATCCGACCAATTGTTTGATACAGATCACTGTTGGGTGCACCCCCGACCATGGTCGGGGCGGGGGAACCCCTATTGGCCGGGGTGCGGACGCGCAAAAGGCGTGGCCGGGCTGGCCACGCCTTGCAAACTGTCAGTTTTCCCAATGATTTCGGGCGGAATCAACCGCTGCCGGGTCAGGAGTCGGTGCGGGGCAGCCAGGGGATGCGGTGAAATGTCACACCCTCCTCGTTCAACTCCTCCACCTCTTCGGCGGACGCCTCGCCATAGATGCCGCGCGGGTCGGTCTCGCCGTAATGGATGCGGCGGGCCTCCTCGGCGAAGCGGTCGCCGACGTAATCGCAGTTGCTTTCCACCGTGCGGCGGACCTCCGCCAACTGGCGCATCACCTCGGCCACCGCCTCGCGCTGGCGGTCGCTGACCGTCGGCGGCAGGGAGGCAACGACGTCCGCCGGGTTGGCGGGCAGGGCTGGCAGGGCGGGCGGCGTGGGGGCGGGAGCCGGGGGGGTGGGCTGAGGGGGGCTGTCGGCCTGCTGCGACTCGGCGGTTGCCTTGGCGCGGTCCACCGCGCGGGCCACGCCCTTGGCGATGCGCGGGGCCATCGGGGCCTTGGTGATCGCGCTGTCGCCGCAGACCGGGCAGGCGATTATGCGGGCGGCGGCCTGCTCCTCATAGGCAGAGCCGTTGCGGAACCATCCCTCGAACCGATGGTCGGACGAGCATTTCAAGGCGAAGAGGATCATGTCCCCGGAAAACCCCAGCGAAAGCGGCAGCGTGAAGCGGGTGGGCGTCGAGTCGGCGGTCGGACCCGCGCGGCGGTGGCGCGGGCTTGCGGCGCGACTCGGCATCGGTCTTAATTCAGCACGCGCGGGCCGTCCGCGTCAAACCCCCGCACCGGGTTTTGTGCGCATCCCCGTTCAGGACACGCCGCCGTGACCGCCCCGCTCCATTTGCCTTCCCCCCACTCGTCCTTGTCCCCGGTGTCCCCGTGGGTGGTGCGTTTCGCGCCGCTGGTTCGGGCGGGGGGCGTGGTGCTGGATCTGGCCTGCGGATCGGGACGGCATCTGCGGCTGTTCCACCAGCGCCGTCATCCGGTGGTCGGATTGGACCGCGACCTGTCCGGGGTGGCCGATCTGGCCGGGACCGACGGGGTGACGCTGGTGCGGGCCGATTTGGAGGGGGACGGTGCGGGCGGCGATCCGGAGGTGCCGGGGCTGGAGGGGCGGCGCTTTGACGGAATCGTCGTCACCAACTACCTGCACCGGCCGCTGTTTCCCGCGCTGCTGGGCGCGCTGGCACCGGGCGGGGTGCTGATTTATGAAACCTTCGCCGTCGGCAACGCCCGCTTTGGCCGCCCCTCCTCCCCCGCCTTCCTGTTGCGGGAGGGGGAGTTGCTGGAGGTCGCGCGCGGGCGTCTGTCGGTCGTGGCGTTCGAACAGGGGGAGATCGCGGCCCCAAAGGCGGCCGTCGTGCAACGGCTGTGCGCGGTTCGGCCTGAAGCGGAGACGGGGCCGCCGCGCCTGGACTGACGCGGGCGGCCTTCTGTGTCGAGGCCGGGGCGGATCAGCCCAGATTGTATTTGGCGACGACGGCGGCGAAATCATCGCCGAAATACTCGCCCAACCGGATGACCGACACGCCGTAGGGAATCTCCTTCAGCGCCGGGTTGTCGAGGTCGAGCGAGGTCAGCAGCGCCATCGGCACATTGTGGGTCACGCTCATCGCCCGCAGGCCACGAATCAGATCCAGGCCCGACAGGCCATCCATCACCATCGACGCGATCACCATGTCGGGCGGAACGCGCACGGCCAGGCTGATCGATTCGATGGGGTCGGTGACGGTCATGGTGCGGAAGCCGCAGGCGGCCAATTCGCCGCCCAGCTTCTTCGCGATCACCTTGGACGGCGTCACCAGCATGATTTCGACGTTGCGGACCTCGACATCCGTCACCTGGAATTCGTAGCGGACAGGCAGGGCGCGGATGATGCGGTTGGTTTCGGCCAACAGCGGCTGTTCGGCGCGGTCCACCAGCTCGGCGATGCGGTCGATGAAGATCTGCGCGTCGGAGAGCTGTTTGGCCTCCAACTGCTTCAGGCCGCTGAGGTAATCCTCCATCCGGTGGGCGATCAGGCTGACGGTTGGGTAGCCGAAGCTGGTTCCCATGCCCTTGAAATTGTGGGCCTCCAGCCGCAGCACGCCGATGGTTTCGGCGTCGCTGCGCGTGCCGTTGGCCCGACCGGCGAGCGCGTTGTTCATCACCTCCAGACGATCGCGCGCGTCGTCCACGAACTCCATGCGCAAGCGGTCTTCAAGATCGTCGGTCGTCAGGATCGAGGCCATGGAGAAGGATTCCGGCTGTTTGAGAGCGGTCGAAAACAGGTGCGCTAGGCTACACGAAAATCCGGGGCCAAAACAGACGATGGCGCGGCCCTTGGTGAAAAGGTCGCGCCATCGGAAGGGGATGTCATCGCAACGTTGTGGCGTTACAGCCGGGCCAACAGCCCCTGGAGCCACGCCACGCGCTCTTCGGCCTGGGCGATGTCGTGGTCGAGCCACGCGGCGAAATGGCCGGTGTCGCCACCCGTCACCCGTCGCAGGTCGCCCAGCCGCACCAGTTCGGTTTCGCAGAGCGCGGCGAGGTTGTCGATCTGCTCGCGCTGCGAGTCGACGTCCAGCAGATGCAGGAACCGCAGCTTCAGCGCGATGACCAGCTTGTTGATGCCGTCGGCGGACGGCGCGCGGACGTTGGCGCGGATCAGCGTGTCGAACTCCGTCCGTCCGGCCTCGGTCGGGCCGAGCAGGGCGTTGTCCTCCATCCCGCTGCCGTCCAGCGCCTCGATCAGCCCCTCGTAGCGCAGCATCTCCAGCGACGTGCCCATCAGGTCCAGCGACGGCCCGACGATGCGATCAAGGAAATGGCGCACCGATCCGGCAAGGTCGGCGTAGCGCAGCGGTCCGTCCTGGATCAGCGTGCCCAGGACGACGAGGCGCACCGCCTCTTTCGGCATCAGCGAGTTGTCACGGTACATGGCGACCCCCTGGGCGTGGAGATGGTGTGGGCGATGCTCCTGGCCCTGGCGAGACGCCCGGTCCAAAAGCACGGAACGGATTGCGAGTGGCTCGCAATCCGTTCCTGAACATAGGCGTCGATCGGTCGTCTGTCCAGTGGACAAAAGGTCCGACGCGCCAACAGCCGCGCGGGCAATCCCCACAGACCACCCGCGCAGACAGCGATGCGCCGCGATCACGGAAGGGCCGACCCAAAACGGATCGGCTCCACCAATCCTTACGCGGCCAAACGCAGATCCAGGCGGCTCCACACGTCGAGCAGGGCGGCGACCAGCCGGTCCATCTCGGCGTCGCTGTGCAGCGGCGTCGGGGTGAAGCGCAGCCGTTCGGCCCCGCGCGGCACGGTCGGGTAGTTGATCGGCTGCACATAGATGCCGTGGCGGTCCATCAGCTCGTCCGACGCGCGCTTGCAACGGTGGGCGTCGCCGACCATCACCGGCACGATGTGGCTGACCGACGGCATGACCGGCAGACCGGCGTCGGCGAACAGCCGCTTCAGCTTGGCCGCGCGTTCCTGGTGGTGGGTGCGTTCGGTCTGGCTGGTCTTCAGATGGCGGATGCTGGCCAACGCCCCCGCCGCGATGACCGGGGCCATCGAGGTGGAGAAGATGAAGCCGGCGGCGAAGCTGCGCACGCAATCGATCAGCGCGGCCGAGCCGGTGATGTAGCCGCCCTGCACGCCGAACGCCTTGCCCAACGTCGCCTCGATCACGGTGATGCGGTCCATCGCGCCGTCGCGTTCGGCCACGCCGCCGCCGCGCGGGCCGTACATGCCGACCGCGTGCACCTCGTCCAGATAGGTCATCGCGCCGTGCTTGTCGGCCACGTCGCACAGGTCATGGATGGGGGCGATGTCGCCGTCCATCGAATAGACGCTTTCGAACGCCACCAGCTTGGGCCGGTCCGGGGCGATGCCGGACAGCAGTTCGTCCAAATGCTTGGGGTCGTTGTGGCGGAAAACATGCTTTTCGGCCCCGGAATTGCGGATGCCGGTGATCATGGAGTTGTGGTTCAGCGCGTCCGACAGGATCACGCAGTTGGGCAGGATCTTGCCCAGCGTGGTCAGCGTCGCGTCGTTCGACACATAGCCGGAGGTGAAGAGCAGGGCGGCGTCCTTGCCGTGCAGGTCGGCCAGTTCGCGTTCCAGCAGCACATGATAGCGGTTGGTGCCGGAGATGTTGCGCGTGCCACCGGCCCCGGCCCCGACCTCGTCCAACGCGTCGTGCATCGCCTTCAGCACGGCGGGGTGCTGGCCCATGCCCAGATAGTCGTTGGAGCACCAGACCGTCACCTGCTTTTCGCGGCCCTGGGAGTCGCGGAAGGTCGCCGTCGGGAAATTCCCGGCGTGCCGCGCCAGATCGGCGAAAAAGCGATAGCGGCCATCCTGTTTCAGGCTGGCGATCTGGCTGCGGAAAAAGCTTTCGTAATCCATCGCGCGGGTCCGTTCGCGGTCATCCACACCGGGTGTGATGCGCGGGGCCGGGCGGTGTCACCGTTCGTACACCCCTCGCATCGGGAAGATCGCATCTTTGACGGCAAAGCGCCATCCGGCATTGATGCGCATCAAGCCAACCCGGGCTGCACCTTCGCATGAGGCGCGCGGCTCTGTCCCTTGCGGATGCGGCGGGTCTGCCGCGCGGGCAATCGTTTGAAGGTTTATAAACCCATACGAAGAATGTACCGTCATCCCCGCGAAGGCGGGGATCCAGGCTTTCCCGTCAGAGCCACTCTGCGAACTCTGGTTCCCCGCCTTCGCGGGGATGACGAATGTCCTAATAGAGGAATTTTAAGCCTTCACCCGATTGCCCTG
>JAIXPD010000016.1 GCA_027486405.1 Azospirillum sp. | reverse complement strand
TTCGTCATCCCCGCGAAGGCGGGGATCCAGAGTTCGCAGAGTGGTTCTGACGGGAAAGCCTGGATCCCCGCCTTCGCGGGGATGACGGTAAATTCTTCGTATAGGTTAATAATCCTTCAGGCGATTGCCCTGGCGGTGGCCGACGAGCGCTTGAAATGAACCATTCAAGCGCTCGTCGGTCTCAACACATCCCTGAAAACCTTACCAAGCGGGAACGACCGCGTTCTTGAACTTGGTGAGGATGAACTCCTTCACCTCGGGGTTCTGGTAGGCCTTGACCAGCTTGGCCACCCACGGCTTGTCCTTGTCGGCCTTGCGGACGGCGATGATGTTGGCGTAGGGGCTTTCCGCCGCCTCGCGCGCGATGGCGTCCTTGACCGGATCCATGCCCGCTTCGATGGCGTAGTTGGTGTTGATCGCCGCCGCCGTCACGTCGTCCAGCGAACGCGGCAGCTGCGCGGCGTCCAGTTCGACGATTTGCAGCTTCTTCGGGTTTTCGACGATGTCGATGGGCGACGCCTTCAGCGTGCCGCCGTCCTTCAGCTTGATCAGGCCCTTGGCCTGCAACAGCAGCAGCACGCGGCCGCCGTTGGTCGGATCGTTGGGGATGGCGACCTTGGCACCGGTGGTCAGCTCGTCCAGGCTCTTGACCTTCTTGGAATAGATGCCGATCGGGAACACCACCGTCTTGGCGACGCTGACGATCTCGTACCCGCGATCCTTGGCCTGATTGTCCAGATAGGGTTGATGCTGGAACGAATTCACGTCCAGATCGCCCTGGGACAGCGCCTGATTGGGGATCACATAGTCGGAGAATTCCAGCACCTGGAGATCCAGCCCGTCCTTGGCGGCGATGGGCTTCACCACCTCCAGGATCTGGGCGTGCGGGCCGGGGGTGACGCCGACCTTCAGGCTTTCCGCCGACGCGCTCATCGGGGCAACGACGGCGACGGCAACGGCGGCCACACCGGCCAGCAGGGCCGACAGCGAACGGATACGCAGCATCACGAACTCTCCTCAGGCTTTCAAATGACGTTTGTTGACGCGGCGGGCGATCCAGTCGCCCGTCGATTGCACGATCTGCACCAGCACGATCAGCACCACCACCACGGCCAGCATCACTTCGGGCAGGAAGCGTTGGTAGCCGTAGCGGATGCCCAGATCGCCCAGCCCGCCGCCGCCGACCGCCCCGACCATGGCCGAATAGCCGATCAGGCTGACCGCCGACAGGGTCAGGCCCATGACGATGGCGGGCAGCGCTTCGGGCAACAGCACCTTGGTGACGATCTGGAGCGGCGTGGCTCCCATGGCCTGGGCCGCTTCGATCAGGCCACGATCCACCTCGCGGATGGCGTTTTCGACGATGCGGGCGATGAAGGGCGCGGCGGCCACCGTCAGCGGCACGATGGCCGCGTTGGTGCCGATGGAGGTCCCGGCGATCAGGCGGGTAAACGGGATGATCGCCACCACCAGAATGATGAAGGGGGTGGAGCGGGTCATGTTGACCACCGCGCCGACGATCCGGTTGAACACCAGATTTTGCAGCAGCTCACCCCGCCCGGTGACGGCCAGCGCCACCCCGATGGGCAGGCCGATCAGCGTGCCGATGGCCCCCGACACCGCCACCATGTGCAGCGTGTCGATCAGCGCCTTGATCAGCAGATCAATGATTTGCGGTGACAGCATGGCCCAGAACCTCGACACCCAGATGATTGACGTGCAACAGGCTGATGGCGGCCTCCACAGCGGTGGCGTCGCCCAGCGCCTCCACCACCAGCGTGCCGAAGGGCGCGCCCTGGATCTCATCGATCTGGCCGTGCCAGATGTTCAGGTCCAGGCTCAGCTTGCGGCTGATGGCGCTGATGACCGGGCTGGTCGCCTTTTCCCCGGTGAAGGTGATGCGCAGCACGGGGTTGCTGCCCGGCTGCGGCGTGGGCGACAGCCGCGCCCGCAACCCATCGGGAATGCCCCGGTTGATGACCGGATCGATGAAGCTGCGCGTCGTCGGGTGGCTGGGATGGGCGAAGATGTCGAACACCGGCCCCTGTTCGATGATCCGACCGGCCTCCATCACCGCGACCTTGTGGCAAATCTCCTTGATGACGCCGATCTCGTGGGTGATGAGGACGATGGTCAGGCCCAAACGCCGGTTGATGTCGGCCAGCAGATGCAGGATCTGCGTGGTGGTTTCGGGGTCGAGCGCGGAGGTGGCCTCGTCCGACAGCAGCACCTTGGGCTTGCTGGACAGCGCGCGGGCGATGCCGACGCGCTGCTTCTGCCCGCCCGACAGCTCCGCCGGGTAGCGGTCGCGCTTGTCAGATAGACCGACGAGGTCGAGCAGCGGTTCCACCGTCTGCCGGATCGTCGTCTTGTCCACCCCGGCCAGTTCCAGCGGCAGCGCGACGTTGTCGAACACGGTGCGCGAGGACAACAGGTTGAAATGCTGGAAGATCATGCCGATCGAATGGCGGGTTTCCCGCAATTCCCGCGCCGACAGCGCGGTGATCTCCACCCCATCCACCTGGACGCTGCCCGAGGTCGGGCTTTCCAGCAGGTTGATGGTGCGCAGCAGCGTCGATTTTCCGGCCCCGGACCGCCCGATGATGCCAAAAATCTCGCCCCGCGCGACGGTCAGCTCAATGTCGGACAGCGCCTGAACCGGCGCGCCCGCCCCACGGGACGGGTAGGTCTTCTGCAAATTGGTCAGCGTAATCATCATCACATCGGCAAAGGGGAGGTCACGCCTCCCCCAGCCCCTTTCACCACGTCGGAATGATGGTGCCGTTGAAGCGCGTTTCGATAAACTGCCGCACTTCGGGCGAACGATACAGCGCAATGAAGCGCTTGATCGTCGGGTCTTCTATGCGATCCTTGCGCACCGCCCACACCAGATTCCAGCGGGATTGATCGTCTTCCAGCACCAGCGCCGCCTTGGGATCCAGCTTGGCCAACACGGCGTAGTTGAGGGTGATGACCGACGCGTCGACATCATCGAGCGAGCGCGGCAACTGGGCGGCGTCCAACTCCACGAACTTGATGTTTTTCGGGTTGTGGGTGACGTCGGCGATGGTGGTGTTCAACCCCGCCCCATCCTTCAGCCCGATCAGCCCGGCCTTGGCCAGCAGGAACAGGGCGCGCGCGCCGTTGGTCGGGTCGTTGGGCAGCGACACCGTCGCCCCGGCGGGCAGATCGGTCAGCGCCTTGGCCTTTTTCGCGTAGACACCCATCGGCACGACGATGCTCTTGGCAACCGGCACGATGTCGTAGCCGCGCTGCTTGATCTGGTTGTCCAGAAAGGGTTGGTGCTGAAAGTTGTTGGCGTCGATGTCACCCGCCTGAAGGGCGGCGTTGGGCATGTTCCAGTCGGTGAACTCGATCACCTTGGCCTCAATGCCCTCCTTGGCCGCCAACGTGGCGGTGAAGTCCAGAATTTCGCCATAGGGACCGGCGGACACCCCAAGCTTGAGCGGCGCGGCAAAGGCGGCGGGGGACAGGGCGGACAGCAGGCCGACGGCCACAGCCGCCGTCAACAAAATGCGTTTCACGACAGGATTCCTCTGGATGTCTTGGAAGGCGGTCTGGGATCGGCGTTGCGCCGATCAGCGGCGGCGGTTCTGGGCCAGACGGCTGAAATGCTGCTGGGCGGCGCGTTCGGCCTGCCCAACGTTGCGGAAGACGCGGCGGTCGAGATCGCGGAAGGCCCAATCCGACACGAAGAAGGTGTAGCCGCCACGGTCGGCGACGACGATTCCGGCGGAATGCCCCTGGACTTCGATGGCAAAGGCGTTGGTGTTGCTCATGACGATGGCTCCCCTGCCCACGGCGACCGGCGCGTTCGGGTCTGCGGCGTGGGCGGCAATAACGGTGTGCGGAACGAAGGAACGGGCGTTGCGATCAGCAACAACACATTCGGGCGTCGCAACCGGTCGGCCGGGTGGGAAGCGGGTGGATCGTCGTCGTCAGGGTCATCATTCCGGTCTCTCCAGGACAAGAGAACCACGACCGGCATCGTGGCGCTTTAGCGTTTGGTGACGCGGCGCAAGCTGCTGTCTTCAAATTGCCGCGCGGGTCGTCCGGTTGGGCGGCCCGATGGGTTTTATCTACTTAATGACTCGGCATTCTGTCAACGATATTTTTTCACACAAAATGTAGAAACATTGTTTTGCATAAAAAATAATGTGAAATTGTGTGACGCGCCGCACTGACACCAGGAGGTGACGCGCGCGCGGAATGTGCTATCTATCGCGTCTGCGGTTCACCCGGTGCGCTCGCCCGCGCGCCGGCGGTTCATCCGAGGGAGAGTGTTTTGTCCGCCGATACCAGCGCCCTGAGGACTCCGGCCCACGACGTGCCCGTCGCCGACCGTCTGGTCCTGGCCTTGCCCAAGGGGCGAATCCTGAAGGAGCTGCGCCCGCTGCTGACGCTGGCCGGCATCGTCCCCGAACCCGCCTTTGACGACGACAAAAGCCGCCTTCTCCATTTCGCGACGAACATCCCGAATCTCAGCATCATCCGCGTGCGCTCGTTCGACGTGGCGACCTTCGTCGCCTTCGGGGCCGCCCATCTGGGGGTGGCGGGCAACGACGTGCTGATGGAATTCGATTACCCGGAGATCTATTCGCCGCTCGATCTCGGCATCGGCAAATGCCATCTGGCGGTTGCCGAACCGGCGGAGATGATCGCCAGCGACGACCCCAGCCGGTGGAGCCATGTGCGCGTCGCCACCAAATACCCGGAAGTGACGAAGCGCCATTTCGCCGCACGCGGCGTCCAGGCCGAATGCGTCAAACTGAACGGCGCGATGGAGCTGGCCCCCACGCTGGGCCTGTGCCGCCTGATCGTCGATCTGGTTTCCACCGGATCGACGCTGAAGGCCAACGGGCTGGAGCAGGTGGAGCACATCGCCAACGTCTCGTCCCGTCTCATCGTCAACCGCGCCGCCTTCAAGACGCGGCCGGAAATCGCGCAGTGGATCGACACCTTCCGGGAGGCCGTCAATGCCCATCAGGCTTGATATCCGCAACGCCGACTTCGCCACCGGGTTCGACGGGCTGCTGCACGCCAAGCGCGAGGTGAGCGAGGATGTGCAGACCCTCGTCGCCGGGGTGATCGACGCCGTGCGGGCGCGCGGCGACGACGCGCTGATCGAGTTCACCACCCGATGGGACCGCCAGACGCTGACGCGCGACACCCTGCGCATCGCCCAGGCGGAAATCGACGCGGCGACCGCCCAATGCGACCCGGCCACGCTCGACGCCCTGGATCTGGCCGCCGCGCGGATCGAGGATTTCCACCGGCGGCAGGTGCCGGAGGTGGTGGATTACCGCGACGCCCAGGGCGTGCGGCTGGGTGCGCGCTGGACGCCGGTCGGGGCCGTCGGCCTCTATGTGCCGGGGGGAACCGCCTCCTACCCCTCCTCGGTGCTGATGAACGCCCTGCCCGCCAAGGTGGCCGGGGTGGAGCGCGTCGTCATGGTGGTCCCGACGCCCGACGGCATCATCAACCCGCTGGTGCTGGCCGCCGCCAAGCGCTGCGGCATCACCGAGCTGTACCGTGTCGGCGGGGCGCAGGCGGTGGCCGCCCTGGCCCACGGCACGGCGACCATCCGCCCGGTGGACAAGATCGTCGGCCCCGGCAACGCCTTCGTCGCCGCCGCCAAGCGGCAGGTGTACGGGCTGGTCGGCATCGACAGCATCGCCGGGCCGTCGGAAATCCTGGTGGTGGCCGACCGTCACAACGATCCGGCCTGGATCGCCATGGATTTGCTGTCGCAGGCCGAACACGACACCTCGGCGCAATCCATCCTCATCACCGACGACGCGGCCTTTGCCGATGCGGTGGCCGCCGCCGTCGACCGCCACTTGGAGACCCTGCCGCGCACCGCCATCGCCGGGGAAAGCTGGCGGGAGCATGGGGCGATCATCCTGGTGGGCGACCTGCTGGCCGACGCGCCCGCCCTGGTGGACCGGCTGGCCCCGGAGCATCTGGAATTGGCGGTCGCCGATCCCGACGCGCTGGCCGCCCGCGTGCGCAACGCCGGGGCGATCTTCCTGGGGCGTTACACTCCGGAGGCCATCGGCGATTACGTCGCCGGGCCGAACCACGTTCTGCCGACCGCGCGCAGCGCCCGTTTCTCCTCCGGCCTCAACGTGCTGGATTTCATGAAGCGGACGACCTTCGTCGGTTGCGACGCCGACAGCCTGCGCGCCATCGGCCCCGCCGCCGTCACGCTGGCGCGGGCGGAGGGGCTGGACGCGCACGCCCTGTCGGTCGCGCTGCGCCTGCCGACGGGGAGCGACGCCTTAACCAAGGGAGAGACCGCGTGAGCGCACGGAGCAACCGCCGCATTTCCCATGTGACGTTGGATGAAAAGACCGTCGTCCGCCGCAAGCCGGAGGTGGAGCACGAACGCGCCGTCGCCATCTTCGACCTGCTGGAGGAGAACGAGTTCTACCCCTGCGACCACGCCGATTCCGGTCCCTACCACCTGCATCTGTCGATCGAGGACAACCGTCTGATCTTCGACATCCGGCGGGAGGACAACAGCGAGCTGGACAAGCTGACGCTGCCCGTCACCGGCTTTCGCTCCATCGTGAAGGATTACTTCCTGATCTGCGAAAGCTATTACGCGGCGATCAAGCGTTCCACCCCCTCGCAGATCGAGGCCATCGACATGGGGCGGCGCGGCCTGCACAACGAGGGATCGGAGATGCTGCGCGACCGCCTGTCCGGCAAGGTGGAGATGGACCTTCAAACGGCGCGGCGGCTCTTCACGCTGATCTGCGTTCTTCACATACGCGGCTGACAGGGACGGGCGGCGCATGGTCATGGCAGGAATCCCGAGCCTTCCGGTCACGAGCGTATTGTTTGCCTGCACCTACAACATGATCCGTTCGCCGATGGCGGCGGCGTTGATGCGCCATTTCCATGGAACCCGCGTGTTCATCGATTCCGTCGGCGTCCGCCAGGGCGAGGAGGTCGATCCCTTCGCCGTCGCGGTGATGGAGGAGATGGGCATCGACCTGTCCAAACACCGCTGCCGCACCTTCGAGGATTTGGAAGACACCAGCTTCGACCTGATCGTCTCGCTGTCGCCGGAGGCGCAGCACCGCGCCATCGAAATGACCCGGACCATGGCCTGCGACGTGGAGTTCTGGAACACCTTCGACCCGACCCTGGTTGACGGCTCGCGCGACGCCATGCTCGACGCCTACCGGCAGGTCCGCGATGGCTTGCTGACCAAGGTCAAACAGCGTTTCCCCCTGTCGCGCGGCCCGAGCGTCTGACACCGCAGCCGCGCGCACCCTATATGATATGATCATCGGGCCTTTTCCGCCCTCCCAGCTTGGTCTTTTTTACGCGCACCGTTTCCAAAACATCCCCAGCGGTGATATTGAGCTGTGTCATGGAGTCGCCTGCGGCCTCCACCTAGCCTTGTGCGACAACCGCCCGCCCCGACGGAGTGCCGCTGACCATGACCGCCGGCCTGTTGCCCCGCCTGTTCCACGCCATTGGTCCGCGCAGCCTGCGCGGGCGGTTGATGGGGGTTGTCCTGGCCTCGCTGGCCCTGCCGATCGTCGGGGCCTTGTATGTCTTCGACCAGCAGCTTGAAGACCGGATGGACGCCGCCGCCGAACTGGCGTTGCACCTGACCGATGATGGGGTGGAGCGCCAACGCGATCTGATCGGCGAGGCGCGCAACCTGCTGGGCGTGCTGTCGATGGTTCCGGCGATTCGCGACGCCACCTTTGGCAACACCGACGCCTGCGTCGCCGCGCTCGCCCCGATGCCGCGTCAGCACCGTTGGACGACGGGCGTCTGGTTGACCGACGCCAACGGCGCGCTGATCTGCGACACCTCCGGCCCCGGTGCCGGCATGACCCTGCGGGACCGGGCCTATTTCCAACGCGTGCTGGACAGCAAGGACGTCGTCGTCAGCGATTTCATCATCGGCAAGCGGTCGTTGAAGCCGCTCATCATCGTCGCACGGCCGATTTTGGAGAATGGCGAGATCATCCGGGTGATCGGCATCGCGGTCGATCTCACCTGGTTGACCGATCTGGTCAAGGTCATCAAGCAGCCCGACGCCCGCGTGATGGCACTGGACCCAAAGGGGGTGATCGTCGCGCGCCAGCCCGACCCCGAAGGGTGGTTGGGCCGCAACATCAGCGACCTGCCCCACATCCAGCGGATCCTGAAGGAGCAGCACGGCTCCTTCGACGCGCCCAGCGCCGACGGGCGCGGCCGGGTCTGGGGGTTTCAGCATTCGCCGGACACCAACACGATCTTTGCCGTCGGCATCCCGACCGAGCCGATCAAGGCCGAGGCGCGCCGCGACCTGATCCAGGGCCTGATCCTGCTGGGGTTGGCCGCCCTGGCCAGCGTGGCGGCCCTGTGGGCGCTGCTGCGCGCGTCGGTGCTGCGCTGGATTCTGGAGCTGGGCAACACCGCCGCCCGCATTGGCAAGGGCGGCGGCGGCGCGCAGATCGAAGCCGCCCACGCGCCCGAGGAGTTCCGCGTCGTGGCGCACGCCTTCAACGACATGTCGCAGCGCCTGAAGCAGCGCGAGCAGGAATTGCGCACGGCGATGGAGGAGGCCCGTGCGGCCAGCCGCGCCAAGGAAGAGTTCCTGGCGACGATGAGCCACGAGATCCGCACGCCGATGAACGGCGTGATCGGCTTCGCCGACATGCTGCTCGACACCCCGTTGACCGCCGAACAGCGCCGCTACGCCTCCCAGGTGCGCGACGCCGGGCGGTCGCTGCTGACCGTCATCAACGACGTGTTGGATCTGTCGAAGCTGGAGGCCGGGCGGCTCGATCTGGTCAGCGTGCCGTTCCGACTCGACGATCTGGCCGACCGCTGCGTCGCCATCGTGCGCCTGACCGCCGAGCAGAAGGGGTTGGCGCTCGACACCAGCATCGCGTCCACCGCGCGCGGCTTCGTCATGGGCGACCCCGACCGGGTCCGGCAAATCCTGCTCAATCTGCTGGGCAACGCGGTGAAATTCACCGACCGGGGATCGGTGCGGCTGACGGTGAAGGCGATCGACAACAGCCAGGGCGAACGGCGCTGCACCTTCACCGTCACCGACACCGGAATCGGCGTGCCGGAGAACCGGCAACGCGACCTCTTCCAGCGCTTCAACCAGTTGGAGCGGGGGCGCGGCGGGACCGGGCTGGGGTTGGCGATCTGCCGCCGTCTGGTCGAACTGATGGGCGGCGAGATCGGGATGGAGAGCCAACCCGGCCAGGGCAGCCGTTTTTGGTTCAGCCTGCCGTTGCCCCCAGCGGGCCACGCGGCGGTCCAGGCCGAAAGCAACACGCCGCAGGCGGGAATCGTCCAACGGGCCAGCCGCCGCATCCTGCTGGCCGAGGATCTGGAGATGAACCGCGATCTGGCCATCGCCATGCTGAGCCGGGCCGGGCACCGGGTCGATTCGGTCAACGATGGTGCGGCGGCGGTCGCGGCGGTGCAGGAGCACCCCTATGACATCGTTCTGATGGACGTTCAGATGCCGGTGATGGACGGTTTGGAAGCGGCGCGCCGCATCCGCGCCCTGCCCGGCCCGGTCGCCCGCATCCCGATCCTGGCCCTGACCGCCGGGGTTCTGGCGGTGGAGGTGGAACGCTGCACCACCGCCGGAATGAACGGACATTTGGCCAAACCCCTGGAAAAGAACGCGCTTTTGGACGCCATCGCCCATTGGACCAGCCCCGCCCCCACGGATGACCGCACCGCCACCCCCTCCGACCCGGCGCACCCGCCGGAATCGCAGTTGATGGCGCACAGCTAGAAAGACGGTGTTATAATGGGGCCGGAAGGCCTGCTCAGCGGCGGGCGGGCGTTGTTGGTACTGGTGGCTCCATGAAGGTTTCTCAGCCCTCTCTTGTTCCTGTGCCGGAGCGGAAACCCGATCCGCCGCCCGTCAGCGCGGGTGCCAACAGCGGTTCCCCGTCCTTCCTGGACGTGATGGAGCAATCCCAAGCCATGCCACGCGGCCGCCTGTCGAACGGGCAGAAGCCGCCGCCCATGCCGTTGAGCAAGCCCGAGGCCCCGATGGAACTGGCCGATGGCACCCTGGTTCCCCTGCCCACGCGCAAGCCCGACGCGCCGCCGTTGAGCCGGAGCAGCAACGCGGCCACCGCGCTCGCCACCTCCGGCACCCCCACCGCCAACCGGGTGTTGCTGGCCTCCCAGCAGGTCGCCGGGCTGTCGGGCCACAGCTTCACCGCCATCCTGGCCCAGGCCACCCAGGAAAGCGGCCTGAACAGCGCGGCGAAGAACAGCACCAGCAGCGCCGCCGGTCCCTTCCAGTTCCTGGAACGCACCTGGCTCGATCTGTTCCGCCGCCATGGCTCGGCCTATGGGCAGGGGGAGTTGGCCAGTCAGATCCAGGTGCGCAACGGCGTGGCGACCGTGGCCGACCCGGAAACGCGCAAGAAAATCCTGGATCTGCGCCACGACGTCGATCTGTCGGCCGGCATGGCCGCCCGCTATCTGTCGGAAGGGCGGGCGCAGTTGGAAAAGAAGCTGGGCCGACCGGCCAGCGAAAGCGAGAGCCGAATCGCCTATGTGATGGGTGTGGGCGGGGCCACGAAGCTGATCAAAAACGCCGAATCGAACCCGACCACGGTGGCCGCCGAGCTGCTGCCCGCCGCCGCCCAGGCCAATTACAACCTGTTTCACGACCGCAGCACCGGGCGGGCCTTGACCGCGTCGGAAACTGTGGCCCGGCTGACCCGGCGCATGGAAATCGACCAGCGCGAGATGTTCGCCGCCATCTCCAAGGCAGCGGAACCCGCGCAAAAGCTGGACGGCAGCAACCAATCGCCCCTCAGCCCGTTCCAGAGCGTGGAGCGTCCCGACGCCACAAACGGCGATGGATCGGCGGTCGCGCAGGGCTGACCCGCAAGCGATGTGACAACAGAACGCGTCGGTTTTGGGAATACCCCTTGACCCGGCGGCGTGGGGGCGGCAGTTATGGGCCGCAAAACTTTTCGTACGGACAAAAGGTCATATGGCTAAGGAAGATCTGATCGAGTTTTCCGGGACCGTCGTCGAATTGCTTCCGAACGCGATGTTCCGGGTGAAGCTCGACAACGATCATGAGGTTCTGGCGCACACGTCTGGAAAGATGCGCAAGAACCGGATTCGTGTTCTGGCGGGCGACCGCGTCAATGTGGAAATGACGCCGTATGACCTGTCCAAGGGCCGCATCACTTTCCGGTTCAAGTAATCGCGCTCCCGCCTGCCTCCGCTGATGAGCACCCCCACGGAGCACCGACTCGTCCTGGCGTCCGCCTCGCCGCGTCGGCTCGACCTGTTGCGCCAGATTGGCTTGACACCGTTCGCGGTGGATCCGGCTGATCTGGACGAAACACCCCTGCCGCAGGAATTGCCGCCCCAGCACGCCGTTCGGTTGGCCGGGGAAAAGGCCGCTTGTGTCGCCGCGCGGCATCCCGGTTCGTGGATTCTGGCCGCCGACACGGTGGTCGCCTGCGGCCGCCGCATCCTGCCCAAGGCCGACAGCGAGACCCAGGCCCGCCAATGCCTGGATTTGCTGTCGGGGCGTCGGCACCGTGTCTATGGCGGCGTCGTCCTGCTGGTTCCCACCGCCGACGGGGGGCACAAGCGTTCCGAACGGCTGGTGCGCACCGACGTCACCTTCAAACGCCTGTCGAAGGCGGAAACCGAATCCTACATCGCGTCGGGCGAATGGCAGGGCAAGGCGGGTGGTTACGCCATCCAGGGCCGCGCCGCCGCCCTGATCCGCTGGATCGGCGGCTCCTACAGCAACGTCGTCGGCCTGCCGCTGCACGAGGTGGCGGGGCTGTTGTCCGGCCACGGTTTCCCGCTGCCCTGACCAAAAACACACCGACAGCCAACGGGCCGACATGAGCCGAATCGCTCTGCTGATCGACCAGGACGGCCCGTTCACGCGGGCGGCGGTTCTGGTCGATGGCCGTTTGACCGATCTCCACATCGACCGCAGCGACCGCCCCTCGCTGCTTGGCCATGTCTTTCTGGGCCGGGTCGAACGGATCGCCAACAGCCTGGAGGGGGCCTTCGTCGATCTCGGCGGCGGCGTCACCGGGCTGCTGGTCGCCGGGGACGCCCGCAAGCCCGATGGCTCCCGCCCGGCCAAGCGGCCCGACCGCATCGGCGGGCTGTTGCGCACCGGCCAATCCATCCTGGTTCAGGTCAAGGCCGACGCCATCGGCGACAAAGGCCCGTCCCTGACGATGGACGTCGCCCTGCCCGGCCGTTTTCTGATCCACACCCCCTTTTCTCCCGACATCGCCGTGTCCAAACGGTTGGGGACCGGACCGGAGCGCGCCGCCCTTGCCGACCGGGCGCAAGCGCTGCTGTCCGCCGCTGGTTTGCCCGCCAACGGTTCACCCGCCGATGCTGCACCACGGGGTGGCTGGATTCTGCGCGCCGGGGCCGCCAGCGCCAGCGACGAGGCCCTGTCGCGCGACGCCCTGGCCCTGCACGCGCGGTGGAACACGGTGGAGCAGGTGGACCGTTCCGGCCCGCCACGCCTGCTCTGCCCCGGCCCGGACGCCAGCGCGCGCGCGGTGATCGAATTGGGGGCCACCCAGCCCGACGCCGTGACGGTGGATGGCGGTCCGCTGGACGGCGGGGCCTTGCACCGCCGCGTCGCCGCTTGGCTGCAGGAGCGCGCGCCGGAGCTGTCGCCGCGCCTCACCCGGCACACGCCGCCCGGTCGCCTGTTCGATCTCCACGACCTCGACAGCGCCATCGCCGATCTGCTCGACCGCCGCGTCGCCCTGCCGCGCGGCGGGTCGCTGGTCATCGAACCGACGGAAGCGTTGACGGTGATCGACGTGAACGCCGGGGACCGCGCCAACCCGCTGGACGTCAATCTGGACGCCGCCGCCGAGATCGCCCGCCAATTGCGCCTGCGCAACATCGGCGGCATCATCGTCGTCGATTTCGTCAATCTGCGCGCCCGCAGCGACGCCGACCGCGTGCTGGCCGCGTTGGCCCGTGCGGTGGACAGCGACCCGCTGCAAACCCAGGTTTATGGCATGTCCAAACTGGGGTTGGTCGAACTGACCCGCGCCCGCCGGGGCAGCGCCCTGTCGGCGCTGCTGTCGCCCGCCACCACCGCCGTTCCCGATAGAGGTGCATGATGAGCGCATCCGCCCACCCGCCCGCCGCCGCGTCGCCCACCGCCGGATCGTCCTGCCCGATCTGTGGCCGCCCCACCGACCCGGCCTTGCGCCCCTTCTGCTCCCACCGCTGCGCCGATGTCGATCTGGGCCGCTGGCTGGGCGGGGTTTATCGCGTGGAAAGCGCGGAAACCCTTGATGAATCCGATGATGACGAGTCGCGGTCGGTCGTCTGAAAAAACAAGCGGTCGCTGGCGTTTTTCCTCTGGACAGCCCCCACGAATTTTCCTACAAAGCGGCCCTCGACGCGCGGCGACGGCCTCAACGCCAGACCCAAGCGACGGATGCCCAGGTAGCTCAGTTGGTAGAGCAGGGGACTGAAAATCCCCGTGTCGGCGGTTCAATTCCG
>JAIXPD010000095.1 GCA_027486405.1 Azospirillum sp. | reverse complement strand
CGAAGGCGGGGATCCAGGCTTTCCCGTCAGAGCCACTCTGCGAACTCTGGATCCCCGCCTTCGCGGGGATGACGAATGTCCTAATAGAGGAATTTCAAGCCTTCACCCGATTGCCCTGGGGGAACAATGCCCCCGCTTGACCTGGGTCAATTCCAGGCCACCCGAAAAGAACCAATACTTAGGGATGAACCAGCCCCATACTTAGGGGCCACTTCCCGCCGCCCTGACGGATCGAGAGCCAGCATGACGCCGTCCGCCTCTTCCACCCCGCCCGCCGCCCGCAGCGCGACCGTCCCCAGCCGCCGCGCCGAAACCCTGATGTTTTTGGCCCTGACGGTGCTGGTCTGGCCGCTCATCGCCGTCGGATCGGTCGGGGCCTACGGTTTTTCGATCTGGTTCTACCAGATCCTGACTCATTGAGGGGCCACGCCATGCCGGTCAACCCGTCGCCATCGCCCACCCAATCCGCGCCGACCGCCCCTCTGGCGCGCGCGCCGGAGGTCCACATCTCCAGCCTGATCGTGCAGCACGACCCGGCCCGGACCGACGCCATCCGCGCGGCGGCCAGCGCCATCGACGGGTTGGACTGGTGCGCGGCGGAAAACGGCAAGGCCATCGTCACGCTGGTGACGCCCACCGCCCACGCCGTGCTCGACCGCATCGCCGCGCTGAACGCGCTGCCCGGCGTCCACACCGCCACCATGGTCTACCACCATTGCGAACCCGCCGACGCCATCGACGGCCCCGCCATCGACGCGCCAGACGCCTGACGCCCGCCCCAGACATTCGTCCAGGAGAGTTTCCCATGCTGTTGTCCCGCCGCGATTACCTGAAGGCGCAGGCCGCCGCAGCCGCCGCAGCGGCGGCGGGGGTCAGCCTGCCCGCCTCCGCCACCAACCTGTTGACCGGCGAAGGTGCCAAGCTGAACTGGTCCAAGGCCCCCTGCCGGTTCTGCGGGACCGGGTGCAGCGTGATGGTCGGGGTGAAGGACGGGGCCGTCGTCGCCACCCACGGCGACGTGAAATCGGAGGTCAACCGGGGCCTGAACTGCGTGAAGGGCTATTTCCTGTCCAAGATCATGTATGGCGAGGACCGGCTGACCACGCCGCTGCTGCGCATGACCAACGGCACGTTCGACAAAGAGGGCGAATTCACCCCGATCACCTGGGACCAGGCCTTCGACATCATGGCGGAGAAGTGGAAGGAGGCCCTGAAGAAGAAGGGGCCGACCTCCGTCGGCATGTTCGGGTCCGGCCAATGGACGATCTATGAGGGCTACGCCGCGTCCAAATTCATGAAGGCGGGCCTGCGTTCCAACAATCTGGACCCCAACGCCCGCCACTGCATGGCCTCGGCGGTCATGGGCTTCATGCGCACCTTCGGCATGGACGAGCCGATGGGCTGCTACGACGACATGGAGAACGCCGACGCCTTCGTCCTCTGGGGGTCGAACATGGCGGAGATGCACCCCATCCTGTGGACCCGCATCACCGACCGCCGCCTGAGCCATCCGGGGTGCAAGGTCGCCGTCCTCTCCACCTTCGAACACCGCAGCTTCGATCTGGCCGACATCGGCATGGTGTTCACGCCGGGATCCGATCTGGCGATCCTGAACTACATCGCCAACCACATCATCCAAAGCGGCAAGGTCGACAAGGAGTTCGTCGCCAAGCATTGCACGTTCAAGCGTGGGCGCGACGACATCGGCTATGGATTGCGCCCCGAACACCCGCTGGAGAAGAAGGCCAAGAACGCCGACAAGGCCACCGAATCCGATCCGATCAGCTTCGAGGAGTTCGCCGCCTTCGTCGCCCCCTACACGCTGGACAAGGCGCACGAGCTGTCGGGTGTGCCCAAGAACCGGCTGGAGGCGCTGGCCGCGCTCTACGCCGATCCCACGGTGAAGGTCATGTCCTTGTGGACCATGGGCTTCAACCAGCATGTGCGCGGCGTCTGGGCCAACAATCTGGTCTACAACATCCATCTTCTGACCGGAAAAATCTCGCAGCCCGGCAACGGCCCCTTCTCGCTGACCGGCCAGCCCTCGGCCTGCGGCACGGCGCGCGAGGTCGGGACCTTCTCCCACCGTCTGCCCGCCGACATGGTGGTGACGAACCCCGAACACCGCCGCCACGCCGAAGAGATTTGGAAGCTGCCGCCGGGGACCATCCCGGAAAAGCCCGGCTTCCACGCGGTGTTGCAGGACCGCATGCTGAAGGATGGCAAGCTGAACGCCTATTGGGTCCAATGCACCAACAACATGCAGACGGCGCCCAACACGGCGAAAGAGACCTTCCCCGGCTACCGCAACCCGGAAAACTTCATCGTCGTGTCCGATCCCTACCCGACGGTGACGGCGCTGGCCGCCGACCTGATCCTGCCGACCGCCATGTGGGTGGAGAAGGAGGGCGGCTACGGCAACGCCGAACGCCGCACGCAATTGTGGCGGCAGTTGGTCAACGCCCCCGGCGGCGCGCGGTCGGACCTGTGGCAGATCGTCGAATTCTCCAAGCGCTTCAAGGTGGAAGAGGTGTGGCCGGACGAGCTGCTGGCGAAAAAGCCGGAGCTGCGCGGCAAGACCCTGTATGAGGTGCTGTACCGCAACGGTCAGGTGGACCGCTTCCCGCTGTCCGATTGCGCGCCGGATTACGAGAATTTCGAAGCCAAGCAGTTCGGATTCTATCTGCAAAAGGGCCTGTTCGAGGAATACGCCACCTTCGGGCGCGGCCACGGCCATGATCTGGCGGATTTCGACCGCTACCACAGCGAACGCGGCCTGCGTTGGCCGGTGGTGAACGGGCAGGAAACCAAATGGCGCTACCGCGAAGGGACCGACCCCTATGTGAAGCCGGGCGAGGGCGTGCGCTTCTACGGCAACAAGGACGGGCGGGCCAACATCTTCGCCCTGCCCTATGAGCCGCCCGCCGAAGCGCCCGACGCCGAATACCCCTTCTGGCTGTCCACCGGCCGGGTGATCGAGCATTGGCACAGCGGATCCATGACGCTGCGCGTGCCCGAACTGCGCAAGGCCGTGCCCAACGCCGTGGTGTTCATGCACCCCGACGACGCCAAAAACCTGAACGTGCGCCGTGGGCAGGAGGTGCGCGTCACCTCGCGGCGCGGCGAGGTGCGGGTGCGGGTGGAAACACGCGGGCGCAACAAACCGCCGCGCGGCCTCGTCTTCGTGCCCTTCTTCGACCACACCGTGCTCATCAACAAGGTGACGCTGGACGCCACCGACCCGATCAGCAAACAGACCGACTTCAAGAAATGCGCGGTCAAGATCACCCCCGTGAGCGCGTGAGGAGACCCAGCATGAAACGCATTCTGTTCGCCGCCCTGGTGCTGGCCGCCGCCGTTCCGGCGCTCGTCACCGGGGTGGTCGCCGCCGATGGTCAACCGGGACCGCGCGTCTCGTCCGGCCCGCACCCGATCACGCTGGACGTTCCGGCCGAAGTCACCAACCGCGAGATCGTCGATGACGTGAAGCGCGTGCGCAATTACGCCGACCAGCCGCCGTTGATCCCCCACGCCATCCGCGATTACCAGATCGACCTGAACATCAACAAATGCCTGACCTGCCACGACCGTCGGAACACCGAAGGGTCGCAGGCCCCGATGGTGTCGGTCACGCATTTCCAGGACCGCGACGGCCAGACGCTGGGCACCGTGTCGCCGCGCCGTTACTTCTGCACGCAATGCCACGTGCCGCAGACCGACGCCAAGCCCATCGTCGGCAACCGCTTCCGCGATTTCGACGCGGTGCTGGGGGCCGGACCCGCGAAGGAAGGCGCAAAGTAACATGGCGATCAAAACGGCGATCTGCTCGATGATCGCGGCGTGCTGGCGCGTCTTCGCGCGGCCCAGCGTGCATTACAGCCTGGGGTTCCTGACCCTGGGCGGCTTCATCGCCGGGGTGCTGTTCTGGGGCGGCTTCAACACCGCCCTGGAGGCCACCAACACGGAAGCCTTCTGCATCAGTTGCCACGAGATGCGCGACAACCCCTATGAGGAGTTGAAGCAGACCATCCACTTCACCAACCGGTCGGGCGTGCGGGCAAGCTGCCCGGATTGCCACGTCCCCCACCAATGGACCGACAAGATCGCCCGCAAGATGCAGGCCTCCAAAGAGGTCTGGGGCAAGATCTTCAGGACCATCGACACCCGCGAAAAATTCCTGGACAAGCGCCGCGAGCTGGCCGGGCACGAGTGGGACCGGCTGAAGGCGAACAACTCGCTGGAATGCCGCAACTGCCACAGCGCCGAATCGATGGACATCACCAAACAGACCCCGCGCGCGGCCAAGCTGCACGAAACCTTCCTGTTCACCGGGGAAAAGACCTGCATCGACTGCCACAAGGGCATCGCCCACCGCCTGCCCGACATGACCGGCGTCGAACCGGGTTGGACCGCCAGCGCCATCAAGTGACCCGTCTCCCCACCGCTGAGACGACTGCGCGCCCTTCCCCCATCGCGGGAGAAGGGCGTTTTTTTTGCCCTCGCACCGAAGAGAGGAAGGGGAGCTGCGCCGCAGGCGCGGCCCCCTCACCCCACCCCTCTCCCCAAAGAGGAGATGGTTTTATCGACAAGAGCTTTCATCACCACAGCACATCCAACGCGACCAGCGCCAACAGCGTCACCGCCACCGCTTCCGCCAGGCCCAACAGCGCGCGCAGGCCCAGCGCCACCCACCAACTGGCCCAGTCGCGGCGGTGCCGGACCTCCGACAGCAGGTAATTTTGGATGCCGATGACCGTGCGGCGGGCCGACAGGTCGATCAGGCCGCCGACCAGCGCGACGATGCCGGTGCCAAGCACATAGTAAAGGCCGCCCTTCCACCCGGCGAAATGATCGGGATGGGCGAGAAAGACCAGGGTGCCGACGACGATCCAGACCGTGGCGGGCCAGACGCCGACGATGTCGGGGCCGACGCCCGCCGGTGGGGTCTTCAGCGGCCCCGGCTTCGGCGGTCGCTGCGGCGATCCAGATCGGTTCGGTCCCACCATCGCACCCCCACAGACTCAGCCGCCGGGAACGTGACGGTAGGCGAGGATGCGGGTGGCCTTGCCGCCCTCCTCGTCGGCCAGCGGCAGCAGCAGTTCGACGAATCGGGTCCCGGGCAGCATCGGGTCGTCGCGCACCATCAGGCAGCGCGGTTCGCCGCTGTCCAGGCAGGCGCGCAGATCGGCCAGCCAGCGTTCGGCCGCCTGCGGCGGGTGGCACTCCGTCACCCGGCGGGTGGTGGCGCGCTCCGGCAGGCGGCGTTGCAGGGCGCGCCCGCAGGAACGGTAGACGAAATCGCCGTCGGCGGTCGGTTCCATCAGACAGACGCGCGGCACGGTTTCGCGGATTTGCGCGGTGTCGATCTCCCGCACCAAGGGAATCGCCCGCTTGCGCTTCAGCCTCAGCCAATGGGTGTAGAGAACGCGGACCTGCGGGGTCTGTTCCACATCCAGCGGATCGGCGCGGCAGGGCAGCGCCTCGGCCTCCAGAACGGCGGCGGTGGCCGGAGTTGCCAGGGCCGTCGCCGCTGCGCCCGCACCCGCGCCGGTCGTGCTTTGCCCGGTGGTGAAGACGGACGGGCCGGCGGGTCCGCCGCTGGTCGGGGTCGGCCCGCCGATGCGCCCACCATGCTTCTTCAGCGTCGGCAGCGGCGACCAGGCCGCGCAGGTGTGATAGGCCTTGGTGACTTTGCGGTAATCATGGCTGCTGGCGGTGCGGCATTCGCCCTCCGCCCCGTGTCGGCCCACGCGCACCAGCGTGTTGTCTTCCGACAGCGCGCGGTCGCCCCCCCATGACACACAGGCGGCGCAGGCGCGGCTGTCCTTGGCGAAGGCGTGGCTCATCGTCGGGTCCGTAACTTCCTGATAGAGAGGGCGCGACCGGCGGTCGTGACAAAGTGATGCCCCCCTTTGCGATGGGGTTCAAGCGCCACGTCCACCCCGGCCCCTCGCGTCGGTAACGCAGTCATGTGAGGGTGACATCCATGCCACCCCTTCCCCCCCGGACCCGAACCCCCTATAAGGGTGCCTTGCACGACAAACCTCGCCCGCTCCTTGACCCCGGTTCCCGGCGTCTGGGGGCTTTCGGCTGACCAAACGTTAGAGAAGCGGACCCATGCCCAAACGCACCGACATCAAATCCATCTGCATCATCGGCGCGGGTCCGATCGTCATCGGGCAGGCTTGCGAGTTCGACTATTCCGGCGTCCAGGCCTGCAAGGCCCTGCGCGAGGAAGGCTATCGCGTCATCCTGGTGAACAGCAACCCGGCCACCATCATGACCGACCCCGGTCTGGCCGACGCCACCTACATCGAACCGATCACTCCGGCGGTGGTCGCCAAGATCCTGGAAAAGGAACGCCCCGACGCGCTGCTGCCCACCATGGGCGGCCAGACGGCGCTGAACACCGCCATGGCGCTGTCGGACGACGGCACGCTGGAACGGCTGGGCGTGGAGATGATCGGCGCCAAGCGCGACGTCATCGCCAAGGCCGAGGACCGCATCCTGTTCCGCGACGCCATGGACAAGCTGGGGCTGGAAAGCCCGCGTTCGCGCATGGTCAAGACGCTGAACGAGGCGATGGAGGCCCTGGACATCGTCGGCCTGCCCGCCATCATCCGCCCCAGCTTCACGCTGGCCGGGACCGGCGGCGGCATCGCCTACAACCGGGCGGAGTTCGAGGACATCGTGCGCGGCGGCCTGCGCGCCAGCCCGGTCGGCGAGGTGCTGATTGAGGAATCGGTGCTGGGCTGGAAAGAGTATGAGATGGAGGTGGTGCGCGACGGCGCGGACAACTGCATCATCATCTGCGCCATCGAAAACCTCGACCCGATGGGCGTCCACACCGGCGATTCGGTCACGGTCGCCCCGGCGCTGACGCTGACCGACAAAGAATACCAGATCATGCGCGACGCCTCGATCGCCGTGCTGCGCGAGATCGGCGTGGACACCGGCGGGTCGAACGTGCAGTTCGCCGTCAACCCGGCCAACGGCCGCCTGATCGTCATCGAAATGAACCCGCGCGTGTCGCGCTCCTCGGCGCTGGCGTCGAAGGCCACCGGCTTCCCCATCGCCAAGATCGCGGCGAAGCTGGCCGTCGGCTACCGCCTGGACGAGCTGACCAACGACATCACCGGCACGACGCCCGCCAGCTTCGAACCGACGATCGACTACGTCGTCACCAAGATGCCGCGCTTCACCTTTGAGAAGTTCAAGGGTGCCGAGCCGCTGCTGACCACCTCGATGAAGTCGGTCGGCGAAGCCATGTCGATTGGCCGGACCTTCCAGGAATCGGTCCAGAAGGCGTTGCGCTCGATGGAAACCGGCCTGACCGGCTTCAACGAGGTCAAGATCGGGGACGGCAACCCCGACCGCGCCACCATTCGCGGCGCGCTGGCCAAGCCCACGCCCGACCGCCTGCTGGTGCTGGCCCAGGCCTTCCGCCACGGCTTCACCGTGGCCGAGGTTCAGGCCGCGTCCAAGTACGACCCCTGGTTCCTGGAGCAGATCAAGGCCATCGTCGACCGTGAGGCGGCGATCCGCGCCGACGGCCTGCCGACCGACAAGGCCGGGTGGCTGGCGCTGAAGCAGATGGGCTTCTCCGACGCCCGTCTGGCCGAACTGGCCAAGACGACCGAACTGGCGGTGGCCGCCGCCCGTCGTGGTGCTGGCGTCACCCCGGTGTTCAAGCGCATCGACACCTGTGCGGCCGAATTCGCCTCCGCCACCCCCTACATGTACTCGACCTACGAAACCGACGGGTCCGGTGAGGCGGAGTGCGAATCGGAACCGACCGACAAGCGCAAGGTCGTCATCCTGGGCGGCGGTCCCAACCGCATCGGCCAGGGCATCGAATTCGATTACTGCTGCGTCCACGCCGTCTACGCGTTGCAGGAGGCCGGGATCGAAACGATCATGGTCAACTGCAACCCGGAAACCGTCTCCACCGACTATGACACCGCCGACCGCCTGTATTTCGAGCCGCTGACCGCCGAGGACGTGATCGAGCTGGTGCGGGTCGAGCAGCGCAACGGCACGGTTCTGGGCTGCATCGTGCAGTTCGGCGGCCAAACCCCGCTGAAGCTGGCCCAAGCCCTGGAAACCGCCGGGATCCCGATCCTGGGCACCTCGCCGGACGCCATCGATCTGGCCGAAGACCGCGAGCGCTTCCAACGCCTGCTGCACGAGCTGAACCTGAAGCAGCCCGCCAACGGTCTGGCCCGCTCGCTGGAAGAGGCCGAGCTGGTGGCCGAACGCATCGGCTTCCCGGTCGTCATCCGCCCGTCCTACGTGCTGGGCGGCCGGGCGATGGAGATCGTCCACGACATGGCCGGGCTTCAGCGCTACATGGGGACCGCCGTCCAGGTGTCGGGCAAGAACCCGGTGCTGATCGACAGCTATCTTCAGGACGCCATCGAGGTGGATGTGGACGTCGTCTGCGACGGCACGCAAGTCTATGTCGCGGGCGTGATGGAGCACATCGAGGAGGCCGGCATCCATTCCGGCGACAGCGCCTGCGCCCTGCCGCCCTATTCGCTGCCCGATGAAACCATCGCCGAGATCAACCGCCAGTCCGACGCGCTGGCCCGCGCCCTGAAGGTCGTCGGCCTGATGAACGTGCAGTTCGCGGTCAAGGACGGCATGGTCTACATCCTGGAGGTCAACCCGCGCGCCTCGCGCACGGTTCCCTTCGTCGCCAAGGCCACCGGAACCGCCATCGCCAAGATCGCCGCCCGCGTCATGGCCGGGGAAAAGCTGGCCAGCTTCACGCTGAACGGCCCGACCCCGCCGCACACGGCGGTCAAGGAAGCGGTGTTCCCGTTCGCCCGTTTCCCCGGTGTGGACATCGTGCTCGGCCCGGAAATGAAGTCCACCGGCGAGGTCATGGGCCTCGACCACAATTTCGCGTTGGCCTTCGCCAAGGCGCAGTTGGGGGCGGGCGTCAATCTGCCGGTCAAGGGGACCGTCTTCGTCTCGGTCAAGGACCGCGACAAGGCCGCGCTGGCGGTGATCGCGGGCAAGCTGCACGAGATGGGCTTCCGCGTGCTGGCCACCGTCGGCACGGCGGCGGTCTTCCGCGAAGCCGGTGTCCCGGCGGAGGCGATCAACAAGGTGGCGGAGGGGCAGCCGCACATCGTCGACGCGATGATCAACGGCGACGTCCATCTGGTCATCAACACGACGGAAGGGGCGCAGGCGCTGTCCGACAGCTTCAGCCTGCGCCGCACGGCGCTGACCTACAGCATCCCCTACTACACCACGGTGGCGGGTGCCCGCGCGGCGGTGGAAGCGATTGCCGCACTTAGGAACGGCAGCCTTGAAGTTGCGCCGTTGCAGTCGTACCTTAGCGGATCATATTAAGGATGGACGACGGCGCGGCGGACCTCCTCCGCGCCGTCTTTATTCCTTGAGGTCTGATTTTGTACGGGTTGAACGTCTGCAAGCGGTGATGGACCACACATGGAAAAAGTTCCGATGACAGCGGCGGGCTTCAACCGCCTTCAAGAGGAATTGAAGCACCTGAAAGTGACCGAGCGTCCGGCGGTCATCAAGGCCATCGCCGAAGCGCGCGAGCACGGGGATCTGTCGGAAAACGCCGAGTATCACGCGGCGCGCGAGCGTCAGAGCTTCATCGAAGGCCGCGTTCTGGAGCTGGAAGACAAGATCAGCCGGGCCGAGGTCATCGACCCGACCAAGCTGTCGGGCAACACCGTGAAGTTCGGGGCCACCATCACCCTGGCCGACGAGGACACGGACGAGGAAACCACCTACCAGATCGTTGGTCAGGACGAGAGCGACATCAAGAACGGTCGCCTGTCGATCCAGGCCCCGCTGGCCCGCGCGCTGATCAACAAGGCGGTCGGCGACAGCGTGGAGGTGTCCACCCCGGGCGGCTCCAAGCTGTACGAAATCGTCTCGGTGGAGTTCCGCTGAGGTCTGACCGTCTGGAGCTTTCCAGACTGGGTTTTGCCAGATTATGGTTTGCAGAAGGCGCGGCGTCTCTTTGATGCCGCGCCTTCTCTTTTGGGTCCTGCGCTTTGTTCCCGTTCACCCCAGGGCAATCGCTTGAATCATCACGCGCCCGACCTGAACAAGATTCGCCACGAATTTCACGGATTTTTTCACGGATTTCGCGGAACGTGTCTCGGAGTCATCCTGTTTGCGAGCTTGCGACAAACTTCGTGACAGGATGGGTGAAGCGATTGAGGATGAAGATCCGTGCAATCCCTTACTTTGTCCGTGAAATCCGTGTCTGTTCTTGTTTGCATGAGGATGATCGCCCGTTTAGAGCGCCGCGCTCAAAACATGAAACAGTCCACGGCGCTCTATGACTTTGTTTATCGAGCATCTTCACGCGTCAAATCGATCCCGATTTAACACGATCTGCTCTAGAGCGCCGTGCTCAAAACATGAAACAGTCCACGGCGCTCTATGACTTTGTTTATCGAGCATCTTCACGCGTCAAATCGATCCCGATTTAACGCGATCTGCTCTCAGCAATTGCCCTGCTGTTTACCCCCGCCCGGCCTTCAACTGCTCCTGGAGGAAGGCGCGCACGCGCGCGATGGAATCCTGGCGCGCGTCCTCGTTCGTGCCGACATGGGCGGTCCCGGTCGGGGCGGTGGCGAGATCCTTGCGCTTGCGCACCGGCGCGTCGGGCGCGTCGAAGCCGTGATAGGCGTTGGGGTAGACGACCAGCTCCGTCCGCTCCTTCACCCCGTCGCGCTTGACCAGATCCAGACAGGGTTGGACCGGGGTCCAATCGTCCTTTTCGCCGACCAGCAGCAACAGCGGCCCGTCGGGCTGCCAATCCTCGTTCTTCAGCGGCGATTTGCAGCCGGGGTAGAAGGCGATGGCGGCGCGATAGCCGCCCCCCTCCTTGCCCGCCGGGCCATCCTGCCCCGCACCAAAGGCCGACAGCACGGTCCCGCCGCCCTGCGACCAGCCCATCAGGGCGATGCGCTCGCGGTCCAGATCGGGACGGCCGCGCAGATAGGCCAGTGCGGCCCAGGCGTCGCGCTTGCGTTCCATGCCCGACCGCACCGGGCGGTCCTTCAACGGGCCGGAACAGACGTCGGTGACGCCGCGCGGGCCGAAACTGTCCACCATCAGCACGGCGTAGCCCTGCTGCTGGAGCATCGTCGCCCACCAGACATGACGCGACGACACCCGCCCGGTGTTCTTGGCGTAAAGCCCGCTGCACCCGTGCAGCAGCACCACCGACGGGTGCGGCCCGTTGCCCGTCGGCCGCAACAAACGCCCGGTCAGCGTCGTCGGCACACCGCCGGTCAGGTCGCCATCCTGCGAGGGAAACCGCACGATCTCTTCGGCGTGCACCCCCAACGCGGCCCGCACGGGGGCCGGCAGCGCCACCGCGAGAGCCACCGCCGCGCCAAACAGAACGCCGACCGCCGCCGACCGGCGGAAAGCCCCCGTCGCCGTCCGACGAAACGCTGATGCCATCATCCTCACTCATCCCCGCTGCGCCGCACCACCCGCATGCGGCGGTGCACTCGATAAGGAGTGTAGCATCCCATTGACGGAAAACACCCCTTGCAAACGGCCAAGCCTGCCCCACGCGTCTCCGTCTTTCGCATGATGGGGGCCTTTCGCATGATGGGGCCAGTGGACGGAACCGGCTGTGGCCGCAACCCGGCTGTGGTAAGGCTGGGGGCATGAGCCAGCCCCACACTCCCCCCACCTCCGCCCCTGTGCCCTTCGGCGCGTTCTGCCTCTATTGGCTGCGCTTGGGACTGACCAGCTTCGGCGGCCCCGCCGGACAGATCGCGATGATGCAAAGCGAACTGGTGGACCGGCGCGGCTGGATCGACCAGACGCGCTTTCTGCACGCGCTGAATTTCTGCATGCTGCTGCCGGGGCCGGAAGCCCAGCAACTGGCCACCTATGTCGGTTGGCGGCTGCACGGGGTGCGCGGTGGGCTGGTCGCGGGCGGGCTGTTCGTGCTGCCCGGCGCGCTGCTGCTGCTGCTGCTGTCCTGGCTGGCCGCCGCGCACGGCGACGCCGGATTGGTTGGCGCGCTGTTCGACGGGATCAAGCCGGTGGTGGTCGCCATCGTGCTGGCGGCGGTGTGGCGCATGGGCCGCCGGACGTTGACCGGCGCGCCAGGGGTGACGCTGGCGGCGGTGGCCTTCCTGGCGCTGTTCGTCTTGCACCTGCCCTTTCCGCTGGTGATCGGCACGGCGGGGCTGGTCGGCGCGGTGGCGGCGGCGCGCGGGTTCCACTGGTTCACCCACCCCCACCCGCCCGACAACCATCACCTGACGGGCGACACCCCGCCGGGCGCGGCGTGGCTGCTGCGCCTGCTGCTGATCTGCGCCGCGCTGTGGCTGGTCCCGGTGGCGGCGGCGCTGCTGGCGCTGGGGCGCGATCCCTGGCTGGGGGTGACGGCGCTGTTCACCAAGGCGGCCTTCGTCACCTTCGGCGGGGCCTACGCCGTGTTGCCCTACATCGCGCAGCAGGCGGTGGAGGTCTATGGCTGGTTGACCCCGCGCGAGATGGTGGACGGGCTGGCGCTGGCCGAAACCACGCCGGGGCCGCTGATCCTGGTCACGCAGTATGTCGGCTTCTTCGCGGGCTGGAACCATCCGGGCGCGCTGCCGCCCGCGCTGGCGGGCACGCTGGCGGCGGCGCTGACCACGCACGTCACCTTCCTGCCCTGCTTCCTGTTTATCTTCGCCGGTGCCCCCTATGTCGAACGCCTGATCCGCAACCGTGCGGCGGCGGGGGCGCTGGGGGCGATCGCGGCGGCGGTGGTCGGCGTCATCCTGAATCTGGGCGTCTATCTGGGTGCTGCGGTGCTGCTGCCCGACGGGCGGCCCGACCCGCTGGCCTGGGGGCTGGCGGCAGCGGCGCTGCTGGCGCTGACCCGCTGGACACTGGCGATGCATTGGGTGGTGCTGGCCGGGGCGGGCGTCGGTCTGGTCCGCGCGCTGCTGTTGCCCGGCCTGCCGTGACCCCGACGGCCTGACACCGACGCCGTGCCCCCTCGTTTGCGTGGCCCCGACAACGAAACGCCCGCGCCCGCCCTGAGCAAGTCAAGGCGGGCGCGGGCGTTTGGAACCGGGTCACGCAAACGAGGGATCACTCGTCGGCGTACTCGTCCTCATCGTCCTCGGTCCCATCGGGGATGTCGGGCGAATCGACGTCGATCGGCACGCCGGGCGTGTGCTTGGACGTGCGAATCGACAGCGCCGATTTCACATGGGCCACGTTCGGGGCCGCCGTCAGCTTCGTGGTCAGGAAGCGCTGGTAATCGTCCCAGTCCTCCGCCACGATCTTCAGGACGAAGTCATACTCGCCCGCCAGCATGTTGCATTCACGCACCAGCGGCCAGCTGTTGACGAGATCCTCAAACTTCTTTAGGTCGGCTTCGGCCTGACTGCTCAAGCCCACCTGGGCGAACACGGTGACGCCAAACCCGAGCGCGTCGGGGTTGACGTCGGCGTGATAGCCACGGATGAATCCAGCCTCTTCCAACGCGCGAACGCGACGCAGGCAGGGAGGCGCGGAGATGCCGGCACGCCGGGCAAGCTCCACGTTGGTCATCCGACCGTCGTTCTGCAAATCGCGCAGAATCCGCCGGTCAATTCGGTCGAGTTTAACCCGCCGCATGGTTGAGTCGGTCGCTCCAGGGGTGATTTGGAGAAAGGATATTACACAGTGATCGTGTCTACGCCAAGACCCAAACCCTGACAAGAGCCTAACCCACCCCAACCCCGTCGCAATCGCCCTCCGCCCCTCCCCTTCGACAGCCCGAGACATGATGCAACACCTCACCTGCTGGGTGGTTTCCGATGGCAAGCCCGGCATGGAAAACCAGTGCATCGGCCTGGCCGAGGCCCTGGGCCTGACCCCGGTCGTCAAGCGCGTGGCCCTGCGCAGCCCCTGGCGGCAGCTCAGCCCCTATCTGCGCGTCGGCAACCGCTTCGCCGCCGGTCCCAAGGGCGACCCGATCCGCGCGCCCTGGCCCGACCTGCTGATCGGCACCGGGCGGCAGAGCATCGCCGCCTCGCTGGCGGTGCGGGAGCAATCGCGCGGCAGGACCTTCACCGTGCAGATCCAGGATCCGCAGATCGCGCCACGCCATTTCGATCTGGTCGTCGTGCCCCGCCACGACAAGCTGCGCGGCGACAACGTGCTGGTGACGCGCGGCGCGCTGCACCGGGTGACGCCCGCCATCCTGGCCGATGCGGCGGCGCGATTCGCCCCGCGTCTGGCCCATCTGCCCAGCCCGCGAATCGCCGTGCTGATCGGCGGCGACAACGGCGTCTACCGGCTGACACCGGAGATCACCGCGCGGGTGGCCGACCAGTTGGCCGCGCTGGCCCGCAGCCACGGGGCCGGGCTGATGGTCACGCCGTCGCGCCGCACCGGGGCGGCGAACGAAGCGATCCTGCGCGAACGCCTGTCCGGTTTGGCGGCGGAGGTGTGGGACGGCAGCGGCGAGAATCCCTATTTCGGCTATCTCGGGTTGGCCGACGCCGTGGTCGTGACCTGCGACAGCGTGTCGATGACGTCGGAGGCCTGCTCCACCGGCAAGCCGACCTACGTCATCGAACTGGATGGCGGCTCGCCGAAATTCCGCGCCTTCCACGACGGGCTGTATCAGGACGGCATCACCCGCCGGTTCGACGGCGCGCTGGACCGCTGGGATCACCCGCTGCTCGACGACACCCAGCGGGTGGCCGAGGATCTGCGCCACCGGCTGGCCGCCCACCGGGCGCGCCACCATCACGGGTGACGGGGCGGATGGCGGGGGGAAGGACGGGGTGGGCGCGACCAATCGGCGCATCCCCTGGTATGACCAGTTTTCCCCTTTTCTGCCGCCGCGCGCGTGCCATAAACGCGGCGGAACACCCCGTTTTTCCATTCCACCCCGGATGACCGACCGATGACCTCGCCCGCCGCCGCCGTTTCCCAGAGCTTCCTGCGCTGCCTGGACCGCAGCCGGGCCGCCGCGCAGCCCTACCGGCACTGGCTGTTGTCCGACGCCCTGCCCGACGACAGCGCCGACGCCATCGCCGCCCTGCCCTGGGGACCGCCGCCGGTGTCCGACACCTACGGCAAGCGCGAGACGAACAACGCGTCGCGCACCTATTTCGGCGTGGAAAACCGGGCGCAGCACCCGGTGTGCGAGGAGGTCGCCCAGGCCTTCCAGAACACGGCCGTGACCGACGCCATTCAAAAGACCTGCGACGTCGATCTGTCCGGCACCAACCTGCGCATCGAATATTGCCAGGACACCGATGGCTTTTGGCTGGAGCCGCACACCGACATCGGCGTGAAGAAATTCACCATGCTGATTTATCTGTCGAAGGGGCCGGGCTGCGAGGATTGGGGAACCGACGTGCTGGACGACAGCAAGACCATCGTCGCCCGCGCGCCCTACGCCTTCAACGAGGGGCTGATCTTCATCCCCGGTTCCAACACCTGGCACGGCTTTGCCAAACGGCCGATCAACGGCGTTCGCAAATCGATCATCGTGAACTATGTGTCGTCGGAATGGCGGGCGCGCCACGAGCTGTGCTTCCCCGACCACCCCATTGCGTGATTTAACCCGTGGCGGGATGAGCGCCGTTGACCAACGGCGCACCCGCCGCGCCCCGCCTGGAGACACCGTCGATGTCCATGCTTGATCTGGACAAATTCCGCGCCACCCCCCTGCAACGCGACCCGTATGATTTCCTGTGCGTTCCGGGTTTCGTCAAGAAAGAGCATCTGGAAGCGCTGCACCGGGATTACCCCAAGGTGGACAAGCCCGGCTCCGTGCCGCTGGGCGTCTTCCCGCAGGGGTCGGCCTTCGACGCGCTGATCGAGGAATTGAAGGGGCCGGCGGTGTGCAAGGCCTTTTCCGACAAGTTCGACATCGACCTGTCGGGCTACCCGACCATGTTCACCGCGCGCGGCATGTGCCGCCCGACCGATGGCAAGATCCACCCGGATTCGGCCAGCAAGATCATCACCGTGCTGATCTACATGAACCCGCCGTGGGAGGCGACCGGCGGACGCCTGCGCATCCTGCGCTCGCAGGATCTGGAGGATTACGCCGCTGAAGTGCCGCCGGAGGAAGGCACGCTGATGTGCTTCCGCCGCAGCGACACGTCCTGGCACGGCCATTACCCGTTCGAGGGCCAACGCCGCGCCATCCAAATGAACTGGGTCAAGGGCAGCGTCTACATCTGGCACGAACAGTGGCGGCACCGCGTGGGCGTCTGGGCCAAGAAGATGTTCGGGGCCGAGCAAAAGGGCTATTGAGCCGGACCCGCCCCACCCGCCTCCCCCTACGGGACGCGGGTGGGGCGGGCCGGGCCGTTTTCCGTGTCACGCCGACACGGTCCACACCGGTTCGCCCAGCTCCTCGCGGAAGGCGAAGCGCTTCAGATGGTCGAAAACCACGTCCTGCAAACGGAGCAGCGTGTCGGCCGGGGCCTCCACCGTGATGTCCAGACCGTCGGCGTCGGCGGACAGACGGCAAAAGCGGTCCTCGCCGAAGGGGATTTCACCCCGGCCATCGCCGTGGGTCACGGCGAATTTGTGGCCCCAATGCTTGCACAGTTGCGTCAGATAGCGTTGGCCGTGGGCGGTGGCCACGCGGGTGGTCGATTGGGCCATGATGGCGTCCTTCCTGTTTGACATGATGTGATGTTGGCGCGGTGACGGGCCGGGTCAGGACCGTTCCACCGCCAGCGCGGCGGCGTCGATGGCGGCGGCGATGGCGTCCGTCTGTTCGGGCGTCAGATCGCCGCGCGACAGGCGCAGGCTGAGCGCCAATTTGAAATTCTGCACGGCGCGGACGATCTGCGGGGCGCGTTCGCCGCGATGGCGGGCGCGGGCGTGGTCGATGCGCTCGCGGATCGCCGCCACCGCCGTGGTGCTGGCCTTCAGCGCGTCGCCGCCCTCCGGGGTCAGTTCATAGAGCTTCTTGTTGCCTTCGGTGGACGCGACGCGGATGTGCCCCTGCTCCTCCAACAGGGTCAGGGTGGGATAGATCACGCCGGGGCTGGGGCTGTAGGCCCCGTTGACCATCTCCTCGATGGATTTGATGAGGTCGTAGCCGGAGCGCGGCTTTTCCTCGATCAGCCACAGCAGGACCAGACGCAGGTCGCCTTGGCCGAACACCCGCCGCTCGCCGCGTTCGGGGCCGCCGAAGCCGTCCGGCCCCCAACCGCCGGGGCCGCCGCCCGGCCCGCCACCAGGACCACCAAAACCACCGCGCCCGCCGCGATGGCCGTGACGCCCCCGGCCAAAACCGTGATGACCATGCCCCCCCTCATCATCCTCCGATTCGGGGCGGGAGAAGCGACGCCCGCAGGCGCGGAACATGTGCCGAAGCATGGAACCCTCTTTCGATGCAGTTTCGATATAACGAAAACTTAGATATATCGAAACCCAGTCGGTTTCAAGAGTGGTGCGAGCGATTCTCAGAAAATGCCGCACGCCACCGGTTTCGCGGGCCGGGACAAATCGCTGTTGCCCCTTTCGGTGACGGGCTATAACTGCGCCCCGGTTTGTTCCCTTCGCGTGTGTCGCAATGCCCCTTCGGATCGAAACTTTTTCCAACGTGACCGGCGGCTCCAGCTTTTTCAAAGCGGTGGGCCACCCGCTGGCCGCGCCCAAGGCCGCCATCCTGATGGCGCGGCTGGCGTCCTTCGGTCCGGTCGCCTTTTACGACCCGCTGGGGCTGCTCTCCGGTCTGGCCGAGTTTTACGACCTGTCGGCGATCCCGGTGGCCGGGGTCTATGTCCAGAATGTGGAGTTGGTGGGAACCGAGGTGTTCGGCCACCGCGCGCAAGCGGTCACGGATCTGCCGACCAGCGGCGCGCGCACGGTCTTCGTCGTCGCCTTCGATTCGCAGCGCTGCGAGGGGCACATCGCCCATCTGATTCCGAAGGACGTCGGCGTCGTCTCGCTGGACGCCATGCGCGTGCCGGAAGACATGCTGAACGACCCCGGCCATTACCTGTCCAAATTCAACTGGGCGACCAACTTCGCCTGGTTCCGCGACGAGGCGGGCCACCACACCCGCATCGTCTCGTCCAACTACTGGCCGCGCTACGGGGCCAAGGGGACCCGGCTGTGGGCCTGCCTGTTCGACGGCGAGGGCCGCCCCATCGCCGATTGGACGGAGCCGATGCCGCCGTCCGACGGCACGGTGGTGATCGACAGCCAGCAGGTCCGCGCCAAGCTGGGTCTGGGTGATTTCTGCGGCACGCTGTTCCTGCACGTCATCGGAGCCGCCGGGCACGATGTGGTGAAATACGCGCTGGACACCTACGGCGACGACGACAGCGTGCTGTCCTGCACCCACGACGCCAACGCCTGGCCCGCCGAACGCTACGCCGGTCTGCCCGCCCCGCGCGAGGATGAACGCGTCGTCCTGTGGATCCAGAACAGCCACCCGACGCCGATCCCGGCCGGGGCCGTCGGCCTGAACCTGATGGGACAGGACGACGTGCGGACGATCGCGCGGGAGATCGCGCCCTTCGCCACGCTGGCGCTGGACAGCCGCGACCTGTTCCCCGACGCGCGTTGGCCGCAGCAGTTCGAGATCCAGGCGGGCAAGCATTTCGTCCGGCCTCGTTACGAAGTCGTATCGACCAATGGCCGCCGCCGCATCGCCCACGCCAACGTCGAACGCACCGACCTGAAGCCCGATCCCACGCTGGCCGCGCTGACCGGCAACGCCATCGGCAAGGGCCACATCCTGCCCGCCCCCATCCTGCCGACGGACCGCTGGCGCACCATCCTGCTGCCCACCCCGATGAGCACGGCGCAAACGGAGCTGCCGGTCAAGGCGGTGCTGTACGACCGCGACGGGCGCGAACTGGCCCGGCACGCCTTCGGCAATCTGAAGCGGTCGGACAGCGTGGCGTTGGACGTGACGGCGCTGCTGGGCGGCCACGCCCTGCCCGGCGGCTGGGGCCATGTGGAATTGGTCTATGATTTCGAAGCCGGAACGGTGGCCGATGGCTGGCTGCACGCGCTGTTCCGTTACGAAGACGCAAAGACCGGCCATGTGGCGGAAACCAGCTTCGGCAGCCACCTGTTCAACATGGCGATGGTCTACCGCGACGAGCCGCAAAGCTACCATGGCCGCCCACCCGGCCTGTCGACCCGGCTGTTCCTGCGCCTTGGGACCACGCCGTGGGACACGCTCTGTCATCTGGTCTACCCGGCCTCCACCCCCTGGCACGCCCAATCCGACACCAGCCTGGTCCTGACCCGGCGGGATGGGCATGAGGTGGCGCGCAAAAAGGTGGCGATCCCCTGCGGCGGCTCGCTCTATTGGCGCTATCACGAGATGTTTACGGAGGCGGAACGATTGGCGGCGGGCGAGCACGCCTATGTGCTGATCCGCGACACCACCTGCCGCCTGTTCGGCTATCATGGCTGCCTTGCCGGTGACAGCGCCTTCAGCCTCGACCATATGTTTGGTTTCTGACGCCATCCCCCAGTTTTTCGAGACGGTTCCCATGCCCAGCACCCATCACAGCAAGGTTCTCATCATCGGCGCCGGTCCGGCGGGCTACACGGCGGCGATCTACGCCGCGCGCGCCAATCTGGAGCCGCTCATGGTCCAGGGCATGCAGCCGGGCGGCCAGTTGATGATCACCACCGACGTGGAAAACTTCCCCGGCTTCGCCGACCCGATCCAAGGGCCGTGGCTGATGGAGCAGATGCAGAAGCAGGCCGAGCATGTCGGCACCAAGATGGTGTTCGACCTGATCACCCACGTCGATTTCACCCAGCGCCCCTTCGTCTGCAAGGGCGACAGCGGCGACACCTACACCGCCGACAGCGTCATCATCGCCACCGGCGCGCAAGCCCGCTGGCTCGGGATTTCCAGCGAGGAGATCTATCGCGGCTTCGGCGTGTCGGCCTGCGCCACCTGCGATGGTTTCTTCTTCCGGGGCAAGGAGGTCGCGGTCATCGGCGGCGGCAATTCGGCGGTGGAAGAGGCGCTGTATCTGACCAACCACGCCACCAAGGTGACGATCATCCACCGCCGCGACAGCTTCCGGGCCGAGCGGATCATGCAGGACCGCCTGTTCCGCCACCCGAAGATTGAGGTGGTGTGGGACAGCGCGGTGGAGGAGATCGTCGGCGAGGGCGACGGCAGCCTGGGCAACCCGCGCGGCGTGACCGGCGTGCGCGTGACGAACGTGAAGACCGGCGACAGCCGCGTGATCCCGGTGGCCGGTGTCTTCGTCGCCATCGGCCATGAACCGGCGACCTCGGTGTTCAAGGGCAAGGTGGCGATGGACGAATCGGGCTACATCCTGACCGCCCCCGATTCGACGGCGACCGACATCCCCGGCGTCTTCGCGGCGGGCGACGTCAAGGACAAGGTCTATCGCCAGGCGGTGACGGCGGCGGGCATGGGCTGCATGGCCGCGCTGGAAGCCGAACGCTGGCTCGCCCACCACGAATAAACGCGACGCGCCACATCACGACGCCAAACGAAACCGCCGCCGGGAGCGCTCCCGGCGGCGGTTTCGTTTTGGGCGGACTTTTGGGCGGGCGGTTGAAACGCCGCGCCGACTATTCCAGCAGGCTGCGCAGCATCCAGGCGGTCTTTTCGTGGATTTGCAGGCGCTGGGTCAGCAGATCGGCGGTGGGCTGGTCGTCGGCCGACTCGGCCGCTTTGAAGACGGTGCGGATGGTGCGGGCGGCGGCCTCATGGCCCTCCACCAGCTGACGGATCATGTCCTCGGCCTTGGGAACGCCCGCTTCCTCGGTGATCGAGGCGAGCGCGCCGAACTGGCTGAAGCTGCCGGGGGCCGGATGCCCCAGGGCGCGGATGCGTTCGGCCACCTCGTCCAGCGCGGTCCACAGCTCCGTGTACTGCGTCATGAACATGGTGTGCAGGGTGTTGAACATCGGCCCGGTCACGTTCCAGTGGAACGAGTGGGTCTTCAGATAGAGCGCGAAGGTGTCGGCCAGGACGCGGCTCAGCCCCTCGGTGATGGCCTTGCGGTCGTCGGCGGAAATTCCGATGTCGATCTTCATGGGCGATGCCCCTGTCTTTTGTTTCGGTGTCGTGTCTGCGGGTTCGACAACAGCTTGTGCGCAGCCCTTGCGGGTCAAGGGGCTGGACGGATGAAAACCACCCGCTGCGACGTTTTTGACCAGCCCGGCGCGCGCCCGTCAAGCCGCGCCCGTCACGCCCAGGGCAATCGCTTGAAGCATCGTGCACCCGACCGGAACAAGGGTTGCCACGGATTTCACGGATTTCACGGATTTCACGGATTTTTTCACGGATTTCACGGAACGCGCCCCAGGACCATCCGTTTGCGATCTTGGTGTGCACCTCATGACGGGATGCGGAATGCAATTGGGGCGAAAATCCGTGAAATCCCTCATTTCTGTCCGTGAAATCCGTGTCCATTCTTGCCTGCGTGACGATGATCGCTCGTTCAAGCGATTGCCCTGCCGTCACGCCACCCGTCAGCCCTGGCGCAGGTCAGCCCTGGCGCAGACGGCCGATGAAGTCCTTCACCTCGCGGTTCAGGGCCACCGCCTGCCCGTCCAGCAGTTCCGCCGCGCGCAGCACCTCGCCCGCCGCGACCCCGGTTTCCCCCGCGCTGGCCGACACGCTGGTGATGGTCTGCGACACCTCCGTCGTGCCGCTCGCGGCCTCCTGGACGCTGCGGGTGATTTCGCGGGTGGCGGCGGATTGCTGATCCATCGCCGTGGCGATGGAGCCGACGATCTCGTCGATCGACACCACGGTGTCGCCCACCCCCTTGATCGCCGACACCGCCGAATCCGTCACCTGCTGCATGGTGGCGATCTGCGCGCCGATGTCCTCCGTCGCCTTGGCGGTCTGGTTGGCGAGATTCTTGACCTCGCTGGCGACCACGGCGAAGCCCTTGCCCGCCTCCCCCGCGCGCGCCGCCTCGATGGTGGCGTTCAGCGCGAGCAGGTTGGTTTGGGCGGCGATGGCGTTGATGAGGCCGACGATCTCGCCGATGCGGTTGGCGGCGTCGGACAGGCCCAGCACATGGCCGTTGGTTTCCTCCACCGCCCGCACGGCCCCGCGCACCATGTCGAAGGAGCGGCGGACCTGCGAGCCGATTTCGGTGATCGACGCCGACATCTGTTCGGTGGCGGCGGCGGCGGTCTGCACGCTGGCCCCGGCCTGCTGGCTGGCGGCGGCGACGGTGGCGGCCTGCCGGTTCGCGCTGGTCGCGCGCTCCAGCATCCCCGCCGCGTTGCCGCGCACCTGATGGGCACCGGATCCGACCTGCTGCACCACCTCGCTGACGCGGGCCTCGAACAGGTCGGCCAGCGCGTGGATGGCGCGGCGCTTTTCCTCTTCGGCCTCGGCCTTTTGCCGGGTCTGCTCGGCGGTCAGCCGTTCGACCTCGCGGGCGTTGGTCTGGAACACCTCCAGCGCGCGGGCCATCGCGCCGATCTCGTTCTTCATCCACGCGCCGTCGATGACGCCGTCCAGCTTGCCCGCCGCCAGATCGGTGGTGGTCTGCGACAGATCTTGCAGCGGCCGGGTGATCGAACGCGCCAGCACCAGCCCGCCCGCCATCATCGCCGCCAGCAGCCCCGCCATCACCAGAGCAAATCGGGTGCGCGCGGCCTCCGCGCCGGCCCGCGTGTCCTCGATGGCCTTGGCGGTGGATTGGCCGATGGCGTCCTGCACCGCGACGATGCGGTCGGTCAGCGCTTTGAACTGGTCGTCGGTGTGGGCCATCATCGGGATGCCGATCAGGCGGTCGATGGCGGCCATCTGGTTCATTTCGTCCACCGCCTTGGCGTAGGCGTCCACGCGGGCCGACACATCGGCCAGCATCGCGCGTTCCCCATCGGTCAGCGGCATGGCGCGCAGGGCGTCGATCACGCCGCGCGCCTGTTTGGTGTTGCGGGCGATGGCGTCGCGCATCACCTGCAGCTTGGCGTCCTCGATCCCCGATCCGGACAGGGCCAGATGGCGCGACACGTCGCTGTGGATGACGTAGGCGGTGGCGACCAGCCGGTCGATCTGCCCGCGCCGCTCCGCCGCCGACCGGTGGATGCTGTCCACCGCCGACACCGATTGATCGGCCTGACGATCCGCCAGAACCAAGGCCCCAACGGTCAGCACGATCCCCATCAGGGGGGCCACGAAGACGCGCGCCGCCACCGACAGCCCGGCCAGACGCCCCAAAACGCCACCCTTCATCACACACCCCCCGCAAAGCGGCTCACAAACGCCGCCCCGGACGGCGGCACCCACACGCCGCCGCCCAGCCCGATGGCTTCGGCCCCGTTATTTGTAGACGCCGACGTAGGCGACGAGGTCCTGGTTGGGAACGCGCTTCACATAGGTGATCTTCGGCTCGATCTTGTTGCTGGCCGGGTTCAGCCAACGGTATTCGACCCAGCCCTCGCCCTTGTCCTTGGCCACCGCCAGCACGTCCTGGACGATGAAACGGCCATCGGGATCCTTGACGTTGATGACGCTCTGCCCCACCCCGGCCGGGCGCGGCGGGTAGACCTTCCAAGTGCCGGTGAAGTCGATGACGTTCACATAAATCTCGCCGAACTTGAACTCACCCTCCGTGTTGAACACGGCGGCGGCGGCGTCCAAGCCCTTGGCGGCGATCAGATCGGCGGCCTTCAGGGTGAGCGCCTTGACGTCATCCTGGGTCGGCTTGGCGGTTTGCGCCTGCGCGGCCCCGGCAAACCCCAAAGCAACCAAGCCAATCATTAGAAAGCGAAGCACTGCACGCATGCGAATGATCCCCAAAGCAAACGGCCCGAACACTGTCTGTCGACTCGCTGGGCCATTTTGTTGTTGAAGCGATGTTGGTCCGTTTTGACGCGCTTCTTATGGGCACAGGTACTACCAGAAGGTTTCAGGATTTTGTCGGCCTGATTTCGCCCTCGTCACACCGCATTGCAACATAGCAACATCGCTATCCCAAGAGGCAATCGGCGAAACTCTCAACAAACCTTGAAAAATGAACCATTTGTGACAATTTGCGCCGGGTTGGCGGCGCACCACACCCGCAATGCGGCGTGTCGTCGCAACAATCAATCAGGACCATCCGAGGCAGCCCATCGCCCCGTGACGACTTGCCGCCGCTTTTTTCCATCGACAGGGCGGCGAATCGGGCCGACCATCTCAGGGTCGTGGGCTTGGCCGTCGGCCCTGGTGCGGTGACTCCGCCGCTCCCCGTTTCCGCCGACCTCCCCACCCCTTCTTTTGCGTCTGATCGTCTCGACACAGAAACGGGCCGCCCTTTGCGGTCGGCGTCTGGCATCGGACCCGGCAACGCGACCCGACGGCGGCACAACAACCCATTTGGGAGGTGTGAATGCCCCACAACACCAGTCTGACGGCGCGCTGCGCGGCGCTGGTCGGCCCCTATCTGGCCGGAAAAACCACGCTGCTGGAAAGCCTGCTGTTCGCGGCGGGCGCCATCACCCGCAAGGGCAGCGTGCGCGACGGCAACAGCGTCGGCGACAGCGCGCCGGAGGCCAAGGCCCGCAAAATGACGACGGAGGTCAACGCCGCCTGTTTCGACTATCTGGGCGAGCGCTGGTCGGTGCTGGATTGCCCCGGTTCGGTCGAGCTGGCCTGCGAAAGCCAAAACGCGCTGATGGCGGCGGACGTGGCCGTGGTGGTGGCCGAGGCCGCCCCGGACAAGGCGGTTCTGCTGGCCCCGCTGTTCAAGTTCCTCGACGACCGCCGCATCCCGCACATCCTGTTCATCAACAAGATCGACGCGCTGGGCGACCAGAGCGTGCGCGCCGTGGTCGCCGCCTATCAGGCGGTGTCGGCGCGCAAGCTGGTGCTGCGCGCGGTGCCGATGCGCGAGGGCGGGGCCGTCACCGGGCTGGTCGATCTGGTCAGCGAACGGGCGTGGCGCTTCAACCCGCACAAGCCGTCCAACCTCGTCACCCTGCCCGACGCGCTGAAGGCGGACGAGGGGGAGGCGCGGCGCACCATGCTGGAATCCATCGCCGATTTCGACGACGCGCTGCTGGAAAAGCTGCTGGAGGACATGGCCCCCGACCCCGGCGAGGTTTATGACAGCATGGCCCATGAGTTGGCCGACGACCTGATCGTGCCGGTCTTTTTCGGGTCGGCGGAGAACGACAACGGCGTCCGGCGACTGTTGAAGGCGCTGCGCCACGAGGGGCCGGAGGTCGCCGTCACCGCCGCGCGGGTCGATGCGCCGCCGTCCGGAACCACCGCCGTGCAGGTGGTCAAGACCCTCACCGGCTCCCACGCCGGAAAGCTGAGCCTGGCGCGGGTGTGGCGCGGCGAGGTCACGGACGGCATGACCCTTGGCGGCGAGCGGGTGTCGGGCATCTTCCGCCCCTTTGGCCATGAGATGACCAAAATCCCCAGCGCCAAGGCGGGCGATCTGGTGGCGTTGGGCCGGTTGGAACGCGTCACCACCGGCGACCGCCTGACCGACGGCGGGCGCGGCAACCATGGCGCGCCGACGGATTGGCCGGAACGCCCCGCCCCGGTCTATGGGCTGGCGCTGCACGCCGAACACCGCAACGACGACGTGAAGCTGTCCTCGGCCATTCAAAAGCTGACGGAGGAGGATCCCGCCCTGATCCTGGAAACCGCGCCGGACAGCGGCGAGCTGGTGCTGTGGGGCCAGGGCGACATCCATCTGCGCATCGCCATGGACCGTCTGCGCAGCAAGCACAATGTCTCGGTCAAGGGCGTGGCCCCGCAAATCCCCTACCGCGAGACCATCCGCAAGGGCACGAGCCACCACGCCCGGTTCAAACGGCAAACCGGCGGCCACGGCCAGTTCGCCGACATCCAGATCGACATCCGCCCGCTGCCGCGCGGATCGGGAATCCAGTTCGAGGATGCGGTCGTCGGCGGCGCGGTTCCCCGCCAATTCATCGGATCGGTGGAGGCGGGCATCCGCGAGGCAGCGGCGCGCGGCCCGTTGGGTTTCCCGCTGGTGGATGCGGCGGTGACGCTGACCGGCGGCCAGTTCCACGCCGTGGACAGTTCCGACATGGCGTTCAAGACGGTGGCGCGGCAGGCGATGGCCGAAGCCCTGCCCGCCTGCGATCCCGTTCTGCTGGAACCGCTGCTGACCGTTACCATCGCCGTGCCCAGCGACTTCACCCCGAAGATCCAGCGGCTGGTCAGCGGACGGCGCGGCCAACTGATGGGCTTTGACGCCCGCCCCGGCTGGCCCGGCTGGGACGAGGTGCAAGCCAACCTGCCGCAAGCCGAGATGCAGGACCTGATCGTCGAGCTGCGCTCCCTCTCGCTGGGGGTGGGAACCTATGTCTGGCGCTTCGACCGCCTGCAAGAGGCGCTGGGCCGCGCCGCCGACCGCGCCATCGACCAACGGCGGGAGATGTTGGCCGCGCAGTGATGGCAAGCCACCGCGCCGGAATGGTCATAAGGGGGGGGCGTCATTTGGGTTGTTTTTTCCACACACCACAGATGATAATCCGTGAAACGGATGGGTATTCGGCACGCAAACGGTGAACCACCAAGCGCTTGCCGGAAACAGGCTCACCGCAGGCCAGCGGCCAAGGTTGAGTCTGGGCGAAAGCGACATCCGCGCCCCCCTTCCACCCGCCCCACGGGACCAACACCGCCCATGACCATCCCCGATTTCCAAACCGTGATGCTGCCGGTCCTACGCGCCGCCGCCGAAGGAGAGGTTCGCATCACTGATGTGGTGGATCGTTTGGCAGACGCCTTCGCGCTGACGATGGAGGAGCGTGCACACCTGTTGCCATCGGGAAAACAGACCACGTTCGCCAACCGAGTCCATTGGGCCAAAAGTTATCTCGGCAAGGCCGGGCTGGTTGAACTGACCCGGCGGGCGCATTTCCGCCTGACCGATCAGGGCCGCGCCGTGCTGGCCGCTCCGCCTGATCGGATCGACATCGCCTTTCTCAACCGCTTTCCCGACTTCCAGCGCTACCGTGGCATCGAAGCGGACGCCTCGGCCGATCCCGGCGCAGTCGCCCCCTCTCCCATCGCCACAGCCCCACCCAGCAACGCCCGGCGCGCCGAAGACCTACCCCCGACCCTGTTGACCCCGGACGAGGTGATGCGGGGCGCGCACCGCCAGTTGGAAGCCGCCCTGGCCGATGACCTGCTGCACCGCCTGCGCGCCGGGTCCCCGGCCTTTTTTGAACGGGTGGTGGTGCAATTGCTGATCGCCATGGGGTATGGCGGGTCGATGGCCGACCTTGACGCCGCGCTGGTCGGCGGCAGCGGTGACGGTGGGGTGGACGGCGTGATCGCCCAGGACGCCCTGGGCCTCGACCGCATCTATGTCCAGGCCAAACGCTACGCCGACGGCAACAGCGTCGGGGCCGGGGCGATCCGCGATTTCTTCGGCAGCCTGGACCGCTTCAAGGCCAACAAGGGGCTGTTTGTCACCACCTCCGCCTTCACCCCATCGGCCCGCGACACCGCCGAGATGCTGAGCAAGCGCATCGTCCTGATCGACGGTCCCCACTTTGCTCGCCTGATGCTGCGCCATGGCGTCGGCTGCCGCGTGGAGGAAACCCTGACCATCAAGAAACTGGACGAGGATTTCTTCGAACCGTGACCGCTTCCCCGCCCCACGCCGGACCAACCGGCGCGGGGCGGGGGCGTTCGATCACAGGGTGCCCCGCATCTCGCGGAAACCAGCCACCGTCTGGTCAGCCAATTCACCGTCACTGTTCAGGATCGGCGTGTCGATCACCTTCTTGATCAACTGGGCTATGGTCACGGCCCGGAAAACGATGTTTCTGGCCGTGTCGCCGTAGGTTGCGTAATCAACGCCCTGCAGATCAATCAGCGTCTTCAGCGCTCCGTTTGCAGCGTCGAGGCGGGCTTTCAGCGTCGTGATCAGATCCAGCCCGACCACCGTGACCTCCACGATGGCCCGCAATTTTTCCAGAACGAGGTTGACCGCCGATTCATAGGTTTGTGCCTTTTCCAGATTCGCCCGCGCGTCGTCGAGCTTTTTGGACGCCCGGGCGCTGAGGACGCTGCCCAGAACCAGCAGCGCCGGCCCCGCAACCAGGGTCCCCAGCACCACCGTGCCGCCAGCCATGCCCAACCCACCGGATGCCAGCGTACCACCACCCAACCACGCCAACGTGGCGTTGGTGGCGGCCACGCCACTCAAACCGCTGATCGCCGCCCCCGTTCCAGCGGACGCCAGCGCCATGGTCCCGCTGTACGCTCCGAAGGCGGTCAACGCCCCGGCCCCGGCCCCGGTCAGAACACCGCTGGCGATCTGAGTGGCAAAGGAGCAGGTGCCTTTCAACTCCGCCAGATCGACCTCCGAAAACGCGCCGATGCGAAGCCGCCGCAACTCGTCGCTCGGCCCCAGCTGCACATTCTTCAACTGCCCATACAGATCCAGGAAGGTCTTGATGGATGTGTTGAGGGTGTCGATCTTGTGTTCGCCATATTGACGCAAGGCGCTGTTGCAGCTGTTCTTTCCATCGTCCAACGCCTTTTCGGCGGCATCAACCGTCTCGGTCGCGCTTTTCTGAACATCGTTTGCTTTGCTGTTGCGAACGACGGCCTGAACAGCCTTTCCGGTGCCAAAAAGCCCCGCAAGACCAACGGCCACCGGGATGAGAAGAGGCAATGGCATTGTGTGATTCCTATCGCTGGAGAACGCAAATGGGTGTGTCAATGCCGATCACAGAATCAGGGTGTCGTCCGTCGCCATGAAGGCGTCGAACTGCTGACGATCAGCAAATTGCAGCGTTTTGCCGATCACGGCGGCCAGAGCGTTGGCGGATTCGGCAAAATCATTGATCCGCCCGGTCAGAATGGCGGCATCCATGCACTGAATGCTGTTGGAGATTTCGGCCCGCCCCTCGTCCAACCATTCAACAAAGCGTTCCCGGAACTCCAGTCGGTACGCGTCCAGTTCGGCGCGAACCGCTTCGCAATATTCCTTGGTCGCCTGATAGTCTTCGTGGGCTTGGTTGGCATCCTTGAACGCGCCAAGGGCGTCCTGATACAGCAGCGCGCTGAGCGTGTAACCAACCACACCGCCAATGGCAGCCCCCACCACCGGGATCGGCACAGCCAGTTGACCAACCGCCGCGAACATGCCGCTGGACAGCAGGCCGCTGCCCTTCTCGCCAAGCGCTTCGAGAAACTGGACTCCGTCGATCTCACCCCGGACATATTGTTTGACCGCGCTGCCCACCTCCAGACACACCGTCACCGCCAGCGACGGCAAAGACGTGCGGGACAGCGCGCGCATGGTGGCGTTTCCCGATTGCTGCATGGTTCCCTTAAGGGCCGTGCCCACAAAGGCGGTGCCGTACCCGGCGAAGGCCGCCTTCCCGGTGTCCGTCATCGTGTCAAGGATCGCCGCCTCCAACGCCTTGTCGCCCTGATGGACCGCGATCATGCCGGTGACGGCCGAAATGGCCCCGCCAAACAGCGCCCCGATCTTGGCCCCCTGCATCCCGGCGCGGTGACTGGTGCGCGCGATGCTGGCGGCCGTGGCCAGTTTGGGGTGTTTGCGCAAAAATACGGCTTGATCGGTCGTCATCCCGCTGTCGCGGATGTTGCCTTTCAGCGTGTCATAGTTCGCCGCCTGCGCTCTCTTCTGCGCCGCAAGCTCTGTCTTGCCCTTGGCCTCCAGGGCTTGGGCCTGCTTCCGAAGTTCTGCCGCTTGGCTCTCACACCGCGCCTTCGCGGAGGCGACCTGTTCGGATGGAAGGTCAAGCTTGGCGCTCAAGTAACGCGACTTGTCGTTTTGGCCCCCACCATGGCCCTGGGCTATGTTTTTCAGCAGCTCATCAACATCGCCGACAAACTTCATCTGAGAGCCGGAACCAGGAATGGGAACGCCCCAGGCATCCAACTCGACATGATCATAAACTGGATGATTTTTTCCATATTGCGCGTGATCATCCGTGCGGATCACGCGCTCATTCTTCTTTAAAATGATGCGCTCGGCGTTTTGTTGCGCCGTCATATGAACTTCTGCGCTGAACCCCGCTTGCTGCTTTATGTTGTTTGCCGCATCCTTGGCAGATTTCGCGCTGATTTTATACTCTGAAATGCCTTTCAAGCCTTTGGCGAGCCGTGCACCGGTCTCGTTGTCAACACCCGTGTAGGCTTTCACAAACTCGGCCGCAGCGCTTCCATAGCGCCCAACCGTTTCCCCCGCGCCAGCGCTGATGGCCACGTTGCGGATGGTGGACACCGAGACCCGTGACCGCCGCATCTTCTTTTTCGTGCCAACCACCGCCCCGTCAGAACAACCTTAGCGCCTGTTGCCGAGATCACAAACGCCAAAACGGATTTTTCAGACGATAGCTTTGCTTTTTTGGAGAGTCCATTGATTAATATCAACTCTTGAAGCAGGAAAAATTCTCTCATCCATATGTATGGAATGAATGCACCTCATGATTCTCCTCAGAGGCGATTCAAACGTGGCGAGAGCGCCTGCAAGAGATTCAAGATTTGGCCAACACGCGGAGGTGCGCCCATGTTGTGGGCGGGGGTCTGTTTCCATCGCCCACACGACGACAGACAAAACCAAGGATGACGCCGCCCAACACCAACCCAATCGGTTGAAGAACCAGACGATGCGTGGTGAACACCATTGACGGGGCACGTCGCCACACACAGACGCGACAGCCGCTCCCCGAAGACGCTTGATGAAACTCGGTTGAAACTGGATGAAAACGGAGCAATCCAGAGCAAGAAAAAAGCCAGCAACCCTTTGGGGTTGCTGGCTTTTATTTGGTGGAGCCAATCGGGATCGAACCGATGACCTCTACAATGCCATTGTAGCGCTCTCCCAGCTGAGCTATGGCCCCTTTGTCTCTGGGAGCCGGTCGTTTCCAACCGGCGTCGGTGGAGCGGGATAATAGTCAGGACGCCGGGCGATGCAAGAGGAAAATTCCAGGGGCATCGCTTTTTTTCGGCATCCGCCACCGGCGGGCGCGCGTCAGCGCTCCTCCTCGTCCTCGCCGTCGACCACGACCTCGTCCATGTCGTCTTCGCCCAATTCGGACGTGTCTTCGATCAGGACGTCGTCCTCATCCTCGACCGCGTCGGCGGCGTCGTCGATGTCGTCGACCGACACATCGTCCTCGACGCCCGCCAGCTCGGCGGCTTCGGCGTCCTCGACCTCGACCTCATCCTCCTCGACGACGACCACCTTCTTGGTGTCGTCCGCCGGGGCCGGGCGGGCCTTGCGGGACTTCAGCAACGCTTCGGGGTCGAATTGCGCGCCGCAGCTCGGGCAGACCGGCGGATCCTTGCGCATGTCGTAATAGCGAGCGCCACAGCTCGGGCAGATCCGCTTGACGCCCCATTCGGGTTTGGCCACGCCACGTCCTCCGTCACAGAAAAAATCAGGAAAGCTCAAGTTGCGCCCTTTGCCACGCGGCACGGCGCTTGTCAAAAAAAACCTGCGACGCGCCGCACATGCGGGGTTTCAATGCCCGAATCCGCGCCCAAATCCACCGTGAACCGCGAATCGCGCCGCGCTCGCGTCGCACGCGGGCCTGTGCTAGGTACACGGCCAATCGCTTCACGCCCATACCACTTCGCCCATGTCACTTCATGCCCGAGGGTTTCCCATGTCGCAGGTCAAACCGCTGCGTTCCTCGTTTTCCGGCCCGCTCGTCGGCACCGTCCGCGTGCCGGGCGACAAGTCGATCTCGCACCGGTCGCTGATGCTGGGGGCCATCGCCGTCGGGGAAACCGTGATCCATGGCCTGTTGGAAGGCGAAGACGTGCTGCACACCGCCGCCGCCATGCGGCTGCTCGGCGCGCAGGCCGACCGCGACTCCGATGGGGTGTGGCGCGTGCGCGGCGTCGGGCTGGGCGCGTTGCAGGAACCGGCCCAGGTCCTGGACATGGGCAACAGCGGAACCGCCGCGCGGCTGCTGATGGGGCTGGTCGCCGCCCACCCGATCACCTGCGTGTTCACCGGCGACGCCTCGCTGAACAAGCGCCCGATGGCGCGCGTGACCAAGCCGCTGGAACAGATGGGGGCGCGTTTCGTCGGACGGTCCGGCGGTCGCCTGCCGCTGACCGTGGTCGGCAGCGATCAGCTGGTGCCGATCACCTACCGCCTGCCGGTGGCTTCGGCCCAGGTGAAATCCGCAATCCTGCTGGCCGGCCTGAACACCCCCGGCACCACCACGGTGATCGAGGCGGAGCCGACCCGCGACCACACCGAAACCATGCTGCGCCATTTCGGCGCGACGGTGACGACCGAACGGCAGGAGGATGGCGCGCTGGCCGTCACCGTCACCGGCCAACCGGAATTGACCGGGCGCAGCATCCATGTGCCCGCCGACCCCAGCTCCGCCGCCTTCCCGCTGGTGGCCGCGCTGCTGCGCCCCGGCTCGGAGATCGTGTTGAAGGACGTCGGCATGAACCCCCGCCGCACCGGCCTGTACGACACGCTGATCGAGATGGGGGCCGACATCACCTTTGAAAACCAGCGCGACGAAGCCGGGGAGCCGGTGGCCGATCTGCGGGTGAAGCACAGCCGCCTGCGCGGCGTGGTGGTGCCCGCCGACCGCGCCCCCAGCATGATCGACGAATACCCGGTGCTCGCCGCCGCCGCCGCCTGCGCGGAAGGGACCACGGTGATGCTGGGGCTGAAGGAATTGCGGGTGAAGGAAAGCGACCGTCTGGCCATGGTCGCCGACGGGCTGGCCGCCTGCGGCGTGTCGCGCGAGGTCGGGGCCGACGACAGCCTGACCGTGCACGGGACCGGCGAACCGCCCAAGGGCGGCGCGCTGATCGCCACCGCGATGGACCACCGCATCGCCATGAGCTTCCTGGTGCTCGGCACCGCTTCGGCCGAACCGATCCAGGTCGATGATGGGGCCTTCATCGAAACCAGCTTCCCCGGCTTTGTCGATCTGATGAACGGGCTGGGTGCGAAGATTTCGGAGGTCTGACCACCATGACCACCCCCATCGTTGTCGCCATCGACGGCCCGGCGGCCAGCGGCAAGGGCACATTGTCGCAGCGCGTCGCCGACGCCTTCGGTTTCGCCCATCTCGACACCGGGGTGCTGTACCGCGCGGTCGGCCTGTCGGTGCTGCGGGCGGGCGGGGATCCCGCCGACAGCGCGGCGGCGGCCCAGGCGGCCTTGGCGCTGACCCCCGACCACCCGATCCTGCGCGAGGTGGAGCTGCGCACCGACGAGGCGGCGCAGGCCGCCAGCAAGGTGGCGGCGGTGCCGGAGGTGCGGGCGGCCCTGCTGGATTTCCAGCGCCGCTTCACCCAACACCCCCCCGGCGGCGCGCCGGGGTCGGTGCTGGACGGGCGGGACATCGGCACTGTGGTGTGCCCCGACGCCAGCGCCAAGCTGTTCGTCACCGCCTCCCTGGAGGTGCGGGCCGAGCGGCGACTCAAGGAGTTGCGGACTCGGGGGATTCCGGCTATACCGTCCGACGTCCTGGAGGACATGAAGGCTCGTGATGCGCGTGACAGCCAGAGAGCGGTGGCCCCGCTCCGTCCGGCTGTTGACGCTTTTGTGCTTGATACTTCCGCTCTCAGCGCCGACGAGGTGTTTGATCAGGCGGTGGCTTACATCGGCTCGAAAACCGGACTGCGGCCTGCGGCCTGACCGCTGGGCTTGGGTCGCGGGGCGGGCGGGTCGAACGCTCTCCACGGAAAACCATCAACCCAAGTCGCCGGGCGTGGTGCCCGGCGCGGCGGTTTTGTGAGGGTCGCGCCCATTTTGCCGTGGGCATGGCCGAAGCGGAGCCGCTTTTGCGCCACCTTTAGGAGTTTCAATGGCACAAGCACAGGCCCGGACGGTCGAAAAGGAAAGCTTTGCGGCTCTGTTGGAAGAGTCGCTCGGCGCCGCCGACTCGCTGGAAGGCACCGTCGTCAAGGGGCGCGTGGTCGCTGTCGAGAACGACATGGTCACGATCGACGTCGGTCTGAAGTCGGAAGGCCGCGTCGCGCTGAAGGAATTCGCCGTCGCCGGGCAGGCTCCCGAGCTGAAGGCCGGTGACACGGTCGAAGTCTACCTGGAGCGCATGGAAGACAAGAACGGCGAAGCGATGCTGAGCCGTGAGAAGGCCAAGCGCGAAGAAGCCTGGGCGCTGTTGGAGAAGTCCTTCACCGACCAGAGCCGCGTCACCGGCGTCATCTTCGGTCGCGTCAAGGGCGGCTTCACCGTCGACCTGTCGGGCGCGGTTGCCTTCCTGCCCGGCAGCCAAGTCGACATCCGTCCGGTCCGCGACATCTCGCCGCTGCTGGGCACGCCGCAGCCCTTCCAGATCCTCAAGATGGACCGTTCGCGCGGCAACATCGTTGTCTCGCGCCGCGCCGTGCTCGAAGAGAGCCGTGCGGAGGCCCGTTCGGAGCTGGTGGCCAACCTCAAGGAAGGCCAGATTCTCCAGGGTGTGGTCAAGAACATCACCGACTACGGCGCGTTCGTGGATCTGGGTGGCGTCGATGGCCTGCTGCACGTCACCGACATCGCGTGGCGCCGCATCAACCATCCGTCGGAAGCCTTGCAGATCGGCCAGACCGTCACGGTCCAGGTCATCCGCTTCAACCCGGAAACCCAGCGCATCAGCCTGGGCATGAAGCAGCTGGAAGCCGATCCGTGGGAAGGCGTCGAAGCCAAGTACCCGGTCAGCGCCAAGTTCAAGGGCCGCGTCACCAACATCACCGACTACGGCGCCTTCGTGGAGCTGGAGCCGGGGATCGAGGGCCTGGTCCACGTGTCCGAAATGTCCTGGACCAAGAAGAACGTCCATCCGGGCAAGATCGTGTCGACCTCGCAAGAAGTCGAAGTCATGGTCCTGGACGTCGATCCGCAGAAGCGCCGCATCAGCCTCGGCCTCAAGCAGTGCCTGGACAACCCGTGGGAAACCTTCACGGACAAGTTCGGCGCTGGCACCGAGCTGGAAGGCGAAGTCAAGAACATCACCGAATTCGGTCTGTTCGTTGGCCTGCCGGGCGACATCGACGGCATGGTCCACATGTCGGATCTCGACTGGAACAAGTCGGGTGAAGAGGCGATCGCCGAGTACAAGAAGGGCGACCGCGTCAAGGTCAAGGTCCTCGACGTCGACGTCGAGAAGGAGCGCATCAGCCTCGGCATCAAGCAGCTCGCGAACGATCCGTTCGAAGCCGCCACCGCCGGTCTGAAGAAGAACGAAGTCGTCACCTGCACCGTGACCCAGGTCACGGACGGCGGCATCGAAGTGTCCGTTGGCGAGGGCTACACCGGCTTCATCCGCAAGTCGGACCTGTCCCGCGAGCGTTCCGAACAGCGCCCCGAGCGTTTCGCCGTTGGCGAAAAGATCGACGCCAAGGTCACGCAGATCGACCGTGGTTCGCGCCGCATCTCGCTGTCCATCAAGGCCCGCGAGATGGAAGAAGAGAAGCAGGCGATGGCCGAGTACGGTTCGTCCGACTCGGGTGCGTCGCTGGGCGACATCCTGGGCGCCGCGCTGAAGCGCAAGCAGCAGCACGACGAGTGATCGGATCGGGGGTGATCCCGTCCCCCGCGCCTGGGCGCGGCGTGACGGGATCGCCCCCACCCCGTCACACCGGGTTTTGAGACGAAAAGGCCGCTGCCCATCCGGGACAGCGGCCTTTTTGCTGGGCGCGCCACAGGGCAATCCCACACGGCAATCCCACACGGCGGCCCCACACGGCAGCCCGACAAAGCGAAAGTTCGCAGGCCAAACCGATGAGGATTGAAGCGGCGGCGCAGCCCGGTTAGCCTTCAGCAGCGGGCGACGCTGACACACAACCCCCCGGGATCGCCATGCCGAACCGTTCTGCACCCTCGGGCGATTCCGGCCCGGCCCACCCCGCCGCAGCCAAACCCGCCTTGGCAAAAGCGGCGCTGTCCGTCCCGATCCTGGTCGTGGACGCCACCCCGGCCCTGATGGCGCTGGCCAGCGACGCGCTCGCCACCCTGACCCTGGACGGTGCTCCACCGCGCCTGATCGCCGCCCACAGCGCCGCCGACGCCCGGCAGGCGCTCTACGACCATCCCGACATCGCCGTCATCCTGCTCGACCCCATGCTGGGCGACGGGGCCGACGCCGGGCGGGAGGGGGTGGCGTTGATCGCCCAGATCCGCACCGACATGGGCAACCAGCGCACCCGCATCGTCCTGTGCACCGACCAGCCGGACGCGGTGGGCGACGACGCCCTGCTCGCCGCCCACGACGTCAGCGATTGCCGGGCCAAGGCCGATCTGACGCCGCGCGCCCTGCGCACCGCCGTCGCCGGGCAGCTCCGCGCCTTCGCCAGCCTTCAGGCGCTGGCCGCCGGGCGCAAGGATTTGGCCCGCATGCTGGTGGCCACCACCGGCCTGTTGGAGATGCGCACACCCGACACCCTGTTCCCCGCCATCCTGCCCCGCGTGGTCGGCCTGTTGGGCATGGGGCGGCACGCCCTGTTGTGCGTGCAGGGCGACACCCAGCCGCGCGACCGCAAGATCCGCGTGCGCGCCTCCATCGGGCGCTTTGCCACCTGGAAGGACGCCGATCTGGCCAGCGTGGGCGAACCGGCCATCGAAGCGGCGCTGGCCCGGCTGTCGCCCAGCAGCGAAACCATCATCGAGGACGGCTTCTGCGCCCTGCGCCTGCGCGCCCGTGGCGGCATCACCGGCATGATCTATGTCGAAGGCCAGCGCGACAGCGGTGCCCGCGAATGGCAATTGCTGGAGCTGTTCCGCAACAAATGCGCCATCGCCTTTGAAAACGCCCTGCTGTTCGAAGAGTTGAACATCGCGCAAAAGGCCACCGTCCTGGCGATGGCCTCCTTGGCCGAATACAAGGACAACGCCGCCCCCGGCCATTTGCAGCGCATCGAACGTCTGGTCGGCGACACCGCGCGCGAATTGCACGCCCGTGGCCAGTTCCGTGACGAGTTGGACGCCGATTGTCTGGACCGCATCGGCTTGGCCGCCATCCTGCACGACGTCGGGATGCTGAGCATTTCCGAAGAGACGCTGGGCATGCCGGGCGAATTGGCCAGCAACGATCTGGTCGCGGTGCGCCGCCACACCGAGGTCGGCCACCGCATCCTCAGCGCGGCGGCGGCCCCGTTGCGCGGGCGTTCGCTGCTGGCGATGGCGGCGGAGATCGCCCGTTACCACCACGAACGCTTTGACGGGTCGGGCTATGTCGAGGGATTGGCGGGCGACGCCATCCCCATCGCCGCCCGCATCACCGCCGTGGCCGATGTGTTCGACGCGCTCATCACCGAACGCCCCTATCGCGGGGCCTGGACCATCGACGAGGCCATCGACTGGATCACCGCCAAGGCGGGGGAGGAGTTCGACCCGCGCGTGGTCGACGCCTTCCTGGCCGTGGTCCGTCGCCTGCGCGCCAGCGAACCCGATTGGTTCCCCAAGACCGGGGGTGGAAACGGCGTGCTGGGCGGGCTGCTGGGCCGCAAGCTGCGCGGCCTGTTCGGACGCCGCCCGGTGTCGCCGTAAGCGCTGTCACCGTAAGCGCTGTCGCCGTAAGCGCTGTCGCCGTAAGCGCGTTTGCCCTCCCCTGGCCGCCACCCTGCCCGCCCCGCCCGGCCTTGCGGGTGGCGCTGATCTGGAACAACCGGCGGTCTCTTCTCTCGGGGGGATGAATCTGGTAGATCCCGGACCGCGCGGGGCGCTCGCATTCACGCGGGTTTGCCCCGGTCATTCGCGCCCGTATTGCCACGGGTCGCCCATCCGGGAATCTTGGACATGATTTGGCTTTCCGCCTACATCGGCAGCATCCTTGCCATCAACTACGCCTTCAGCCTGTTTCCCCATCTGGATCTCGTCTGGTCCTGCTGGGTCGGTCTGGTTTTCGTTCTGCGCGACATGGTGCAGGTCCGTTTCGGCCATTGGGCGCTCGCCGCCATGCTGGGCGGGACGGTGCTGTCCTATCTGCTGGCCGATCCCTTCGTCGCCACCGCCAGCGTCGCCGCCTTCGCCGTGTCGGAACTGATCGACTGGCTGGTCTTCACCGTCACCAAGCGCCCGCTGCGCGATCGCCTGTGGCTGAGCGCGGCCCTGTCGGTGCCGGTGGACACCGCGCTGTTCTTTGGCATGCTGGGGGTGTGGGAACCCGGCGTGTGGGCCGCCAGCCTGGCGTCGAAGCTGCTGGGCGTGTCGGCGGTGTGGGCGCTGATGCGCGCGCGCGAGGGCCGGATGGCCGTCGCCGCCTGACACCGGTGCCATCCGACACCGGTCTCCCGACAAAAGCCCCCGCCCTTTCGGGCCGGGGGCTTTTTCATGCCGTCTGAATGGCCGTCCGTTCGGTCGGATGCAGGATCAGCGGCGCGGACCGCCAGCGGCGGGCTTGGACGCGTACCACCAATCGCCGATCAGCGCGCCCGCAGCAGCACCGATGAGCGAGGAGAAGGGACCGTCGGCCAGAATCCCGACGCCGATGCCGCCCGCCGCGATGCCGACGCCAATCGCCAGCGCCTGGGCGGGGGGCAGGCCGAACACCGTCGGCGCGGCCGGGGCCGCAGGAGCCGCCGCGACCGGGGCGGGGGCCGCCGGAGCCGGAGCCACCGCCGCCGGAGAGGCCGGAGCGGGAGCCGACGGTGCCGCCGGAGCGGGAGCGGCGGGAGCCGGGGCGGCCGTCTGCGCCTGAACGCTCAGGGGGGCAACCGCCAGAACCGTGGCGACCGCCAGCAGACCGATTTTGCGCATCACAGAATCTCCACGCGGAAGGATGGGACCCCCATCATGACACCGCAACGCCACCGCCGCCACGGTGAACCGCAACGCCTGATCAACCAGGGTTGCCAACCGCCCACCATCAACCGATGACGTGCGCCGCCAGAACCTCGGACGCCAGCAGCCCCGGATTGATCGGTTTGGAAATCACCCGGGTCACGCCCAGCCGTTCGAACACGGCGGCGGTCATGTGGGCGGGAACCTTCTCGTCCACCGCCGACAACACGATGATCTGCGCGTGCGGGCGCAGGTTGCGCGCCGCCTGGATCAATTCGAAGCCATCATGCTCCGGCATGATGATGTCGGTGACGATCACGTCGAAATCCTGCAACGACAGCACCTCAATGGCGGGCAAGGCCCCATCGCACATGACGATCTCGTGCCCGTCCTTCGCCAGGATCGCGCGCACCAAATTGCGCGTCACCGGTTCGTCATCGACCACCAGAACCTTCGCCATCCGCCCCATACCCCTGCTGCGCAGCCAAACCGCATAAGCTTAATAGCAGACGCGCAAACAACCAACGCGGAAAGAAGATGGTCCCGCGCAGCAGCGCATTCAACGGTCGCCGAAGTCAGCGGTCAGCCAGGGCCAGCTTTGCCCCCAGCGCGGCGAAAGCCCCTGCGAACAATCGCCGCATCCAGGTCAGCAGGTGGGGACGGGCGACCACATGGGTGCGCACGGCGGCCGCGCACAGCCCATAGACGGCGAACACCGCAAACGTCACCAGCATGAACAGACCGCTGAGTTCGAGCATCCGCGCCAGGGGCTGGTCCGCGCCGTCGGGCACGAATTGCGGCAGAAAGGCCAGGAAGAAGATGGACAATTTGGGGTTGAGGATGTTGATGAGCACCGCCGACAGGATCACCTGCGCGTCGGAACGCGGGCTGTGGTCCGCTTCCACCGTCAGCGCCCCATGGTCGCGCAGCGTCACCCAGGCCATGTAGAGCAGATAGAGCACGCCCAGATATTTCAGGATTTGGAAGGCCAGGGCGCTGGCGTGCAGCACCGCCGCCAAGCCCAGAATCGCCGCCGCCATGTGCGGGACGATGCCGATGGTGCAGCCGAAGGCCGCCACCAGACTGGCCCGTGGCCCGCGCGACAGCCCCGCCGCCAGCGTGAACAGCACCCCGGTGCCGGGCGATGCCGCGACGATGAGGGACGTCAACAGAAACTCGATGCCCATGCCCACGCGCTCCCGCTTCCGGTGATTTCACCCAAGGGTGCCCGCGACACCCCCGCCCTGTCCAGCCCGGACACGGAAACGCCACGCAGGGCAATCGCTTGAACGAACGCTCATCGTCACGCGAACAAGAATGGACGCGGATTTCACGGACAAAAGGAAGGATTGCACGGATTTTCGACTCCAATTGCCTCCTGCACCCCGCCATGAGGTTTGTCGCAAGATCGCAAGCAGGGCAGCTCTGGTGCGCCTTCCGCGAAATCCATGAAAAAAATCCGTGAAATCCGTGTCGATTCTTGTTTTGACCGGGTGCACGGTGCTTCAAGCGATTGCCCTGAAACGCCACGCCAGCGCGCTTGACAGAGCGCGCGTCCCGGCGCTTTCTGCCCCTCATCCAGGCCCGCCGTCCGGGCCGTCCGCCTTCGGAACCCGCGTCCCCTCGGAGTTTCTGCCATGCCCCTCGACGATTCGGCCGCCGCCGCGTTGACCGCCGACACCAGCCTCGCCACGCTCGACCGGCGGGATCCCACGGCCCGCCAGCGCCTGGCCCTGCTGCATCCGGTCTTCGCCTCGCCCGACGCGCTGCCGGGCGAGGCCAGCCTCGGCGCGCTGGCCGACGCCATCGGTCTGCCGGTCGCCGCCCTGCTGGCAACGGCGGACGGGGCCATTCGGGTCGAAGCGCCGGAGGGCGGCTGCGGCTGCTCCTGCTCCGTCGGCCAGAGCACCCACTGAGCACCCACTGAGCACCGCCCCCGACCAGCCACGGAGCGCCGGTTCGCCGACGCTCCGGTCGGTGGATCACTCGACGGGCAACAGCGCGCCGCGCGCCCGGTTCCGCCCGCCGCGCTTGGCCTGATACAGCAATTGATCGGCGGTTTGCGTCAGCGTGGCCGGGGCAACCTCCACATTGGGAATCACCGTGGCCACGCCCAGGCTGATGGTGACGTGGGACGCGACCGAGGAGTGGGCGTGGGGAATGGCGCTTTCGGCCACGGCGCTGCGCAAACGCTCGGCGACCTGCATCGCGCCCTCCTCCTCCGTTTCGGGCAGCAGACAGACGAACTCCTCCCCGCCGTAACGGGCGACCAGATCGCCGGTGCGCTTCACCCGGTCGGCCAGCACCGCCGCCACCGTCCGCAGACACTCGTCGCCCGCCTGATGGCCGTAATGGTCGTTGTAAGACTTGAAGTGATCGACATCGAGCAGGATGAGCGACAACGGTTGCCGTGACCGCGCGCAACGCCGCCATTCGCGCGCAATCGACTCATCGAAACGGCGGCGGTTGGCGATGCCGGTCAGGCCGTCGAGAAAGGACAGGCTGCGCAACAGATCGGTTTGCCGCTTCAGCAGCAGATGGTTGCGCACCCGCGCCTTGACGATGGGCGGGCTGATCGGTTTGGTGATGAAGTCGATGGCCCCGACCTCCAGCCCGCGCGTTTCATCCTCCACCTCGCTCTTGGCGGAAATGAAGATCACCGGGATGTCGTGGGTGGCGGGGTCGGCCTTGATGCGGGCGCACACCTCGTACCCGTCCATCCCCGGCATCATGATGTCGAGCAACACCAGATCGGGCAGACGGGTCTGCACCAGATCCAGGGCCTTTTCGCCGTCGGTGGCGAAATAGATGTCGTAATCGTCCTTCAGAATCCGGCTGAGCACATGGACATTCGAGGGAATGTCATCAACAACCAGAATCTTGGGACGCGCGTCGGCCATGGGCGGTGTCAAACCGTGGGCAGGGAGACACCCAACTCTCGCGCAATCCGCTGCACGATGCCAAGCGCCCTTGGAAAATCCAGGCTGTCGATGGCGGCGGTCAGGCTCTTCATCGCGGAAGACTCGACCCAAGGCGTCAACAGCGGGGCAAGTATAGCGAACTCCTCGGCCGCTGCGAAGTTACTGTCTTGCAACAATCTGACAAATTGCGGCAATTCCCGTTTCAGGCGCGCGGCATCATCGGACGATGGGGCCGCCACGGGCGGCGGGGCGGCGGCGGTCTCCGCCCGTTCCAGGCGGCGGGCGGAATCGAGCACGGCGGCCATCTCCGCCCGCATGGTGGGAATCTGCGCCGCCACCCCGTCGGCGCTGCCCAGATGGGCGGCGATCTGCACCGCGTCGGCCGCCGCCGACAGGGCACGCGCGCCGATGTTGCCCGCCAGACTCTTCAACTCGTGCCCCAGCGCCTTGGCGCGCGGCAAATCGCCCCGCTCCAGCGCCGCCGCGATCTCCTCGACCGTGCCGCCATAGGTCTTGGCGAAGCTGCCAACGAAGCGGCGCAGCAGGGCGACGTCGCCGTCGAACCGGCTGAGGGCGTCCACCACGTCCAACCCCGGCAAGGGGGCGGGCAAGCCATCGGCATCGACGGAGATGGAGACGGACACGGCGGCGACAGGCGACGCCGCCGACCAGCCGCTCCCCGTTTCCACCCGCATCGGCGGGCCGATCCACCGCGTCAGCGCCGCGAACAGTTGGTCGATGTCAAAAGGCTTGGGCACATGGTCGTTCATGCCATGATCAAGGCAGCGCTGGCGGTCCACCGGCAACGCGCTGGCGGTCATGGCGATGATCGGCAGGCGGTCGCCACCCGGAAAGGCGCGAATCGCCGCCGTCGCCTCGAACCCGTCCATGTCGGGCATGTGGACGTCCATCAGCACCGCGTCGAACCCCTGGGGGTTGTCGCGCAGCAGGGCCAGGGCGTGCCGACCGTCTTCGGCGGTTTCCACGCGCGCGCCCGCGCGTTCCAAAATCTCACGCGCCACGTCGCGGCTGATGCCGTTGTCCTCGGCCAGCAGCAAACGACGCCCGCGCAGGACCCGGCGGGCTGTCCACGCCGCCGCGTCGGTCACGTCCGCCGCCGCTTGGGGGGCCTCCGCCCCGTCGGTGCCGCCCTGTTGGGCGTAGGCCACCGTCACCGCGTCCAGCAGGGTGGAGGCCGTGACCGGCTTCACCAGGAACCCGGCCACGCCCAACTCTTCGAACCGGGTGCCGACGCGTTCGCGGCCATAGCCGCTGATGACGATGATGATCGGCGCGCCCGATGGGTCGCTGCTGCGGACATGACGGGCGGCCTCCAACCCGTCCATCTCCGGCATCTTCCAATCCATCAGCACAAGGTCGTAGGGAGCGCCGACGCGGTTGGCGCGCTCCACCTCCGCCAGCGCCTCGCGCCCGTTGGCGCAGGTCGTCGCCGTCCAGCCAAAGGTTCCGGCGATCTCGGCCAGCACCTCACGCGCGGTGGGATGATCGTCGACCACCAACACCGACAGATCGCGCGGCACCGACCGCGCCACGGGGCGGGCGGGCGGCACCTCGCCCCGGTGGCCGAAACGCGCCTCGAAATGGAAATCGCTGCCACGCCCGACGACGCTGTCCACCTCCATGCGCCCGCCCATCAGCCCGACCAGCCGGGAACAGATGGCCAGCCCCAGCCCGGTGCCGCCAAAGCGGCGGGTGGTGGAGGCGTCGCCCTGGCTGAACGCCTGGAACAGCCGGTCCTTTTGCTCAGGGGAGATGCCGATCCCGGTGTCGCGCACGGAAAAGGACAGGATCACGCCATCGTCGGTGTAGGCGCGCCGCTTGACCGCCACCACCACCTCGCCCCGGTCGGTGAATTTGATCGCGTTGCCCGCCAGATTGATGAGCACCTGTTGCAGGCGGAGCGGATCGCCGATCAGGGTCAGCGGCACGTCGGGGGCCACCGAGAACAGCACCTCGATGTCCTTTTCCTGCGCGGCGGCCCCGATGATGATGCCCAGATTCTGCAACAGATCGTCCAGGCGGAAATCCACGTTTTCCAACTCGATCCGCCCGGCCTCGACCTTCGAGAAATCCAGGATGTCGTTCAGGATGCCCAGCAGCGATTGCGCCGACACCCGCACCTTGCGCAGGTAATCGGCTTGGCGGTCCGACAATTCGGTCTGCTGCAACAGGTGGATCAAGCCCAGGATGGCGTTCATCGGGGTGCGGATTTCGTGGCTCATGTTGGCCAGAAATTCGGTTTTGGCCCGATTGGCGGTTTCGGCGGCCAGACGGGCGCTTTTCATCGCCGTCTCGGCCCGCTTGCGTTCGGCGATCTCGTGGAACACCAGAACCGCGCCCTCAACCCGGCCATCCTCCAGCATCGGCGAGGCGGTGTATTCCACCGCCACCGCGTTGCCGTCCTTGGTCCAATAGGTGTCCTCCAGCCCCCGGCGGATCTCCCCGGTCCGCAACACCGCCATCACCGGGCATTCGATCACCGGGTAGGGGCTGCCGTCCACACGGGTGTGGTGGATGAGGGCGTGGAGGTTGCGGCCCAACAGCTCCTCGTTGGCATAGCCGGTCAGGGTGGACGCCGCCGGGTTGGCGAAGGTGACGGCGCCGTTGCGATCCACCCCGCAAATGCTGTCCGACGCCGAATGCAGGATCAGATTCATCCGCCGGTTGGCGCTGGCGAAGGCGCGGTTGGCCTCCTCCACGCGGCGGGCGGTGCTGTCGAGGTCCCTGTTCGCCTCCGCCAACCGGCGCTGACCGGCGGTTTCGCGCGCCAGACTGCGGGCGGCGGCGTAGGTCAGGCCAAGGCAGCAGAACACCGCCAGCGCCAGAAACAGCCCGCCCCGCTTGGCCCGATCCTCCCACGCCGCCAGCTCGGTGCTCTTGGACAGCCCGACCAGGACGATCAGCGGCAGATTGGTCACGCGCTGGAAGGAAACGATGCGGGTGCCGCCGGAAACCGGGGCCGCCACCTCGAAGGTTTCCGAAGCGGAATAGATGGAACGGCGCAGAGCCTCGCGCGCGTCGTCCCCGTCCAACGCCTCAGCCGAAGGGATGCGGAGAACCGGGCGGCCATCGGTGCGGAAGACCGCGATGGTCGCGTCCGCCCCCAGCTCCAGACTGTCAAAAAGCTGTTGGTAGTAATCCAGATCGACGTTCGCCTGCACCACCGCCTGAAGCGGCCCCTTGTCCGGGACCCGGCGGGTGATGACGAAGGAGTTCTGGCCCGTCACCGGCCCGATCACCCGCTCCCCCACCTGAAACTCGATCCCCCCCGCGTGTTGCGGGAAAAAGGCGCGGTTCGAGGCGTTGACATCCGGCGCGGGAAACTTGCGGCTGGTCAGCAGGGTGCGGCCATCGGCCGCATAGATCCAAACCGCCGAAATCTCCGGCAGATTGTCCACCATCTGATGCATGGATTGCCACATCGGGCGGTTGGTGGGCAGCCCTTCCAGCCCATAGCGGCCGATCTGCTCCATGACGCGGACCATCGCCAGATCGCCGGTGGCCACCGTGCGGCGCAGATGCTCCTGCACCACCCGCGCGGCGTTCTGCACCCGCTCTTCGGCGTGGCGCAAGGTTTCCTGACGGTCGGCCCAGGTGTAATAGACGCGCAGAGCCACACCAAACGCCGCGATGAGGACAAAGGCGATCAACAGCAGATGATGGGACCGCGACCGGGGCAAGGACCGGGGCAAGGACTGGGGCAAAGATTGGGGCGTCGGCTTGGTCTCAATCATGCTGTCGCTCATCATCGCCGCTGTCGGTCGGCGCCCGCGCCGTGCCCCTTGCACCGGAGTATGAGCGTTGGCGCGCAACTCCGGCAAGTGGGATGATCCCGACCACCGGTTGCCGTCCCGCCCCCGGAGAACACGCCGGTCAGGCGACGGGCGTCAGACCATGCGGATCAGACGTCGCCCTTGCGCTTGCCGGTCAGCGCGGCGATGACGCCGTGGAAGGTGCGCACCTCCTGCTCGGTCATCTCCATGCGCTCCAGCGCGTTGCGCAGGGTGCGGACCATCGACGGGCGTTTTTCCGGGCTGGTGAAAAAGCCGGTGCGGTCCAGCGCCCTTTCCAGATGCTCGAAGAAATTGACCAGCTCGCCCTTGGTCGCCGGACGGGTCGCGCCGAAATGGACGAAGCGGTCGGGGGGCAGATCGCCGGTCTGGAACCACTCATACCCGATCAGCAGCACCGCCTGCGCCAGATTGAGCGAGGCGAAGGACGGGTTGAGCGGCACGGTGATGAGGGTCTGGGCCAGGGTCAGATCGTCGTTCACCAGCCCGGTGCGCTCCGGCCCGAACAGCACGCCCACCCGCTGCCCGGCGCTGTAGCGCGCCCGCATCTCCTCCGCCGCCACGCGCGGGGTGACGAAGCGCTGGATCATGTCGCGGGTGCGCACGGTGGTGGCGAACACCACCTCCAGGTCGGCCACCGCGTCGGCCGTGCTGTCGTAAAGCCGGACGTTGTCGATGACCAGATCGGCCCCGGAGGCGCTGGCCCGCGCCTTCTCGTTCGGCCAGCCGTCGCGCGGGCGGACCAGACGCAGATCGGTCAGGCCGCAATTCAGCATCGCGCGGGCGCAGGCCCCGATGTTCTCGCCCATCTGGGGCTGGACGAGAATGACGGACGGGCCGCCCAGAACGGACGGCAGGGTGGGGTTTTGGCCGGAGGTCATCGGATCGAACGCTGTGTCTGGTGTCGCGAAAGGGGAATGGGGCGGGTCAGCCGTTTTCGGGGCCGCGTTCGGGCCGTTCGCCCGCCGGGCCGTCCGTTGACGGGGCGGCGGGGGCGTCGCCGGCGCGCAGGCGGGCTTTCAGCTCCGCCACGTCGGCGAACAGGCGCTTGAGCCGGGCCAAGCCCTTGTACTGCTCGAACGCGCGGGCGCGCGGCACGGCGGGGTAGCCCATATAGACCTGTTTGGCCGGGATGTCGGTACCGACGCCGGAATTGGCCGCGACCACCGCGTCGTTGCCGATCTTCACATGGTCGGCCACCCCGACCTTGCCCGCCAGCACCACGCGGTCGCCAATGATCGTGCTGCCCGCCACGCCGACATGGCCGCACAGCATGCAATTGGTGCCGATCTGCACGTTGTGACCGATCTGCACGAGGTTGTCGATCTTGGTGCCGCTGCCGATGCGGGTGGCCGTGACGGTTCCCCGGTCGATGGTCGCCCCGGCCCCGATCTCCACATCGTCGCCCAGAATGACGGTGCCGATGGAGTTCACCCGGCGGATCAGCACGTTGGTGCCGACGACGCGCCCGGTGGTCTTGGCCGATTCGACGCTGCCCGGCTCGGGCGTGACGAAGCTGAAGCCGTCGTTGCCGACCGCCGCGTTGGGATGGATGATGCAGCGCTCGCCCAGCACCACCCGTTCGCCGATCCGCGCCCCGGGGTGCAGCAGACTGCCAGCGCCGATCACGGCGTCGGCCCCGACGGTGGCGTGCGGCAGGATGACCACCCCGGCCCCGATCCGCGCGCGCGGCCCGACATAGGCGAAGGGCGCGATCGACACCCCATCGGCGATCACCGCGTCCGGCGCGACATAGGCCTGCGGATGAACCCCCGCTTCGGCGTGGACCGGGCGTTCGAACAGGTCGAGCAGACCGGCCATCGCGTAGCGCGGGCGCTTGACAATGATGCGCGCGGCCAGCCCCTCCGGAACCTCCACCCCTTCGGCCACCACGGCGGCGCGCGCCCGGCTGCCGGGCAGCAGCGCCAGCAGATCCTTGTCCATGGCCAGCGCCAGATCCTCCGGCCCTTCGGCCTCCGACGGGTGGACGGCGCGCCGGATCACGAGGGTGGCGTCGCCCTCAACCTGGGCACCCAACGCGGCGGCGATCTCGGCGATGTTCATGACGGCGCAAGCTCCACAACGAAAAGACAGGCACAGCGAAAACACGGGCACGGCGAAAACACGGGGCCGGCGCGGTCGTGATCAGGGACGGAACCGGCCGGGCGGCCCTGCTTACCACGGTCGCCCCGCCGCTGGCGAGCCGTTCGGGCAGGCGCTCCCCGGTCCATCACTCCCCGGTCTGCAACAGCGCCCCGCGCACCCGCGCCCGGTGGAAACCGTACAGGAACACCCCGACCGCCGCCGCCATGTACAGCGCGTTCAGCCCCACCGCCCAGGCCAGATGATCCCAACGCATCGCGCCGTCATAGACCACCGCCCGAAGCCCTTCGAACACATGGGCGGACGGCAGCGCCCACGCCACCGCCTGCAACCAGCCGGGCAGCACCGACACCGGGTAATAGACCGCGCTGACCGGGGCGAGCATGAAGGTGACGATCCAGGCCAACCCCTCCGCCCCCATGCCATAGCGCAGGATCAGGGCGATGATGACCAGCCCCAGCGACCAGCCCATCAGGATCAGGTTGGCAAAAAACAGCAGCAGCGGCAGCCCCAGCCCGAACACCGAATAACCGAAAAAGGGCAACGCCAGCAGGGCGGCGGGAATCACCCCCAGCAGCGTGCGCAGCAAGCTCATCGCCATCAGCGACAGCAGCCATTCGCCGGGGCGCAGCGGGCTGACGAAGAGATGGCCCAGATTGCGCGACCACATTTCCTCCAGAAACGAGATCGACACCCCCAACTGCCCGCGAAACAGCACGTCCCACAGCAGCACCGCGCTGACCAGCACGCCGCCGCCCTGCGCCACCCAACCACTCGACGTCGCCATGAACTGGTTGATGTAGCCCCACAGGATCATCTGCACCGTCGGCCAATAGGCCAACTCCAGCAGGCGCGGCCAGGATCCGCGCAGCAGATACCAATAGCGCAGCACCATCGCGCCAACCCGGCGCGGGGAGAAGACGGGGGATGGAAAAGAGTGGGATTTCGTCATGCCTCACGCCAGCCCGACGACGATGACCAAGGCCCGATCCACCCGGCTCATCGTTTCGCTGTCGAGCATGCCAATCTGTTGATGGATGTTCCCGGTCGGGACGGTGATCGGTTTATCAACCATGATTTCCGACGGTTCCCGCAACCCATTCGTCACGCTGGGCTGCACCGGCACACGGAATCCAGGCAAATCGCGCAGATCGCTGGTGATCGGCAGCAAGATCACCGACGCGTGGGTCGGGTTGAGAAGATCGGTTTGAATGACCAGAGCCGGGCGGGGCTTGCCGCTGTAGGCCCCCTTGCCCGCCGCAACCACGACCGCGCCGCGCCTCACGACCACCCGTCCACATCGGACACGTCGTCCATCCAGCTCAGAACCTCATGCTCCGCCGGGTCGTTCGCCACGCTCAAGGACTGCCGACGCCATTCAGCGACCACCGACGGGCGTCGGGTGTCCGGGACCCAAAGCTGAACGGGCCGCAATCCCTGCGCGCGCAGGCGGCTGCGGTAGGCGCGCATGTGACGGCGGACCTGCTGGGTCCGGTCGTCCGGAATCCGGACTTCTGGAGGCCGGTCGCCCTGGGGGCGGTTGTGTTCCATGACCAAGGTTCCGTGACCAAGCCAGCGCCGTGATAACCTGTTATCAAGGGTGGGGGCCGCCGGTCGATCCGTCAAGGCCATCGCGACCGACCGGCCCGGTTCCAGCCCGCGCGATGTCAAGGAAGACCTCTTCCAGCGTGGCGCGGCCGTAGCGGGCGAGCAGGTCGGACGGCGCGCCCTGGTCGACCACCCGGCCCCGCCGCATCACCAGCACATCGTCGCACAGCCGTTCGACCTCCGGCATGTTGTGGGAGGCGAGCAGGATGGTGGCCCCGGTGCGGGCGCGATACGCCTCCAGATACCGGCGAATCCAATCCGCCGTGTCGGGGTCGAGCGAGGCGGTCGGCTCGTCCAGCAACAGCACCTCCGGTTCGTTCAGCAGCGCCTTGGCCAGGGCCACCCGTGTTTTCTGCCCAGCGGACAGCCCGCCCGACGGACGATTGAGAAAACGCGCAAGGTCAAGCTGATCGGCCAGATCGCGGACGCGCTTTTTGACGCAGGTCAAACCGTAGAGGTGCCCATAAACGGTAAGGTTCTCCTGCACCGTCAATCGATGGGGCAACTCGACGTAGGGAGAGGAGAAGTTCATGCGCGCAAGCACGGCATGCCGATGGCGCGCCATGTCCACGCCCAGAATCTCCACCCGCCCCGCCGTCGGCACCAGCACCCCCAGCAGCATGGAGATGGTCGTCGTCTTTCCGGCCCCGTTGCCACCCAACAACCCGGTGACACTGCCACGCGCCACCCGAAACGCCACCGAATCCACCGCCGTCACCACCCCGCCGGGCGTGTCGAACCGCTTGGTCAGCGCCTCGACAGAAATGGCGGGAGGCAAAAGGGTGGGAGAATCGGCGACGGATGGATCGGCGGCGGATGGATCGGGCGGGCGCTGGGTCATGGGCACAGAATATGGTGGCCCCCGGCGCGAACGCCAGAGCCACGCGCGTCGCCGCTCCACCAACAGCCGCACAAGAACAGCGCCGCGACTCACGCGGCCGACCGAGGAAACGCCCCTGTGACCACACTTGCCACCAGCCTGACGGCCCCGCTGTCGCCACCAACCTACGGTTCCCACCCCGACGGACGCATCACCCTGCGCACGCTGATCCTCATCCGCTGGGTGGCGATCCTGGGGCAGATGGCGACGGTGGGGGTTGTGCAAGGCGTGCTGGGCTTCGCCCTGCCGCTGGGGCCGGTGCTGGCGACCATCAGCGCGTCGGTCCTGCTCAATCTGGTGGCGATGGCCCAGCGCGGCGGGCGGCTGCGCCTGCCCGACCGCGACGCCGCGCTCTATCTCAGCTACGACATGCTGCAACTGTCGCTGCTGCTGTATCTGACCGGCGGCCTGAGCAACCCGTTCTGCATCCTGCTGCTGGCCCCGATGACGGTGGGTGCGGCGATCCTGTCGCGCTACAGCACCGTGCTGCTGACCGGGCTGAACCTGAACTGCCTGACCGCGCTGGCGCTGTGGCACTTCCCCTTGCCGTGGGAGGAGCCGATCCGCTCGATGGCCCCGCTCTACGCCTTCGGCGTCTGGCTGGCGCTGTCGGTGTCGGCGGTGTTCATCGCGGGCTATGTCTTCCGTGTGGCGGCGGAGGCCCGCCGCTTCGCCGACGCGCTCGCCGCCTCGCAGGTGGCCTTGGCCCGCGAACAACGCCTGTCGTCGCTGGGCGCGCTCGCCGCCGCCGCCGCGCACGAGCTGGGGTCGCCGCTCGGGACCATCGCCGTGGTGGCGAAGGAATTGGCGCGCGACCTGCCACCCGACAGCCCCTATTCCGAGGATGTCGGCCTGCTGCAAAGCCAGGTGATGCGCTGCCGCGAGATCCTGGCCGATCTGGCGCGCAAGCCGGAGGCCGACGGCGGCGACCCGTTCGAACGGCTGCCGCTGACCGCGCTGATCGAGGCCGCCGCCGCGCCGCACCGGCTGGGCCACATCGCCTTTTCGGTCGACCCCCACCCGGTGGGCGAAGCCGATGAGCCGGTGTTCCGCCGCAGCCCGGAAATCATCCACGGCATCGGCAACTTCATCCAGAACGCCCACCAGTTCGCCCGCCAACGGGTGACGGTCGCCGCCGCCTGGGACGGCAAGACCGTGACCGTCACGGTGATGGACGACGGCCCCGGCTTTCCCGCCCATCTGCTGGGCCGGATCGGCGAGCCGTATCTGTCGGTGCGCGGCGAACGCTCCAGCCAATCCAGCCAATCCAGTCACATGGGGCTTGGCATCTTCATCGCCCAGACGCTGCTGGAAAAAACCGGCGCGACGGTGCGTTACGAAAACAACAAGGGCGGTGGTGCCCGGATTTCCGTAAGATGGAAAGCAATCAACAGCAAGAAAGAGGATTAGCGGTGGAGAACGCCAAGACAACCGACGACGCGCTGTCGGGGGAAACCGTCAAACTCACCTTCACCGGCGACGTGACCCGCAGCCTTTTGATCGTTGATGATGACGCGCCCTTTCGCCTGCGATTGGCGCGCGCCATGGAAAAACGCGGCTTCAACGTGGTGGCCGTGGACAGCGTGCAGTTGGGGATCGAGGTGGCGCAGGAATCCGCCCCCGCCTTCGCCGTGGTCGATCTGCGGCTGGCCGACGGCAGCGGGCTGGACGTGGTGTCCGCCCTGCGCGACGCCCGGCCCGACGCCCGCATCGTCATGCTGACCGGCTATGGCAACATCGCCACGGCGGTGGCGGCGGTGAAGGCCGGGGCGGTCGATTACCTGCCCAAGCCCGCCGACGCCGACGCGGTGGAATCGGCGCTGCTGGCCGATGGCCGCCCCCTGCCCCAGCCGCCGGAAAACCCGATGTCCGCCGACCGCGTGCGGTGGGAGCACATCCAGCGCGTGTTCGAACAGTGCGAGCGCAACGTGTCGGAAACGGCGCGCCGCCTGAAAATGCACCGCCGCACGCTGCAACGCATCCTGAACAAGCACGCCCCGCGCGGCTGACACGCCCGGGACTTGCAAAAACGAACGCGCGCACGGCCCGCCCGGTTGGTTCCGGGCGGGCCGTTCGTGCGTCCGGTCGCGGCGCATCAGGCCGCGCGGTCATCCCCCGCCCCGGTGTTCACCCCCAACAGGGTGTAGGCCGGGCAGGATCCCAAAAACGCGGTCAGCAAGGGAACGACGCCGATCAGGCCCCACAGGCTTTGCGGCCCGACAACGGTCAGCGAAATCAGCACAAGCCCGACGATGGCGCGCAAAGCCCGGTCAACCGGGCCGACGTTGCGGCAAAACATGATGACACCTCTCTGGTGGGAAAACGCGTGGTCGAATCCCATCCTACGCCCTTTCCCCACCCCCGTGTGTGACGGAGTCACACGGTTTTCTAATATTGGCCAGAACGCCTCGACAGCCAACGCCTCGACCGCCAACGCCTCAACCGTCCGCCAGGCCACCCAGCGCCGCCGCGTCGCGCAGATCAATCCGCCCACGCGACAGCGTCAACAGGCCGCGCCGTTCGAACTCCTTCAACTGGCGGCTGACCACCTCGCGCGCGGTGCCAAGCTCGACCGCCAGCGCCTGATGGGTGATGGTCAGGCCGCCGTCGGCGTCGCGGTGGTCCAGCAGGACGCGGGCCAGACGCAGATCGACGCGGCCGAACGCCACCTCCTCCACCAGCGCCATCATCCCGGTCAGGCGGGTGCCGAAGGAGGCGAAGACGAAGTTGCGGAACACCGCCGACCGCGCGACCAGATCGTGAAACGGCCCGGCGGCCAGCGCCACCCCGTCCAGGTCGCTTTCGGCCACCGCCTCGGCGCTGTAATCGGCCTGGGTCAGCAAACAGGCCGTGGTGACGATGCAGGTTTCCCCCCGCGCGACGCGGTACAGCACGATCTCCCGCCCGTTTTCGGCGGTCATCTGCACCCGGACCGACCCATCCAGCACCATCAGGAAGGTGTGGCAGCGGTCGCCCGCCCGGAACAGCACCGCCCCACGCGGAACCGCCACCCGCTGCCCGGCGGCGGTCAACGCGGCCAAACCGTCGCGCTCCAACCCGGCCAACAGCGGAAACGCGCTCAGCCAATCCGACCGGTCGAGCATGTCCTTTCCCCCATACCGTGCTTTCGCGCTTGCGGCCCCGCCGCTCACGCCACGCTTTTGACCAGCGCCAACCCCAGCACCGTGACGTTGGTCGCCAGCGTCATCGCCATGCCCGGCGCGCGCCACAGCGGGTGCACCAGATAGCCGCCCCAGAACAGCAAACGGCCCAGACAGAACAGCCCCACCGCCAGCCGCGCCACGCCCAACTCACCCGGCGGCGACAGCGCCACCAGCCCGGCGAGCGCGGGCAGGAAGACCAGCGTCTGTTCCACGCTGTTGCTCAACACCCGCTGGCTGACCCGCTGAAAGGCCGATTCGGGATCGGTCAACGGGTTGACGGCCCGGCTCCGCCCGCGCGCCAGAATGACGCCACCGACCATGGCGAACAGAAGCGCAGCGGGCCACAGCGCCAACCCGGCCCACAGGACAAAACGGTCCAGCGCTGGATCGGGGGCAGGAACGCGACCGGCAAACACAAAAAACGCGGCGGCGGTGAGGACCGCCACCGCGCCGTTCAGGCCGGGAATGCGCGTGGTGGGCGAAACGGACGGCGCGGGAGAAGGGCGGTTCTCATCGACCATGACGATTGCGCCTCCCCCACCCGGTCGTCAGGCGATCAGCCCAAACCCTTCTGGCCCATCTCCAGGAACTTTTCACGACGCTTGGCCCGCAGCGTGGTTCCATCCAACCCGTCCAGATCGCGCAGCGACTGTTCGATGGAATCGCCCAACGCCTTGACCATCCCGGCGGGGTCGCGGTGCGCGCCGCCGATGGGTTCCGGCACGACGCGGTCGATGACGCCCAGTTCCTTCAGATCATGGCTGATCAGGCGCAGCGCGATCGCCGCCTCCCCCGCCATGTCGGAGCTGCGCCACAGGATCGACGCGCAGCCTTCCGGCGAGATCACCGAATAGATGGCGTGCTCCAGCATCAGGACGCGGTCGGCGGTGGCGATGGCGATGGCCCCGCCCGACCCGCCTTCACCGATCACCGAGGCGACCATCGGCACCTTCAGCCGCAGGCAGCGGGCGATGCTCGACGCGATGGCCTCCGCCTGCCCGCGCTCTTCGGCCTGCACGCCGGGGAAGGCCCCAGCCGTGTCCACCAGCGAGACAACCGGCAGGTTGAAGCGGTCGGCCAGATCCATCAGGCGCTGGGCCTTGCGGTAGCCCTCCGGCTTGGCCATGCCGAAATTGTGACGGACGCGCGACTCGGTGTCGTGGCCCTTTTCCTGGCCGATGACGACGACCGACCGGCCCCGGAACCGCCCCAGCCCACCGATGACCGCGCGGTCTTCGGCAAAGCAACGGTCGCCCGCCAGCGGCGTGAAATCCTCGATCAGCCCGTTGACGTAATCCAGGCAATGCGGGCGGTTGGGGTGGCGGGCCACCTGCACCTTTTGCGCGGGCGTCAGCTTGGCGTAGGTCTGCCGCAGAAGCTTGTCGACCTTGGTTTGCAGCTTGGCGACTTCGTCGGCGATGTTGATGTCGCCGGCGTTGGTCAGGTGCCGCAACTCCTCGATCTTGCCTTCAAGCTCGGCGATCGGCTTTTCAAATTCGAGAAAGGTTTGCATGCCGGACACTGTGTTTGGGCGGGGCCTGGGTTTGGCACGGCGTGGGATCGCCAAGCGCGGGCTTGGTTAGCACGACGCGCGCCCCCAAGCCACCGGATAACGACGCGACGACAACGACACGGCCCCCACGGCGGGGTCCACGACGCTGGCCTTCCTCTATCGTGATCGCCCATGGGATGCCAGGATCATTTTTGGGCGATCCTTTTTGGGCGACGGCGGGCGGGGATGGGTTGATGTGGCGCCAGAATGGCGCCACTATCAGCCGATGGACGATGAACACCGCACCAACCTTCGGCTTCCTGTGGACCTGTGCGCGGCGATTGATGCGCTGCGCAAGCGAATGCCGGGCAACGTGTCCCGCAACACCTGGATCAGCATGGCGATCCAGGAAAAGGTGACTCGCGACTCCCAATCGCCGGGGCCTGCGCCGGAAGCGGCCCGCGATGCCTGACTTTTACGAGTTTTTTGCGGGTGGCGGCATGGCCCGCGCAGGGTTGGGCGATGGCTGGCGCTGCGCGTTCGCCAATGATTTCGATTCGGCGAAGACCGCCGTCTACCGCGCCAATTGGGGTGACGAGGGGCTTGTGGAGGCGGACGTCAACCGCCTGACGACCAGCGACCTGCCCGGACAGGCGGATTTGGCATGGGCGTCCTTCCCCTGTCAGGATTTGTCGTTGGCGGGCGGTTATGCCGGGATTCGTCACCGATCCGCCCCGGACCAAACGCGATCCGGCGCGTTCTGGCCCTTTTGGCAACTGATGCATCAATTGAAGGAGGAAGGGCGCGCGCCAAAGCTGGTGGCCTTGGAAAACGTCCTCGGCACCCTGACCGCCAACCAGGGACAGGACTTCGTTGCCATCGGCAACGCCCTGTCGGACACCGGCTATCGCTTCGGCGCGCTGGTGATCGACGCCAGCCTGTTCCTGCCGCAATCCCGCCCCCGGCTGTTCATCGTTGGTGTGCGCGGGGATCTCATGGTCCCCACACCCCTCACCACCCCAACCCCATCATCGCTTTGGCACCCGAACGCCCTGCGGTCGGCGCAATCCCTGTTGCCGGAGGACACCCGGCGGAACTGGCTGTGGTGGACCCTGCCGGAACCGCCCCCCCGGACCAGCCGTTTTGCCGATGTCATTGAGGAGGAACCGGGCCTGGTCGCTTGGCATTCCCGCAGCCAGACCGCCGCCCTGCTGGCGCTGATGAACCCGCGCCATCTGGCCAAGCTGGAGGCGGCCAAGCACGCCGGTCGGCGCATGGTTGGCGGCGTGTACAAGCGCACCCGCGTGGAGAATGGCCACAAGGTGCAGCGGGCGGAGGTGCGGTTCGACGACATCGCCGGATGCCTGCGGACCCCCGCCGGTGGGTCTTCCCGACAAAGCATTCTGGTTGTGGATGGCAAGAGCGTTCGGTCACGCCTGCTCTCTCCGCGCGAAGCGGCACGCCTGATGGGGCTTCAGGATGGGTATGTGTTGCCGAACACCTATTATGACGCGTACCATCTGGCCGGAGACGGCGTTGCGGTGCCGGTGGTCCGGCATTTGGCGACTCACCTGTTCGCCCCCCTGCTGGCCCTCACCACCGCCGTCGCAACGGCGGGAATGGCGGCGTGACCCTTGATGATGCGCTGACGCGCTTTGCCAAAGAGCATGGTTTTCAGGGAAAAGGGCCTTTGTGCGTTGCCCTGGTCATCACCGACCACGCCCGGCAATCCGGCCTTCCGCTCGATCCAACCAACCTGATCACGGACGGCGGTGGGCAGGTTCTGGGGTTGGGCAAGGGCCGGGTCCAAGAGATCCTGAAACGCCACGGCATCCAACGGGTTTTGGCCAGCGAGGGCGGGCGCACCAGCCGTGGCAGCTTGGGCAACATGCGGGCTTACGTCGATTTCCTGAACGCGCTGGCCCGCAAGACAGGCCCGGCACCTGATCTTGATCTGATCGAACGCTTTTGGATCGCGCGAGTGCAGGCGTTTTTCGCCGCAAAGCCCTTCCTGTTGCGCATGGATGGCAGTTTGGGGTTGCGCGCCGTGCTGCGCAGCCTGATGACGCAAGCCGAAGCCCGGCAAAAAGACATGCCCGGGACCATGTTTCTTGGAACCCTGATGCAGCATCTGGTGGGGGCAAAACTCGATCTGGTGCTCGGCGTCGGCGTCATCCATCACAATGGTGCCAACACCAACGACGAAACCAGCGGGCGCGCCGGGGATTTCGACGTTGGCGACGTGTCGATCCACGTCTCATCGGCTCCGGGCGAGGCGCTGATCCGAAAATGCGCCGCGAATCTGGATGCGGGCCGCCGCCCGGTCATCGTCACCACCCGACGCGGAGCCTCCACCGCCGAAGGCTTGGCGGACAACGCGGGAATCCTGGATCGTCTGGACCTGCTGGAATTCGAGCAGTTCCTCGCCACCAACCTGTACGAGCTTGGCCGCTTTGCCGCCGAACAACGACGGCTGACCATCGCGGAGTTGGTGGCGCGCTACAACGCCATCGTCGAGATCCACGAAACCGACCCCAGCCTTCGCATTGAAATGGCGCAGGGCCGATAGCGCCCTCACCCAACCCCCGCCAGCAGGCGGTCACAGGCGGGCACGGTCAGGAGTTCGACGAAATCGGGGGCCGTCACCAGATCGGTGAAGAGGGCGGCGGCGGCGTGATGGGCCTGGGTGGCGGGCGTGGGACTCCGTGTCCAGGCCGCCAGTTCCTCGGCGATCAGGGCGCGCACCAGATCCGCCGTCACCGTCCGGCCATCGTCCAGCGGGACGGCGTGGCGGATCCACTGCCAGACTTGGCTGCGGCTGATTTCGGCGGTCGCCGCGTCCTCCATCTGGTTGAACACCGGCACGCAGCCGATGCCGCGCAGCCACGCCGCGATGTAGACGATGCCGACGGCGATGTTGGTGCGCAGGCCCGCCTCCGTCTTCGGCCCGGTGGGCAGGGTCAGCAGGTCGGCGGCGGTCACGGCCACGTCGGCGCGTTTGCGGGCGGTCTGGTTGGGGGTGGGCATGTAGGCGTCGAACACCGCCATCGCCACCGGGACCAGACCGGGATGCGCCACCCAGGTGCCGTCATGGCCGTTCGACGCCTCGCGCTCCTTGTCGGCGCGCACGCGGGAGAAGGCGGCCTCGTTGGCGGCGGGATCGTCCTTCACCGGGATGAAGGCGGACATGCCGCCGATCACCGGGGCGTTGCGGCGGTGGCCGGTCTTGACCGCCAACTGGCTGTAGGCCGACAGGAAGGGCGTGTCCATCGTCACCGCCGCCCGGTCCGGCAGGACGGCGGAGGGGTCGTTGCGGAAGGTCTTGATGACGCTGAAGATATAGCCCCAACGCCCGCAATTCAGCCCGGCGGCGTGGTCGCGCAGCTCGTACAGGATCTCGTCCATCTCAAAGGCGGCGGTGATCGTCTCGATCAACACCGTGGCCTTGATCGAGCCATAGGGCAGGCCCAGGCACTCCTCAGCCAGCACGAACACCTCGCGCCACAGCCGCGCCTCGAAATGGCTTTCCAGCTTGGGCAGATAGAGATAGGGGCCGCTGCCGCGCGCCAGCAGTTCCCGCGCGTTGTGGAACAGGAACAGGCCCGCGTCGAACAGGGCGGCGGACACCGGCTCCCCCTCCATCCGCAGATGGGGTTCCGCCCTGTGCCAGCCGCGCGGCCGGACCGCCAGCACGGCGGGGCGGTCGGTCAGCCGGTATTTCTTCCCGGTGGCGGGATCCTCGTGGGTGATCGTCCGGCGCACCGCGTCATACAGATTGATCTGGCCGTGGAGCAGGTTGGCCCAGGTCGGGCTGCTCGCGTCCTCGAAATCGGCCATGAACAGCTTGGCCCCGGAATTCAGGGCGTTGATGACCGTCTTGCGGTCCACCGGCCCGGTGATCTCGACCCGGCGGTCGCGCAGATCGACCGGCAGCGGGGCGATGGTCCAATCGGCCTCGCGAATCGCGCGGGTTTCGGGCAGGAGATCCGGGCGCTTGCCCTGATCGAACAGCGCCTGCCGCTGGGCGCGGACGTCCAGAAGCCGCAGCCGCTCCGGCCCGAACCGCCCCTCCAGCTCCGCCAGGAAGGCCAGCGCCTCCGGTGTCAGGATGCGGTCGAATCCGGGTTCCATCGACCCGCGAATCTCCAGACCCGCGATGATGTCGGCCATGGCGCTGCTCCCCCATCCCTGTTCGTGACCGCCCGATCTGCGGCGGTGGGTTGAAGAGCCTTTGTAGCACACGACCGTTTTTGGTTGAGGACGACCCAACGTCGCAGTGCGGGGCGCGGGGGAAGGCGCTGGGATTTTTTGACACAGATGAACACAGATAGACACAGATGAAGATAGATAATAAATTTTCAGTCTCTTCATTTGGTCAAAAATCAGAGAAAATTGATTTAATGATTAATTAAATAATCAATGGAAACGTCATCGGGATTGATGAGATCCTTTATTCATCAATCGAAAAAACCAACAACTTTACCATCCATCAAAATTCATCTGTGTTCATCTGTGTTCATCTGTGTCAAAACCACCCCCAACAGCTCCAACCACCCGCCGGGCCAGCGGGTGATGCTCCTGCATGACCGCGCGCAGGCGTTCGGTGACGACGTGGGTGTAGATCTGCGTCGTCGCGATGTCGGCGTGGCCCAGCATTTTTTGGACGGAGCGCAGATCGGCCCCATGGTCCAGCAGATGGGTGGCGAAGGCGTGGCGCAGGACGTGGGGGCTGACCTTGTCCGGGTCGATGTTGGCGGCCAGCGCCAAATCCTTCAGCAGTTGAGCAAAGCGCTGCCGGGTCAGATGCCCGTCGGTCGAGCTGCGGGAGGGGAAAAGGAAGGGCGTCTGCGCCGCCTCGCGCCCCGGAACCATGAAATGGCCGCGCAGGGGCAGGTAGGCGACCAGCGCGGCCAAAGCCGGATCGGACAGCGGGACCAGCCGTTCCTTGCCGCCCTTGCCGCGCACCACCAGCCCGCGCCCGTCGCGCAGGATCGCCGTCATCGGCAGGCCGACCAGCTCGGACACGCGCAGGCCGGTGGCGTAGAGCACCTCCAGCAGGGCGACCAGCCGCAGCCCCTCCGGCCCGCCGCGCGCCTCGGCGGTGGCGATCATCGCGCCGACCTCCGCCTCCGTCAGGATTTTGGGCAGGGGCCGCCCCAGCTTGGGGCTGTCGAGTGCGGAGGCGGGATCGTCCACCCGCAAACCTTCCGACACCAGAAAGCGGAAGAACTGCCGCATCGCCGACAGCCGCCGGGCAAGGGTGCGGGGGGAGGCCGGATCGCCGCCATCCCCCTGCGCCTTGCGGCCCGACAGGGGGGCGTCCGGCGATCCGCTCTGCGCGGCCAGATAGGCCCGCAGATCATCGGTTCCCGCCCGGTCCAGCGGCGTGCCGCGCTGGATCAGCCAGCGCCCCAGATCGGTCAGGTCGCGCTCATAGGCCATGCGGGTGTTGGCCGCCGCCCCGCGCTCGGCGGTCAGCATGTCGAGAAAGGCGTCGAGGTGCGGCGACACCGGCGGCGGGCGGGGCTTGGCCGGGCGTCCGCGCCGTTTGGCCGGGGCCGCAGCCGGGGGTTTGGTCATCGTTCGGATCCCATCGGGGCGACCAGCGCCGCCATCGCTTCGCGGACCAGGGCGCGGGCGTCGCCCTCCAGCCCGACCGCCGTCAGATTGGCGGCGACCCGCGCCACCAGCCGGGGCGGCGTTCCGGTGGGGCCGCCCTCGCCCAGCAGCAGCAGCGCCACCGCCACGGTTTCGCCGACCCGGCCGCCGGTTGCCGCGTCGCCCAGCCGTTGCCACAGCGCCGGATCGACGCCGCCCACCACGCCGCCGGGCGGCCCGGACCCGTCGGTCGCCGCCAGCCACGCCGAATCGGGCACGGCCACGCCCACCGCCTGGAGCAAGGCCAATTGCCCGGCCACCCGCGCCAGTCCCGCGTCCCCGGCCCCGCGCACGGCTTCGGTCAGCCAGGGCGACAGGCCCGCCGCGTCGGCCCCGCGCGGCAGCAGGCCGGACACCGCCGCCAACGGCCACAGCCACGCCGCATCCGCCGTCCGCCCGCGCTGGGCCAGATCGTACCAGCGCTTGGCCGCGTCCAGCCGCCCCACGGCGGCGTAGAGCCGGGTCGCCGCCGGGGCCAGCGCCGCCGCGTCCGGGCTGGGCGACACGGTGTCGAGCAGCGCCGCCGCCGCCCCGCCCACCGGGCCGGAGCGCCACAGCGGATCGACCAACTCCACCGCCAGCGCCGCCAGGGCGACGCGGCGGCTTCCGTCCATCGTCGCCGCCATCGCCTGGTGCAGCAGCGCCCGGCCATAAGCGGTGCGGTCGCGCCCGGCCAGATCGCGGGCGCGGAGGATCTCCTCCCCCCGCACCGGGATTTGCGCGTAGAGATCCAGCAATTGCCGGGTGTCGAGGAACAGCGCCGCCGCCGCCCGTTCCCCCGCCGTCGCCCGCGTCGCCGGGTCGGTCGCCGGGTTGGTGGCGATCGCCGCCAGCAGGGCCGGATCGGTCAGCGCCAGCGCGTCCGGCGGAACCGGCACGCGGGCCGTGCGCATCGCCGCCAACGCCACCGGGCTGGCGTCGAGCAGGGCGCGGCGTCCCGGCGGTGGGCCGCCGGTCAACGCCTCGGCCAACGGCAAAAAGGGGTCGGCCCGTCCGGCGCGTTCGCGCAGCATCGCCAGCGCCAGATCGGCCCCGGCGCGGTCGCCCAGCCGGGCGCGGCAATAGAGATCGACCTTGCGCCAATAGGGATCCTCGAACCCCTGCCCGCGCGCCTGCGCCTTGGCGCACTCCATCGGGCCAAACAGCAGCTCCGCGTCGGTCAGGGCGCGGGCGGCGGCCTCATCCCCGCTCAACAGGCCGGGCAGCCGGTCGGCCAGTTCGGCGGCGGCGCGGGCGTCGCCCAGCCGGGCCAGCGCCGTCACCCGCAGCGCGCCAAAGCGGCGGCCAAAGCTGTGGGAGGATGGCGCGTCGCCAAAAACCGGGGCGGGACCGGCGGGGGGCACGCCAGCCATCACCGCCAAAGCGGGGGACCCCGCGCTCAACAGCAAGCGGCGTTGCAGCGCCTTGGCGGTGGGCGACGGGGTGTTGACCGGCAACGCGGCGAGCAGCGGCAGCGCGTCGGCCTGGGACACGCCGCGCCAGGGGTCGCCGCCCAGCCCCTCGCCACCGCTGAGCAGCCCTGCCCCATCCGGATCGGGCGGCCCCAGCGGCTGGGACGCGACCGGCGGCGAACGCGGAACCACCGGGACCACCGCCATGGAGGGGGCGGCGGGGACGGGCGGCGGGGACGCGACCACAGGGGGCGGGGAAGGCGGCGGCACCGGTGCGGGAGCGACGGCGGGCGGATCGGCGGACGGTGTGAGGCGGATCGGCGGACCGACCACCTGCGCAACGGCGGTGGTCACGGTCATCGGGGTCACGGTCATCGCTGAGAGGACCGCGAGCGAAACAGCCAGGAACCGGGCGGTCAGCGCAAAGACGGGCCGGGCCAGCGCCCACCCCCGCCGGGCCGATCCCGGTCGAAACGGCTCAGCGCGGGAACCGCTCATCCGGCAAGACCTTCTCCACCGCCTTCGATGGAGCCGGGAGGTCCCAGGACGCCAGGAACACCACACCGCCACAAAAGACCAGCAGCAGCAAAACGAGAAGGGCGGAGGCGAACCGGCTCATGGCACCAGAACTGTTGTGACGGGAGAACGACAAGGCCAGAAACCCTATCAGAGTGGCAACCACGCGGCGTGGGACAAGAAACGGCCGCCGCGCCGCGCACGGCAACCGGGCAGCGTCGGCCCGAAGGCCACCCGTCGCTCAGCGCGCGCAGTGTAGCCGCAGGACCGGACCGCGCGCAACAGACGCAACCGCGCGGAATGCGCAGGTCAACCGCCCGCCCCCTGCGTTCCGGGATGGCGTCCGGGGGCGGTTGCTTGCTATGACGGTGCGACGTCACGATTCGGCGATATGGACAAGGCACGATGGGACTGCGCAACGCGACGACCGACCCGCATCCGGCTCCGGCGGAGGACGCGCCGCCGCGCCTGCCCCGCACGGTCGTGCTGGTCGGCCTGATGGGGGCGGGGAAAAGCGCCATCGGTCGCCGTCTGGCCGCGCGCCTGAACCTGCCCTTCCGCGACGCCGACATCGAAATCGAGGCGGCGGCGGGCTGCACCATCGCCGAAATCTTCGCCCGCGATGGCGAACCGGTGTTCCGCGCGGTGGAGCGCAAGATCATCGCCCGCCTGCTGACCGAGGAGCCGGTGCACATTCTGGCCACCGGCGGCGGGGCCTTCATGGACGCCGACACCCGCGCCACCGTGCACGCCCACGGCGTGTCGGTCTGGCTGCGCGCGGAGCTGGACGTGCTGATCGCCCGCACCGCCAAGCGCACCCACCGGCCGCTGCTGAACCAGGGCAACCCGCGCGACGTGCTCGGCCGCCTGATGAATCTGCGCTATCCGGTCTACGCCGACTCCGACCTGACCGTGGTCAGCGACGAACGCCCGCCCGACGCCACCGTCGAACTGGTGATCGAGGCGCTGGAACGGCATTTCGGCATCCCCCTGCCCCACCGCGCCGCGCCGACCGCCGCCCCCGCCACCAGCAAACCCGCCGGGACTCCGTAAGACCATGACCGCTCCGCTCGACACCGTTCACCTGAACCTCGGCGCCCGCAGCTACGACATTCTGGTCGGCGACGGCATCCTGTCCGACGCGGGGTCCCGCATCGCCGCGATCACGCGGGGCCGCGCGCCCATCGTCGTCACCGACGCCAACGTCGGGCCGCGCCACCTCGACACGCTGAACGCCGCGCTGATCGAGGCGGGCGTCGCGCCCGCCCCGGCCATCACCGTCCCGGCGGGGGAGAAAACCAAGGATTTCGGCCACTTCCAAACCCTGCTGGAAGAGGTTCTGGGGCGCGGGATCGAACGCTCCACCGTGCTGCTGGCGCTGGGCGGCGGGGTGGTCGGCGATCTCTGCGGCTTCGCGGCGGCCTCGCTGCTGCGCGGCATCGACTTCATCCAGGTGCCGACGACGCTGCTGTCGCAGGTCGACAGCTCCGTCGGCGGCAAGACCGGCATCAACAGCCGCCACGGCAAGAATCTGATCGGGGCCTTCCACCAACCCCGGCTGGTCATCGCCGACACCGCCACGCTCGACACCCTGCCCAAGCGCGAGGTGCTGGCCGGTTACGCCGAGGTGGTCAAATACGGGCTGATCCGCCTGCCCGACTTCTTCACCTGGCTGGAGGGCAACGGCCAGCGCGTGGTCGATGGCGACAGCGCCGCCCGCCGCCACGCCGTGACCGTCAGTTGCCGGGCCAAGGCCGACATCGTCGGGGTGGACGAGCGGGAGAGCGGCGACCGCGCCCTGCTCAACCTCGGCCACACCTTTGGCCACGCGCTGGAGGCGGCGACCGGCTTCGGCCAAACCCTGCTGCACGGCGAAGGTGTGTCGATCGGTATGGTGCTGGCCTTCGACCTGTCGGTGAAGCTCGGCCTGTGCCCGGCCGACGACGCGCGGCGCGCCCGCGCCCATCTGGCCGCCGTCGGCCTGCCGGTGCGCCCGACCGACATCCCCGGCGTCGCCTGGAACGTCGATGAGCTGATCGCGTCGATGGCCAAGGACAAGAAGGTGGCCGATGGCCGCATCACCTTCATCCTGGCCAACGGCATCGGCCAGGCCTTCACCCGCCGCGATGTGGACGCCGACGCGGTCCGCGCCGTGTTGACCGACGCGGTGACGGCCTGATCCTTTCGGCGCAGAGGGGTGGGACGTCCCCCTCCCACCTCTGGTCCACCCCTGGCCGAAATGGATAGGGTTATGACAATCCGTTTCGTTGACTGATTTGCGGATCCACTGTCAGGATCAAGGGTCCGCAGCGCACGCAAGCGCGCCGCGCAGCGTTGGTTGTCCACTGAAATCCACACAATCAGGAGGGGGACACATGCCGACCCGCAAATTGGTGCCCGACGTCATCAAGAATCAGGATTTGTCGTGCCTGCCGCCCACCGCGACGGCGCGCGACGCCGCCCTGTTGATGGCCGAACGCCGCATCGCCGCCGTTCTGGTGACGGAGGGACGAACCCTGAAGGGCATCGTCACCGAACGCGACATGACCGTGCGGGTGGTGGCCGCCGGATTGGATCCGGCGACCACGCCGTTGAGCGCGGTGATGACCGCCGACCCGGACACGCTGCCGCCCTCCTCCCCCGCCATCGCCGCGCTGGACCTGATGGAACGGCACCATTATCGGCATCTTCCGGTCACGGTGGACGGCGAGGCCGTGGGCATGGTGTCGATTCGCGACCTGTTCGCCGTGGTTCGCGCCCATCTGGAGGACGAAATCCGCGACCGCGAAGCCTACATGTTCGGTTCGGGCTATTCGGCAGAGGGAACCGCCTGACGCCCACCCCTGACGCATAGGTAACGCTGCATTGCGGCGGGGTTGGCTTGACCCATGGGCGAACCCCGCCGATAGTTCGTGATGCCGCAGGACAATCCGTTCCCAGGCACACCGAACCGAGAGCCGCGATGCCCCTGTCCACCCCCGCCGACCGCCAGCCGATTCACACCCGCAAGGTGACGTGCGAGGGCTTTCGCCGCGCCGACGGCCTGTGGGACATCGAAGGCCACATCACCGACGTCAAGGCCTATCCCTTCCACACCGAAGAGCGCGGCCACCTGGAACCGGGCGACCCGATTCATCAGATGTGGATGCGCCTGACGGTGGACGACCAGTTGACGGTTCGGGCGGTGGAGGCGGTGACGGACCACAGCCCCTACCGCGCCTGCCCCACGATCACCCCCCGTTTCCAGGCCCTGATCGGTCTGCGCGTCGGCCCCGGCTGGACCCGCGCGGTCAAGGAACGGTTGGGCGGGCCGCAGGGCTGCACCCATCTGGTGGAGTTGCTGGGGCCGATGGCGACCACCGCCTTTCAGACCGTGTTTCCCATCCTGACGCGGGAGCAGGCGGAAAAGGCAAAGGCCGAAGGCCGCCCGGCGCAGGACCGCAAGGAACGGCCGACCCTGTTGAACATGTGCCACATCTTCGCCAGCGACGGCGAGGTGGTGCGCAAGCATTGGCCCGATCACTACACCGGCGCGCCCGCCGAAGCGGCGGCGGAGTAAACCGCCCCCGCCCCTGCGGTCCACGTTACATTTCGACGAAGGACCGCGCGCCCATCACAAGCTTGGAACCCGACGTGCGGAACTCCGCGTCGGATGACCCGCCGGACGCGGTGGCGGACACCGCGTCCGCCGCCTCCTCACCCTTGGGCAGCTCGAACGGCGTCCCCAGAAACGGATCGCTGCCGCCATGACCGGCGCGCAGATGACCATCCTCCGTGCAGGCCCGCCGGTAATAGGCGGCGATGAAGACCCGGACAGCTGAGGTCAACGTGACCTCCGCCTCCTCCGGCGGCACGCCGCGACGGCGCGCCTGCTCCTCGATCCGCTCCTTGATCGCGGTGCACAGCTTGTTGACCGACAGACCTTCCCGACGGCCGATGTCTTCCAGCGCATCCCACATGGACGGCTCCAACCGCATGCTCGTGCGGTGTCCGCCGATCATGATGTTCTGGCTTCTCAGCGGCTCCACCCCATGCTTGGGATGATCCACCCGCTTTTTCTTCGGCCCACGCTTCGCCATCCGCCGCCCTCTCCATGAACCCCAACGAACACGCGCAGTGTGTGTCCGTCCTGGCGCGATACATGGTTGTATAAGCGGCACTCTACTAAAGGATACGAGAAATGCAACAACACTCGCCGAAATTCCCGCCCTGAGTGTTCGGAAAAGCGACCATCAGTTGCATCCATATGTGTGCATTTCTGTGCGGCGGTCTGGCAATGCTTGGGGATATTTGGCCTCAGAGCGCGGCTTCGGCCGGGGTTTGCGTGGTCAGCGCCAGGGCGTGGACACGCTCGCGCAGCTCGTCGGCCAGCAGGGCGTAGACCATCCGCTGCCGCGCCACCCGCGATTGCCCGGCGAAGGCCGCCGACACGACGGTGACGTGGAAATGGGTTTCGCCCTTGGCGTCGGCCCCGGCGTGCCCGGCGTGGCGGTGGGATTCGTCCACAACCTCCAACCGGTCGGGCGACAGGCCATCGGTCAACTTTTGGCGGATACGGGCGGCGTATTCCATGGGAGCCTCAATTGGTGATCAGACAGGACGACCAGCGCCCACCCAAGAGGGGCGAGGCGCACCCCCCCTGTCAAGCCGGTGATGGTCCTTGCCCGCGCATGACGGACGGACGCGCGGGCGCGCTTGCCAGACCGTTTGCCGCTTCTCATACTCCGATGATGACCAAGAGCCGTGCCCGCAACAGCTATGATTCCCACCCCGCCGCCTCGCGCGCGGGTGCCCGCGTTTGCGATCATCCCGATTGCGTCGCGGCGGGTGAGCATCGCGCCCCCAAAAGCCGCAGCTCGCTGAATGAGTATTGGTGGTTCTGCCTGGAGCACGCGCGCGACTACAACCGCGCCTGGGACTATTACGCGGGCATGAGCGTCGACGAGATCGAGGCCGAGGTCCGCCGCGACACCACATGGCAGCGCCCAAGCTGGCCGATGGGCAAATGGGGTGCCCAGGAAAAATTCCTGCGCGACCGCGTGCTGCACGGCTTCAGCTTCGAATTCGGCCGCGACGCCGACAGCGCCGAGGCCGAGGCGAAGGCCGCCCAGCGCCGCCAGGCCGTCCGCACGGCGGAGGAGGAGGCGTTGGCCGTCCTGAACCTGACGCCGCCGGTCGATTTCGTGCAGATCAAGGCGCGCTACCGCGAGTTGGCCAAACAGCACCATCCCGACGCGAACGGAGGAGACAAGGCCGCAGAAGAAAAATTGAAAGAGATCAATCTCGCCTACAACACGCTGAAAGCCTGTTATGCTGCGTGAACCCCCGATGGCGGGCCGGGTTTTCCCCGCGACCGCCGGACAACCGACACTCGCTGGAACGTAAGAAGCCAACCCATGCCTTCCCAAGGAGCCACGCAGGCCAGTTCGGCCCTGTTCGACCACAAGCCCGACACCACCGTTTCCGTGCGCGATGCCTTCGGCATCGACAGCACCATGCAGGTGCCGGCTTTCAGCCAACGCACCGAACATGTGCCGGACGTGGACGAAGCCTATCGCTTCGACCGCGACACGACGCTGGCGATCCTTGCCGGATTCGCGTTCAACCGACGCGTCATGGTCCAGGGCTATCACGGCACCGGCAAATCCACCCACATCGAGCAGGTGGCCGCCCGCCTCAACTGGCCCTGCATCCGCGTCAACCTGGACAGCCACATCAGCCGCATCGATCTGATGGGCAAGGACGCCATCGTCCTGCGTGATGGCGTCCAGGTCACGGAATACCGCGAAGGCATCCTGCCCTGGGCCTTGCAGCACGCCTGCGCCCTGGTGTTCGACGAATACGACGCGGGCCGCCCCGACGTGATGTTCGTGATCCAACGCGTGCTGGAACTGGAAGGCAAGCTGACGCTGCTGGACCAGAACCGCGTCATCCGCCCGCACCCGGCTTTCCGCCTGTTCGCCACCGCCAACACGGTGGGCTTGGGCGACACCACCGGCCTGTATCACGGGACCCAGCAGATCAACCAGGGCCAGATGGACCGCTGGAACATCGTGGCGACGCTGAACTACCTGCCGGTCGAGGATGAAATCCGCATCGTCTCGGCCAAGGTGAAGGCCTATGACGACGCCAAGGGCCGCGATCTGGTCGCGTCCATGGTGCGTCTGGCCGATCTGACCCGCACCGGCTTCATCCAGGGGGACATCTCCACCGTGATGAGTCCGCGCACGGTCATCACCTGGGCGGAAAACGCGCGCATCTTCAACGACGTGGCCTTCGCCTTCCGCATCACCTTCCTCAACAAGTGCGACGAGGTGGAGCGTCCGACGGTCGCGGAATATTACCAGCGCTGCTTCGGCGTCGAACTGCCGGAAACCGGGGTCCAAGCCACCCTCGTGTGACCGGCCACCGAACCGCCGCGCCTGCCCCCCGACCGGACAGGCGCGGCGTTGCTGGCAAAATTAGACACGGATTTCACGGATTGATGCGCGGATTTCACGGATGAAGGCAAGTCTCGGCCCAGCGCTGGATGGCTTAACGGAACGTGTGATCGGAGCGGCATTTGCCGTTCACCGCACCCTTGGTCATGGGTTCGCGGAGTCCGTCTACAAAAAGGCAATGCTCCGCGAGTGCCAGGAAATCGGGTTGAACGCAGCGAGCGAAGTGCCTTTCCAGGTGCTGTATCGCGGCGAAAAGGTCGGCACCTACTTCTCTGACATCGTGGTGGATAATCAGGTGGTGGTTGAACTGAAAGTCTGTGAATCCATCGGCCAGCCCCAGATTCGGCAAGTCGTTAACTATCTTCGGGTCAGCCAGTTGCCCATCGGTCTTCTGTTCAACTTTGCCGAACCAAGCCTGACGGTCCGACGCGTCCTTCCTCCTCAGAAAAATCCGTGAAATCCGTGTTCAAATCCGTGACATCCGTGGCTAACTTGCCTGCCGCAGATGGACTGACGCGAACGCTGACTGACCGCCACCAACGAAGACCCCAGCGATGACCACCCAGAACGACAGCCCCGTCGAGGCCTTCAAGCGGTCCACCACCGCCACCGTGCGCGCCCTGTCGCACCGGGCGGAGGTGCAGGTCGCCTTTTCATCCGACCCGCCGGGCATGGCCGGGCAACGGGTGCGGGTCCCGCTTCCGGCGCGCGATCTCAACCCGGTGGACATCGCCAAGCTGCGCGGGGCCGCCGACGCGGTGGCGTTGCGCCTGCGTCACCATGATCCGATGATTCACGCCCACCGCCAACCGCTGGGCGATTCCGCCCGGTTGGCCTTCGACGCGCTGGAACAGGCGCGATGCGAGGCGCTGGGCGCGCGCCACATGGCGGGCATCGCCCGCAATCTGGAAGCGGCGCTGGACGACAAATACGCCCGCCAGGGCTTCGACCGTTTCGAGGATCGTGGGCAGGTCCCCTTGTCCGAAGCGCTGCGGATGATCGCGCGCGAGGTGATGACCGGCGCGCCGCCGCCGCCCGCCGCCGCCCACGCCGTCGATCTCTGGCGGCCCTGGATCGAAGAGAAGCTGGGCAAGGATCTGCATGGGTTGGCCGATCACGCCGCCAACCAGGATTCCTACGCCCGCGCCGTCCGCCGCCTGCTGACCGATCTCGACATGGAGGTTGGCCAGGAGCCGGAAGACCAGGAGCAGGAGGAGGACGACACCCAAAACGCGTCGGACAATTCCGACTCCTCGCAGCAGGGGCAATCGCGCGGGGAGGATGATTCCGACAGCGACTCCGAATCGATGGCGTCGTCGGAGATGCAGGACTCCTCCGACATGGGCGACAGCGCCGAGGAGGGGGCCGGCGAAGACGGCGACATGGAGATGGGCGAGGGCGAGGGGGCCGAACAGCCCGCCGGTCCCGGCCAACCCTGGCGCGCCGACCAGAGCCGCCGCAACGACACCGATCCCAACGCCTACAAGGCCTACACCACCAAGTTCGACGAGGTGGTCGAGGCCGCCGACCTGTGCGACCCGGCGGAGTTGGAACGGCTGCGCGCCCTGCTGGATCAGCAGTTGCAGCATCTCCAGGGCGTGATCTCCAAGCTGGCCAACCGGCTGCAACGTCGGCTGATGGCCAAGCAGCAACGGACCTGGAGCTTCGATCTGGAGGAAGGCATCCTCGACGCCGCCCGTCTGGCCCGCGTCGTCGCCAACCCGGTGTTGCCGCTGTCCTTCAAGAAGGAAAAGGAAACCGATTTCCGCGACACCGTGGTGTCTCTGCTGATCGACAATTCCGGCTCGATGCGCGGGCGGCCCATCTCCATCGCCGCGATGAGCGCCGACATCCTTGCCCGCACGCTGGAACGCTGCGCGGTGAAGGTGGAGGTTCTGGGCTTCACCACCCGCGCGTGGAAGGGCGGGCAATCGCGCGAATCCTGGGTGGCGGCGGGCAAGCCGTCCAACCCCGGCCGCCTGAACGATCTGCGCCACATCGTCTACAAGGCCGCCGACATGCCGTGGCGGCGCGCCCGCAAGAATCTGGGCCTGATGCTGCGCGAAGGCGTGCTGAAGGAGAACATCGACGGCGAGGCGCTGCAATGGGCCTTCAACCGTCTGTTGGCCCGCCCCGAACAGCGCCGCATCCTGATGGTGATCTCCGACGGCGCGCCGGTCGATGATTCGACGCTGTCGGTCAACGCGGGCAACTATCTGGAACGCCATCTGCGCCAGGTGATCGAGCAGATCGAAACCCGGTCGCCGGTGGAGTTGGTCGCCATCGGCATCGGCCACGACGTCACCCGCTATTACCGCCGCGCCGTCACCATCGTGGACGCCGAGCAGTTGGGCGGGACCATGATGAACAAGCTGGCCGAACTGTTCGACGAGGACGACCGGCGCGGCGGCGGCCGTCGCCGCTGGCGCTGACCGGCATCCGCACACGGGCGGCCCATAGCGTGGAGCCGGGCCGCCCGTCTTTCAGGCACCTGTCGGGTGTTACGGGGGCGGGTTGCCCGACGGCGACTCGGCGAGGCAGGCCAGCCGCATCCGCTCCAAACCGTCCAGAATCAGGTCCAGCCCAAAGGTGAAGGCGTGCAGGCCGTCGTGGCGGCCCTCCGCCACCTCGACCGTCAGCCCCCGGAAATAGGGCAGATCGGGCGGAATCATCGGCAGATAGCCGCGCGCCGCCGGGGCGTACTCCTCCGGCTTGAGCGGAAATTTCAGCGCCTGAACGGTGAAGCCATAGACATGGCTGTCGATGGCGTTCCACGCGTGATCGGCCTGGGCGTAGCTGAACCCCGCCTCGCGCAGGCAGCCGATGGTCGCGTTGATGTAGCGCAGCATCATCGGCCCGACATTGATCTGTGAAACAATCAGCAACGCAGCCCAGGGATGGCGCGTCAGCGTCGCGTGGGCCGACACGGCGCGCCGCCGCATCTCGACCCGCCAATCGCCGCCGATGGCGGGCAAGGCGATCTCGCCGACGACGCGGTCCACCAGACCGGACAGCAGCGCGTCCTTGTTGGCGACGTGGTTGTACAGCGACATCGCCTCCACCCCCAGGGCGCTGGCCACCCGCCGCATGGACAGCGCGTCCAACCCCTCCGCGTCCGCAAGCGCCAAGGCGGCGTCCAGCACCCGATCCGGCGTCAGCGGTTGGCGCGTCGAGGATCGCGGGGCGCGGCGCGTCGGGGTGGGTGGGGGGGTGGCTTTGGCCATCGCTTCTGAGTCGTCCCGGCTTGACAAACTTACCGCGTAAGTCCTATCTGATCCCACGCTTACGCCGTAAGCACAAGACCGTCGCAACACAGGTGGTAGCCGATCATGAGCGCGCTGAAAAGCCCGGCAAGGAACGGGGATGATCCGGATCCGAACACGCGCGGCGACCTCCGTCTCAGCATGACGGCGGTGGTGGCGGACCGCTATGGCTCGCCCGACATCCTGCGGGTGGAAACCCTGACGCCCCCCATCGTGGCGGACAACGAGGCGCTGATCCAGGTCCGGGCCGCGACCTTGTGCAAGGGCGACGTCCATCTGCTCACCGGCCGCCCCCACGCGCTTCGGCTTGCCGGATACGGCCTCCGCCGCCCGGCTCACCGGGTTCCCGGCCAGTCGCTGGCCGGGTGGGTGTGCGCCGTCGGGCGGAACGTCACCGGCCTGCGGGTTGGGCAGGAGGTGTTCGGGCTGGTTCACGGCGGGGCCTTTGCCGAATTCGCCACCGTCCCGGCCGATCACCTCGTGCCGATTCCCGCCAACCGAACGGCGGAACAGGCCGCCGCGCTGCCGCTGTCGGGGCTGACCGCGCTGCAAGCGTTGCGCAACGCCGGGCGGCTGCAAGCCGGGCAACGCGCGCTCATCAACGGCGCGTCGGGCGGGGTCGGAACGCTCGCGGTGCAGATCGCCACGGCGCTGGGGGCGGAGGTGACGGCGGTGTGCAGCGGGCGGAACGTGGCCAGCGTCGCCGCGCTGGGGGCGGACCGCGTGGTGGATTACCAGCGGGAGGATGTGGCCCGCTGCGGCCTGACCCACGATGTGATTCTGGATTTGGTCGGCAACCGCCCGCCGACGGACTGGCTTCCCCTGATGACGCCCGAGGGCGTCTTCGTCTCCGGCTCCGCCGGGCCGGGGGGCGATTGGGTGGGGCCGCTGGTGTGGATGGCCCGGGTGATGGCCGTCGGGGCGTGGTCCCGCCGCCGGATGACCCCGTTCCTGATGAAACCGAACAGGCCCGATCTGCTGACGCTTGGCTCCCTGCTGGAGCGCGGGCAGGTGGTGCCGGTGATCGACCGCCGTTTTTCCCTGGACCAGACCGCCGACGGATACCGGCACCTGATGGACGGGCACGCCCAGGGAATCAGCGTGATCGCGATGCCGTCCGGCGCGGCGTGACCCACCGGCCAAGCCCCAGCGGCCCCGCCGTCGCCACCAGGGCGGCGGCGCGGGGAGCGCAGCAGAAAGGGCTGGGACACAGCAAAAAGGCCACTCGAAGGAGCGGCCTTGCTGGTGTTCTCAGAATGTGTTTTCTGATGTCTTATCGCAGATCGCCGTGGTCCTGCGTGTCATCTCTGCGATATGGCGGAGGGGGGGAGATTCGAACTCCCGATACCCTCACAGGTATGCCGCATTTCGAGTGCGGTGCAATCGACCACTCTGCCACCCCTCCGCGCCCCCGTTTCCGGGGTGGGCGGAACCTAATCAAACCGCCGGATCGGTGCAAGCCCTTTTTTGCAGAAAAATGCACGAAGACCGAACAGCAACCTGTTGACTCTCGGCATGGGCTGCGTATAGATCCCCGCTCCCATGAACGGGCTTGCGCATCGAACGGTGGGCGAGCGGCCCGCCGTTTGTTTTGATATAGGCAGTGACGACGATGTTTGCAGTGATCCGCACCGGCGGCAAGCAGTACAAGGTCGCCAATGGCGACGTGATCCGCGTTGAAAAGATCGAAGCCGAAGCTGGCGCTTCCATCACGCTCGATGACGTGCTGATGGTCGGCGACGCCGGCAACACGACGATTGGCACCCCGACGGTGGCGGGTGCCGCCGTGGTGGCCGAGGTGGTCGCTCAGGACCGTGGTCCCAAGATCATCGTCTTCAAGAAGAAGCGCCGCCAGAACTATCGCCGTAAGAACGGCCACCGCCAGGACCTGACCGTCCTGCGCATCACCGGGATCAACGGCGCGGCCTGATCGGGCCGACGTCGTTTCAGGACAGGAGTCAGATAAATGGCGCATAAAAAGGCAGGCGGCTCGTCCCGCAACGGTCGCGATTCCGCTGGTCGCCGTCTGGGCGTGAAGCGTTTCGGCGGCGAAGCCGTTGTGTCGGGCAACATCATTGTCCGTCAGCGCGGCACCAAGTTCCATCCGGGCGTGAACGTCGGCCTGGGCCGCGACCACACCCTGTTCGCGACCGCCAACGGCCACGTGTTCTTCAAGCACGCCGCCAACGGCCGCACCTATGTGTGCGTCGTCGAGCCGGCGAACGACTCGGTTCCGGCCGTCGCGGCTGAGTAACCAGAGCCTCTGTATCGGGGTCGTCGCACGGCCCATATAGCAGGCCCGTACGGTTGTGGGATAAAATCGGGGGACCGGGCGACCGGACCCCCGATTTTTTGTTTCCGGCTCCCCGTTTGTTCTGTTTTTTCCGCCAACCGGGCGTTCCACCGGGCAAAGGTGCACGATGAAGTTTCTCGATCAGGCCAAGGTGTTTCTGAAGAGCGGTGATGGCGGCCCCGGTGCCGTCGCGTTCCGCCGCGAGAAGTTCATCGAGTTCGGCGGCCCGGACGGCGGCGACGGCGGGCGCGGCGGCGATGTGGTGATCGAGGCCGCCGACGGCCTGAACACCCTGATCGACTACCGCTACAAACAGCATTTCAAGGCGCAGCGCGGCCATCACGGCATGGGCAGCAACCGCAACGGCGCGCGTGGGGCCGATGTGGTGCTGCGCGTCCCGGTCGGCACCCAGATTCTGGACGAGAATCAGGAAACCGTGCTGTGCGACCTGACCGAACCCGGCCAGCGCCGCGTCTTCCTGCGCGGCGGCGACGGCGGGGCGGGCAACGCCCATTTCAAGACGCCGACGAATCGCGCCCCGCGCAAGTTCCATCCCGGTTGGCCGGGACAGGAGCAATGGGTGTGGCTGCGGCTGAAGCTGATCGCCGACGCCGGTCTGCTGGGCCTGCCCAACGCCGGGAAATCGACCTTCCTCGCCGCGACCACGGCGGCCAAGCCGAAGATCGCCGATTACCCCTTCACCACGCTGACCCCGAATCTGGGCGTCGTCCGCGCCGGTGACGAGGAGTTCGTGATCGCCGACATCCCCGGCCTGATCGAGGGCGCGCACGAGGGCCACGGGCTGGGCGACCGTTTCCTGGGCCATGTCGAGCGCTCCCGCATTCTGCTGCACCTGATCGACGGCACGGCCGAGGACGTCGTCGCCTCCTACCGCACGATTCGCAACGAGCTGAACGCCTATGGCGGCAATCTGGCCGACAAGCTGGAGGTGATCGGGCTGAACAAGGCCGATGCCCTGCTCGACGAGGAGATCGATGAGAAAAAGGCGGCGCTGGAGGCCGAATCGGGGGCCGAGGTGATGGTCCTGTCCGGGGCCACCGGCCAGGGCGTGCAGCAGGTGCTGTACCGTCTGCTCACCGTCATCAAGGAGTCGAAGGCGGAGGATCCCGACGTGATCCACGCCCCCGCCACCCGCTCCCTGCCCCGCCCGCCGGTCGGCCAGAAGCTGCCGGACGACGGCGAAATGCGCTGGGACGACACGCTCGGCGAATGGGTCGGCGGCGAGGAGTCCGATGAGGCGTTCGACGAGGAGGACCTTGAGGACGAGGATCTCGGCGACGACGACGCCGTCGAAGGCGCGCTGGACGAAGGCGACGAGGATGAAGGCGACGAGGACTCCGAGGACCAGAACGCCGAAGACAACGACGCCGACTCGGAAGACGCCGAGGACCAGGACGCCGAGGACCAGGACGCCAAGGACCAGGACGGCGTGACCCAGGAAGACAAGGACGGAACCAAGCCCGATGTCGTCTGAGAATCCCACCCTGCTGTCGTCGCGCCGTCTGGTCGTCAAGATCGGCTCCGCGCTGCTGGTCGATGGTGAGACGCGGCAAATCCGCCGGGAATGGCTCGACGCCCTGGCCGACGACGTCGCCGCCTGCCGCAAGCGCGGGCAGGAGGTGGTGATCGTCACCTCCGGGGCCGTGGCCTGCGGGCGCGAGCATCTCGGCCTCGTCGGGCGGGCGCTGAAGCTGGAGGAAAAGCAGGCGGCGGCGGCCACCGGGCAAATCCGCCTCGCCCACGCCTATCAGGAAACGCTGGCCCGCCACGACGTGACCGTGGCGCAGGTGCTGGTGACGCTGGAGGACACGGAGGAGCGGCGGCGGCACCTGAACGCCCGCAGCACCATCGACACCCTGCTGAAGCTGGGCGCGGTCCCGGTCATCAACGAAAACGACACCGTCGCCACCGCCGAAATCCGCTTTGGCGACAACGACCGCCTCGCCGCCCGCGTGGCGCAGATGATCAGCGCCGACACGCTGATTCTGCTGTCGGACATCGACGGCCTCTACACCGCCGACCCGCGCAAGGATCCCGACGCCACCCACATCCCGACGGTGCGCGAGCTGACCCCCGACATCGAGGGCATGGCGGGCGAACCGCCCCCCGGCTACAGCAGCGGCGGCATGGTGACGAAGATCGCGGCGGCGCGGGTGGCCCTGTCGGCCGGGTGCCGCATGGTCATCGCCAAGGGCAAACGCCAAAACCCGCTGGCCGCGCTGGAACAGCGCCCGGAGGAAGGCGGCGCGCTGTGCACCTGGTTCCTGCCGCAGGCCGAACCGTCGAGCGCGCGCAAGGCCTGGATCGCCGGGCATGTGAACACCGGCGGCGTTTTGACGGTGGATGACGGCGCGCTGCGCGCCCTGACCAACGGGGCCAGCCTGCTGCCCGCCGGCGTCACCGCCGTGACTGGGGATTTCGAACGCGGCGACGTCGTCATCGTCCGCACCCAGGAAGGGCGCGAGGTGGCGCGCGGTCTGGCCGCCTACTCCGCCGCCAACGCCCGCCGCATCGCCGGGCGCAAAAGCCACGAGATCGAAGAGTTGCTGGGCTACCGCGACCGCGACGAGATCATCCACCGCGACGATCTGGTGGTGCGCTGATGCGCCGCCCGCCCGTCCGCGCCGTTCTGTGGGACATCGACGGCACGCTGATGGACAGCGAGCCGTGGCACAAGCGCGCCATCGTCGATGTCTGCCGGGGCTATGGCCATGATCTGACGGAGGCGCACTGCGCGTCGCTGGTCGGCGTGTCCTTCCGCGAGCTGTGCACGCAACTGAACGCCGCCCGGCCGCTGCCGGTCACGGTCGATCAGTGCCTGGACGAGATCAACGCGCTCTATCTGACGCGGGTGGCGAACGTCCAGCCGCGTCCAGGGGCCTTCGCGCTGGTCGAATCCTTCGCCGCGCGCGGGTTGGCGCAGGCCTGCGTGTCCAACAGCGGGCGCGAGGTGGTGGACGCCCACATGGTGGCGATGGCCCTGCCCCATTTCCGTTTCAGCATCAGCCGCAACGATGTCGCCAACGGCAAACCGCACCCGGAACCCTATCTGACCGCCGCCGCCCGGCTGGGCCTGCCGCCCGAATCCTGCGCGGTGATCGAAGACAGCCCGACCGGCGCCCGCAGCGCCGCCGCCGCCGGAATGCTGACCATCGCCTGGCCGCAGGATCCCGGCATCGCCTTTGACTCCGTCGATCATCTGGTCGAGGATCCGGGCGCGCTGGATTGGGACACGCTGTGCGGGGCGCGCGCCTGACGGCACGGCACCCGCTGCTGCGTTCAGGGTATCCCGTTCAGCCCTTCGCCAATCAGCCCTTCACCAGAAAGAAATAGGCCGTCATCGCCACGCCGACGGCGATGACGAATTTGCGCAGGACCGGCGGCGGGATGCGGCGGGCGATGGCGGCACCGGCGTAGCCACCGGCCACCGCCGCCACCAGCATGATCAGCGCCTCGGTCCAATAAACGGCCCCGCCAACGATGAAGGCGACGACCGCCACAGCGTTCAGGCAGCCCGACACCAGGGTTTTCAGCCCATTCATCGCGTGCAGATCGGTCAGGCCGAACACGCCCAGCGTCGCCAAAATCAGAATGCCGATGCCGCCGCCGAAATAGCCGCCATAAACGGCGATGAAGAACTGCGTCACCAAAACCGAGCTGTAGCCGACCGTCACCGTCCGCCGGATCCAGGCCGACACCTTCGGCCCGAAGGCGAACAGCACGGTGGCGAACAGCAGCAGCCAGGGAACGATGGCTTCGAAGGTGCGTTCGGGCGTCCACAGCAGGGCCAGCGCGCCGATCAGGCCACCGATCAGGCTGACGCCCAGGAAGGAGGGGAGATGCACCTCCTTGATCTTGCCCAACTCCCGCCGATAACCATAGGCGCTGGCCAGCGCGCCGGGGGCGATGGCCACCGTGCTGGTGGCGTTGGCGTTGAGCGGCGGCACGCCCGCCAGGATCAGCGCCGGAAAGGTCAGAAAGCTGCCGCCACCGGCCACGGCGTTCAGGGCACCGGCGAAAAAGGCGGAGACGATCAGCAGCAGCGTGAGCATCGGCAACCATCCGGTCGTTGACGGAAAACGGCCCCGACTATGCCCCGCACCCGCGAAAACCGCGCATTGCGTTTTCGGCGGGTCGGCTGCGCACGCCCTCCGTGCGGCTTTCGCCGGGGCGCGGCTTTGGTTTAAGGTCGGTGTCCCTTTTGGAGGGATCCGTTTTTCTGGAAAGAGAGCGCCATGTCCGCCTTGCCCGACACCGCCGATGCCCTGCACGACCAGATGCTTGCCCTTGGCCACGCCGCCCGCGCCGCCTCGGTCGCGCTGGCGGCCGCGCCAGGACCGGACAAGGATCGGGCCTTGCGGGCGGCGGCGGCGGCCATCCGCGCCAACAAGGCGGCGATCCAGGCCGCCAACGACGCCGATCTGGCCAACGCGGGCGATCTGTCCGGTCCCCTGCGCGAACGGCTGACGCTGAACGACGAGCGGATCGAGGCGATGGCCAAGGGGTTGGAGGACATCGCCGATTTCCCCGACCCCATCGGCGGCGTGCTGGCCGACTGGACCCGGCCCAACGGGCTGAACATCCAGCGCGTGCGCGTGCCGCTGGGCGTCATCGGCATCATCTATGAAAGCCGCCCCAACGTGACCGCCGACGCCGGGGGCCTGTGCCTGAAGTCCGGCAACGCCGCCATCCTGCGCGGCGGGTCGGAAAGCGTCCAATCCTCCCGCGCCATCGCCGCCTGTCTGGCCGAAGGGCTGCGCGCGGCGGGCCTGCCGGGGGAGGCGATCCAACTGGTTCCCACCACCGACCGGGCGGCGGTCGGCCACATGCTGCGGATGCGCGAGTTCATCGACGTCATCATCCCGCGCGGCGGCAAATCGCTGATCCAGCGCATCGCCGACGAAAGCCGGGTCCCGGTCATCAAGCATCTGGATGGCAACTGCCACGTCTATGTCCACGCCGGGGCCGATCTGGACAAGGCGCGCAAGGTGGTGCTGAACGCCAAGATGCGCCGCACCTCCATCTGCGGGGCGGCGGAAACGCTGCTGGTGGACCGCGCCATCGCCGACACGGCACTCGCCCCGCTCGTCACCGATCTGCTGAACGCCGGGTGCGCCGTGCGCGGCGACGCCGCCACCCAGGCGGTCGATCCGCGTGTGACCCCGGTGGACGCGGCGGATTGGGACACCGAGTATCTCGACGCCATCATCGCCTGCGGCGTGGTGGACGGGGTGGACGCCGCCATCGACCACATCAACCGCCACGGCTCCCACCACACCGACTCGATCGTCACCGAGGATCCGGCGACGGCCGAACGCTTCCTCCAGCGGGTCGACAGCGGCATCGTGCTGTGGAACGCCTCCACCCAGTTCGCCGACGGCGGCCAGTTCGGCATGGGCGCGGAAATCGGCATCTCGACCGACAAGTTCCACGCCCGTGGCCCGGTGGGGGCGGAACAACTGACCAGCTACAAATACGTCGTGCGCGGCAATGGCCAGACCCGGCCCTGACCCGGACGCAGGCATCCCCCTCTCCCCCCCGGGGGGAGGGGTGGAGGGGGCGCGCGCAAGACCGTCCACGGGCGAGCCGCACCCCTTCTCCGGCCCGCGCTACGCCGGGTTGACCATCGGGCTGCTCGGCGGCTCCTTCAACCCGGCCCATGACGGGCATCGGGACATCAGCCTGTACGCGCTGAAAACGCTGGGGCTGGACCGGGTGTGGTGGCTGGTCAGCCCGCAGAACCCGTTGAAGGCGCGCGCGGGCATGGCCCCGCTGGTCGAACGGCTGGCCGAGGCCCGCAGCGTGGCCGCCCACCCGCGCATCGAGGTGACGGCGATCGAAACCGCGCTGAAGACCCGCTTCACCGCCGACACGCTGGCCGCCCTGATCCGGAAATTCCCCAAAACCCGCTTTGTTTGGCTGATGGGGGCGGACAATTTGCGGCAAATCCCGCGTTGGCGGGCCTGGACGCGAATCTTCGAGTCGGTCCCGGTTGCGGTTTTCGCCCGTCCGACCTATTGTCTGAATGCGTTGAGCGGCCAGGCCGCCCAGCGTTACAGGCGTCGGCGGGTGTCCGTTTGCGGGGTGAAGGGGCTGGCGCGCCGAAAGCGGTTGGCCTGGGCGTTTTTGCGCAACCCCCTCAATCCGGCCTCGGCGACGGCGATCCGGCACGCACGCGCCACCCGGATCGCGCATCCGTCGTGACACGTTGCAAGAGGTTACAGCCATCACCACGCACACCGAAACGGCCGCGTCCGCTGCGCAGCCGGTCGCCGTTCCCCCGATCCCGGAAGTCCAGGATCTGAAGGCGCTCATCGAACAGGCCCTCGACGAGGATCAGGCCGACGGCGTCACCGTCATCGATCTCGCCGGGAAGGCCACCTTCGCGGATTACATGATCGTCGCCTCGGGCCGCAACACGCGGCACGTCGGGGCCATGGCCACCAAGCTGACCGAAAAGCTGAAGCAGGCCGGGTTCCGTTACGTCGAAACCGAGGGCATGGAACAGTGCGATTGGGTGCTGGTCGATGCCGGTGACATCATCGTCCATCTGTTCAAGCCGGAGGTCCGGACCTTCTACAACATCGAAAAGATGTGGGGGGCCGAGATGCCGGCACCGACCGACCCGGCGCGTTTGAGCGCCTGACGGTCCAAGGGCGGAGGGGTCGTCAGCGTCATGCGATTGTGGCTCGCCGCCGTCGGTCGGTCGCGGGGGGGACCCGCCCGCGACCTGTTCGACGAGTATGTCGGACGCCTGAGCTGGCCCTTCACCCTGCGGGAGGTCGAGATGAAAAAACGCCTGACCTCCGACGAGTTGAAACGGCAGGAGGCCGACCTGCTGCTGGCCGCGATCCCCGCCGGGGCGGTGGTCGTCGCGCTGGATGAGCGCGGCAAGGCCCTGCCGAGCGAAGCCTTCGCCGCCAAGATGGGCGACTGGCGCGACCGGGGAACCGGCGACCTTGCCTTTCTGATCGGCGGGGCCGATGGCCATGGCGACGCCGTGCGGGCGCGCGCCGATTTCCTGATGGCCTTCGGCCCGATGACCTGGCCGCACATGCTGGTGCGCGGCATGCTGGCCGAACAGATTTACCGGGCGCAGCAGATTTTGGCCGGGCACCCCTACCACCGAGTCTGATCCCCCCAACATTCCATCCAACACCCCACCCGAACCCACGGTTCCTGACCCCCATCCGTCCGCAAGAGGCACCCGCGATGACCGATCCGCAGCGTCCCGCCCACACCCCGAAGCCCGTCGTTCTCTGCATCCTGGACGGCTGGGGCTATCGCGAGGAACAGGCCGACAACGCCATCGCGCTGGGCGACACCCCCAATTGGGACCGGCTGTGGGCGGACGAACCCACGGCACTCCTCGACGCCAGCGAGGAGGAGGTCGGTCTGCCCAAGGGCCAGATGGGCAATTCCGAGGTCGGCCATATGAATCTCGGGGCCGGTCGCGTCGTCATGCAGGATCTGGTCATGATCGACCACGCCATCCTGAACGGCGATCTGGAACGCAACCAGGCGCTTTATGATCTGGTCAAGACCCTGACCAAGACCGGCGGCACCTGCCACCTGATGGGGCTGTTGTCGCCGGGTGGGGTGCATTCGCATCAGGAGCACATGGCGGCACTGGCCGCGATCCTGGCGCGCGAAGGCGTGCCGGTGGCCATCCACGCCTTCACCGACGGGCGCGACGTGCCGCCGCAAAGCGCCAAGGATCAGGTTGCGGAGTTCATGGCCGACGTGTTCGAGTTGCCGGGCGTGGAGATCGCCACGGTCATCGGGCGCTACTACGCGATGGACCGCGACAAGCGGTGGGACCGCGTGGCCAAGGCCTACACCGCCATGACCCAGAGTGTGGGCGAACGCGCCGCCGACCCGATCCAGGCGATCGAACAGAGCTACGCCACCGGCAAGCACGACGAATTCATCCTGCCGACCATCATCGGCGACTACAGCGGCATGAAGGACGGCGACGCCATCCTGATGGCGAATTTCCGCGCCGACCGCGCCCGCGAGATCCTGAGCGCCTATGTCGAGCCGGGCTTTGACGGATTCGAACGCGGCGCGCAACCGGCGCTGTCGGCCATTGTCGGCATGGTCGAATACTCCAACGCGCTGGCCCAGCGCATGACCACCCTGTTCCCGCCGAAATCCCTGACCAAGGTGCTGGGCGAGGTGGTGAGCGACGCCGGGATGACGCAGCTCCGCATCGCCGAGACGGAGAAGTACCCGCACGTCACCTTCTTCTTCAACGGCGGGGAGGAACGCGTCTACCCCGGCGAGGACCGCATCCTGGTCCCGTCGCCGAAGGTCGCGACCTACGATCTTCAGCCCGAAATGTCGGCGGCCGAAGTCACCGACAAGCTGGAAGCCGCCATCGACGCCGGGACCTACGACCTGATCGTCGTCAACTACGCCAACCCCGACATGGTCGGCCATTCGGGCATGCTCGACGCCGCGATCAAGGCCGTCCACGCGGTGGACACCAGCATCGGTCGCCTGGAGGCCGCCGTGCGCCGCCAGGGCGGGACCATGCTGATCACCGCCGACCACGGCAATTGCGAGCTGATGAAGGACCCGGACAACGGCGGCCCGCACACCGCCCACACGCTGGACAAGGTCCCGCTGGTGCTGGTCAACGGCCCGGCGGGGGCACGGCTGGACAGCGGTCGCCTGGCCGACATCGCGCCGACCCTGCTCGACCTCATCGGCCTGCCCAAGCCCGAGGAGATGACCGGCCGCAACCTGCTGATCCGCACCGCCGCCCGCGCGGCGGCGGAATAAGCGATCCAGCGATGGCCTCACCGCCCCCCTCTCCCCCCCCTTCCCCCTCTCCCCGCCGGGGAGAGGGCCGGGGTGAGGGGGCACCGGTTGCCGGACCATCCTCGGCCCGATTCTTCGCCGTCGCTCTTCTCGTTCTCTCCACCCCTGCCATCGCCCAGACGGAGTCCCCCCCCGACGCCGCCGGGCAGGCGTTGAAGCGGGTGGAGCAGGAACTCCAGAACGAGCGCAACCGCCAGCGCCAGTTGGACCGCCAGTCGCAGACGCTCGACAAGGAGTTGAACGAGCTGCGCGGCCAGGTGATCGGGCTGGCCGATCAGGCCCGCGTGCAGGAACGCACCCTCGACGAGCTGGAAGGCACGCTGGCCGCGCTGGAGGCGGAGGAGCAACGCCGCACCGCCGCGCTGGACGGCGAACGCGCCCAGATCGCCGGGCTGCTGGCCGCGCTGCAACGGCTGGCGCGGGTCCCGCCGGAAGCCGCCCTGATCCGTCCGGAGGGGCCGGTGGACACGCTGCGCTCCGCCCTGCTGCTGCGCGACACCGTGCCCGCCCTGCGCGCCCGCGCCGACGCGCTGGTCGCCGCCCTGACCGGGCTGGCCGAGACCCGCGAATCGCTGGTCGCCCAACGGGCCAAGGCGCTGGACGCGCGCAAGGCGCTGGCCGAGAAACAGGCCGACATCAGCCGTCTGGTCAGCCGCCGCGAGGAGCTGTCGCGCCAGACCGACGCCGAACGCCAGCAACTGGCCCAGCACATGGGGCAATTGTCCGGTCAGGCCAGCGATCTGCGCCAATTGATGGACCGGATCGAAAGCGAGCGCCGCGCCGCCGCCGAGGCCACCGCCAAGCGCGAGGCCGAACGCCGGGACAGCGAACGGAAAGAGGCGGAAAAACGACAGGCCGAACAGCGCGAGGCCGAGCGCCGACTCGCCGCCCAAAAGGAGGCGGAGCGCAAGGAGGCCGAACGCAAGCTGGCCGAACTGCGCGCCGCCGAACAGAAGGCCGCCGCCCAGAAAGCCGCCGAGGAGCAGCGCGCCAAGGAGGAGGCCGCCCGCGCCGCCGCCGAACTGGCGCTGGCGAAGAAGGCCCCCAGCGGACCGCCCAGCGTGGCGGGCATGCCGACCCCGGTCGGCGGCAAGCTGACCACCCGGTTCGGCGAGACCGACCGATTCGGCGCAACCAGCCGGGGCGTGACCATCCAGACCCGCGCGACGGCCACCGTGGTCGCCCCGCAAGGCGGGTCCGTGGTGTATGCTGGGCCGTTCAAAGGCTATGGCCTTATTTTGATCGTTGAACACAGCGGCGGATATCATAGTCTCATTGCGGGTTTGGGCCGGATCGACACGGCGGTCGGCAAGAAGGTGGCGGCGGGGGAACCCATCGCGGTCATGCCGGGCGACGGAACGCCGGACCTCTATTTCGAGCTGCGGCGCAATGGTCAGCCGATCAATCCGCAGCGCGGGTTCGGCACCCCAGAGGGAAAAGGACGCGGGTAGATGAGGATGTTGAAGCGAGCCGCTGCGGCGGCGGCCCTGGTGTTTATCGGCGCTGGGGTTGCCACCGTCACCGCCCAATCCAGCAACACGTCGGAGACCTACCGGCAACTGAACCTGTTCGGCGACGTGTTCGAGCGCGTGCGCGCCGAATATGTGGAAAAGGTCACGGACGAGCAACTCGTCGAGGCGGCGATCAACGGGATGCTGACCTCGCTGGATCCGCATTCCAGCTACCTGAACAAAAAGAATTACCAGGACATGCAGGTCCAGACCCGGGGTGAGTTCGGCGGGTTGGGGATCGAGGTGACGATGGAAAACGGCCTGGTCAAGGTCGTGTCGCCCATCGACGACACCCCGGCCTTTCGCGCCGGTCTGCAACCGGGCGACCTGATCGTGCAGTTGAACGGCGATCCGGTCATGGGCCTGACCCTGAACGAGGCCGTTGAAAAGATGCGCGGCCCGGTGGGCAGCGAGCTGAAGATCACCGTCCGCCGGGGCGACGTCGGCGAACCGTTCGAGGTGTCGCTGACCCGCGCGGTGGTGAAGGTGCAATCCGTCCGCCACCGGGTGGAGGGCGAGATCGGCTATGTCCGCATCACCAGCTTCAACGAACAGACCCAGGTCGGCCTGGAAAAGGCCATCGCGGCGATCCAGCAGCAGTTGGGCGACAAGCTGCGCGGCTTCGTGCTGGATCTGCGCAACAACCCCGGCGGGCTGCTCGACCAGGCGGTGTCGGTGTCCGACAGCTTCCTGGACAAGGGGGAGATCGTCTCCACCCGTGGCCGCAAGTCCGAAGAGGGAACCCGCTTCAACGCCAAGCCGGGCGACCTGATCAAGGGGCTGCCGCTGGTCGTGCTGATCAACGGCGGGTCGGCCTCCGCCTCGGAAATCGTCGCCGGTGCGTTGCAGGACCACAAGCGCGCGATCATCATGGGGACGCAATCCTTTGGCAAGGGATCGGTCCAGACCATCATCCCGCTGCCCGGCCATGGGGCGATGCGCCTGACCACGGCGCGCTATTACACACCGTCGGGCCGCTCGATCCAGCAACTGGGCATCACCCCCGACATCGAGGTGCACGTCGCCAAGGTGGAGGATCTGGAGGGCAACGTCGCCCGCCGCCGCGAGGCCGATCTGAAAGGCTCGCTGCGCAACACCGACCCGGCCAACCAGAACCGGGCCAAGCCGCCCGCCGCCGGGGCCAACACCAACACCCCACCCGCCGCGACCACCCCGGCCAACGCCACCCCGCCCGCCAACGCTCCGGCACCGGCGGCCACCCCGGCCGATCCCGACGCCCCGGCTGCGGCGACTCCGGGGGCGGCCCCGCCGTTCGACAACCAATTGACCCGGGCGCTCGACCTGTTGCGCGGTGTCGCGCTGTTCCAATCGCGCGCCGCCGGGCGCTGACCGGATCGGGAGCACGACGCGGTGAAAGCGCCAGCGTTTCTTGGGCGCCTGAAATTCGATGTCCGGGGCCTGCGCCCCGGCGTCGGGTTCCTGGCCCGCCTTCGCCGCAAAATGGATCCCCACGCCGATTTCGGGGAGGAGGATGACAAACCGCGCCGCCCGCCGCCCACGCTGCTGTTGGGGGCGATCGGCGGCGTGGTGCTGGCCGTGGGCGGTCTGGTCGGTTGGCTGGCGCTGAACGCCGAAGCCACGACCCAGGCGTGGGAAGCCGCCGTTCCCAAGGCGCACCTGACCGTCGCCCAACCGGCACCAGCCCCACCACCGCCCAAAGCGCCCCAACCGGCCGCCGCCCAACCCACACCGCCGCCAGCGCCGCCCCCCGCAACACCCGCGATGCCCGCACCGGCGGCCCCACCGGCGACCAGCCCGGCCACCAACGCCGCGCCGCTCGCCCTGCCGGAGGCCACCGCCAACGTCACCCTGACCCCGGCCCCGGTGCCGGGCATGGTGGAGGACAGCCGCAACGGCCCGCTGCCGAAGGTGGCGGAGGATGGTCGCAAGCCCTGGCAGGTCTACGCCCGCCCCTTCCCCGCCGCCGACAAACGCCCGCGCGTGGCCATCGTCATGGCCGACATGGGCATCAGCGGCGTGACCACCGGCAACGCGCTGGCCAAACTGCCGCCCGGCGTGACCCTGGCCTTCGTCCCCTACGCCGAACGGCTGGACAATTGGGTGGAACGGGCGCGGAGCAAGGGGCATGAGGTGATGCTCGCCGTGCCGATGGAGCCGCTGAACTACCCGCGCGACGATCCCGGCCCCAACGCCCTGCTGACCATGCTTGGCCCCGACCGCAACATGGAGCGGCTGGAATGGTCGCTGGGCAAGGCGGTGGGCTATGTCGGCATCACCAGCACCACCGGCAGCAAATTCACCGCCAACCAGGGCGCGGTCCAGCCGATGATCGACGCGCTGAAGGCGCGCGGCCTGCTGTTCGTCGACGCCCGCGCCAACCCCAAGAGCGTGGCCGGGCCGCTGGCGACGCTGGCCGGGGTCCCGCGCGCGCTGGCCGACCGCACCATCGACCGCGACCTGTCGCGCGGGGCCATCGACGACCAGTTGCGCGAGCTGGAGGGGTTGGCCAAGACCAACGGGGCCGCCGTGGGCATGGCCTCCCCCTACCCGACCACGATCGAACGGATCGCCCTGTGGATGACCTCGCTGAACGACCGGGGGGTGGTTCTGGCCCCGGTGTCGGCGGTGGTCAACATCCAGAAGCAATGACGAAAGCGCCGTTTCCCATGCCCAAACACGACAAGCAACACACCAAGCCCATCAACCCAAAAACCATCGCCCCCAAAACCATCGACCGTGAGTCGCTGCCCTACCGCCCCTGCGTCGGCATCATGCTGCTGAACGACCGGGGGGAGGTGTTCGTCGCCCGCCGCACCGGGTCGGAGGCCGACTGGCAAATGCCCCAGGGCGGCATCGACGACGGCGAGGACGCCCGCAGCGCCGCCTTCCGCGAGCTGGAGGAAGAGATCGGGACCGCCAAGGCCGAATGCCTCGCCCTGTCCGCCACCCCGCACCGCTACGACCTGCCCGACGATCTGCTGGGCCGGGTGTGGAAGGGGCGCTGGCGCGGGCAGGAGCAGACCTGGATGGCCGCCCGCTTCACCGGGACCGAGGCCGACATCCGGCTGGACACCGATCATCCCGAATTCGACGCCTGGAAATGGATCGACGCGGAGGAGCTGCCCGGCCTGATCGTCGCCTTCAAACGTCATGTGTATGAAGCGGTTCTGACCGAATTCCGCCCCATAATCGCCCGGTTGAAAGGCTGAATCCCGATTCGCGGCCAACCCCTCCCTGTTGTCCGCCGAAAAGGATTGCGGTTGCTCCTAAGTTCTAAGACCTTGCACAACATGGCAATGATTTCGGCTTAACCCATCCTTGTGGCCGAGCGCAGAGCAGCGAAGGGGAAACGGGGCATGACACTGATCAAATGGAGCGAAGAGGCCGGACGCGTCCGCCTGACCCTGCCCAGCGATCTGGATCTGCCGATGGCGCAACCGCTGCTGGACAGCCTGCGCGCCGCCTTCGCCGCCGCCAACGACGTGACGGTGCAGGCCGACGCGGTGGAGCGCGTCAGCGCCGCCACCGTGCAGACCCTGGTGGTGGCGGCCCGCGACAGCGCCGCGCGCGGGGCCGCCTTTGTCATCGCCACCCCGTCGGACAGCCTGACCGAGGCCTGCGAGGATTTGGGTCTTCAGGATTGGCTGAAGCAATGGAGCCGCGCGTGAAAAAGAAGGTTTTGACCGTCGATGATTCCCGCACCATGCGCGACATGGTGTCCTTCACCCTGCGCGGGGCCGGGTACGAGGTGGTGGAGGCCGCCGACGGACAGGCGGCGATGACCGCCATCGCCGCGTCCAAGGTCGATCTGGTCATCACCGACCTGAACATGCCGGTGATGGACGGCCTGACCCTGATCCGCAAGCTGCGCGCCATCCCGGCCCATCGCAGCCTGCCCATCCTGATGCTGACCACCGAAGCCGACGATTCGAAAAAGGCGGAGGGGCGGGCCGCCGGGGCGACCGGCTGGATCGTGAAGCCGTTCAACCCGGACAAACTGATTTCCGTCGTGCAGAAGGTCTGCGGTTGACCCGCCGGGTCGGCGACCATAAGACCGCGCACGGGCAAGGAGAGCGATCGTGGACGATCTGAGCCGGTTCAAGCAGACCTATTTCGACGAGAGCGCCGAACTGATGGCGGTCGCCGAGGCCGGGTTGCTGCGGCTGTCCCCCGGCGACGTCGACATGGACGAGGTGAACGCGATCTTCCGCGCCGTCCATTCGATCAAGGGCGGGGCCGGGGCCTTCGGCTTTTCCGAACTGGTCGCCTTCTCCCACGAATTCGAAACGGTGATGGACGAGCTGCGCAACGGCGCGATCCCCGTCACCACCGACCTGATCGACACGCTGATCCGCGCCAACGACCTGTTGGGCCAGTTGCTTGGCTACGCTGGGGACGAAACCGACCCGCCACCCGGCCTGACCGACGACACCGTCGCCGCCCTGCGCCACGCCCTGTCGGCGAATCGCAACAGCCCGCCACAGCCGGTGGCCGAATCGACGGCCCCCCCCGCCAGCGCGACGCCGGACGATGAGGATGACGAGGCCGGGATCTTCGGCGACGCCCTGGCCGCGATCAACGCCGCCCGCGCCGACGACGACCCGTCCGGCACCGGTTCGGGCAGCGCCACCGCCGACCGCGTGCGCTGGACCATCCGTTTCCGTCCCAAGAACGATCTGCTGCTGTCGGGCAACGAACCGGCCTACATGCTGCGCGCCCTGCGCCGTCTGGGCGAGGTGAACATCCACTGTCATCTGGACGATCTGCCCGCGCTGGCCGATCTGGACGCCGAACTGCTGCATCTGTCCTGGACCATCACCCTGACCGCCGACGCGTCGGTCGGGCGCGACCGGATCGACGACGTGTTCGAATTCGTCGCCGACGATTGCGACCTCCAAATCAGCGCCGACGCCCCGCTGCCCGCCGTGGTGGAGCCGACGGCCCCCGCCGCCAGCGCCGCCGCGCCGCCGCCCGCCCGCAGCGAACCGGCGGCCGTTCCGGCCCCACCCGCAACCCAAACAACCACTCCACCGGCCACCACCGCGCCCGCCGCCGCCGCCCAGGCCACCACCGGCAAGGGCGACGGCGCGAAGACGGACGGCCCGACCAAGCCGCGCGGCGGCAACGGCGGTGGGGATCACGGCGGCCTGACCACCCACACCATCCGCGTCGATCTCGACAAGATCGACCGGCTGGTGAACATGGTCGGCGAAATGGTCATCACCCAGGCGATGATCGCCGAGCATCTGCGCGACCTGCCCCCCGGCCAGTTCCAGGAGTTGCAGGAGGGGTTGGAGCAGTTGGCCCAGCACACCCGCGAGCTGCGCGAAAGCGTGATGTCGATTCGCGCGCAACCGGTGTCGAGTGTCTTTTCGCGGATGCCGCGCCTGGTGCGCGAATGCGCCGCGCTGACCGGCAAGGAGGTGCTGCTCGCCACCTCCGGCGAAAACACCGAGGTGGACAAGACGGTGGTGGAAAACCTCGTCGATCCGCTGACCCACATGATCCGCAACTCCATCGACCATGGGCTGGAAGGGCCGGAGGAGCGCGAGCGCATCGGCAAGCCGCGCGCCGGAACCGTCCATCTGTCCGCGCAGCACCGCTCCGGCCGCATCGTGATCGAGGTGACGGACGACGGGCGCGGCATCAACCGGGCCAAGGTGCTGTCCAAGGCCATCGAAAAGGGGCTGGTCCAACCCGGTGCCAGCCTGACCGACGAGGAGATCGATCATTTGATCTTCCTGCCGGGCTTCTCCACCGCCGATCAGGTGTCCAACCTGTCCGGACGCGGCGTCGGCATGGATGTGGTGCGCCGCAACATCTCGGCGTTGGGTGGGCGCATCGGCGTCTATTCCACGCCGGGCGAAGGCTCACGCTTCGTTTTGTCGCTGCCGCTGACGCTGGCGGTGCTGGACGGCATGGTCATTTCGGTGGGAGAGGAACGGTTCGTCCTGCCGCTGACCAACATCGTGGAAAGCCTGCGGCCAAAACCCGTCGATCTGCACGGGCTGGTCAACAAATGCGACGTGATGATGGCGCGCGGCGAATATGTGCGGCTGGTCTACCTCCACCGCCTGTTCGGCATCCCCAAGGCGGTGGACGACGCCACCCGTGGGCTGGTCGTGCTGGTGGAGACGGAGGACGGATCGCGGCTGGGCTTGGTGGTGGACGAGGTGCTGGGCCAACAGCAGGTCGTCATCAAGAGCCTGGAATCGAACTTCCGCCGCCTGGATGGCGTGGCCGCCGCCACCATCCTGGGCGACGGGCGGGTCGCCCTGATCCTGGACGTCGCGGGCCTGCGCGAGATGAGCCGCCACACCGGCGACAGCGACCGCGCCCGTCCAGCCCCCACCCCGGCGCTGGCCGGTCCCTCCCCCTCCCCGCGTCAACGCCAAACGGTCTGAGGCCCAGCGATGAGCATGAGCAGTTCCATGGCACTCGCCACCGTCGGAGGCAGCCGGTCCGACGCCCTGTCCCTGAACGGCACGGAGGATCAATACGTGTCCTTCACCGTCGGCACCGAGGAATACGGGGTCAACATCCTGGCCGTAAGGGAAATACGCGGCTGGACACCGGAAAGCCGACTGCCCAATCTTCCCGACTATGTCCGGGGGGTCATCAACCTGCGCGGCATCATCATTCCGATCTTTGATCTGCGCGCCCGTTTCGGCGGGGGCAAGACCGAGGTGACGAAACGCCATGTGGTGGTGGTGATCCAGGTTGGCGAGCGCACGCGGGGCATTCTGGTGGACGCGATTTCCGACATTCTGGCCATCGGCCCGGACGCCATCAAACCGCCGCCCGACGTGGACAGCGGTCTGATCGACGCCGAGTATCTCAGCGGCCTCTACACCGCCGAGAACCGCATGGTGACGCTGCTGAACGTCGACAAGCTGTTCGCGAACGAACACGGCGACCACCAGGACCCGGCCGACACCCGGGCAATTGCCGGCAGCGCCGCGACCTCCTAGACGCCACCCGACCGGGGGACCGCCCCCGGCCCCCATCGGCGATCACACCATCGGCCCCACCCCGCCCCACCGGCCAACGCACATGACGCTGGAGACAACCGCCATGACCACGCACGCCACCACCGCGCCCGCCGCCACACCCAACGGCGCGCCCGTTCGCCGCATGGGCATCGCGCAACGGCTGTGGCTGGTCTTCGGCTTTCTGCTGGCCTTGATCGTCGCGCAAGTGGGGATTGGCTCTCTGGGCCAGCACAACCTGAACGACCGGTTGGACCACGCGCTGAAATCGGGCGATCTGGCCCTGTTCGCCAAGGATCTGGAAAACCGGCTGGCCAACCAACGCATCCAGGGGCGGGATTACATCTTCACCGGCGACATCGGCTCGCTGGAGCGTCAGCGCGCTCTGCGCACCAGCTTCGACAAGGCGATGAGCGAGCGTCAGGCGATCCTGACCGCCTCCTCCCAGGCCGCCGCCTTTGCCGAGCTGTCGCGGCTGCACGCTGGCTATCACGAGCAGTTCGAGCAGGTCCGCGAACTGCGCGAGCGGTTCGACCGCATCCTGCGCGACCGGATGGATCCGAACGGCGAGCGCGTCACCGCCCAACTGGAAGAGGTGGTGACGGCGAGCAAGGACAACAGCGCCGCCGCCATCGACGCGCAGGAGGCGATCAAGCACTGGATCACCGTCCGCTTTGCCGCCAACCGCGCCTTGGGGTTGAAGGATCCCACCGCCATCGCCCAGGTGGAGGGACAGAGCAAGGAGCTGGCCGAGCATCTGACCGAGCTGACCGCCGCCTTCCGCGCCTCCCCCACCGTCAGCGCGATCCTGCGCGACGTGGAGGCGCGTTCCACCGACTACCGCGCCGCCTTCAAGGACGCGCTGGCGCTCAACGCCACCATCACCCAGCGCACCGCCGAGGTGGGCAAGCTGGTGGGCAACATCAACGACGCGATCGGCATCATCATCACCGCGCTGCGGGCCGAACAGGTGGCCGACGAGATCGCCGCCGAGCAGGAGGCGACCTTCAACACCCGCCTGTCGATCGGACTGGGTCTGCTGTCGCTGCTGATCGGGGTTTTCGCCGCCAGCCGGATCGGCCGGTCGATCATCGGCCCGATCACCGGGATCAAGGCCGTGATGACCGACCTGCTGGCGGGCAAGCTGAACGTCGCCGTTCCCCACACCCAGGCGGGCGACGAAATGGGCGACATGGCCCGCGCCGTCGCCGCCTTCAAGGACGAGGCGGTGGAGGCGGCCCGGCTGCGCATCGCCCTGGACCGGGTGTCGGCCAACATCATGATGGCGGACGCCGATGGCCAAATCCTCTACGCCAACGACTCCATCATGGGCATGTTCCGCCACGCCGAGGCCGATCTGAAAAAGGCCCTGCCCAACTTCGACAGCAAAGCGCTGCTGGGCCGGAATTACGACATCTTCCACCGCGACCCCAGCCACCAGCGCCGTCTGTTGGGGGCGTTGACCCAGACCTATCGCGGGTCGGCCAAGGCGGGTGGGCGCACCTTCGACGTCATCGCCAACCCGGTGGTCAGCCGCCAGGGGGAAAAGCTGGGGACCGTCATCGAATGGCGCGACCGCACCGAAGAACTGGCGATCGAGGCCGAGATCAGCAGCATGGTGGACCGCGCCGTGCGTGGTGATTTCACCCACCGCATCGATCTGACCGACAAGGTCGGTTTCTTCCGGCTGGTCAGCGAGGGCATCAACCGGCTGTCGGAGAACGTCTCCGCCGTCACCGAGGAGCTGGCCACCGCGCTCGAAACCCTGTCGCACGGCGACCTGACCCGCCGGATCGAACGGGATTACGAGGGCGTGTTCCAGCGCCTGAAGAACGATTTCAACAACACCGTCGTCCAACTGTCCGACACCGTGCGGCGCATCGACAGCGCGGCGTCCTCCATCGCCACCGCCAGCCGCGAGGTGGCGGCGGGCAGCCTGGACCTGTCGGAGCGCACCGAACAGCAGGCCAGCAGCCTGGAGGAAACCGCCGCCAGCATGGAACAATTGGCCGCGACCGTGCGCTCCAACGCCGAGAACGCCCAGCAGGTGAACCGTTTCGCCACCGACGCCCGCAGTGTGGCGGCGCGAGGCGGTCAGGTGGCGGGCGACGCGGTGGAGGCGATGCGGCGGATCGAGCAGTCTTCGCAGAAGATCTCCGACATCATCGGGGTGATCGACGAGATCGCGTTCCAAACCAATCTGCTGGCGCTGAACGCGGCGGTGGAGGCGGCGCGCGCGGGCGATGCCGGGCGCGGCTTCGCCGTGGTGGCGCAGGAGGTCCGGCAACTGGCCCAGCGCTCCGCCCAGGCGTCGAAGGAGATCAAGGCGCTGATCCTGGACAGCGGCGCGCAGGTGCGCGAGGGCGTCGATCTGGTGCGCGCGGCGGGCGGTGCCCTGACCGAGATCGTCACCGGCATCGGCCGCGTCGCCGATCTGGTCGCGGAAATCGCCCGCGCCACCAGCGAACAGGCCAGCGGCCTGGACGAGGTCAACATCGCCGTCGCCCAGATGGACGAGATGACGCAGAAGAACGCCGCCCTGGTGGAGGAAAGCACCGCCGCCGCCCGGTCGTTGGAGGAGCAGGCCGACCAATTGCGCGAGCAAATGACCTCCTTCACCCTGGATCGTGCCTCTGGGGATCGTGCCTCGGGGGATCGTGCCTCGGGGGATCGCTTCTCCGGGGATCGGGGCGACCGCCGCCGCGCCCGCGTCTGACGCTTTTGCCGAGATCGCCCCTTGATGACCGGCCCGCAGGCTCCGTCCGATGATCCCCGCCCCGACGCCGACCGACGGTCCCGCCCGACCGGCGCGGGGGCGGATTTCCGGAACACCCGCGAGTTCCGCTTTGAACGGCACCATTTCGATCTGATCGCCCGGCTGCTGCACCAGTTGGCCGGGATCGCGCTGGCGGCGCACAAGGTGGAGATGGTCTATGCCCGGCTGGCGCGCCGCCTGCGCGACCTGCGTCTGCCCGATTTCGACGCCTATTGCGCCCTGTTGCAGAGCGAGGCCGGGGCGCACGAAATCGGCTACCTCGTCAACGCCCTGACCACCAACCTGACCAGCTTTTACCGCGAGGCCCACCACTTCACCTTTCTGGAACAAACGGTGCTGCCGGAACTGCGCGACCGGCGCGCCCGCGATCCCAAGCCCCGGCTGCGCCTGTGGTCGGCGGGCTGCTCCTCGGGGCCGGAACCCTACAGCATCGCCATGGTGCTGGTTGCCAGCCTGGGGCCGGAACTGCGGCGCTGGGACGCCCGCATCCTGGCCACCGACATCGACACCCACATGGTCGACACCGCCCGACGGGGGGTGTACAGCGCCGACGGCGCGTCGGGCATCCCGGCGGCGATCCGGTCCCGCTTCACCCGACCCACGACGCTGAACGGCGAACCGGCGATCGCCATGACCGATGATCTGAAGCGCCTGATCACCGTCAAGCCGCTCAATCTTCTGGAACATTGGCCGATGTCCGGCCCGTTCGACGCCATTTTCTGCCGCAACGTGCTGATCTATTTCGACCGGCCCGGACGGATGCAGGTGATCGAGAATTTCGCCCGCATGATCGGCACCGGCGGTTATCTGTTCCTGGGGCATTCGGAAAGCCTGTATGGCGTGTCGGAGCGGTTCCGGCAGGTCGGCCCCACCATCTACCAGCGGGTGGGACCATGACGCGCGACGCCGTCGCCCCCCCCAACCGGCGCGTCGGTCGCATGGTCAGCCGGGCGTCGGGGATGGAGACGATCAAGGTGTTTCTGGGCGACCACGCCATCAGCGACCGGATGGACGTGATGATGTCCACCACCTTGGGGTCCTGTGTGTCGGCCTGCATCCACGACCCGGTGCGCGGCATCGGCGGCATGAACCATTTCCTGCTGCCCGAGGTCCCGGAATCGGAGCTGAGCGGCAACGGGGAGGCGGCGCGCTATGGCTCGGTGGCGATGGAGCGCCTCATCAACGCGCTGTTGGGGGCGGGGGCCGAGCGGCGGCGCTTGCAGGTCAAGCTGTTCGGCGGTGCCCGCGTCATCGACAGCAGCTATGACATCGGCGGCATGAACAGCCGCTTTGCCCTGGATTATGTGCGGGCCGAGGGGCTGATCCTGGCCGGTCAGGATCTGGGCGGTGCGTCGGCGCGCCGCATCCAGTATTTTCCCCACGCCGGGCGGGCGCTGCGCCGTATGCTGAATCCCACCATGGTTGTGGACACCATCACCCAGGAGCGCCATTTCATGTCCAACCTGCGGCGCGGCCTGATCGACGGCGCGGTCGAGCTGTTCATCGCCACCGACAGCGACGAGGGTTGATGATGAGCCGAACCATCCGCGTCGTGATCGTCGATGACAGCGCGCTGATGCGCGAGATGCTGAAGGACATGCTCTCGCGCGAAGCCGGAATCGAGGTGGTGGGCGTGGCCCGCGACCCGTTCGAAGCGCGCGAAATCATCAAGGCGACCAACCCCGACGTCATCACGCTGGACGTCGAAATGCCGAAGATGGACGGCCTGTCCTTTCTGGAAAAGATCATGACCCTGCGGCCGACACCGGTCATCATGATCTCCACCCTGACGCAGGAAGGGTCCGACGCCGCCATCCGCGCGCTGGAGCTGGGGGCGGTCGATTGCCTGGCCAAGCCGGGCAGCGCCGACGGCAAGGGGTTCGAACAGACCGGGCGCGAACTGGTGTCCAAGATCATGGTCGCCGCCACCGCACGCCTGTCGATGCGCCGCCCCGCCGCCGCCGCCACGCCCTTGCCCAGGCCGCGCCGGGCCGAGACGGGCAACCGCCTGATCGCCATTGGCGCCTCCACCGGCGGGGTCGAACGCATCCGCGACGTGCTGGCCGTCCTGCCCGCCGATTGCCCGCCCATCGTCATCACCCAGCATATGGGGCCGAGCTACGTCCCCAGCTTCGCCGCCCGGCTCGACCGGATGTCCGCTCCCAGCGTCCAGGTCGCCAGCCATGGCGCGCGGCTGGCCCAGGGCGTGGTCTTCATCGCGCCGGGCGACCGCCATCTCGCCATCGCCCGCGACGCTCTCGGGCTGGTCTGCCACATCCAGGACAGCCCGGCGGTCAGCGGCCACCGGCCATCGGTGGATGTGCTGTTCGGCTCCGTCGCCAAGGCCGCCGGGCCGAACGCCGTCGGCGTCATCCTGTCGGGCATGGGCCGCGACGGGGCCATCGGCCTGAAGGCGATGCGCGACGCCGGTGCCCACACCATTGGCGAACAGGAATCGAGCTGTGTGGTGTATGGAATGCCGCGCGCCGCCCGCGAAGGCGGGGCGGTGGCGGTGGAGTTGCCTTTGGCGCAAATTCCCGCCGAAATGATGCGCGCCTACGACGCCATCGGCGACCGCCCGCGCGGTTCCTGATGCGGACCGTTGGCCGGATGGGGTGGACAGAGTGAGGAGTGTCGATATGTCGTTTGACGGTGCCGCGATCCAGCCGCCCGCCGCCGGAACCGCCGACGCCGCCAACACGGTGGCGGTGTCCCACGACCTGCTGTCCACCTGGATGGGCTTCGCCGACGTCCAGCGCCGCACCCTGGGTGTGGTGCAAAGCGAGTTGGCGCGCACCTCCCAGCATGTGGAAGACGCCACGCTGGATCTGTCCACCCGCTTCCGCATCCTGGCGGAAAAGGCGCTGGAGCAGTCCCAGCGGGTCGCCGACATCATCGCCATCGCCGGATCCGTCACCATCGACGACGAACGCGTGCCAGTCGATCATCTGGTGGTCGGCATGCAGGACATGATTTCGGACATGGTCGGCAACATCGTGGTCCTGTCCCGCCACGCCATGAGCATGGTCTATCTGCTCGACGACGTGCAAAAGGACGTGGTGGAGCTGGAGAAATCCATCGGCGACATCGACAGCATCAACCGGCAGACCAATTTCCTGGCGCTGAACGCCACCATCGAAGCCAGCCGCGCCGGGGAGGCCGGGCGCACCTTCGCCGTCGTCGCCCAGGAGGTGCGCCACCTGTCCAGCTCCACCGCCGCGCTGGCCGAACGGATGCGCAGCAAGGTGACGGCGGTGGTCAAGGGCGTGCGCCACGGCCACGAGATCCTGCGCGAGATCGCCAACACCGACATGTCGCCCCAGATGCTGGCCAAGGAACGCGTCGACAAGACCATGGTCAGCCTGGTGGAGCAGACCAACCACTTCCAAAGCGTGCTGGAAACCGCCGCCACCGTGTCGGCGGACATGTCCGCCACCATCGGGCGCGTCATCACCGGCATGCAGTTCCAGGATCTGACCAAACAGCGGATTGAGGCGATCAACGACAGCCTCGCCGTGCTGTGCGTCGGGTTGGGCGATCTGGAAAGCCAAATCCGCGCCCAGGTCCCGCCCGACGTCGGCGCGCGCGAGCCGCAGGAGTGGCTGAACACCCTGCTGGGCCGCTTCACGCTGAGTGAAATGCGCGGGCGTTTTGTGCGAAAACTTCTGTTGGAAGGGACCGCGCTGGATGAAAATGGTGTGCTTGACGTGGATGCATCGCATAGCGACAGTGCCGGTGGAGACATCGAACTGTTCTGATGCGTTGCTGTTCTTCGATTGAGACACTGGTTTTTTGGGGGGCATAGCCATGGAATACGCGAGCGAACAACGCGACCGCGAGGACACCATTCGCCTGCGCGGTCGTCTGACCTTCAACGACCACGCCAAGCTGCGGGCGCTGATTGGCGAGATGAAACTGAACAAAGGTCAGCGGCAAATTCTGGATTTGTCGTCGCTGGAGTTCGTTGATTCGGCGGGGATCGGCATGCTGTTGATCGCGCGGGAGGAAATCGTCGCCACCGACAAAACCCTGGTGCTGCGTGGCGCGGTCGGGCAGGTCAAGCGGGTGTTGACCGTGGCGCAGATCGGCAAGCTCATCCCCATCGAGGATTGAGGCCGGATGGCCCGCCGGACGCCTTCCCCACGAACCCGCTTCACCGCCCTGCGCGGTCTGGCGATCGATGACGAGCGCCTGGCCCGGTGCGCGGCGTGGCTGGGGTTGCCGCCGGGATGCGGCCAACCGAACGACACGGGGAACGGGCGGAAGCGGCCCGGCTCGACCCTTGCCCTGCTGGACGGCCCGCAAGGGGCGGAGGACAGCGCCGCGTGGCTGCCGCCGGTGGCCGCCTGGATCGAACCCAAGACCGATTCCGACGCCCAACCCCTGCTGGCGGCGCAGACCGAACGGGCCGGGGCGGTCGATCTCTACATCAATCTGACCACCGAAACCGCCAACGACCTGCATCTGGCCGGGCGCGTGCTGACCGCGCTGGCCGCCCGCCATCCGCTGCCGCCCGACCGGCGCGAGGATCTGGAATTGGCCCTGCACGAGGCGATCAGCAACGCCCTGGTGCATGGCAATCTGGAGGTCGCGGGCATGAAGGAGTTGAGCGCCGCCGAACTGGAGCGCTTCTCCCGCGATCTGGTCCGCCAGATGGCGAACCCGGCGCTGGCGCAACGGCGGCTGGAGGTGGCGGTCACGCTGGAGCCGTCGGCCCTGGCGGTTGAGGTGGCCGACGAAGGCGGCGGTTTCCAACCGACCCGGACGGATTGCCACGGCGCGTCGGGCCGTGGGCTGGATTTGATCGCCACCGTGGCGGATTCGGTGGAACTGCGGGACGGCGGCCGCCGCATCCGCATGAGGTTTTCCCTGTGACGCCGCTGTCCCCGGAACCGGGACACCCCGCCGACGCGGAGGTCTGTCTCGGCCTGCCCGAATGCCCGATCCTGGTGGTGGACGACACCCATCTCAACCGCACCCTGATCGGCGCGATGCTGAGCGAGGCCGGATTCCACAATCTGCATTACGCCCGCGATGGGCAGGAGGCGTTGGATCGGGTCGCGGCGCTGCAACCCGATCTGGTCATCCTCGACATCATGATGCCGGGCATCGACGGGTTCGAGGTGTGCCGCCGCCTGCGCGCCGATCCGGACACCGCCGATCTGCCGATCCTGGTCCAAACCTCGCTGACCTCCGGTGAGGACCGCAACCGCGCCTTCGTCGCTGGAACCACCGATCTGGTGTCCAAGCCGCTCGACCGGACGGAGTTGGTGGCCCGGGTGCGCATCCATCTGGAAAGCCGCCTGCTGATCCGCCGTTTGCAAAGCTACCGGGCGCGGGTGGAAGGCGAACTGGCCATCGCCCGATCCATGCACGAGCATCTGTTGCCCTCCCCCACCCTGTGCAACACGCTGGGGTCGCTGGCCGGGGTGGTGCTGCGCGCCCACACCGAGATTTCAGCCAATCTGGGCGGGGATCTGTGGGGGGTGTTGCCGCTGGACGACGGCCAACTCGGGATCTTTCTGCTGAACATGTCGGGGCAAGGCGTGTCGGCGGCGATGAACGCCTTTCGCCTGCACACCCTGCTGCACGAACTGACCGCCGACCATGGCCTGGATCCGGCGGCGATGCTGAACGCGCTGAACGAACAGGCCGCCGACCTGCTGGAGGATGGGCAGCACGCCACCGTCATCTATGGCGTGATCGACGGCGAACGGGACCGTTTCACCTACGCCGCCGCCGATTCGGCCCCGCCCCTGCTGCTGCCCCCGGATGGGCAAGCGCCGGTCTATGGGCAGGCGGGCGGGATGGCCATCGGGATGGATGTTGGCGCGCGTTACCGCAGCGAAACGCTGCCGCTGCCCGCCGGATCGGTGCTGACGCTCTATTCGGTGGCGGTGCTGCAATCGTTGGACGAGGGCGGGACGGGCATCGGGCTGGGCTGGATGATCGGGCGCGCCATGGCCGAAGGCGGCGGGGAAGCGGGCTTTGCCAGCGTGGTCAACAGCCTGGGCGCCGCCCTGGGCCGCGCCAGCGGCGACGACCACACGCTGGTTTGGATCGAACGGAGCGGATCGTGACCACCCCAGCGCCAGCCCCTTCCCCGCTTGCCAAGGCGTCCGCCGGGCTGGAACACGCCCGCATCCTGGTGGTGGACGACAACCGGGTGAACCGCAACCTGCTGCTTGCCCTGCTGGAACGCGGCGGCTTCCATCAGGTCGAACAGGCCGAGGATGGCGGCGACGCCCTGGCCCGGTTGGACCGCTTCCAACCCGATCTGATCCTGCTGGACCTGATGATGCCGCGCATGGACGGGTTCGAGATGTGCCGGCACCTGCGCGCCGATCCGCGTTGGAAGTCGCTGCCCGTCCTGATCCAATCCAGCCTGAACCGGCCGGAGGACCGCGCCCGCGCCTTTTCGGTCGGGGCCACCGATTACGTCGCCAAGCCGATCAACAGCGGCGAACTGCTGGCCCGCGTCCGCATCCATCTGAAAAAACGCGCGCTGCTGCGCGATCTGGAGACCTATCACAACCGGGCGCAAAGCGAGTTGGCGCTCGCCCGCAGCATGCAGGAACGGCTGCTGCCATCCCCGACCCGCCTTCTCAACACCGAAGAGGCGTTGGGAATCGCCATCAACGCGCATTTCGCCCCATCGTCGGAGCTGGGGGGCGATTTCTGGGGCAAACGGCGGCTGCCCGATGGGCGGCTGGCGGTGTATCTGGTCGATTTTTCCGGCCATGGCGTCGGCGCGGCGCTCAACACCTTCCGCTTGCACGCGATGTGCCAGCAATTGGCCGCTGTCAGCGGCGAACCGGCCCGCTTCCTGGCCACCGTCAACAAACGGCTGTGCACGCTGCTGCCCTATGGCCAGTTCGCCACCATGCTGGCGGGGGTGATCGACCCGATGGAGGGGGTGTTCCATTACGCCTCCGCCGCCGCCACCGCGCCGATGGTGTGGGCACCGGGCGACGACGCCCCGCAACTGGGCGATGGCAGCGGCCTGCCGCTGGGGCTGCTGTCGTCCGCCCAATACGACAACCGCAGCCTGCCGCTGCCGCCGGGCGGGCGTCTGTTCCTGTATTCCGACGCCGCCATCGAAATTCCGGTCGGCAGCGACGTGCTGGACGAAACCGGTCTGGCTGCGCTGGTCGCCCGTCACCGCGACCGGGAGGGCGAGGCCTTCCTTTCCGCGCTGCTGGCCGATCTGCGGGCCACCGGCCCGATTGACGACGATCTGACCGCGCTGCTGCTGACGCGCAAGATCTGACGATACGATCGGGGGAGCGCCGGGCGTCTCCCTCCAACATCCCGCCAAAGAAAAAGGCCGCTCCCGAAGGAGCGGCCTTTTTCGTGTTCGCCGTGTTCGACGCGATGAGGCGGGCCGAAGCCCGACCGATCAACGCGAGTAGAATTCGACGACCAGGTTCGGTTCCATCTGGACCGGGTACGGCACGTCGGCGAGCAGCGGCGCGCGGACGAAGCGGCCCTTCAGGGCGCTGCTGTCGACTTCCAGATAGTCGGGGATGTCGCGCTCACCCGAGGCCGAGGCTTCGAGGATGAGGGCCATCTGCTTCGACTTGGTCTTGACCTCGACCACGTCGTTGTCCTTCAGGCGGGCCGACGCGATGTTCAGGCGACGGCCGTTCACCAGGATGTGACCATGGTTGATGATCTGGCGCGCGGCGAACGGGGTCGGCGCGAACTTCATGCGGTACACGACCGCGTCCAGACGGCGCTCCAGCAGGCCGATCAGGTTCTCGCCGGTGTCGCCCTTGCGGCGGACGGCTTCGGCGTAAATGCGGCGGAACTGCTTCTCGCCGATGTTGCCGTAGTAGCCCTTCAGCTTCTGCTTGGCCATCAGCTGCAAGCCGTAATCCGACGGCTTCTTGCGACGCTGGCCGTGCTGGCCGGGGCCGTATTCGCGCTTGTTCAGCGGGCTTTTGGAACGGCCCCACAGGTTGACGCCAAGGCGGCGGTCAATCTTAAACTTGGACTCTTGACGCTTGCTCATAACGACCTGCCTCGTTGATGCACGAGTTGATGTTGTCCCGGTAGTTCCGCCCGCCTTGCGGCGACGGACGGGGCGCAAACGCTACGCGCGCCCACTTTCCCAGGAGGTGAAGGCGCGCACTATACCCATCCCGCGCCCCGAGTCAAACATGCTGTGACGGCAACGTGACGGCAAAGCGCGCAACGCCCCCATGCCCCAGGGCGATCGCTTGAACGAACAATCATCGTTACGCAGGCAAGGATTGACACGGATTTCACGGACAGAACCAGGGATTTCACGGATGTCTGTTCAAAATTGCATTCTGCATCCCGTCATTGGGTTGATCCCTAGCGGATGCTTCTGAGACGGATTCCGTGAAATCCGTGAAATCCGTGGCAACCCTTGTTCCGGTCGGTCGCACGATGCTTCAAGCGATTGCCCTGCCCCATGCCCGTGGCATCATCATGGTTCTTGCGCCCCGCCCGGCTTTGCGCTCCCCTGCCCATCGCCTGGAACGCGGAACAGAGGGTGCGGCGCGATGGAGCGGGTGGAATGCGTGGTGGTCGGGGCCGGGGTGGTCGGGCTGGCGGTGGCCCGGCGGCTGGCGCAGGCCGGGCGGGAGGTCATCGTGCTGGAGGCCGCCGACGCCATCGGCACCGGGACCAGTTCGCGCAATTCGGAGGTCATCCACGCCGGCATCTATTACCCCACCGGCAGCCTGCGCGCCCGCCTGTGCGTGGCCGGGCGCGACGCGCTCTATGATTATTGCCAAAGCCATGGGGTGGAGCACCGCCGCATCGGCAAGCTGATCGTCGCCAGCGACGAAAACCAGTTGCCCAAGCTGGCGGGCATCCGGGAACAGGCCGCCGCCAACGGCGTGACCGACCTCTACGCCATCGACGCCGCCACCGCGCGGGCCTGGGAACCCAACCTGCGCGCCGCCGGAGCGCTGGTCTCCCCCTCCACCGGGATCATCGACAGCCACGGGCTGATGCTGGCCCTGCTGGGCGACGCGGAGGACGCCGGGGCGATGCTGGCCCTGCTCAGCCCGTTGGTGCGCGCCCACCGCAGCGCCGACGGCTTCGTGCTGGAGGTCGGCGGGGCGGAGCCGATGCGGCTGGGCTGCACCACGCTGGTCAACGCGGCCGGCCTGGGGGCCTGGGCGGTCGCCGCCGGGTTGGAGGGGTTCCCCGCCGATCACGTGCCGCCGCGCGTGCTGGCCAAGGGCAGCTATTACGCGCTGGGTCAGGGCCGCTCCCCCTTCTCGCGGCTGGTCTATCCGGTCCCGGTCGATGGCGGGCTGGGCGTGCATCTGACGCTCGACCTGGCCGGGCAGGCCCGCTTCGGCCCGGATGTGGAATGGCTGGGCAACCCCGACACCGGCCCGACCGGCGACGGCATCGACTACGCCGTCGATCCGGCGCGGGCGGAGAGCTTTTACGACTCGGTGCGCGCCTATTGGCCGGGCCTGCCCGACGGGGCGCTGGTTCCCGCCTATTCCGGGGTGCGGCCGAAACTCAGCGGCCCCGGCCAGCCCCAGCGCGATTTTCTGCTGCAAGGGCCGGAAACGCACGGAATCCCCGGTCTGGTGAACCTGTTCGGCATCGAATCGCCGGGCCTCACCTCCTGTCTGGCCATCGCCGACGCGGTGACGGGGATGGCGGGCGTGGTCGATCCCTGATCGAGAGCCTTGACCACGGCCCCCCATCTCCCAATCTATTGTCTTGGCAGCGCCGAATCCGTTTGGGCTGCCGCTTCGCCGGGCGCCGGAAACGGGCCTTTGCTTTGTGCAACTCGCTCGCGTCAAGAGGAGGATGCGCCGTGACGACCACCCGCCTGTCCCTGTTCAACAGCCCCCTGCTGTTGGGTTTCGATCAGTTCGAGCGCACGCTCGACCGGATCGCCAAGAATTCCGCCGAGGGCTACCCCCCCTACAACATCGAACAGATCGGCGACGACGGTCTGCGCATCACACTGGCGGTCGCGGGCTTCACGTCCGAAGACCTGTCGGTGCAGATCGAAGACAACCAGCTCGTCATTCGCGGTCGCCAGACCGACGACAAGTCGCGCATCTACATCCATCGCGGCATCGCCGCCCGCCAGTTCCAGCGCAGCTTCGTGTTGGCCGATGGGATCGAGGTGGTGGGCTGTTCGCTCGACAACGGCCTGCTGAACATCGACCTGACCCGCCCGATGCCCGAACCGAAGGTGCGGACGATCAAGATCGAGCAACCCGGTGCCGCCGCCCCCGGTGCCGCCGCCCGCACCATCGACCTCGCGGCGGACCGCAACGGGGGCTGACCGCCTCCACCCGCATTCCGCCTTGCGGCCGCCCCAGCGCCTGTTTTCCCCCATCGCGGCCCGCCCCTTGCGGGGGGCCGCCCGGAGAGTCGCGACCATGCCCCACGAAACGCTCGATCACCTGCGCCATCTGTCGGTCCAGGATTTCGCCACGCTCGGCCTGGATCATCTGGCCTACATCCGCCCGATCGACCGGAACGGCGAACCGGCCTTTTCCATCCACGCCGCCGACGGTTCGCCGCTGAGCGTGCTGGCGGAACGCGACATCGCCTTCGCCGCCGTGCGCCAGAACGACATGGAGCCGCTGAGCGTCCATTGATGAAGCGTCCATTGATGATAGGGCGGCAACGCACGCCCCCGGCGCAATGCTCCAGCCCCCCGCGCGGCTGGGGCATTGCGTTGTCCCCCAATGGTTTTGTGTCGCGAATCGTGGCATATCGATCCTTGCCAGCCGGTTTGTCTGTTGTATGGTGCATCCTGACGATGACGGATTCGTAACAGACCGCACGCATTGGGAGAGGTTTGGTTGAACGGTGACGCCAGTCAGGCCGACGCGCAGGCGCAGACCGACGCATCCAGCAGCACCGAGGACACCAAGCGTCGGTCGCTGGACGACGAAGCGCGCGATTCCCTGCACATCCTGCCCTTGTCCAGCATTCCGTTGGAAACCCCCGGCCTGCAACACGCCCGCCTGATCAAGAACGTGCGGCTGCAAACCGTGGTGGAGATGTTTCACGGCGTCCAGACCGGCAGCGGTCAGGTGGTTCCCCGCCATGTCCCGGCCTATTTCGAATCCTACAAGGAGGAGGTCGAACGCGATCTGGTGAAGATCGAGAAGATCGCCACCGCGTCGAGCTTTGACGTCTATTCTTCGCGCATCGAATTGCGGCGTTTGAAAATAGACGTGAACAACGTCGAATGCCTGACCCTGTCGGACCGCAAGAAACAGGAACTGACCAGCTACATGCGGGTCTTCACCCGCCCCTTGATGGAGTATGTCTACGGTCAGGAAGACATGCAGGTGTCGGACGTCAGCGACATCATCCGCCTGTTCGCCACCCCCAACAAGGACGAGGCGCTGCGCAACCTGCGCATGATGGCCGACCGGCTGGACATCGAGTTGACCGAAATCCCCCATTTCCTGGAAGAGTATGGCGACATCTTCCTGTCGCTGGCCTATTTCCGCAAATGCCTGGACGAGATCGTGCCGGAGGTTCAGCGCTTCGTCACCTGGATGGCCGACATCCGCACCTCGGCGGAGGTCAAGCGCGACCCGCGCCAGATGAAGATGCTGGACGACATCGCCCGCGACCTGACCGACATCTCCACCTCGATCACCGGACGGTTCGAAAGCTTCGACAACCGCTCCAAGGATTTCTGGAGCGACATCAACGCCGACACCTTCCGCACCATCCGCGAACTGATCGCCTCCCACCACGTCACCATCGGCGGCGTGCTGTGCGGCTTGGCGGTGAAGATGAATTTGTGGAAAAGCCGGTTCCAGCGCGGCGGGGGCGGCCCCAACCGCCGTATGGAGTTCGTGAAGTCGGAAATCCTGCCCGGCCTGTCGCACATCAAAGCGCTGGAAACCTCCGCCCGCATCGGGCACAGCTGAGTCGGTTTTCATCCCGGCCCAAGGCTCTGCCCCCACCATGCCCGCCAGTTCCACCACCGCCGACAGCCACGCCCGCCACGACCACATCAACGTCATCGTGCGCGACATGGACCGCGCCGTGGCCTTTTACCGCGATGTGTTCGCCATGACGGTGACGCTGAACCAAACCCTGTGCGGCCCCTGGTTCGAAGCGCTGCTGGAGCGGCCCGGGGCGACCGCCGACTGCGTGATCCTGGTCAACGCCGACCGGCGGCTGCGCATCGAACTGCTGCGCTTCCCCGACCGCGACGGGGGGCCGGACGGCCCGCAGGCCATCGGCCATTTCGCCGTGGCGGTGGACGATCTGCACGCCGTGCGCGACCGCGCGCTGGCGGCGGGGGCAACCGCCGTCGGCCCGGTGGTGACGGTCCCCGACAGCGTGCTGCCGCGCGGCAAGTTGATGTGCTACCTGCGCGATCCCGACGGCGCGCTGTTCGAACTGGCGCAGTACCCGCAGCCCGTCCCGGCCCTGCCCGCCGCCGCCACATCATAATTTTTTGCATGCCCCCTCTGTTCGTCACGCGCACCATCCCCACATGCAGGGCGGTTCAACGACAACGGAGTTTTTCCATGGGCCTGTTCGACAAGTTCAAGGGTGCCGCCCCGCTGGACATCACCCCCCGCCGCGCGCTGGCGGTGGCGCTGATCCAATGCATGGCGTCGGATGGCGAGATCGACCCGGAAGAGGTCGCGCATCTCATTTCCGTCCTGGGCCGCAACGCGACGCGCGACGAATTGGACCGCTGCCTGAAGCACGCCCGCAGCACGCCCGCTGACCAGTTCCTGGCCGATGTGACGCCGAAGCTGTCCCAACAGCAGCGGCTGTGCATCCTGCTGAACATGATCGACAGCGCCATGGCCGATGGCGAGGCCGAGGCGGGCGAACGCGATCTCATCATCCAGTACCAGCGCGCCTTCGGGTTCGACGACGCGACGATGGAACCCTACTTCGCCGCCCTGGTCGCCAAGAACGACCGCGCGGTGCTTGACGCCTGATCCTCCACCGGCGGATTTTGTCCGCCGGGCGTCACCCTCCTGACAGCACGCTGTCAGGAGGGGGGGCGTACACAGGGTGTGTGCCGGCACGCACCCTGTTTACCACCCTCCCTCTTCTGTCAGGAGTTTGTTGCGATGATGCCCACCAACGTGGCCGTGTGGTTCGAGATTCCGGTCAGCGATCTGGCCCGCGCCATCGGCTTTTACGAAACCGTGTTCGCCGTCACCCTCAACCAGAGCGCATGCCCAAGCGGCCTGCCGATCCGTCTGGCCCTGTTCCCCGCCGACACGGGGGCCGTCACCGGCTGCCTGATCGAGCATGAAGACGGTAAGCCCGGCGGGACCGGGACCGTCCTCTACCTGAACGGTGGCGCTGATCTGGCCGAACCGCTGGCCCGCGCCGAGGCTGCCGGTGCCCGCATCGTGGTGCCCAAGACGCCGATCAGCCCCGAGCTGGGTTGCTTCGCGCAGTTCATCGACAGCGAAGGCAACCGCATCGGCCTTCATTCGCTGAACTGACCCTGACCTGACGCCCCGCCATGCGCCGCGCCGACCGCCTGTTCGACATCGTGCAACTGCTCCGCAAGGGGCGGTTGATGACGGCGGGCGAGTTGGCGCGGCGCTTGGAGGTGTCGGAGCGCACCATCTACCGCGACATCCGCGACCTCGCCGCCTCCGGCGTGCCGGTGGAGGGCGAGGCCGGGGTCGGCTATCTGTTGCGCGACGGCTACGACCTGCCGCCGCTGATGTTCACCCGCGACGAGGTGGAGGCGCTGGTCGTCGGGGCGCGGTTGGCCCGCGCCTGGACCGGCGGCGCGCTGGCCGCCGCCGCCGCCCGCGTGCTCGACAAGGTCGAGGCCGTGGTCCCGGAGGCGCGGCGGCGGGAGTTGGCCGACAGCCGCCTGTTCGCCCCCGATTTCTTCCCGCCCGCCCTGCGCGAGCGGATGGACCTGCTGCGCGCCGCGATCAACGACCGCCGGGTCCTGCTGTTCGATTACCGGCGGGAGGATGGGGCGGCTTCGGCCCGCGCCGCCCATCCGCTGGGCCTGTTTTTCTGGGGCCGGACCTGGACGCTGGCCGCCTGGTGCGAGCTGCGGCAGGAGTTCCGCAATTTCCGCATCGACCGCATGGACGCGGTGCAGGCGCTGGAGCGCGGGTTCGAGGACACGCCCGGCCGCCGCCTGTCCGATTTTCTCGCCTCCTGCCCCTATCAGGACTGACGCCCGCGCGTTTCCGCTTGACCGTGCCGATGGCTGCGCGACTCTCCCGCATCGGTCGCCCCTGTTTCGAGACGGTCCATCTTGCGGTGTCCTGCCTGCCCGTCGTCGCCCCGCCCGTTCACGCCCACGCCCGCGCGGGGACCGACACGATGACCGCGCTGCGCGCCCATCTGGTCCGCCGCGCGCCGGTTCTGGCCATCAGCGTCGCGGCGCTGGCGGTGCTGGGGCCGTTCGGCACCTTTCAGGATCTCAGCTTTGCCGGGCGGTTGGCCTATTGGGGCGGGTTGCTGCTGGTCGGCACGCTGGAATTCGATCTGGTCGTCTGGCTGGCCAAGCGGCTGACCACCGACCTGACCCGCTCCTGGCGCTGGATGCTGGCGGCGGGGCTGCTGACGGTCAGCGTCGTGCAGACCGGCGTGGTCGCCGTCATCGAACAGACGTGGCGGAACGGCGGCCCGCAGGGGCTGGGCGGGCTGTTGACGCTGTACGGCTATGTGCTGGTCGTCACCCTGCTGGTCGCCGCCCCGCCGATCTGGCTGGAGCTGCGCCGCCACGGCGTGATCGACGCGGCCCCGCCGCCGACTGCCCACGCAGCGATCCCCGATGCGGTGGAACCAGACGCCGCCCCGGTGCCGAAGCCAATGGCGACACCCGCCCCCGAACCCGGCGCGCCCCCGTTCCTGGACCGCATCCCGCCCCGGCTGGGTCGCAATCTTCTCGCCCTGGAGATGGAGGATCACTATGTCCGGGTTCACACCGACCAGGGCAGCGATTTGATTTTGCTGCGGCTGCGCGACGCCATCGGCGAATTGACCGGGGTGGAGGGAATGCAGGTCCACCGCTCCCACTGGGTGGCGGGCCGCGCGGTGGCGGGGGTGGAGCGCAGCGCCGACGGACGCTTGACGCTGGTGTTGACCGACGGCCGCCGCGTTCCGGTCAGCCGACGTTACAACGCCGCCGTGCGCGCCGCCGGATGGACGGAACGCAACGACGGCGTGAAAACAAGCGAGATGTGAGCGGGCCGAGATGCGAGCGGGGCGGGCGCGATCATCCGCCCCGGATCACGTCTGGATCAGGACTTGCCACCCAGCAGCGCCGCGCTGCGCGCGGTCAGCAGGGCGGACGCCTGGTTGGCGGCCACACGGGCGCGGGCGTCGTCCAGCCACGGGCCATAGGTCTTGGCGGCGGCCCCTTCCAGGGTGGACAGCAGTTCGACCGTGGCGATCAGATCGCCCGAGGCCAGCAGGACACCGGCCTGTTCCAGCACGGTCGCGGCCTTGCGGACCTCGCCGCTGCTGAAGGAGACAACGCGCAGCAGATCGGCCGCACCGTAGAGGGCCGACCACAGCTGCTCGACGATGCCGGGACCGGCGTCGGCCACCACGGGGGTCTCTTCCGGGCTGGTCCCGGTGTCGGCGGCGGCGGGTGCCTCCACCGGCGGCTCGGCCGAGGTAGCGGGGGCCGGGGTAGCGGGGGCCGGAGTCGGCGCGGCGGCCGCTGCCGCAGCGGCAGCCTCCGCCACAGCCTTGGCCTCCTCAGCGGCGGCGCGCAGATCGGCGGCGAGCGCGTCCGGCACGATCAGCACAAAGCTTTCGGCCAGGGTGTCGGTGGTCGGGATGCCGGTGGCCGCGCGCGGAACCAGGGCGTCCAACGCCTTCTTCAGCGGCTCGTCGGCCACGCCCGAGGCGCGAACCGCCGCCAGTTCCGCCGCGAAGGGATCGGAATCGTCCAACGCCGCCGTCAACTGCGAAATCGCCAGCGCGCCGAACGCCTTGGCGTCGGGCAGCGCCGCAACCTTCGTGTTCAGCGCGGCCAGCGCGCCTTCCAGCGCGGTGACGCGCTCGGTCAGCGAGGCGCTGGCGGTGGTGGCGGTGCCAAGCTTGCCTTCGACCGCCGTCACCCGTTCGTCCAGGGCGCGGCTGGCCGCAACCTGCCGCTTGATCTGCGGGGACCACATCGGCGTGGTGGCCGCCGCCGCCAGACCGGCGGTCGCCAACACAACCGCGACCGTCGCCAGGAGGCCACCGGACCGGGCCGGGGGCGGGGCCGGAACGAAAGCGGGCTGAGAGGAGGAAGCAGAGGTCGGCGCTTTGACCGTTTCGCTGGGGGCAGAGGACACAACGGTCTCCATGACTGGGGGGACGATGACGGGAGGGGTCGGGGCGGCGGGCGTCGCCACGGAAGCCGACGCCGCAGAAGCGGGAGGAGCGGGATCGGGCTGGACCGACACGGACGGCGCGGCGGCAACCGGGGGTGGGGCGGCGTCCGCCGTGGCCACCGGCACCGGTGTCTCAGCAGGCGGCGGGACGACAGGCGACGCGGCGGGAAGCGGGGCGGACGGGGCGGACTCGACCGGGGCCAACGCCGGGACTGCCTCCGGAGTCGCAACCGGCACCACCGCTGCGGGCTGGTTTTCCGTCACCACCGGCTCCGCAACCGGGGCCGACTCCTTCGCTTCGGGCACCGGTTCCGCCACCGCGATCACCGCCGCTGGTGCAACGGGGGCCGAGGGGACGGGATCCGCCGGGGCGACAACCGGAACGGCCTCCGCCGCCTCCGGCTTCGCAGGCACCGCATCCACGGGGACCGGTTCGACAGCCGCCAATTCCACAGGAGCAGGTTCGGGTTCCACCGGCAGGGGGACCGCGAGATCCTCGACCACCGTCTTGGCCTCGACCGCCGTCTTGGCCTTGACCTTGCGCTTGGCCGGGGCCGACACCGGGGCCGGGTCGGTGGCCGGGTTGCGGGGGGTGAGGTTGTCGCGAAGGGACGGACGCTTGCGGGAGGCCATCACTTCACCCTTCTGACAATCGCGGCGAGGACATCGATCTCGCCATGGGCCGCAGAGCGCGGGGCGTAGGACCCCACCCATTCCCCCGCCGTGAAGGCATCGACATGGGCGGCGCGCTGGCCGATGGCCGGGGCAACCGGTTCACCGAAATCATGCAGCACGGCTTCGATCTCCCGCCCCGCCGCCGTGCGCCGATCCACCCGCGACGGGACCAGCAGGCAGGCCGGGCGGCCATCGTCGCGCTGCGCGCGGGCGCGCTGCAACAGCTCGATCGCCTTGGTCGTCGCCTTCAGGTCGGCCCCGCTGGCGGTCACGGGTACGACGAACAGGTTGGCCGCGACCAGCGCGTTGAGGATCGCGTCGCTCAACTGCGGCGGCAGGTCGATCACGACGAAGTCATGCTCGTCCTTCAGCCGTTCGACCACCGCCGACCAGCTGGCACCGTTGCGCCCGCCGGTTGCTCCGTTGATGGCTCCCCCGCCATGACCGGTGCTTTCCGCCTCGTCAAACGGCAGCGCGTGGACGGTCAGGCCCAACCGGCCCTTGGCCCCCCAATCGCTGGCGGTGCCTTGGGCGTCGGCATCGACGACGGCGACCGTCACCTTGCCGCTGCCGCGCAGGGCGCAGGCAAGGTTGATGGCCACCGTGCTTTTGCCGGTGCCCCCCTTCAGATTTCCAACGGCGATGATTTTTCCTGACATGAGGAAACGGTATCGCAGATATCCGCGCAAAGAAAAGCGGGGACATGCCCCAAAGCCCTCAATTTTCCCATATTTTTTGGCGGTGCAGCAGACGCCGGAGAGACACCCCCAAGCGCCACAACCTCAGGACGCCGTCGGGACCCGAAGGCGGTGCGCGGTCAACCCGGCTTGATCGCCACGAAGCGGCAGAATCGCAGGCCGTTGCCCAGAACGGACAGGCGCGACCACCACAACCGCAACTCGCGCGCCAAAGCCCGCAGCACCGGGCCGCCGGGGATGGTGGTCTTCAGGGTTTCGCCAAGCTTTCGCACGCGTTCGATGATCTGGCGGCGGTGAAGCTGGGTCAGATCCTCGCGGATTCGCAGATCCAGGTTGCGTTGGGTCAGCTCGTCGGCCAGACGCGCGCCGGTCCAGGGATAGACCTCCATCGGCTCCTCCTCGCGCCAGCTGTTCCAATTGTCCCAGGATCCCGGTGTGCCATCGATGACGTAATCGAACATCAGGATGCCGCCCTTGGGCTTGAGGCAATCGCCGACGCGGTCAAGGAACGCCTCCTTGTCGCGCACCCGGTGCATCACCCGGTCGGCCATCACCAGATCGAAGCTGCCCGCCTGGTTGAAATGCTCCGGGTCATAATGGGTGATCGGGGCCTTTTTCGACACACCCAGCGCCTTTGACCGGTCCATCGCCAGCTTGGCCAACAACGGCGACGGTTCCAGCCCCGTCACCCAGGTGTCGCAGGAGTTCACCAGCGCGCGGGCAGCTCCGCCCAGACCGGCGGACAGATCCAAAACGCTCTTGGCCGCGTTCAGGCCAAAGGGGCGCGCGGCGTCCACCATCCATTGCGCGTCACCCGGCCCGGTCAGATCCTCCCCCCACAGCAGTTGCGCGCCCTCGCTGCGGGCGGCCGACCACACCGGTTCGCCATGGCGGTCCAACTGCATCAACGCCAGCCGGTCCAGCTCCGGGTTTCCCGTTTCGGCAACGGGCGGCTCCGCCCCGGCATCGACCAGCGGGCCAGCCGCCGGAGCGGCGGCGTTGGGCAAGGGCGAGGTCGGCCCCGCCACCGGCAACCCGCCCGCACCGCCAACCGCGTCCACCGGACGCAGCGACGCCCGACGATCGAACGCGGTCCTGCCCGCTGGGCGCGGCGGCGGCAGCCGGGACAGGTCATAGCCCTCCCACCACGCCGCCAACCGGGTGCGCCAGTCGGGCTTTTGCCAGCGGTCAAGATCGTGCGGCGCGAAGGTCATTGATGCTGCGGGTCCGCTCTGGGTTAGGCCGTTCCGTTTCGAAGAATTTTATTTAAATTTTTGATCGGCACCTTTGCCGACTTGTCTTATCTTCAGAAGTAAGCGCCCCGATCTTGTCTGTCAAGAAACCAATATTTAACGATTTTCTCTTGGTTGTGATGAATATAGGGAAAATTTTATCCAGTTTCCCCCGGACAACTGTTTCGGGCGGCTGTTCTGGGGCGGCTGTTGCGGTGCGCCCCAGCCCTGCCTATAGTCACCGCCACCATCACCCCGCCTCGTCATCGCAGGAGCGTCGCGTGCCGCAGCAGACCGGCAACCCGTGGACGGTGCTGTCCAGCACGACCCACTACGAAAACCCCTGGATCGAGGTGATCGAACACAAGGTTCTGACGCCTGCGGGAAAACCCGGCATCTACGGCGTCGTCCGCCCGCGCGGCCTGGCGACCGGGGTGGTCCCGATCGACGATGAGGGCCGCGTCACCCTGGTGGGGCAGTTCCGCTTCCCGCTCGATCAATACAGTTGGGAAATTCCGGAGGGCGGTGGCGACAAGTCCGTCGATCCGCAGGAGTCCGCCGCGCGCGAATTGCGCGAGGAAACCGGGCAGACCGCGCGCCATTGGCTGCCGTTGATGACGATGCATCTGTCCAACTGCATCACCGACGAGATCGCCCACACCTTCCTCGCCTGGGGGCTGGAGGAGGGGGACGCCTGCCCCGACGACACCGAAGCGCTGTCCGTCCGCCGCGTGCCCTTCGCTGAGGCCGTGGCCATGGCGATGAACGGCGCGATCACCGATTCGATGTCGGTGGCCAGCCTGCTCAAGGTGCAACTGATGGCGATGAACGGGACCCTGCCCGACGACGTCGCCCGCCTGATCCGATCCTGACGGTCCTCCTTCCCATGACCTTGCCCCTGCCCCTGGGCGACGACCGGGCGGTTGCCATCGATTTCGAGACGGCGAACGAGCAGCGCACCAGCGCCTGTTCCATCGGCGTCGCCTGGATCGAGGATGGCCGCGTCACCGAAACGGAAGAGCATCTGATCCGCCCGCAGGAGATGCGGTTCAACCCGTTCAACACCGCCATCCACGGCATCCGGGCGGAGGATGTCGCCGACGCCCCGGAATTTCCCGGCGTGTGGGCACGCCTGCGCGACCGCCTCGACGGTCGCCTGATCCTGGCGCACAACGCGGCGTTCGACCTCAGCGTGCTGCGCCACACCCTGACGGCCTATGGCCTGCCCTGGCCGACCTGCGCCTATCTGTGCACGGTGGTGCTGTCGCGGCGGGCCTGGCCGACGCTGGCGGCGCACAAGCTGAACCACCTCGCCGATTTTCTGGGAATCGCGCTGGAACACCACCGCGCGGGCAGCGACGCCGAAGCCTGTGCCCGCATCGGGCTGGCTGCGCGGCAGGAGTTGGGGGTGGAGCGTTGGGTGGCCCTGCCCAAGGCCACCGGCCTGACCTTCGGCCAGCTCAGCCCTGACGGCTACAGCGCCTGCAAGGGCGGCAAGACACCGGTCCGCCGGGCGCGGTCGCCTTTGGTCACGGGCGCTTGACCTGTGCCTACTGTTTGCCCCAGGGCAATCGCTTGAACGAACGCTCATCGTCACGCAAACAAGAATGGACGCGGATTGCACGGACAAAAGGAAGGATTGCACGGATTTTTGACGCCAATTGCCTCCTGCACCCCGCCATGAGGTTTGTCGCAAGATCGCAAGCAGCTCAGATCTGGGGCGCGTTCCGCGAAATCCGTGAAAAATCCGTGAAATTCGTGCCCATTCTTGTTTTGACCGGGTGCACGGTGCTTCAAGCAATTGCCCTGCTGTTTGCCCCCAGCCCGCTTGACCCGGGTCAAGGCGGCGCGCCCGCCTTGCGATGGGATGACGATCATGACCGCACCGCTGCTCGCCGCCGCTTGTCTCGTGTTTCTCAGCCACGCCCTGCCCTCCTGGCCGGGGGTGCGCCCGGCGCTGATGGCCCGGTTGGGCCGTCCCGGCTTCATCGCCCTGCACTCGCTGGGGTCGCTGGTGACGCTGGGGCTGTTCGTCGTCGCCTATCGCGCCGCCGATGGTGGAGAGCTTCTGTTCACCCCGGCCCCGTGGGCCGCCCCGCTGGTCGCCGCCGTCATGCCGCTGGTCTTCGTGCTGCTGGTCGCGCGGATCACCACACGCTTTGGCGCGTTGGATGCCCCCAATCCGCCGCAGGGGATCTTTCGGATCAGCCGATGCCCGGGCAGCCTGGGGCTGTTGCTGTGGGCGCTGGTCCATCTCAACGCCACCGGCGACGGGCGGCGGGTGGTTCTGTTCGTCACCATGGCGGCCATCGCCCTGTTCGCCATCGTCAAAAACGACATCGTCCTGCGCCGCAGCCCGGCGGGGCGGGCCTTCCACGCCGAGACGCGTCGGCTGCCCTGGCCGGGGCCGGTCGGCGGCTGGGCGGTGGCCCTGCGTGAAATCGGTTGGGCGCGGTTGGCCGGGGGACTTGCGGCCTATGGGGCGATGCTCGCCGCGCATCCCCATCTGTTCGGCGTCGATCCGCTCTATTGGCTGGGATGACGTGGCTGGGATGATGGGCCTGGACGGATGGCCAAGGAACAGGGGCGGCCCCGTGGGCCGCCCCGCGTCGGGTCACTCCACCGACAGGCTGACCGCCTCCATGCCCTTTTCGCCCTGGCGGATGGTCATGCGCACGCGCTGCCCATCGTCAAGGCCGTGCAGACCCGCGCGTTCCAGCGCGCGGGCGTGAATGAACACGTCGCGCCCACCGGTGTCGGGGGAAGCGAAGCCAAAGCCCTTGCTGCTGTTGAACCATTTGACCGTGCCTGTCACTTCGCTGGTCGGCCCGCTGTCGGCCGAACGGCGCGGGGCCGGGCCACGCGGCCCGCCATCGCGACCAAAGTCACGCCCGCCACCATCACGGCCGAAATCGCGCCCGCCATCACGGGCACCGAAACCGCCCGGACGACCGCCAAAACCGCGATCACCGCCACGGTCGCCGCCCCGATCGCCGCCCCGATCGCCAAAGCCACCACGGTCGCCGAAACCACCACGGTCGCCACCGCGCTCGCGGAAGCCGCCCCGATCACCGCTGCGTTCACCACCCCGATCACCGCCGCGCGGGCGCGGCGGTGCGGCGGTGGAAAGATCGACGGAATGCAGCGCGCTGACCTGCTGGCCCTTGCGGTCCTCGACCAGATCGACCACCACGGTGGCCCCCTCCGGCAAGGTCGTGTGCCCGGCGGGAACGACGACGGAGGCGGGCAGCAACGCGTCCTTGCCCGCGCCCCCCAAGGTGACAAAACCATAGCCGCGTTCGGGGTCGAACCATTTGACGGTGGCCGTCACCTCGGTGCCGACGACGTTGGGCTGACGATACACATGCTGACGGGGGGGATGCTGACTCATGGGACGACCCAAACTCCGGGGAACAGAAACCGCGCCCGCCATCCTGGCCCCTCTCAAAGGGATCCCACAGGCAAACACCACACGGGCGCGCAGGATCCACACATCGCCCTTTGCGGGCCGCTTGGCAAGCCGCGTGAACGCGGATCCGGGTTTTCCCGAGATGATTTCCCGCCCAGCCACCCCACAAAGACGGCGCACAGGGGCAAAGCGCACAGCGGAACGGCAAAGGCGAGGCGGCCATGCGTGTTGCTCATGGCGTGGGCAGCGGAGCGGCGGCGTAGAGTGCTGGCCCTGTCAACCATTGGTCGGTCCCCCCTCATGCTTGCCTATCTGGCCGCGCTTGGCACCGCGACGTGCTGGGCCGTCGGCGGCCTCATCGCCATCGGTCCGGTCCGCGCCATCGGCTCCATCGCCTTCAACCGCTTGCGCCTGTCCGTCGTCGCCCTTGGCCTGCTGACCGTCGCCACGCTGATGGGCGGTTGGCCGAGCCTGGACATCCAAGCCATTGGCCTGCTGGCCCTGTCGGGCGTGTTCGGCATCGTGGTCGGGGATTTGGCGCTGTTCTGGTCGCTCAGCCGTCTCGGCCCCCGCCGCAACGTGGTGGTGTACGCGGCCAACGCCCCGCTGACCGCGCTGCTGGCCTGGCTGGCCCTGGGGGAAGCGCTCAGTCCCTGGACCATTCTGGGCATCCTGCTGGTCACGCTGGGGGTGATGCTGGCGGTGGCCTTGCGCTCCGGCTCCAGCCACAGCTGGGAGGCCGTGCAGGGCAGCCTGTTGGCGGGGGTCGGCGTCTGCCTGATCGGGGCCTGCGGGCAGGCCGTCGGGTCGGTCATCGCCAAGCCGGTCATGGCCGCCGGGGTCGATCCGGTCGCGGCGGCGGCGGTGCGGGTGTCGGCCGGGGCGGTGATCCTGACGCTGATCGGCCTGCTGCCGGGGCAAAGCCTGGGCTTCGGTGGCAAGCTGACGCCCAAGATCGTTCTTCAGGTCGCGGTGAACGGGGCCATCGGCATCGGGCTGGGCATGACGCTGCTGCTGGTGGCGCTGGCCAGCGGCAACGCCGGGGTGGTCGCCACCCTGTCGGCCCTCAGCCCGGTGCTGATCCTGCCGATGCTGTGGCTGTGGACCGGCCAGCGTCCGGGGCTGGGGGCCTGGGCGGGGGCCGCCGTGGCGGTCGCCGGGGTGGCCCTGATCGTCAACCGCTGATCGTCAACCGCTGACCATCAACCGTTGACCATCAACCGTTCAGGGGAAGCGTCGTGGTCGGGTTGCGCTGGTCCTGTGGGCCAGCCGCCGCCCCATCCACCGCCCCCTCCGCCAGCGCGGCCCGCAAGGCGTTGGACGCGCGGTTGACCGCGTCGCGCACCTGATCCTTCAGCGCCGGGGCGTCGGGCCGTTCCTGTTCGCAGGCGTGCTGAAGGGCGCGGGCCAGCCGGGCCAGTTCCACCAGCCCCAGATTCCCGGCCAACGACACCATGGCGTGCGCGTCAAAGCCTGCGTCCTTCAGCCGTTCGGCTTCCAGGATGCGGTCGATGCGCAGGGCCAGTTCGCTCATCGTCCCGGTGACGAAACGGGGCGTGGCCTCCGCCCCCAAGGTGTCGATCAGGCTTTGCAGCTTGGCCCGGTTCAACACCGGGTCGACATGGGTTTCCACCCCGGCCATCCCGTTGGCCTCGGCCTGCGGTTCCGACCCCAGCCAGCGGTCCACCGCGCTCAACAGCGTGTCGCGGTCGATCGGCTTGGTGACGTGGTCGTTCATGCCCGCGTCCAGGCAGCGTTGAAGCTGGTCGGCCAGCGCGTTGGCGGTCAGCGCGATGATGGGGATGCGGCCGCGTCCGCCCGCCATCCTGCGGATCTCCTGCGTGGCCTGCACCCCGTCCATCCGGGGCATCTGCATGTCCATCAGGATCAGATCGAAATCGCCCGCGCGCAGCGCCTCGACCGCCGCCACCCCGTCTTCGGCCACCTCCACCGTGTGTCCGGCCTTGCACAGGATGGAGGAGGTGACGATCTGATTCATCGGCACGTCTTCGGCCAGCAGAATCCGCCCGGTGCGGGTCGCGCCGCGCGCCGCCGGTTCCTCGCTGACGCTGCGGATGTCGTTGGCGACGGGCAAGGGCAGTTCGAACCAAAAGGTGCTGCCGACGCCGGGGCTGCTCTGGAAGCCGATCCGCCCGCCCATCAGCTCCGCCAACTGCTTGGAGATGATGAGGCCAAGGCCGGTGCCGCCGTAACGCCGGGTGGTGGAGCGGTCGCCCTGGTTGAAGCGTTGGAACATGTTGGCCTGATCGGCCAGGGGAATGCCGACGCCGGTGTCGCTGACCGAAAAGCGCAGCAGCGGCACCGACGCCCGGTCCGCCGCCGCCTCTTCCCCCAACAGCAGCCCGACCGTGAGCAGGACAGACCCCTGTTCGGTGAACTTCACCGCGTTGCCAACCAGATTGAGCAGGATTTGCCGGACCCGCGCCTCGTCCCCCCGGACATAGCGCGGGACCGCCGGCCCCAGCGACAATTGCAGCAGCAGCCCCTTTTGCGAGGCGGCGTTGCTCATCAGGTCGCGGCAGTCGCGCATCAACCGGTGCAGGTCGAAGGGGCGTTCCTCCAGCTCCAGCTTTCCGGCCTCGATCTTCGAGTAATCCAGGATGTCGCCGATGATCGCCAGCAGGCCACGCCCGGCCTCGCGCTGAAGCGCCACATACTGGCGCTGTTCCGGCGTCAGATCGGTGCCGAGCAGCAGGTCGGCGAAGCCGATCACCCCGTTCAACGGCGTGCGGATCTCGTGGCTCATCGCCGCCAGGAACTCCGACTTCACCCGGTTGGCCGCCTCGGCCTCCAGCCGGGCGTCGCGGAGCTGCTCCTCGGCGGTCTTGCGTTCGGTCACGTCGCGGATGGCGGCCACGATGGTGAAGTCGCCGCCATCGTCGCGCGCCGGACGCATGCTCGATTCCATCCACACGAATCGGCCATCCTTGTGACGGACCCGGTGGGTGATGGTGCGGGTGGGCGCGCCCGCCTGCATCCCGGTGAAGGCGCTGGCCGCCTGTTTCTGGTCGTCGGGGTGCAGCAGGGTGGCCGGAAACGTGCCCAGGACCTCCGCCGGGTCATAGCCCAGCAGATCGCGCATCGACGGCGATACATAGGTGATCCGGCCATCGGCCCGCATCACCAGAATCAGATCGGTGACGTTGTCGGCCAACAGACGGTAACGCGCCTCGCTTTCCGCCACGCGCCGTTCGGCGTCGTGCTGGCGCTGTTCGCGCAGCAGCAGGCCGCCGAGAAACAGCGTGCCGAGCGGGATGAGGATTTGCAGCGGCAGGCCGGTCTTGGCCAGCACCTCCAGCGCCAGATCCCAACTGGGCAGCAGCGCCAGCGTGGTCAACGTCACGACGCTGAGGATGAAGCCGAAAATCAGCAGGTCGGTTGCCTGCATCGGCGTGCCGCGCCGGTCCAGCCACCGGGAAAAGCCCATGCCGACCAGCAGCGACAGAACGACGTTCATCACCCCGGCGGGCATGCCCGCCCCGCCCAGCCAGACGCGGTAGCCGCCCCCGACCAGCGCGGCCAGCAACCCGGCAACCGGCCCGCCGAACAGCGTCGTCAGCCCGACCAGCGGCGACCGCGCGTCGATGAAGACACCGGGCTGGATGTGGATCGGGTGGACCATCGTGAAGATGATGGTCAGGCCCATGAACAGGCCGAACAGCCCCTGGCGCAGATGGCGGTTCCAACCGGCCATGCTGCGGATGATGATGGTGTAGGCCAGAACGACGAAGGCGCTCGCCGCGATGTTCTCGGCAAGATCATAGGCTATGGAGGAAAAATCGCCCAAAGGTGCCCCGCTGCCCGCCGCTGCCCCGCTCCCCGGCGCGTTCAGACCGACGGGGAACGGTTTTCCATGATCTCTTTATAACATGGACGGACGGCGGTGAACCGCGAAAGCGGCCTATGACGGCGGGCTGTACGGTTACGCCTCGGCATTGTGCGCTTACGCCTCGGCGTCCGGCTGGTTTTCGGGGGCCGCCGCGATGAAGGCCGGCAATTCCCGGCAGGCCGCATCGATCCGCAACAGGGTGGGAAAACCGTCGAGCGGGCAATCCATCCGGCGGGCGTTGTAGAGCTGCGGAACCAGCAGCGCGTCGGCCAGCCCCGGCGTGTCGCCATGGCAGAATCGCCCGGTGCGCGGGTCGCCCGCCAGACGGGCTTCCAGGCCGCTCAACCCCACGGCGATCCAATGGCGGTACCAGCCATCGACCTCCTCCTGGCTGTGGCCCATGGCGTTTTTCAGATGCTTGAGCACCCGCAGATTGTCGAGCGGGTGGATGTCGCAGGCGATCGCCAGCGCCAGCGCCCGCACCCGCGCGCGGTCCAGCGGATCGGCGGGCAGCAGCGCCGGGGTGGGATGGGTTTCCTCAAGATACTCGATGATCGCCAGCGACTGGGACAGGACCTGGCCATCGACCTCCAGCGCCGGAACCAGCTTTTCCGGGTTCAGCGCGGCGAAACCGGGCTGCCCCTGCTCGCCATGGCGCAGATGGACAAAGACCAACTCAGGCTTCAAACCCTTGAGGTTCAGCGCGATGCGCACCCGGTAGGCGGCGGAGGAGCGGAAATAGCCGTACAGCTTCACAGCGGCGGTTCCTGATAATGGGGGCGCGGCGCTGTCCCCGCCCCCGATGAACGTGGAGAAGGCAACAGCGCCGCCATCGGCCAACGAGTCTACGCGAAACACATCTGGGCGAAACGCGTCAGGGCAAAAGGGTCAGACCTGCAACGCCGCCCACATCTCACGATCGCGGTCGGCGGTCCAGATGCGCGGGTCGTGGATGCCGCCCGATTCGTCAAAGGCGCGCGACACGTCGAACGGCAGGCAATGTTCAAAGATCACCCAGCGGCCAAAGCGCGGTTCCAGCGCCGCGCGGGCCTGGGCAAAGGCGTCGCCCAACCCGGCCCCGGCGGCGCGCGCCTGGGCGACCGCGCCGTACATGGCGGTCAGGAACTCCTTGGTTTCGGTGATGGCCTGGGCGCACAGCTCCGGCGTCGTCAGCGCGTCGCCGCGCCCCGGCACCAGCTTTTCCGGCTTCAGCGCCGCCAGCGCGTCGAGCGTGGCGGGCCATTCCCGCAAATAGGCGTCGCCGGTGTAGGGGGTGGCCCCGAACTCCACCAGATCGCCGGAGAACAGCACCTTGCTGTCGGGCAGCCACGCCACGGTGTCGCCCTTGGTGTGGCCCCGGCCAAGCTGCATGATCTCCACCCGCGTCTTGCCCAGCCACAGCGTCATGTGGTTGTCGAAGACGATGGTCGGCCAGGTCAGGCCGGGGATCGAGTCGGCCCCCTGGAACAGGCGGGGAAAGCGGCCCAGCTCCGATTCGTAATCCTGCTGGCCGCGCTCCACGATCAGGTCATAGGTGTCGCGGCTGGCGATGATGTGGTCGGCGTTGTAGCCCGACGCCCCCAGCACGCGCACGGCGTGGTAATGGGTCAGCAGGACGTATTTGATCGGCTTGTCGGTGACGGTGCGGACCTTGGCGATCACATCCTCGGCCATCAGCGGCGTGGCCTGGGCGTCGATCACCATCACCCCGTCGTCGCCGACGATGATGCCGGTGTTGGGGTCCCCCTCGGCGGTGTAGGCGTAGGCACCGGGGGCCAGTTCGGCGAAGGTGACGGTTTTCGGCTCAAGATCGCCGGTGGAGGCGAAGGCTTTGGTCGGCGCGCTGGTGGACATCGGTTCCCGTCCTCTTGTTTGTCCGCAAAAATTGAGTCCGTAAAATCAAAGACCCAGATAGGCTTGGCGCACCCGCTCGTTGCTCAACAGCGCCGGGCCGGTGTCGCTCAACACGATCTCGCCGGTTTCGATGACATAGCCGCGATCGGCGATGGACAGGGCGGCGTGGGCGTTCTGTTCGACCAGCAGGATGGTCACACCCTCGCGCTTGAGCCGCTGCACCGCCTCGAAGATTTCAGCGACCAGCAGCGGGGCCAGGCCCATGCTGGGTTCGTCGAGCAGCAGCAGGCGCGGCTTGGCCATCAGCGCGCGGCCCAGCGCAACGATCTGCTGCTGCCCGCCCGACAGGGTCCCCGCCGGTTGGTCGCGCTTGACCCGCAGCACCGGAAACAGCTCGTACAGATGCTCCAGATCGGCGTCGGGGGTCCCGCTGCCCCGGCGGAAGGCCCCGAGGCGCAAATTGTCCTCGACCGTTAGCGGGCCGAAGAGCTGGCGGCCCTCCGGCACCTGGATCACGCCTTCGGCCACGCGGCGCACCGCGTTCATCCGGGTGATGTCGCGCCCGTCGAACCTGACCACCCCGCTGGACGCCGGATGGACGCCGGACAGGGTGCGCAGCAGCGTGGTCTTGCCCGCCCCGTTCGCCCCGACCAGCGCCACCAGTTCGCCTTCGCGCACGGTCAGGTTGGCCGATTTCAGCGCGTGGATGCGGCCGTAGTGACTGTTCAGACCCTCGATTTCCAACAGCATGGATCCGGTTCCTTACGGGGCCGCGCCGAGATAGGCGGCGATGACGTCGGGGTTCGCCGCCACCTCCGCCGGGGTGCCTTCGGCCAGCTTGCGCCCATGATTGAGGGCGGTGATGTGGTCGGAGATGCCCATCACCATCTTCATGTCGTGTTCGACCAGGATGACGGTGACGCCGCTGGCGGCGACCGTCTTGATGACCTCGTCGATCTCGCGGCTTTCGGTGGCGTTCAGCCCCGCCGCCGGTTCGTCGAGCAGCAACAGCTTGGGTTGGGACGCCAGCGCGCGGGCGATCTCCAGCCGTTTGAGGGCACCATAGGGCATGGAATCGGCATCGGCCCCGATGTAGCGCGACAGCCCGACATCGGTCATCAACTGCGCCGCCCGGTCGCGCGCCTCCGAATCCCGGCGCACCAGCGACGGGAACCGGAACAGCGCGGGCAGCAGCCGGGTGTCCAGATGCAGATGACGCCCGACCATGACGTTTTCCAACGCCGTCATGTTGAAGAAGATCTGCAAATTCTGGAAGGTGCGCGACATGCCGCGCGCCGCCAGCCGGTAGGGGGCCTGCCCCGACACGTCGGCCCCATCGAACAGCACCCGCCCGCCCGACGGTTTGTAAACCCCGGTGACGAGGTTGAAGAGCGTGGTTTTCCCCGCCCCGTTCGGGCCGATGATCGAATGGATGTCGCCCGCCGCCACGGTGAAGCTGAGATCCCCGATGGCGAGCACGCCACCGAACTCGCGGCTGAGATGCTCCACCCGCAGCAGCAGCGGGCCGGGACGCCGGGCCGTCGGCGCGGCGTCGGAAGACGGTTCGTGCGATGTCAGCATGTTCATGCCCGCCTCCGCGACGGGAGCAAGCCGGCCAGGGTGGGAAGCAGCCCCTTCGGCATGAAAACCATCGTCGCCATCAGGATCGCGCCCAGCACGATCTGCTGATAGTCCTGGAACACGGTCAGCGCCTGCGGCAGCAGGGTCAGCACCACCGCCCCGACCACCGCCCCGAAGGTGGAGGCCATGCCGCCGAACACCACCATCGTCACCAGCTCGATGGATTTGAAGAAATCGGCCTTGGCCGGGGTGATGAGACCGGCGTAATGGGCGAACAGGCTGCCCGCGACGCTGGCGAACACCGCCGACAGCACGAAGACCATCACCTTGAACCGCGCGGTGTCGACACCGACCACCTCGGCCGCCACCTCCGACCCGTGGACCGCGCGCAGCGCCCGGCCCATCGGGCTGTCGATCAGGTTCAAGGACAGCCAGACCACGACGAACAGCAGAACGCCGACCACCCAGTACCAGACCTTTTCCCCATACAGCTCGACGCCGAAGAGTTTGAACGGCTCGACCATCATGCCGTCGGGGCCGCCGGTCAGGCCGCTTTCGGTGCGCAGCACGATGGACACGATGATGCCGATGCCCAGCGTGGCCATCGCCAGATAATGGCCCTTCAGCCGCAGGATCGGCTTGGCCACGGCAAAGGCCAGCGCCCCGACGAACAGCGCCCCAGCCAGCAGCGCGGCGATGGGCGGCCAGCCATAGACGCCGACCAGCACGCCGGACGCGTAGGCCCCGATGCCGAAGAACCCGGCGTGGCCCAAACTGATTTGCCCGGCGTAGCCGATCAGCAGGTTGAGACCGACGCACACCACCGCGTTGAATCCGGCGAGGATGGCGACGTCCAGGTAGAAGTTGTTGGTCAGGAAGACCGGCAGGACGGCGATGATCGCGCCCAGAACGGCCAGGCCGGTCAAACGGCCATGAAGAATGCGGTTCATGCGCTCACACCCGCTCGGTGCCGCGTTTGCCGAACAGGCCGTTCGGCATGAAGAGAAGGACGGCCAGGATGATGACGAAGGCCACCGCGTCCTTGTAGGCCGACGACAGGTAGCCAGCGCCCAGCGCCTCCGCCACGCCGACGATCAGACCCCCGGCGACGGCCCCCGGCCCATGGCCCAGGCCCCCCAGCACAGCGGCGGTGAAGCCCTTCAGCCCCAGCATGATGCCCATCTCGGTGTAGGAAAAGGTGATCGGCGCGACCACCGCCCCGCCCACCGCCCCCAGCGCCGCCGACAGCGCGAAGGAGGCCAGCACCACCCGCTTGACGTCGATGCCGACGAGCTGCGCGGCAAGCCGGTTGTGCGAGGTGGCGAGCATCGCCTTGCCGGTCAGCGTCTTGTTGAAGAACAGGCCGATGGCGACGATCAGCACCCCGGCGCAGCCCATCACCCACAGCGATTGCGGTTGCAGCGACGCGCCGAACAGCTGGATCGGCGTTTCCCCGGAAAAGGCGTCCAGCCGTTTGAAATCCTTGCCCCACACCAGTTCGGCCACGCCGCGCAGGAAGATCGACGCGCCGATGGTGATGATGATGAGGGTGACGGTGGACGCCTTGCGCGCCCGTTCCACCGCGAATTTCGCCACGGCGACGCCCACCAGCATCGCCCCACCGCAACCGATCAGGATCGCCAGCGGCAGCGGAACCCCCGACGCGGTCAGCGTGGCCGACGCCATGCCGCCGATCATGATGAACTCGCCCTGGGCGAAGTTGATGACGTGGCTGGCGTTGTAGATGATCGAAAAGCCAAGACCGGCCAGCGCGTAGATCGCGCCGATGGTCAGGCCCGACAGCAGATATTGCAGCAGTTCCGCGAGCATTGTGGGTCTTTCGCTTTCAGGCGCTCCCCCCCAATCAAACCCTCTCCCCCCTAGGGAGAGGGCTGGGTGAGGGGGAAGCGCGACGAGACGCCTCCGGCAGACGGATCCCCCTCACCCGACCTCTCCCCAGGGGGGAGAGGGGAATAAGGGCGGGAGAAGGAACCGTTGCCCCCCTGTCGTTACTTCGCCAGCGTCCAATCGCCCTGCTTCACCTCCACCATGTGGAAGGCGTCGAGCGTCAGGCCCATATGGTCCTTGGCCGACATCGTCACCGTGCCGCCGGTGCCGACATAGCCCTTGGTCTGTTCGATGGCGTCGCGCAGCTTGGCCTTGTCGGTCCCGCCCGCGCGCTTCACCGCGTCCAGCGCGATCATCAGCCCGTCATAGGCGTGCCCGGCGAAGGTCGACACCTCCACGCTGAACGCCTCCTCGTAGACCTTGGTGAACTCGACGACGACCTTCTTCTGCGGGTCGCTGTCGGGAAGCTGGGAGGCGACCACCAGCCCCGCCGCCGGAAGCCGAACGCCCTCCGCCGCGCCACCGGCCAAGCGGATGTATTCCTTCGACGCCACGCCGTGCGACTGGTAGAGCGGCAGATTGATGACAAGCTGGCGGTAGTTCTTCGTCACCACCGCCGGTCCCTGCCCCAACCCGAACACCAGCACGGCCTGGGCCGCCGGGTTGTTGCGGATCTTGGTCAATTGCGCGGTGACATCGGTGTCCTTCGCGCCATAGGTTTCGTCGGCCACCAGCTCGATCCCGCGTTCCTTGGCAACGGCCAGCGTCTGTTCGCGGCCCGACTTGCCAAAGCCGGAATCCTCCGACACCAGCGCCAGCTTGGTCAGCCCGCGCTTTTTCAGATCGTCCATCACCTTTTCCGCCGCCATGCGGTCGGTGTGCGGGGTCTTGAACACCCATTTCTTCACCGGCTCGACGATCACCACGGCACCGGCCAGCGAAATGAAGGGAACCTCGCCGCGTTCGACCAGCGGGGCCGCCGCCATCGTCGTCGCCGTCGTCGTGCCGCCGACGATCACGTCCACCTTGTCGCTTTCGATCAGCCGCTTGGTGAAGGACGCCGCCTTGTCCGCCGCACCGCCATCGTCATAGACGGTCAGTTGCACCGGACGCCCGGCCACCCCGCCCGCCTGGTTGATGCGGTCGGCGTAGAGTTCCAGCACCTTCTTTTCCGGGTCGCCCAGGAAGGAGGCCGGGCCGGTGGCCGACACGATGGCCCCGACCTTGATCGGGTCGGCGGCGGTCGCCGATCCGGCAACGGCGCCAAGGGTGAGGCCGACGACGGCGGCCATGGTGGAGAGCAAGCGGATGCGCATGGTGTCCTCCCGTTTGGATGCGCCCCCGTTTTCAGCCCGGGGGACGATTTGCCAACCATAATGTTTCAAACGAAACCGTTTCGAAAGAAAAAATTTTCCCCTAATATAAAAATGGTTTTGCGAATGTTGCGCCAGCGCCCAACCCAGCAACCCAAACCAGTCGCCAGAGCTTGATCGGCGGACGCTTCGTTTTATGACACACTTTCAAACAGCGTTAAGACATTAGTGTATCATATTAATGATTGTCAAACGGAAAGTCCGGGGCCGGGATGGTCCAAGCACGGACGGTCCGGGCGCGTTGGGCCGTGCAGGACCGGTCGGACGTCCTTCGCTCTGGCCCTGGATGGGGTCCGTTGCGTATACAGATGTTTTGATCCGCCCCGACCGTAAGGACACCGCGCCCGCATGGCCCGCCCGCGCCGCACCGAAGATCTCGTCGCCCCGCTGCTCGACGCGGTGGCCCCGCGCGCCAAGTCGCTCATCATCACCGTCTATGGCGACGCCGTGTTGCCGCATGGCGGGTCGGCGTGGCTGGGCAGCCTGATCGACCTGATGGCGCATTTCGGCATGAGCGAGCGCATCGTCCGCACCTCCGTCTTCCGGTTGTGCAAGGATGATTGGCTGGACAACACCCAGATCGGGCGGCGCAGCTTCTACCGCGTCACCGACAGCGGCAAGGAACGCTTCGCCGTGGCCGAACGGCGGATCTACGCCCCGCTCGCCAGCGTGTGGGATCGCGGGTGGGACATCCTGATGCTGCCGCCCAACGCCCTGGACGCCGAGGCGCGCGACACGCTGAAGCGCGAGTTGCTGTGGGAAGGGTTCGGGGCCGCTTCCCCCACCGTGTACGCCCACCCCAATTGCGACGAAGGGGCGATGCACCGGCTGCTCGCCCGGCTGGGGGTGGCCGACAAGGTGGTGCACATGAAAGCCACGCTGGACCGGGCGGGTGGCTTCGGCGCGCTGCGCGATCTGGTCCGCGCCTGTTGGGACGTGGATCAATTGGAGCGTGATTACGCCGCGTTTCTGGATCGCTTCCGCCCGGTCTGGACGGCGCTGGACGGGGTGGACAATCCCGATCCCCGGCTGTGCTTTGTCCTGCGCACGCTGATGATCCACGATTTTCGCCGCATCCTGCTGCGCGACCCGATGCTGCCCCAGGACCTGCTGCCGTCGGATTGGCCGGGTCAGGAATCGCGGATGCTGACCCGCAACCTCTACCGCCGCCTGACCGGGCCGTCGGAAGCGCATCTGATGGCCTCCCTGACCACCGCCAACGGTCCGTTGCCCGAAGCGCAGCCGGAGTTCTTCGCCCGCTTCGGCGGGTTGATGGCTGCGGACGCCGAGTCCCTCGCCACCGCCTGATCCCCTTCCGATCCGCTGGCGTCCGGCGGCGTCCGTTGGCGTCCGTTGGCGTCCTCGCATCCCGGCCCGCATCCCGGCCCGCATCCCGGCCCGCATCCCCGTTGGGCCGGTGCGGGGGCGCGCGCGCCGCGCCAAACCCTGACTTTCGATACATTTATCGGTCAGAAATCTCGTTTTTCGTTCGAATTGATCTGGATCAATTTTGGCAATTTCTCATTTTATCGTTTTTAATCAATTCATTGACTTCAGAAAAACCCTCACTCAACATGATACAGAAAATGTTGATGATACTGAAAATATGCGTCATAAAATCCCCACACGGCGCCGATGGACAAACGCGAGCGCCCCCATAAATTCCAGGAGGACACGCCCCCATGGCCAAGGATTACACCCCCATCGCCAACACGATGGACCTCCCCCCAGCCACGCCGCAGCCCAACGTCTACCCCCTGTCCTGGGAATCCCACACCAAGAAGCTGGAAGAGGTGTACGCCGCCGCCCAGCGGGAAAACTGGGATCCCGCCAAGCTGTGCTGGGACACCTTCGACGTCACCCGCTACAGCTGGGAAGAGCGCGAGGCCATCGCCTATTGGTGGACGATCCTGTCGGTGTTCGACGCCTCCGCCCCGCCCGTCTTCGCCCACGCGCTGATCAAAACCTATGAGGTGCACGAGGAGGACCCCGTCCGCCGCTGCTTCTTCTCCGTCACCCGCGACGAGCAGAACCACGAGCAGATGTGCGGCCTGGCCATCACCAAGCTGCTGGAAGCCTCCAGCCCGCTGACCTACGAACCGAAGACCGAGTTGGGCCGCCGCCTGCAAAAGAACGCCCATTGGCTCTATTACAACGGCGGTCGTTACTGGGACGGCTACAAGAAGGCGGTGCCGAAATACTCGCTGGCGGTGCTGTTCAGCTCCTTCCTGATGGGCGAGATCGCGGCGGCCACCATCTTCCACCAGATGGCGGCGGGCTGCACCGAACCGGTGTTCAAGGACGCCTTCCGCAACATCGGCCGCGACGAGGGCCGCCACATGGCGATCTGCATGTCGGTGATGGAGCGCGATTACCCCAAACTGCCGCCGGAAGACCGCGCCGTCATCACCAAGCAGATCCGCGCCGGTTATCTGTTCCTGTCCGCCGTGCTGTTCGAGCCGCCCCCGCAATTCTGGGACCTGCCGGAGGATTTCATCGCCAACCAGCGCGCCGGTGAGGAGGTCGCCCGCAAGGCCGGTTTCCACATCCCGACCTACGAGGCCAAGAAGGACAACTGGCGCAACGCCATGCTGAACCTGAAGGGCGTGCTGGACCGTTACAGCATCCCGTTCCCGGCGATCCCCGAGGTGGGCATCACCGGCGAGGAAGTCCGCGACATCGACATGGACGAGATCATCCCCGTGTTCTGATCGCGCGCCTTCAAATCACGCGGTTGCTCCCCCTCCCCCGGTCGCGGGGGAGGGGCCTTGCCCGCCCTGCCATCTGTTCCCTGTCATCCGTTCCCTGCCATCCGTTCGCAACAAAGGACCATCCCGGTGAGCCGCATTCGCCTTCATCCCTCGGGCCGCACGGTGGAGTGCCGCGACGGCGAAACCGTTCTGTCCGCGCTCGAACAGGCGGGCTACGCCCTGCCCAACAATTGCCGCGCCGGGGCCTGCGGCGAATGCAAGGTCAAGGTCATCAGTGGCCAGTTCGACCAGGGCATGGTTCTGGACATGGCGCTGTCGCAGGGCGAACGGAAGGACGGCTATGGCCTGATGTGCATGGCCAAGCCGATTTCCGACGAATTGGTGATCGAATACGGGACCGCCGACGCCAAGCCCAAGCTGTTCCCACCGCGCGACAACGCGCTGTTCGTCGTCACCGACCGCATCGCCCGCACCCCCCGCATCGTCGAACTGCGCCTGCGCCCGTTGGGCCAGCCGCTGCGCTATTGGCCGGGGCAATATGTGATGCTGGGCGACGCGGCGGCGGGCGCGCCGCCGCGCTGCTACTCCATCGCCAACGCCCCGCGTCCGGACGGCGAGATCGTTTTGCAGATCACGCGCGTCGACGGCGGCCCGACCAGCGCTTGGGCGCATGACCGTCTCAGCGTCGGCGATCAGGTCCGGATCTCCGGTCCCTACGGGACCTTCATCGGCGATCCATCGGTCGACAGCCCGGTGCTGTGCATGGCCGCCGGGTCCGGTCTGGCCCCGATTCTGGCCCTGACCGACGCGGCGCTGCGCCGGGGCTACCGCCCGCCGGTGACGCTTGTGGTTTCCGCCCAGACCCGGCAGGACCTGTACGAGCAAGGCTTGCTGGCCTATTGGCAGGCCAAACACCGGAACTTCAAGGTTGTGGTGACGCTGACGCGCGCGGCGCAAGAGGGGGGCCTGACCGGGCGCATCCCCGCCATCCTGCCCGGCCTGTTCCCCGATCTGTCCAACCACGCGGTGTTCGTGGCGGGAAGCCCGGCCTTCGTTGGCGATTGCGTCGCCGCCGCCCGGTCGCTGGGGGCCAAGGACGACCAGATCCACAGCGAAGGCTACGTCTCGCAACACATCCCGGAAGCGCCACCCCCTGATCGGTTGATGACCACCGGCGGATAACGGCCACGCTGGCCTGACGTCGCGCGTCGCGCCAAGATGGCGCTCCCCCCGCCCCCTGCGGTGCCTGATCGCGCTGCAGGGGGTGTCTTTTTGCGCGCATGGCGGCCATGCGTTTGCGCGCACTCTCGCGCTTGCTCATATTTTGAAATTTTATTCCTCAAAATGGAAAGATTGGCCCACGCCGATTCAACCGAGGATAGACACAGCACAGCACCACCAAAAACCACCTTTGCGGGTGAAAAGGAAGAGAGAGCCCCAAGACATGGTTGGTCGCTTTCCTTTGAAACACACGGTTTCCATCCGAACATCCCGGACCAACACAACAATTTTGCACACAAACCATTCCGCAAAACCTGATGAACTCTCAAAACAACATCTGCATCATTTCCCCAGCAAACCATCAATTTCCGCACCGAATACACACAAATTTCAGAAAATCGACAAAGTTCTTTTAATAAAATTTGAAAAATTATGAGAAATTCAGACTCATGATCCCGAGAGATACACGCAGGTAACTTTTTATTAATGCGTCCACCACATTCTTTTTTATCAAACGACCCATCACAACTCATAAGCGATAATGTCTATACGCCTTTTTTCATAGAACCCAGCTCTGGGAATTGCCCCCACACCGGCCCGGCGAGGTTACGCGTTTGTTGACACAGCAACGATGCCGAAAAGGAGGCTCGACGTGGGCAACGCTACAGTCACCGCCGACACGCTGTTCCACCTGTCCGACCGAATCCGGGCGGACGATCCATCCCTGGACGCCCTCTGGTTGGAACCGGATGGCAAATACCAGACCCACCCCTTCCGCCTGGGCGATCTGACCCGACGGGTGGCGTCCCTGCTGGCGGATGACCTGCACCACCTGCCCGCCGATGCCTTTCCGCATCTGTGTTACGGCTGGGGCCGCTGCCGCGTCGGCTCCACCGCGCTGGCCAATCTGTTCGGCGAGGCGGGAATCCCCTCGTTCTTCCAGCCGATCAAGGCGTTGATGCGCAACACCTTGACCGGCGACCCGCCCGGCTCCTGGCAACCACCCTCCGCGCACGAGCACCCGGCGATCTTCAGCAAGGATGTGGCCGGCCCCTATCTGATGGCCGAATGCCTCTACAACCCGTTGCGGATGCTGATCGAAGGCGGCTACCCCGCCGACCGGCTGCACCTGATCCTGCTGGACCGCGACCCGGTGACATCGCTGGCCTCCTGGCTGACCAAATGGGCCGACCGCGTGCCGCGCGACCGGCTGCTGGCCCATTTCGTTCTCGCCTCGCTCAACGCCACCCGGGTCGAGCGTTACGCCCGGCGGGAGGGGGTGGCCGTCACCCATTACGTGCATGAGGCCAGCCGCGACCCGCTGCGCGCCACCGCCGCGCTGTTCAGCCATCTTGGCTTGGCCGGTCACTTCTCGCCCCAGGCCGTCACCGATTGGGGCGTGGTCGAGGCGTTCGACAGCGACCAATCCAGTCTGATTTTCACCAAGGAGCCGGAGGTCTATTTCGTTCCCGGCATCCACCGCGCCGGGTCGGGCTATCGCTACATCGCGCGGGACCGTGGGAGCGTGACCGACGCGGACATCGACCTCGTCGACCGCATGGGCGTGTCCGCCCTGTACGAGGCCCACGCCACCGCCTGCGTTCAGGATTTGGGCCTGCCGCTGGACCTGACGGACACCGTTCTGGGCCGCAGCCTGTCCCCCCGGCTCGTCCCCCCCGATCCGGTTCCCTGCCTGGTCGCCTGAGCGCGGCCACCAACGGACCACAAACAACACAAGCAACAAACGACGCAAACCATACGACGCGCGAGGGTGCCATGTTGAAACGACTGCGCATTTCCCATCGGCTGATGCTGTTCATCCCTGTTCTGCTGATCGCCCTGACGGTGGTCATCGGCTTTGGCCTGAGCGTGCTGCGCGACAGCCTGATGGAGGACCGGAAAGAGCAACTGCGCCAGACGGTCGGTGTGGTGCGCGGCATGGTGCAGAGCTGGCACGATAAGGAGCTGTCGGGCCAGCTCACCCGCGACCAGGCCCAACAGGCCGCGCGCGACCAGATGCGCCCGCTGCGCTTCGGAGCTGGGGATTATTTCTTCGCCACCCGGTTCGACGGGGTGACGATGGTCCACGCCAACACCGCGTTCGAAGGCAAGAACCGCCTGGATTTCAAGACCGCCGACGGCGTGCCGACCGTGCGCCTGCAGATCGAGGCGGCCCAGCGCGGCGGTGATTTCTACAGCTTCCGTTTCCCCCGGCCCGGCCAGACCGAACCGGTGGACAAGATCGCCTACGCGGCGGAATTCAAGCCCTGGCAATGGTCGATCGGCACCGGCCTGTACATCGACGACGTCGATGTCATCTTCAACCGCATCCTTGAAATCTACCTCGGCATCTCGGCGGTGGTGATTTTGGTGGGCAGCGCCCTGGCCTACGCGCTGGCCCGCAGCATCAGCCGCCCGGTGGCGGTGATGGCCGACGGCATGGGGCGCTTGGCCAGCGGCGATCTGACCGTCGAAATTCCCCACCTGGACGACCGTCATGAAATCGGCGTGCTGGCCCGCGCGCTGGCGGTGTTCAAGGACAACCGCCGACGGGCCGACGAGTTGATCGCCTCCCAGGCCGCCGAACAGGCCGCCAAGCAGCGCCGCCAGGAGGCCATCGAACGGTCGCTGGAGGAGTTCCGTGGCCAGATCGGCCAGATCGTTGCGGCGGTTGTGGCGGCGGCCCAGCAGGTGCGCGCCAACGCCGGCGGCCTGTCGGGCATGGCGCAGAACAGCCGAGGGCAGATCGACGCGGTCAACCGCGCCGCCAACGAGACCAGCGCCAACGTCGAAACCATCGCCAGCGCGGCGGAGGAGCTGTCGGCGGCGGTGCGCGAGGTCAACCAGCAGGTCGCCAACTCCACCGAGGTCAGCGAACGCGCGGTGGCCGAAACCGAACGCACCAGCACCACCATGCAAGGGCTGGCGAGTGCGGCCCAGCGGATCGAGGCCATCGTCAAGGTCATTCAGGACATCGCCACCCAAACCAACCTGTTGGCGCTGAACGCCACCATCGAAGCGGCCCGCGCCGGAGAGGCGGGTAAGGGCTTTGCCGTGGTCGCCAGCGAGGTGAAGGTGTTGGCCAACCAGACCACCCAGGCCACCGTCGAAATCCAGGCCTTCGTCGGTGAAATCCAGGGCGAAACCGACCGCGCGGTGGCGGCGATTTCCACCATCGGCGGAATCGTCGGCAGCATGCGCCACATCTCCATGGGCATCGCGTCCGCCATGGAGCAGCAGGGCGCGACCACACAGGAGATCGCCCGCAGCATTGGGCGCGCCGCCGACGGTGCCCGCGACGTGTCCACCCACATCAACGGCGTGGCCGGGGCGGCGGAAACCACCAGCCGGGCCGCCGGGGATCTGCACGGCGCGTCCGACGCCCTGCAACACGAGGCGGCGGAGTTGAACAGCCGCGTCACCGGCTTCTTTGAACGGCTGCGGGCGATCTGACGGCGGCCTGCCCACCCCGCCCAACCCACGATGATCCGGCGCGGACCTGCGTCACCCGCCGGATCATCGTCCGACACGCGTCCACTGGAAGGCCAACCGCGATGACCGAGCGTTCCGCCGACACCCCGCCCCCGCCGCCGACCCGCGACGTCCACTTTTCCGTCGCCATGCATCTGCGCAACCTGCTGCGGTTGGATCGGACCTTCAGCGTCAAACAGGCGGTGCGCGCCGCCGTCCGCCCCGGTGCCCGCGTGCTGGACGCCGGTTGCGGCATGGGCATTCTCTCCTTCCTGGCGCTGGAGGCCGGGGCCGGGGAGATCGTGGCGGTGGACCGCGACCACGTCGATCTCGCCCGCGATCTGGCCCGGGCCAACGGGGTGGAGGACCGCATCCGCTTTCTGGAGGCTGATCTGCGCCAGTTGACCCCGGCGGATCTGTCGGGCCGCTTCGACACGCTGTTCGCCTTCATCTACACCAACCACATCGTGGTGGACGAGGCGCGCTCCACCGCCGTCTGCGATCTGCGCCACCGCTTCGGCCTGCCCTCCTGCGTCACCGTGCCGAATCGGGTGGTGTACCGGGCGGTCCCCTGCGATTGGCCGCCGATCGACGTCTATTCCGAATTGACCGACCTGCGCCGCTCGGTCACGGATCTGGAACAGCGTTGCGGCCTGAAGCTTGGCCCGCTGTTCGACGCGATGACCACGGAGATCGGTTACAACCGGTCCCGCCCGGTGACGTTCGGTGACTATGATTGGTCGCCCGGTTTCACCAACGGCGGCTACCGCCACCGGCGCGGCGGCGGGCGCTTCCTGGGCGATCCCGCTCCGGTCACAGAAATCCGCTACGACGATGGCGGGCGCTTCGTCCGGCTGCCGGAGCGGGCGGTGTTGACGGTGGGATCGGCGGGAACCCTGAACGCGGTGATGTGGATTCAGGAGCTGTGGTTCGGCAATTTCCTGATCTGGTCGACGGAGGTGTTCAGCCCCTTGATCGACGCGGTCCCCGTCCGGCGCGGCGACCGCGTGTCCGTCCTGCTGAACGACGGCTGGCGCGCCACCAACACGCTGTCGGTGGACGACGGGTTTTGAGGAGTCTGCGCACAGCAAAAAGCCGCTGACCCATGTTCTGGATCAACGGCTTGCTGATTTGGTTGCGGGGGCAGGATTTGAACCTGCGGCCTTCAGGTTATGAGCCTGACGAGCTACCGGGCTGCT
>JAIXPD010000092.1 GCA_027486405.1 Azospirillum sp. | reverse complement strand
TCCAAAGATCGCAATTACCGCCGTTATGCGAAAGCTCGTTATCTTTGCCAATGCCCTCTTGAGCAAAGGCCGAAAGTGGGACGAAAAATCCGCTTGTCCATAACGGATACTCTAGGCCCGCGTTCGGATTGTGAAGCGCCGATGAGGTGAAGGGATTTTTTGACACCGATGAACACAGATGGACACCGATGAACGGAGATGCGTGGCTGCCGGATTGGCGGCGCTCATCCAAGGGTAGAGCGGTCTGTGTTCATCCATAATCGGTGTTCATCGGTGTTCATCGGTGTCAAATCCCCACCGCCGCTGTCATGGACAGACCGGGTGGCGAGCATTCTTTCGCCTCACCCGGCGTAGCGGATCTTCAAGACTTCCAGTTTTTCCACCCCCGCCGGGGTGCGGACCTCGACCACGTCGCCCTCGCGGGCCTTCAGCAGGGCGCGGGCGATGGGGGAAATCCAACTGATGTGGCCGTGATCGGAGTCCACCTCGTCCACCCCGACGATGGTCACGGTGTTTTCGGTGTCATCCTCGCGGGCGTAGGTCACGGTCGCCCCGAAAAAGACCTGCTCGCGGTTTTTCTGGTCCTGCGGGTTGACCACGGTGGCCGATTCCAGCCGCTTGTTCAGAAAGCGGATGCGGCGGTCGATCTCGCGCAGGCGCTTTTTGCCATAGAGATAATCGCCGTTTTCGGAGCGGTCGCCGTTGCCCGCCGCCCAGGACACCACCTCCACCACCTTCGGGCGTTCCACCCGCAGCAGATGGCGCAACTCTTCCTGCATCCGCTGGAAGCCGGGCGGGGTCATGTAGTTTTTCAACCCTTTGGGCAGAGGCTGGGGGTCGTCCAGTTCCTCGTCTTCGGCGTCGTCGTTCTCGCGGGTGAAGGCCTTGCTCATGATCGACCCAGACAGCAGGGAGAGGGGGGAAACGGAAAAGGCGCCTTGCGGCGCCTTTTCCTCACTCAACGCGGCTTACGCCATGCGGCTCAGCGCTTCCACCAGCCGCGACGGGGCTTTTCCGTCTCGGCGCTGGCGGCGGGCGTCTCGGCCGCCGGGGCTTCCGATGCCGTGACCGGCGCGGGGGACGGAGCCGCTTCGACCGGAGCCGTCTCGACCGGGACCACCGCCGGAGCGGCTTCGACCGGCGTTTCCACGGCGGTCTTGCGCTTGCGGGCCGGGGCCTTCTTGGCCGGAGCCTCCTCAGCCACCGGGGCCTCTTCCGCGTTCGCCTTGGCCGGAGCCTTGCGGCGGGTCTTGGGGGCCGGGGCCTCCTCAACCACATCCGCCGGGGCCAGCGCCGGGGCGGCTTCGACCGGCGCGTCGGCGGCGGTCTTGCGCTTGCGGGCCGGGGCCTTCTTGGCCGGAGCCTCCGCCGTCACCGGGGCGGCGACCGGAGCCTCGTCGGCCTTGGTGGCCTTGGCGGGAGCCTTACGGCGGGTCTTGGGGGCCGGGGCCTCCTCAACCACATCCGCCGGGGCCAGTGCCGGGGCGGCTTCGACCGGCGCGTCGGCGGCGGTCTTGCGCTTGCGGGCCGGGGCCTTCTTGGCCGGGGCGGCGTCCACCGCCTCGACCGCGTCCGCCACCACCGGAGCCGCAACCTCCGCCGCGATCGCCGGAGCCTCGCTGACCGGCGCATCGACCGGAGCCAGGATCTGGTCGAGTTCGACGGTGTCGAGCGGGGCGGCGACCGGCGCGTTGGCCACCGGGGCCTCAACCTCCGAACCCCCAGCCGCCGAAGCCTCAGCCGCCGCGTCGGCGGCGATCGCCTCTTCGCTGCCCTCGGTCAGGCCATCGCGGCGGGTCCGACGGCGGCCACCGCGCTTGCCACGGCGGCGCTTCTTGCGGCCATCGCCGTTGCGGTCGCCCGCCTCGTCGCTGGCGTCCTCACCCGACGCGTCGTCGCCGTCCTCATCCTCGTCGCCATCCTCGGTGGAGGCGGCGGCGGGGGTGTGGGCCGGGGCGTCCGCGCTGGCGGCGTCCTCGGCGGTGGCGTCGGTTTCGCCGTCGGCGTCCTCGGCCTCGCCATCGGCACCGGATTCGGCGCGGCCATCCTCACGCTCGCCACGGCCACGGCCACGACGGCGGCGGCGACGGCGGCGACGCTCGGCGGATTCGGCGCTTTCGGCCCCGCCTTCGGTCGCGGCCGCTTCGGCCTCGTCCTCGGCGTCCACCGTTTCAACCGTCTCGACCTCTTCGGCGACGGTCTCAACCGGCTCGGCGGCGAGCGCCCGGTCGGTTTCGGCCATCACGCGGTCGGCGCTGACCAGCGGACCATCCTCGTCCGGCAGGCGGGCGCGGTTGCGCTCCAGCCGGTGATCGGGGGTGATCAGCGTGTCGTCGGCCTGGACCATGACGTGGAAGCCGTGACGCTCCTCGATCTTGGTCAGTTCGCCGCGCTTCTGGTTGAGGATGTAGAGCGCCACCTGCGTCGGGACGAAGATGGTGATCTCCGCCGACCGCTTGCGGATGCCTTCCTCTTCGATGGCGCGCAGGATGTGCAGCGCCGCCGATTCGACCGAACGGACGACACCGGTGCCGGAGCAGTGCGGGCAACGTTCGAAGTTGGTTTCCAGCAGCGACGGGCGCAGACGCTGGCGCGACAATTCCATCAGGCCGAAGGCGGAAATCCGGCCGAGCTGGATGCGCGCCCGGTCGTTCTTCATCGCCTCCTTCATCCGACGTTCGACCGAGGCGTTGTTGCGCGCCTCTTCCATGTCGATGAAGTCGATGACGATCAAACCGGCCAGATCGCGCAGACGCAGCTGGCGGGCCACCTCGTCGGCGGCTTCCAGATTGGTCTTGTAGGCGGTTTCCTCGATGTTGCGTTCGCGGGTGGACTTCCCGGAATTGACGTCGATGGAAACCAGCGCCTCGGTCGGGTTGATGACGATGTAGCCGCCGGAGCGGAGCTGCACCACCGGGCTGTGGATGGCGTCGATCTGCGTTTCCACCTGATAGCGGTGGAACAGCGGGATCGTGTCGTCACGATAGAGCTGGACGCGCCTGGTGTGGCCGGGCATCAGCATGCCCATGAACTCCCGCGCGGTGCGGAAGCCGGCCTCGCCCTCGACCCAAATCTCGTCGATGTCGGCGGCGTAGAGGTCGCGGATCGACCGCTTGATGAGGTTGGCTTCCTCATAGATCAGGCAGGGGGCCGACGACTTCAGCGTCTGTTCGCGGATGTCGTCCCACAGACGCAGGAGATATTCCAGGTCGCGCTTGATTTCCGGCTTGGACCGTTCCAGACCGGCGGTGCGCAGGATGACCGCCATGCCATCGGGAATGTCCAGATCGGACAGGATTTCCTTCAGACGCTTGCGGTCCGCCGGGTTGGTGATCTTGCGGGAAATCCCGCCGCCGCGCCCGGTGTTGGGCATCAGCACGCAGTAACGGCCCGGCAGCGACAGATAGGTCGTCAGCGCCGCACCCTTGTTGCCGCGCTCCTCCTTCGTCACCTGCACCAGCATCACCTGGCGGCGCTTGACCACCTCCTGGATCTTGTAGCTGCGCAGGGGGCGGGAGCGGCGGCGCTGCGCCTCCTCGGCCTCTTCCTCTTCATCGCCGCCGACGACGTCGGGGTTTTCCGGCGGGGCCACCTCGTCGCTGCCTTCGGCCTGAAGGGCGTCGTTGTCGCCCGATTCCGGCGCGATGGGGCTGGGCATCGGCGAGGATTCATCCAGCACCGTTTCCGGGCGCACCGGCTCGGCCATCACCGCGCCATCGGCGGCGGCCTCGGCCCGCGCCTCGGCCTGTTCTTCCAGGCGGCGCTCTTCGGCGAGCAGCGCTTCGCGGTCGGCGACCGGGATGCGGTAATAATCGGGATGGATTTCCGAGAAGGCGAGGAAGCCATGGCGGTTGCCGCCATACTCCACGAAAGCCGCCTGGAGCGAAGGCTCAACCCGCGTGACTTTCGCGAGGTAGATGTTGCCCTTCAGTTGCTTGCGGCTGGCGATCTCAAAGTCGAGTTCTTCCAGCCGATTTCCATTCACCACGGCGACCCGGGTTTCTTCCGGGTGCGTGGCGTCCACCAGCATGCGCTTGGCCATACACGTTCCTCAACGACGCGATCCCGGCTGACCCGCGCGACCGACAGGGTCGCCTGGAGGCATCGTCTGTTGTGGGCGAAGCGTGCGGCGCAGGGACCGTCACCGTCGAACGGCGCTGATAAAAGCAGCCAGGACGGGCCGGTCGACAGGCACCGGGCAACGGCCTTGCGGCCGCCGCCAGCTTCGAGGTTTCGTCCTCTCAACCGCGCATCCGAACGCGTCACCCGACGACAGACCGACGGCCTGTGTGCCGACCGGGGGTCTGTGTGCGCGGATCACGCCGCAGCCTCCTCACGCTTGGGCATGGATCGGGCAAAGGCTGGGCCGTCGCACGACCGGAACGCCGCCGTTTTGAGGAACTGGCGAATTGCGGTTTGTCGCATCGATACCATAGACAAGAGATCCGCCCGGCACAACGCGGAAATATGACGATTCGGCGGGTGGCGCGCGTTGTCGAGTCGCAAGCACGCAACGGCGCTGTGGAGCAGGCGCGCGGTGTTGCACGAACGGCACCCCGGGGCGAAATTCCCGGCGACCGCCCGAGCTTCGCGTTGAGGATGCCGGACCGGGTGTTTATAGCTTGGGGAAAGGTCAAGCGTTTGCCCCGTGTTTCCCCGTTGCCGAGTGGAGGTCATGCCCGTTCCGTCCCCTGTCCGTTTCGCCCCCCGCTGGCGGCGTTGCCTGGGCGCGCGCGCTGTGGGCGCGGCGCTGCTGGCTGCGGTGGCGTGGGGTGGGTTGATCGCGGGCGGCGGCCTTTCGGGTGCTGCTGCGTGGGCGCAAACGACGGCGCTGTTGCCATCCCCGCCGCCGACGGCCAAGGCGGCGGTGATCGACGCCCGGCTGGGGCTGCACCCGGACAAGACGCGCTTTGTGCTGGAACTCAGCGACTCCGTCCCCTTCGCCGTGTCGTTGGCGGCCAACCCCTACCGGGTCATCGTTGATCTGCCCGATCTGGCCTGGACGGGGGGCAGCCTGCCGGTGGAGGGAAAGGGCATCGTCGCCCGCTACCGCTACTCCTCGCCCACCCCCGGCACGCTTCGTTTGACCTTCGAAACGGTTGGCCCGGCCAAGCTGCGCGAAGCCTACATGATCCCCCCGCGCGAAGGGCATCAATCCAGGCTCGTTTTGGATCTGGAACGGGCCTCGCCCATCGAATTCCAGCGTCTGGCCGCCGCCGCTCCCACCGCTCCCAAACGCACCCCGGAGCGCAGCGGCCCGGATCGGGGCGAGGGCACGCGCAACGTCGAGCGCAACGCGGACCACCCCGCGCGCGAGGCTGTGGGGGAGGCGGAGACCGCGCCGTCCCTGCCCGCCGACCCGTCCCCGCCCGCGCAGTTGCTGCCCGTCGGTTTGCCCGCAGGCGCGCCCCGGATGACCCTGCCGGTTCCCACCGCGCCGGTTCCCTCGGCAAAACCGACGCCGGAGGCGGAAAAGCCGTTGATCGTGCTGGATCCCGGCCATGGCGGTCCCGATCCGGGGGCCATCGGTGTGGGGGGGCTGCACGAAAAGGACATCACACTGGCGGCCGCGCGCGAGGCCAAACGCCAGTTGGAGGCGACCGGCCGCTACCGGGTGAAGCTGACCCGCGACCGGGACGTGTTCATCCGCCTGCGCGACCGTGTGTCCATGGCGCGCGAGGCCGACGCCAGCCTGTTCCTGTCGCTGCACGCCGACAGCATCGGCAGCGGCGAGATGCGCGGCCTGTCGATCTACACCCTGTCGGACAAGGCGTCCGACCGCGAGGCCGAGATGCTGGCGGCCAAGGAAAACCGCGCCGATTCCATCGCCGGGGCCGATCTGTCGGGCAAGGACGATCTGGTGGCGGGCATCCTGATCGATCTGGCCCAGCGCGACACGATGAACCATTCCAAGCGCTTCGCCAAAATCGCCCTGGAGCATCTGGGGCGCGAGGTGACGCTGATCCCGAGCAAACCGCACCGTCAGGCCGGATTCGCCGTTCTGACCGCGCCGGACGTGCCGTCGGCCCTGATCGAAATGGGTTATCTGTCGAGCCGCCAGGACGCCAACCTGCTGACCACCGCCGACCACCGTGAAAAGCTGGGCCGGGCGCTGGCCCGCACCATCGACGCCTATTTCAAATGGCTGAGCGGGGCGAAGGGCGGTTGAGGGCGTGTGTTCTCGGCCCTTGCGGCTGTGTGATGTCTGTGACGGCGCTGGTCCTGCCCTCTGCGTGACACATTGTCCTGACATGTCGGGATGAGGGGCGCGCGGCGGGGCCGCTTGGTGTTACGATGCGGTGTTTCCGGGTGCTTCTGGCGGGTTGCGGTGGTCTTTGGGCCAATCGCGGAGCGCGAGCGCCCGTTTTGTCGTTGGGGGACGCCGGTCCTCGTTGGTCTTCTCGGGAATGGTCATGCGCCTTCTTCTGTCCTTGCTGATGAGTGTGGTTCTGCTGGCCCTGGCCGGGGCGGGCGGTTTGGTGTTCCTGCTGGACCATTACAACCAGGATTTGCCGGATTACACCAAGCTGGCCAATTATCAGCCGCCGGTGACGACCCGCGTCCACGCCGGTGACGGGCGGCTGATGGCGGAGTTTGCTTCCGAACGCCGGATCTTCGTGCCGATGGACGCGATGCCCCGCCGGGTGATCAACGCGTTCATGTCGGCCGAAGACAAGAATTTCTACGATCACAAGGGCGTCGACCCCACCGGCATCATCCGCGCCGTGCTGATGAACGTGGAAAATCTGGGGCGCGACCGCCGTCCGGTCGGGGCCAGCACGATCACGCAGCAGGTCGCCAAGAACATGCTGCTGACGAACGAGGTGTCCTTCGCCCGCAAGATCAAGGAAGCGATCCTGGCGGTCCGCATCGAGCGGGCCTTCACCAAGGACCGCATCATGGAATTGTATCTCAACGAGATCTTCCTGGGCTTCCGGTCCTACGGCGTGGCGGCGGCGGCGTTGAATTACTTCAACAAGGCGTTGGACGAACTGGAGATCGAGGAGGTCGCCTATCTGGCAGCACTGCCCAAGGCCCCCAGCAACTACCACCCTGAACGCCAGCGCGACGCCGCCGTCGCCCGCCGCAACTGGGTGATCGGCCGCATGGCCGATGACGGCTACATCACGGCGGAAGAGGCGCGCGCCGCCCAGGCCAAGCCGCTGGTCGTGCGCAAACGCGACGAACAGGAAACCGTCACGGCGGAGTATTTCGCCGAGGAGGTCCGGCGCGAACTGGTCAAGCTCTACGGCGAGCAGGCGCTGTATGAGGGCGGGCTGTCGGTGCGCTCCTCCATGGATCCGCGCCTGCAAACGGTGGCGACCAAGGCGTTGCGCGACGGGCTGGTGGCCTATGACCGCCGCCATGGCTGGCGCGGCCCGGTCGGCAAGATGGACAATTTCGATGGCTGGCCGAAGAAGCTCGCCGCCATCGCCCCGCCCGTCGGCAGCGATGGGTGGAAGCTGGCGGTCGTGCTGAAAGACGATCTGGCCGACGGGCTGGACATCGGGTTGGCCGACGGCACGCGCGGCAAGATTCCGCTGACCGAACTGCGTTGGGCGCGCGCCTACAAGGACGACGACACGCTCGGCCCGGCGGTGCGCAAGCCGTCCGACGTCGCCAAGCTCGGCGATCTTCTGCTGGTCGAGCCGACCAACGGCAAGGATGAGAAGGGCAAGGATCTGTCGCCCGGCAGCTATTTCGCGCTGCGGCAAATCCCGACGGTGCAGGGCGGCTTGGTCGCGCTCGATCCGCACACCGGGCGCGTGCTGGCGATGGTCGGCGGCTTCTCCCCGCACATGAGCGTGTTCAACCGCGCCACCCAGGCGATGCGGCAGCCCGGTTCCTCCTTCAAGCCCTTCGTCTATCTGACCGCGCTGAACCAGGGCCTGACCCCGTCCACCCTGGTGATGGACGCGCCGTTCGAATACAACCCCGGCGGCGGCCAACCGATCTGGCGGCCGGAAAATTACAGCGGCCAATTCTATGGCCCGACGCCGTTGCGCGTCGGCATCGAAAAGTCGCGCAACGTCATGACCGTCCGGCTGGCCCAGCACATCGGCATGGACAAGGTGAAGGCGCTGGTCGAGAAGTTCGGCGTCGTCGACAACCTGCACCCCTATCTGCCGATGGCGCTGGGGGCGGGGGAAACCACGGTGCTGCGGATGTCCACCGCCTACGCGATGCTCGCCAACGGCGGCAAGCGGGTGACGCCGACCTTCATCGACCGCATCCAGGACCGCAACGGCAAGACCATCTTCCGCCACGACGGCCGCCCCTGCGCGACCTGCGCCGCCCCGACCTGGCGCGATGGGCTGCTGCCCCCGGCGCTGCCCGACACCCGCGAGCAGATCAACGACCCGCGCACCGCCTATCAGATCGTCTCGATCATGGAAGGCGTGGTGCAACGCGGCACGGCCACGGCGCTGCTGTCGCTGGGCAAGCCGCTGGCGGGCAAAACCGGAACCACCAACGACAGCAACGACGCGTGGTTCGTCGGCTTTTCGCCCGATCTGGTGGTCGGCACCTACATCGGCTTCGATCAGCCGCGTTCGCTGGGCGGCAGCGAAACCGGCGGGTCGGCGGCGGTCCCGGTGTTCAAGGAGGTGATGGCCGACGCCCTGAAGGACAAACCGGCCACGCCCTTCCGCGTGCCGCCGGGGCTGCGTCTGGTCCGCGTCAATCCGGCGAACGGCCAGTTGGCCCAGCCCGGCGACCGCAAGGCGATCTGGGAAGCCTTCCTCCCCGGCACCGAACCCAACCCCGACCGTCCGCAAACCGTGCTCGACGGCTCGGCCAACGCCACCCCGACCATGGTCGGCGACCCCGCCGCCGACGCGTCGGCGGGAACCGCCCCGGCGGCGGCGGTGCAGGGGACCGGCGGCCTGTACTGAGGACGTGTACTGACGGCGTGTACTGACGGCGGCGGGCCGCCCCGCTGCAACAGGCCCGCTGGTGAAAACCCCACTGGTGAAAAGAGGGTGCATGGGCGCGGCCAAGCCGTTACACATGCACCCGACATCCTATCAACTCTAGGCACACGAGGAGGCACCGCCATGCGGGCCGAGATCGAAGCGGCCGCTGGCGAGATCAGAGAATCGCTGGCGCTGCTGAGGAGGCATCTTTGACTGGGACAACGCGCTGCGTCGTCTCGACGAACTGAACAATCTGGCGGAGGATCCCAAGCTTTGGGATGACCCCAACCGCGCCCAGACCATCATGCGCGAGCGCACCCAGCTCGACACCTCGGTGTCCGGCTATCGGGCGCTGGAGCGCGACCTGTCCGACAGCCTGGAGCTGATCGAGATGGGCGAGATGGAAGAGGACGCGACGGTGGTCGCCGACGCCGAGGCCCAGCTCTACGCCCTGCGCGAGCGCGCGGCCAAGCTTCAGCTGGAAAGCCTGCTGTCGGGCGAGGCCGACGCCAACGATTGCTATCTGGAAGTCAACGCCGGGGCTGGCGGCACCGAGGCGCAGGATTGGGCCTTGATGCTGGTGCGCATGTACACGCGCTGGGCCGAACAGCACGGCTTCAAGACCGAATGGCTGGAAGAGAGCGCCGGCGAAGAGGCCGGCATCAAATCCGCCACCATCCAGATCAAGGGCCACAACGCCTATGGCTGGCTGAAGACCGAGGCCGGGGTGCACCGTCTGGTGCGCATCAGCCCGTTCGACAGCCAGGCGCGGCGGCAGACCAGCTTTTCCGCCGTGTCGGTGTCGCCGGTCATCGACGACAAGATCGACATCGAGATCAACGAAAAGGATTGCCGCATCGACACCTATCGGGCGTCGGGCGCGGGTGGTCAGCACATCAACAAGACCGACTCGGCGGTCCGCATCACCCACTTGCCCACCAACATCGCGGTGAGCTGCCAGCAGGAGCGGTCCCAGCACAAGAACCGCGCCAAGGCGTGGGACATGCTGCGCGCCCGCCTGTATGAGCGGGAGTTGAAGATCCGCGAAGACGCGGCCGCCGCGTTGGAAGCGACCAAGACCGACATCGGCTGGGGCCACCAGATTCGCTCCTACGTCCTCCACCCCTATCAGATGGTGAAGGATCTGCGGACGAACGTGGAAACCTCGCAGAGTCAGGCGGTTCTGGACGGCGCGCTCGATCCGTTCCTGGAAGCCGCGCTGGCCGCGCGCATCAAGGGCCAGCTTGACGAGGATCTGGAGGGCTGAGCGCCGCCCATCCCGCGCGGCGCATCGCGTCGTGACGGTTGTTGCGACCGGTTGCACCGGTTGAGGTTCAAAAGCCCCTCTTTCCCAGCGGAAGGGGGGCTTTTCTTTTCTGGGGAATGGAACGATCGTCGGCTACGTTGATCGTCCCAGGTCCGTTCTTACCGGGAGTGTGCCCGTATGATCCGTCCGTTCCTTGCCGCCCTGGTGGCGGTTGCGTCCGTTGCGGCGCTGTCCTCGTCCGCGTTGGCCGCGTCCTGCGGGGCCGGGGCGATGCCGCCGGAGATGTTCAAGACCTACGTCGCCGGGGTGCAGGAGGCGCTGAACGAGCACGGATTCAAGGCGGGCAAGGTCGATGGCAAGGCGGGCGGGCAGACCGGTTCGGCCATCCGCGCCTACCAGCGCGCGGCCAAGCTGCCGGTCGATGGCTGCGTCAGCAAGGAGCTGCTCGACCATCTGAACTTCGCCCAGCCCAAGGTGTACGCCCGGCACCGCTGACGCCGGTTCCCCCGCCCAGGCAGGGGAACGGCGCCTGCGGGTGCCTTATTGGCCGATGAAGCTCAGATCCAGGATGGATTTGGGATCCAGCGCCTTGTCCACCTGGCCCTCCGATTGCCAGAAGCGGACCTGGTTGACGACGTCGTCGATCAGCAGGCGGGCGTTGGGATCGACGTAGGGCAGACCGGCGGCGACGATCTCCGGCTTCTGCTTGGTCGCGTCGGCGATGATGGTCAGCAGCGCGTCATAGCCCGGCCCCTTCACCAGCGCGCCAGAGGCGTCCTTGACGTTGAACGCGGCGTGGTATTCGGCCAGCGCCGTCTTGTAGGCGCGGACGAACTTCTCCACCACCGGGCGGCGGGTCTGGATCGTCTTCGGCCCGGTGAACAGCGCGCCCAACTGCCAGGGCGTTTCATCCCCGGCCCAGCCCAGGATCTGACCGGCCCCGTCGGCCACCAACTGCCGGGCGACGGTGGAGGGGGCGAGGATGGCGTCCACCTGACCGCCCTTGAAGGCGGCGACCATCTTCGGCACGTCCTGCAACGGGACCATGGTCACGTCCTTGACCGTGAAGCCGTATTTCTGGCCGAGAATGCCGATCATGTAATGGAAGGTGGACCCCACCGTGGTGATGGCGATGCGCTTGCCCTTCAGGTCCGACGGCTTGGCCAACCCGGCGGCGTGGGCGGTGTTGGTCGCCACATAGGCGCTGAGGGGAAAGCCCGGCTCGTCGCGGCTCTGCGCGGCGATCATGGTGATCGCCCCCTTGGCGGCCAGATTGTAGAAGCCCGCCGTCAGGCCGGTGACGCCGAAATCGACGTCGCCGGAGGCGACCGCCACCGGCACCTGCTGGGCCGATGTGAACATCGACAGGGTGACGTCCAGCCCTTCGCGCTCGAAATAGCCCTTGGCCTTGGCGATGAAGATCGGGCCGGAGGAGGACAGCGCCAGCACGCCGACCGACGCCTTGTCCAGCGCCTGCGCCGCGACGGGCTGCGGGCCAACGGCCAGCGCCGCCGCCAGCGCCACGCCCGCGAAGGCCGTCCGTTGCAAAAGCGTGCGGCGGGTCCAGCGTGCAATCGTCATGGTGGGTGTCCTCTTCACGTTTGTGTTTTTGGTTCCGGGGTCAGCGCCAGACCAGCAGGCGGCGTTCCAGCAGCGACAGCAGCGCGCCGATGGTCAGGCCCAGCGCCGACATCACCAGCACCCCGGCCAGCAGCGTGTCGGTCTGCATCAGGTTGCCCGCCATCAGGACAAAGGCCCCGATGCCGTATTCGGCCCCGATCATCTCGGCGGCGACCACCAGGATCAGGGCGATGGACGCGGTGATGCGGAATCCGGCGAGGATGCCGGGCAGCGCGCCGGGCAGCAGGATGTTGCGCAGAATGGCCCCCCAGGGCAGGCCGAAGCTCTGCGCCATGCGGATCAGGTTGCGCGGGACCGAATCGATGGCGCTGTAGGTGGCGATCACCGTGGGAAAGAAGACGCCAAAGCCGATGGTGGCGAATTTGGACGCCTCGCCGATGCCGAACCACAGGATGAACAGCGGCAGCAGCGCGATCTTGGGAATCGGGAAAAAGGCCGACACCAGCGGAACCCCGACCGCGCGGGCGACCGACGCCACCCCCATCAGCAGGCCGACCGTCAAGCCGCCCAACGTGCCCAGGCTCCACCCCACCCCGATTCGCAGCAGCGAGGCCTTCAGGTTCAGCCACAGCGAGCCGTCGGCGATCATCCCGGCCAGCGCCCGGCCCACCGCGCTGGGCGGCGGCAGGAACAGCGGGCTGGCCAGACCGACGCGGCTCGCCCCCTCCCACAGCGCGACCAGCAGGGCGAAGGCGGCCAGCGCGGCCCAGGGGTGACGGCGCGGGTTGAACCCGCCGCCGCGAAACCGCACGGGTTGCGGGTTGCCTTGGATGTTGGCGGCGGCGGGGGCGTTGGTGGGCGCGTTGGTGGGGTCAGGCACGGGCGATCTCCCGGTCGGCCATTTGCGCTTCGGCCTTCATCAGGTGCCACAGCCGGGCGCGCACCTCCGCCAGATGCGCCTGCGCGGCGGGGTCGAGGCGGCGGTCGCGCGGTTCCTCGATCGTTACGATCTCGCGGACGCGGCCGGGTCGGCGGCTCAACACCACCACGCGGTCGGCCAGCCGCAGCGCCTCGTCCAGATTGTGGGTGACGTAGAGCGCGGTGGTCCTCTCGCGCCGCCAGAGATCGAGGAAGTCATCCATCAGCAGCTCGCGCGTTTGCGCGTCGAGCGCGGACAGCGGTTCGTCGAGCAGCAGGATGGCCGGGCGCACCGCCAGCGCGCGGGCGATGCCGACCCGTTGGCGCATGCCGCCGGACAATTGCTTGGGCAGCGCCTGGCGGAACTCCCACAATCCCATGCGCCGCAGCCCCTCTTCCACCCGCGCGCGCCGGTCGGCGGCGGGCAGCGGGTGATGGGCCAGCACCAGGGCGACGTTCTCCTCCACCGAGCGCCAGGGCAGCAGGGCGAAATCCTGGAACACGTAGGTGATCGGGTTCAGGCAGCCGTCGGGCAACGGGCCGTCCACCGCCACCCGCCCGGCGCTGGGCGCGACGATGCCGCCCGCGATGCCCAGCAGGGTGGATTTGCCGCAACCGCTGGGGCCGATGACCGCCAGCACCTCGCCCTCGTTCAGCACCAGATCGATGCCGTCCAACACGGTCAGATCGTCGTAGCGGTGGGTCAGATCGGATATCAGCAGTCGCATCACGCCCCGGATGTGGCCTTGGTCGCCTCAACCCTTCGGCCGGGATGATCGTTCCGACGAAGGTCGGGGGCACTATAGCGCAACCGACGCAGAGGCATAGGTGCGTATGACGAACAAAAGGGATGCACAAAAAAGCCAGCCGCTGGGGGCGGCTGGCGAAGGTGCTTTGGAGGAATTGCCCACGGATCGAACCGGAACAATTCTGGAGGACGTGGTTAGCAAGAAGGAGGCCAACCGCATCGAAACCGATAAGTTGCTGAAAAACATCGTTCTTGTGCGGACCGCGATCCGGCCCCTGTCAGGCGGAGCGGACAGGTCGTCGGCCAACCGCCCGCGTTTCTGGACAGGCGGCCAACTGGACGGGCGGCCCGGCGTGTGGTCAGGCGGTGGTTCCCAGAGCGACCGGGGTCGGCGACGCGGTGAAAAAGCCGCTGAGGTTCTCAGCGCAGCGTGCGACCGTGGCGGTGGCCTTGGCGTGGCGCTCGCCCAGGCCAGCACCGTCCACATCCTCGGCGGGCATCGCCTGAAGCAGAACGGTCAGGGTGCGGACATAGGCCCGCAGCATGGCGGCTTCCTCGGCAAAATCCGGCAACCCGGCACCGCGCAGGGCGCGCAGCGACAGCAATTCGGCGTCCAGCGATTGCGCGGCCGATTCAATGGCCTGGAAGGCCTTGGCCAAACGCACATGCTTCAGAACGATCACCTGACCCATCGCGCCATCTCCCGAACGCTGCCCGAGAAGGAACCGACCGCAGGGGGGAACACGCGGTCGGTTCAGGTCCCGGAGGAAACACATCGGCGGGCGCGCTCGCGGCGCTCACCGACGTTGGTCATAGGAGCAAAGGCTGTGCCAACGGATGGTTGAGAAGGCATCCCTTGCAAATCAACGGGTTGCCGTTCCAACGCCCGGGGGCGGATCGCGCCTTGCGTCGCATTCCACGCGGAATGATCGCCAATTTGCGAATCCATCCCCAATTTGCAACGCACGCAAAACGCAATTGTGCTGTGCGGGGAGCGCAACCGCACGGCGACTCAGCGTCGCCGCATCGACGGGTGCCAGGCGGTCGTCGCCCGCTCCAACAGGGCCAAGCCGCCATAGAGGCCCGATCCGGTCAACGCGGCCACGGTGATGCTCGCCCACACGACGTCCAGATTCATGCGCGCGACCTCCGTGGAGATGCGGAAGCCCATGCCGACCACCGGCGTGCCAAAGAACTCCGCCACGATGGCCCCGATCAGGGCGAGGGTCGAGTTGATCTTCAGCCCGTTGAACAGGAAGGGCAGGGCGTTGGGCAACCGCAGCTTGACCAGCGTGCGGCCATAGCCAGCGGCGTAGGAGCGCATCAGGTCCAACTGGATGCGCTCGGCGCTGGACAGCCCGGCCAGCGTGTTGACCAGCATCGGGAAGAAGGTCATCACCACGATGACCGCCGCCTTCGATTGCCAATCGAAGCCGAACCACATCACCATGATCGGCGCGATGCCCACCACCGGGATGGCGCTGGCCAGATTGCCCAGCGGCAGCAGCCCGCGCGCCAGGAACGGGACCCGGTCGGCCAGGATCGCCACCGCGAATCCGGCCCCGCAGCCCATCAGATAACCGCGCAGCACCGAAATCAGCACCGTTTGGCGGAAATCGTCCCACAGCACTGGCGCGTGCTGCACCAGCGCCCCGGCGATGCGGCTGGGGGCGGGCAGCAGAATGGCGGGAACCTGAAAGCCGCGCACCAGGATTTCCCAGGCGATCAGCAGCCCCAGCCCGAACAGGCCCGGCACAAGGACCGAGCGCGTCCAGCCCGGCCGCGCCGACAGCGCGCCCAGCACCCGCCACAATTGAAGGATGGCGGCGACCAGGAACAGCCAGACCCCCGCCCCGGCGGAGAGATCCACCCCCTCGTCCAGCAGATGCAGCGGCAGCAGCCAGGCCAGGACGATTCCGGACAACTCCGTCCAGGCCCCCTTGATCCGCGTCGGCGCGGTGCGCCCGGCCAGCACGGTCAACACCGCGCCGATCAGGAACAGCGGGGCCAGGCTGCCGCCGAACCAGCCCAGCGTTTCGCCGCCGCGCGCGCCGATGGGTTGGGTCAGCGCCGCCAGGGTCGGCAGGGCCACGGCCACCAGCCCCCAATCGACCGCCGTGCGCAGGCTGGTGGTGTGGGTGTTCGTTGTCGTTTCTCGGCTCATTGCACGCCCCCCCGGCCCAACACCAGCCGTTCAACGACCCGCAGCACCGCGATCAGCAGCACCGACAGCAGGGCGGCCATCACCAGCGCCGCCCAAATCTGCACGGTCTGGCCGTAATAGGATCCCGAAAGCAACCGCGCGCCCAACCCGGCCTGACCGCCGGTCGGCAATTCGCCGACGATGGCCCCGGTGACGCTGATCGCCACCGACACCTTGAGGCTGGCGAACAGGAAGGGCAGGGACGCGGGCAGGCGCAGCGACCAGAAGGCGCGCAGGCCCCCCGCCGAATAGGTCCGCATCAGGTCGAGCCACAGCGGATCGGCGGAGCGCAGCCCCTTGACCATGCCGACGGTGATGGGAAAGAAGCACAGATACATGCAGATCACCGCCTTGGGCAGCAGGCCGGTGAAGCCCAGATTGCCGAGGATGACGACGATCATCGGCGCGATGGCCAGGATCGGCACGGTTTGCGAGGCGATGACCCAGGGCAACAGGCTGGCGTCGAGCGTGCGGGTGTAGACGATGCCCACCGCCAGCAGCGTGCCCAGCGCCACCCCCATCGCCAAGCCGGTCAAGGCCGCCTGCGCGGTCACGGCGGCGTGGAACAGCAGGTTGCGCGGGCTGGTCAGCGGGTAGCCGGTCAGCGATCCCCACAGCTCCACCACCACCTGATCGGGGGTGGGCAGGATCGGGCGCTTCATGCTGTAGGTTTGCAGCAGCAGATCCAGCCCGCCGAACGGCTTGCCGCTGCGGGCCAGCGCCTCTTCGGCTTGCGGCAGATTGAGCCACGCGGCCCCGGCGTACCACAGGACCAGCACGACCAGCGTCGTCACCAGCACCGGGACGGCGTCGGCCAGACGGCCGGAGGCCCAGCGACCGGGTTTGGTCGTTCCGGCTTCAGTCGTCCCGGCTTCAGTCGTCATAGCTGTGGCCTTCCTTCAACCCGTCGCGCACGCGGTGGGCGATGGCGGCGAATTCCGGCGATTCGCGGATGTCGAGCGTGCGTTCGCGCGGCAGGTCGCAGTCGATGACGTCCAGAATCCGGCCCGGACGCGGACTCATCACCACGATGCGGGTGGACAGGAACACCGCCTCCGCGATGGAGTGGGTGACGAAGACGCAGGTCTTGCCGGTGCTGCGCCAGAGCTGCGTCAAATGCAGGTTCAGATGGTCGCGGGTGATTTCGTCCAACGCGCCGAACGGCTCGTCCATCAGCAGCAAATCGGGCTTCAGCGCCAGCGCGCGGGCGATGGAGGCGCGTTGCTGCATGCCGCCGGAGAGTTGCCAGGGAAACTTGCGCTCGAACCCCGACAGGCCGACGCGCTGCAACTCCTCGCGCGCGCGGGCCTGCCGTTCGGCGCGGGGGATGCCCATGATCTCCAACGGCAGCATGACGTTGCGTTCCACCGTGCGCCACGGGTAGAGCGCCGGGGCCTGGAACACATAGCCGTACAGCCGTTTCAGCCGCGCCTGTTCGGGCGTCAGCCCTTCCACCGTGATGCTGCCGCCGGTCGGTTGCTCCAGATCGGCGATGACGCGCAGCAGGGTGGTCTTGCCGCAGCCCGACGGGCCGATCAGGGACACGAAATCGCCGCGCGCGATGGTCAGATCGACCTCGCTCAGGGCCGTCACCGGGCGGTTGTCGGCGGTGGGGTAGACCAGCGACAGGGACCGGGCCTGAACGATGGGCGCGGGGGCCGGTTGGCCGGTCGCCCCGCTGGTCCGGGACGGTGACGGGCTGTGCACGGGGAATGGTCCTTCTGGCGGGAAATTGTTCAATGGGCACGCTATCACCGCGCCGCGCGCCGCGCCAGAGTCCCCACACGCGGCAGGGATTGACGCGCAGGCGCTTGATTTGGAACCTGAAAATTCCGACATGGCAAAAGGTTGGAAAGGGCTGGACGCCCAGCCCGTTCCCCCGCAGGATCGCCGCCATGCCGACCAAGTCCCCACCCCCGCCCCTGGAAATCCTGCGCGAGGACGCTGCGACGGGCGTGGTCTTTGTCGCCACGCCGTCTTTCAGCCCGCGCATGCGCACGCGCTATCTGTTGATCGCCGGACTGTTGGCGACCGGTTTCATCGCCGGGGCCGGGCTGGCCCCCGATTACGTCGCCACCATGCTGCAATGGCTGGCGGCGTTCTGCGCGGTCCCGGTGCTGCTGATGTATGTGGTGACGTTGAGCGAGACCGTGCGGCGGCGCGCGGTGCGGTTGGGGGTGACGCCCGCCGGTCTGTCGGTGGACGGTGCCCGCATCTACCCGCACGAGACGATTCGCGATCTGGCGCTGTACCCGCTGGTCGGCGGGCATCCGCTGTTCTTTGCCTGGATCGACCCGCAGCACAGCTATGGCCACAAGGCGGAACTGGCGCTGGCGGGCGGCCAGGTGCTGGCGAACGACGCGGTGAAGGCGGCGATGCGGGCGGCGAAAAGCTCCACCGTGCGGTTGGTCTTGCACCGGCGCGGCGGCCAGCGCGGCGTCGTGCTGGTGCGCGGGCTGACCCTGTCGGGCGGGGAAACCCTGCTGGCCGCGCTGTCGGCGGAATTGCGCGCGCACAGCCGGTGAGGATTCGTGGAAACAGTGGGGGTGATGGGCGCTGTGGGCGCGTCCACCCCGCCGGGCGCAACCGGTGCGCCCATGCGGGGGATGGAAACGGTGGATCAGCGGCGCGGGATGGTCGGCAGCTCCGGCAGATCCTCTTCCAGGATCGAGATGTGCAGATCGTAGGAGACCTCGCCCTCGTCCACGTCGCGGTGCAGGGTGCCGATGAACTCGCCGTCGATCGACACTTCCGCCGACTGGCCAGCCTTGGCGGGCGGCTCGATCACGATCTTGGTGTTGCCCAGAGTCTTGCGCAGATAGGCCTGGACGCGGGCAACTTCCGTATCGGTCATCTTGGCGACGGTCGGCTTGGCGGGCGGCATGGGAGGGGTCCTTTGTGCGAATCGGAAAGCGCGTCATATAGGCGGCTTTGCCCCAAAGGAAAAGCGCAACCTCACGCGCGCGGCGGGATCTCTGGGCTGTTGGGAAAGCGGGCCTCGCGGTGGGCCGCTGGGGCTGCTGGATGACGCGCGGGACCATGAGGGGGATGGCGCTCCTGTGGTTGGGTGTGGCGCTGGCGGTCCCGCTGGCGGCTGCGGCTGCGGCTGCGGCGGGGGCGTTGCCACCCGGTGCTTACGTCGCGGTGGGGGCGGCCACGATCTTCGACCGCCCGGCGGTGGGGGCGAAGGGGGTGGCCCCGCTGCTGGCCGGGGCGGCGGTGACGGTGCTGCCATCCCCCACGGTGGGAAGCTGGGTGAAGATCCGCGACGCGGCGGGGCGTGTCGGCTACGTCACCGCCGGATCCCTGTCCGACCGTTGGGGGGAACCGCCCCCGCCGGTGGCCGCCCTGCCGCGCGGCGCGATTGAAACCAGCCCGATGGCGGACGCCCCGCCCACCCCCGCCCCAGGCCCCGCCCCCGCCGAATCGGCCCCAGCGTCGGTTGCGGACAACGCCGCCATGGATCATGCGGCGGTGGAACAGCGCGCGTTGGAGGTTGCGGAGCGGGCCAGGCGGGCGGCGGAACGCGCGCGGGCCGGGGGCGATTCCGGGGCCTGGAGTCACGCCTTTCCCAACGGCGACCGTTATGACGGCGAATGGCGGACCGATCCGCCAGGAACGCCGCCGCGCCGCGCCGGGTTGGGCCAATACCGGTTCGCCGACGGGACCCTGTATGAAGGGGAGTGGATGGCGGATCTGATGACCGGCTGGGGGGTGATGAGCTACCCCGATGGCGGGCGTTTCGCCGGGCAATTCCGTGCGGGGGAACCCGATGGTTGGGGCGTTCACCGCAGCGCCGACGGTGGCCGGACCGCCGGACGCTGGCGCGCGGGCTTGCGGTCGGACGAGTGACGCCAGATACCCTAGTTTTGGCGTGGATTTTGCTGTGTTCCCGGCCAGAGCAAGCGGGGGTACAGCCCATGATGCGAAAGAGATTGGGGACGCACGGCGCGGACGCGCCGCCGGTTTCGCAATTTGCAAATCGAAATGCGACTCGGGCGGCGGGCAACGCGAACCGTTTGCAGATTGCAAACGGTTTGGCGACCGGTCGTCATTTGGAACAGGCCTGCGCCAGTCTGCAAGACGCGGCGGTGGAACTGGAAAGCGTGCTGTTCAGCGTGCCCGACGGCGAGGAGCAGGCCGATCTGCACGAGGCCATCGGCTCGATCATGGAAACGCTGCGGCTGATCGCGGCCACCCAGGCCCGGTTGGAGCCGACCGCCGCCGCCGAATGAGCGCCGGGTGTCGATCCGCAAACAGCGCCGGTCAGCAAAAAGGGCGGTCCCCAATCCGGGGCCGCCCTTTTTGTCGTGGTCCCGAACCGGGGGGGCCGACGTCTGCATCCCAAACACGCACCCGACAACACACAACCCGGCGGGGCGGGGGACAGGGGGCGGCGGAGGCCGCCCGGCCGATCATTCGGAAATGGTCTGCCAGAAGAAGAAAACGACGGCCAGAACCATGATGGCGATGTCCATGTGACGCTCCCGCAAGGTCGGTTGGTGACGGTGGTTGAGCGCCTCTATACGACAGTTCGGGCGTGGCGGGCAGGGGTTCCGTGGGGGCTGCGGCCATTCGCGCGCATTTTTTTTCGGGACAAACGCGGGCGTTCCAGCGTGTTCGGTGGGGTGTCGCGGCGCAGTCGTCCGACAGCATGGCCGACATCGCTCCGTTTGCCCGAATCGGAAAACCGGAAAAGCCGTTGAGCAATCAAGGGAATGCTTTCTGACCAAACTGTTTGTCAGCCCCCGCGCCGCCGTTGTGGCGTGGGGCGAGGGACTATGTGGTCTGACAAGTTCAGGAATCCCAAGATTTTCCGGTCAAGGACTATGACCTTTGTTAGGGATTGCCTTGCTCCCCGCCTTTCTGGCAGAAAAAAGGCCGCTGAGGACAGCGGCCTTGAAGTTTAGGGAGGAAACGCCCAAGAAGGGCGAGGCAGCAATCGCTTGCTGCACTGCAAAAATAACAGAATCAGGGTTTACCGCAAGTCCTTCAGTCCATCCGATCGCGTGGAGTCCGTCATCCCGTCGTGCCTGTTGCCGTTGGGCAACAGATAGTATGTGTGCAGGCCGTGCGCGTTGACGAAGGCTTTACCGCTTGGCCGTTAGGGTGGGGAACCATCGCTTCTTGAAAGCCTCCGCCATGGGCATCGGCTCGGTTTCCAGTTCTCCGCTTTCCACGCTGTTTCAGCCGCAGGCCACGTCGGTGGAAGGCTTGCAGGACGCGCAGGCGCGTGTGGAGGATGGCGCGGCTCAGATCGCGGCGGGCAATCTGGACCCGGCGGTCGTTCTCAGCATCACCAACGCGCAAATCGATTTCGCCGCGAACGCCAAGGTGTTCAAGGCGGGGCAGGAAAACGCCCAGCGCCTGTTGGACATGTTCGCCTGACGGTGCGTTCTGCGCCGTTCGTACCGCCAGCGCTTACACCGCCAGAGCTTACACCGCCAGATAGGTCCGGCGCACCGTTTCGTCGGCCATCAGATCGGCCATCCGGCCCGACCACCGCACCTGCCCCTTTTCCAGCACGCTGGCCCGGTCGGCCACGGCGGCGGCAAAGCTGGTGTTTTGTTCCGACACCAGAACCGACAGGCCTTCGGCCTTCAGCCGCCGCACCGCGTCGGCCATCTGGCGGACGATGATCGGGGCCAACCCTTCGGATGGCTCGTCGAGCAGCAGCAGGGACGGGTTGCCCATCAGGGTGCGGGCCAGCGTCAGCATTTGCTGTTCGCCCCCGCTCATCCGCGTGCCGCGCCGCCCGCGCATCGCGGCCAGATTGGGAAACAGCTCAAACAGCCGGTCCGGCGTCCAATGCGGCGCGCCGGGGCGGGGCGGTTGGCGGCCCACCTCCAGATTCTCGTCCACCGTCAGATCGGCGAAGATCCGCCGGTCTTCGGGGACATAGCCCAGGCCCAACCGGGCGATGGCGTGCGGGGGCAGCGCCCCGATCGGGCGTCCGTCGAACGTCACGCCGCCTTGACGCGACTCGGCCAACCCCATGATCGCTTTCAATGTGGTGGTCTTGCCCGCCCCGTTGCGGCCGATCAGGGCCACCACCTCGCCACGCCCAACGGCCAGATCGACGCCGGTCAGGATGTGGGCGCGCCCGTACCAGACCTGTAGCCCCTCCACACGCAGCAGCGGGTCGGTTGAGGCGTTGGGGGCGGGCGTGGTCACGACTCGTCTCCCAGATACACGGCTTGCACACGGCGGTCGGCGCGCACCGCGTCGGGCGGGCCATCGGCGATGATGGCCCCCCGGTCCAGCACCAGCAGGCGGGTGGCGTGGCCGAACACCACATCCATGTCGTGTTCGGTGAACAGCACCGCCAGACCGCGTTCGCGCACCAGAGCGGCGGTCAGCGCCATCAGCTCCAGCCGTTCGGCGGGGGCCATCCCGGCGGTCGGTTCGTCCATCAGCAGGATTTTCGGGTCGCTCGCCAGCGCCATCGCCAGTTCAACCCGTTTCAGATCGCCATAGGCGAGCACGCCGCAAGGCCGGTCGGCCTGATCGGCCATGCCGACTCGGGCGAGCAGGGCCAGCGCCTCGTCCCGGAACTGGCGGCTGGCCGGACGCCACAGCCCGAACAGGCGGCGCGCGCGCGACAGCAGCACCGTCTGCACATTCTCCGCCACCGTCATCGAGGCAAAGGTCGCGGTGATCTGGAAGGTCCGCCCGACGCCCATCGCCCAGATTCGGCGCGGCGGCAGCCCGACCAGATCGACGCCGTCCAGCCGGACACGGCCCGAATCGGGGCGCAACTGGCCGTTCAACAGATTGAAGCAGGTGCTTTTTCCCGCCCCGTTCGGGCCGATCAGGGCCAGCAGCTCCCCCGATTCCAGGGTGAAGGACACGCCGCTCACCGCCTGCACGCCGCCGAAGCCCCGCGCCAGATCCGTCACCTCCAACCGGCTCATGACCGCTCCCGCCGACTCGACAGAACGCCGACGACCCCGCGCGGGAACAGCAGCACCAGCGCGACGATGGTCAGGCCCAGCAGCAGACGCCACAGATCGGTGGCGCGCATCACCTGGCTTTCCAGCAGATGGAACAGCGCGGCCCCGGCCAACGGCCCGCTGACCGTCTGCACCCCGCCCAGCAGGATCATCACCAGCGCGTCGACCGACACCGACACCGCCATCAGGGTGGGGAAGACGCTGCCCTTGGCAAAGGCGTACAGCCCACCGGCCAACCCCGCCGCCGATCCGGCCAGCGCAAAGGCAAACCATTGGTGACGTCGCACGTCGATGCCCACCGACTCGGCGCGCAGGGCCGAATCACGCCCGGCCCGCAGAGCGTAGCCGAAGGGGGCGAAGGCCGCGCGCCGCAACAGCGCCAACGCCCCGGCGCACAGCGCCAGCGTCAGCCAGAAATAGACCGCCTTGCCCGACGCCCAGGCCGACGGCCAAATCCCCAACAGCCCGTTGTCGCCGCCGGTGAAACCCGACCATTGGAAGGCGACCGACCAGGTGATTTGCGCGAAGGCCAGCGTCAGCATGGCGAAATACAGGCCGGACCGCCGCACGCAGAACCAGCCCGCGATCAGCGCCCCCAGCCCGGCGACCAGCGGGGCACCGGCCAGCGCCAGCGGCATCGGCGCGCCCAAATGGCGGACCAGCAGCGCCGCGCCATAGGCCCCCAGCCCGAAATAGGCGGCGTGCCCGAAGGACACCAGCCCGCCCAACCCGATCAGCACATGCAGGCTGGCGGCGAACAGGGCGAGGATGACCATTTCGGTCAGCACGATCACGGCGTAATCGCCGACCAGCAGCGGGGCGGCGGCCAGCAGCGCCAGCAACCCCACGGCGATCCAACCACCCCGGTTTCCGAGTCGCAGCACCGGTGCGGCGGTTGCGGCGGCGGGTGGTGCCTCCTCCGCCCGGCCCATCAGCCCGTGCGGGCGCAGCACCAGCACCACCGCCATGAACAGGAAGACCAGCACCAGGGTGATTTGCGGAAACACCAGGATGCCGAAGGCCTGCAACTGGCCGATCAGCAGCGCGGCGAGAAAGGCCCCGGTCAAACTGCCCATGCCGCCGACCACGACGACGACAAAGGCCTCCACGATCATGGCCATGTCCATGTGCAGGTTGACCGCCTCGCGCGGGACCTGCAACGCCCCGCCCAACCCGGCCAGCGCGGACCCGAGAAACAGCACGCCGGTGAACAGCCGGGCCGGATCGACCCCCAGGGCCGAGGCCATGTCGCGGTCCTGGGTGGCGGCGCGCACCAGAACGCCCCAGCGGGTGCGGGTGAACAGCAGCCACAGCAGGCCGAGCACCAGCGGCCCCAACCCGATCAGCACCAGATCATAGAGCGGGAAGGGCTGGCCCAGGATGTCGACCGATCCCTTCAGCCCCGGCGCGCGGCGGCCCATCAGGTCCTCCGGTCCCCAAATCCAGGCCACGGCGTCCTGCACCACCAGCACGACGCCAAAGGTCCCCAGCAGTTGGAACAGCTCCGGCGAGCGGTAGAGCCGCCGCAGCAATCCCACCTCCATCGCCGCACCCAACACCCCGGCCCCCAGCGACGCCAGCGCGACGCTGCCCCAGAAGCCGCCGACGCTGCCGCCAAACCGCTCGATCAGCGACCAGCCGAGATAGGCCCCGATCATGCACAGGGAGCCGTGGGCGAAATTGACGATGCGGGTGACGCCGAAGACGATGGTCAGGCCCGACGACACCAGAAACAGCGTCGCCGCCGTGGCCAACCCGCTGAGCGCCTGGACCAGGAGGAAGGACATTTATTCGGCCGGCCGCAGCGCCCGCACCGCCTCGTCGCTGGGCAGATAGGCGGCCCCGTCGGCGTAGCGCCAATCCTTCATCGTGCCGCGCCCGTCCTTCACCGTGGTCACGCCGACATAGGCCCCCATGGTGGCCTGATGGTCCGACGCGCGGAAGGTGATCGGGCCGAAGGGGCTGGACAGCGACAGGCCCCGGAAGGCCGCCACCAGCCTGTCCGGCTCGGTCGATCCGGCCTTGTCGAGCGCAGCGGCGATGGCCTTCAACGTGGCGTAGCCGACGACGGAGCCTTGACGCGGCGACTCCTTGAACCGCGCGCCGTAGGCGTCGCGGAACGCCTTGTGTTCGGGCGTGTCGATCTGCTCCCACGGATAGCCGGTGACGATCCAGCCCTCCGGGGCCTCGTCCTTCATCGGCTCCAGATACTCCGGCTCGCCGGTCAGCAGGCTGACGACGCGGCGGTTCTTGAACAGGCCGCGCCCCTCGCCCTCGCGCACCAGCTTGGCCAGATCGGCGCCGAAGGTGACGTTGAAGATCGCCTCGGGGTTGGCGGCGGCCAGCGCCTGCACCGTCGGCCCGGCTTCCAGCTTGCCTTGGGCTGGCCATTGCTCGGCGACGAACTCCACGTCGGGGCGCTTTTCCTTCAGCAACTGCTTGAACCACGTCACCGCCGATTGGCCGTATTCGTAATTCGGCGCGACGGTGGCCCAGCGCTTGGCGGGCAGCTTGGCCGCTTCCTCCACCAGCATCGCCGCCTGCATGTAGGTGCTGGGGCGCAGGCGGAAGCTGTAGCGGTTGCCCTTGCTCCAGGTGATGGCGTCGGTCAGCGGTTCGGCGGCGACGAAAGGAACCTTGTTGCGCGCGGCGAAATCGGCCACGGCCAAGCCGATGTGCGAAAAATAGGTTCCGGCCAGCAGATCGACCTTTTCGCTGCTCAGCAGCTCCTGCGCCACGCGCACGGCGTCGTCGGGCTTGCCCGCGTCGTCGCGCGAGACGACCTCCAGCTTGCGCCCGCCGAGCACACCGCCCTTGGCGTTGATCTCCTCCACCGCCAGCTGCCAGCCCTGGCGGTAGGGGATCGTGAAGGCGGGCAGGCCGGTGTAGCTGTTGATTTCACCCACCCGCACCGGCGTGGCTGATTGCGCCAGGGCCGCCTGCGCAAGAGCCGACGGCGAACCGGCGGTCAGGGCGGCGGTCAGCGCGGCGGCGCTGGTCATCAGCAGCGAAAGGGTCTGACGGCGGTGCAGCATGCGGGGGCGTTCCGGCTTCGGGTGACGGTCGGTGCGGCGCGACAGCGGCCCTTGGAAGGGGGCTGTCACCCGCGTGCCCCGCGTTCATAGCAAACCGGGCGCAAAAGTCACCGTCAAGAACGCACCAAGCCCCCTTGCATCACTCAACCGTCACATCCGGACAGGGCAGAGGGATCACATCAGGCGGTGCAGAAAATCCAGGAAACGGGCGCGCTCCTCCGGCGACAACGGTTCCAGCGTGCGGTCATGGGCCAGCGTGGCCTTGCGCGCCAGATCATCGACCATCGCCCGGCCGACGCGGGTGAGTTGCACGCTGGTGCGGCGGCGGTCCATCGGATCGGGGCTGCGCTCCACCAGACCGCGATCCACCAGACGCAGGATGACGCCCTGGGTCGTGGCCGGGTCCATGTAGGTCAAGCGGCCCAACTGGTTTTGCGACAAGGCCCCTTCGCTGTGCAGGGTGGCCAGCGCCGCCCATTGCGTGGGGGTCAATTGCGCGTCGCCGATGGTGTCGAGAAAGATGGCGGAGGCGCGTTGGTGGGCGCGGCGAAGGCGGTGATGCACCTGATCGGCCAGTTGATATTCGTCAGGCGGCGGTCGGCCGATGTCGTCCATGTCCACACCCTTATGTCCACGCCCTTGGCACCTATGTCCACGCCCTTGGCACCGAAAGGGGCGAAGTGTGACCGTCGTCCCGATGGCCGACCGGTCAAAGCGTTCCACGAGTGTCCAGCCTAGGCAAAGCAACGAAGACTGGGCAACCTTCGCAGATGCGGCATAGAGCCACAGTATGGGAGGACTCAAATCAAGGGATAACCCTGATGAAACGTCAAAAATCAGGGTAAATCCCAATTGATCCGCTGAAGACCATTGTGCGGGAACTGGGGAAACCGTTGTGTCTGGTCCTACCAGTATTGGCAAAATTCGGCGTGATTGTGGAAAGCAATCGTCGGCCAACGCGCAGGGGCGGCGGCGCGTTCGATCGGCGCGGCAACAAAAAAGCCCCGGCGAAGGCGCTCGGGGCTTTGCTGCCGCGTGGAAACCCAGACGAATGGGGTCGTGTGGGAAGGCCGTGCGGAAAACTGGTGCCGGATACAGGAATCGAACCCGTGACCTTCTGATTACAAATCAGCTGCTCTACCAGCTGAGCTAATCCGGCGGTCCCGCAACAGCGCGGGAGCGGCACCTTAGCGCCGTCCCGCGCCGGGAACAAGCGTTACGAGCGCAAACGCGCCACCTCGTACAGCGCGACCGCCGTGGCGTTGGACACGTTCAGGCTGCCGACCGGGCCGGTGGTGGGCAGGCGGGCGATGACGTCGCAGCGTTCCATCGTCAGGCGGCGCAGGCCGCTGCCCTCCGCCCCCATCACCAGCGCGGTCTTGCCGGTCAGGTTCAATTGGGCCAGCGTCTGCTTGCCCGATTCGGCCAAACCAACCGACCAGAAGCCCGCCTGTTGCAGGTCGGTCAGCGCGCGGGAGAGGTTGGTGACGCGGATCAGCGGCACGGCCTCCAGCGCCCCGGACGCGCTCTTGGCCATCACGCCGGTGGTTTCGGGCGCGTGCCGTTCCGTCACCACCACGGCTTTCGCCCCGAAGGCCGACGCCGACCGCAGGATCGCGCCGACATTGTGGGGGTCGGTGACTTGGTCGAGCACGACGATCAGCGCCTCGGTCTGGCCGGACAGTTCGTTGCACAGATCCTCGATCCCCCAGTCGGGCAGGGGCGCGGTGTCGATGGCCACCCCCTGGTGCACCGCGCCGGGCGGCAGCATGCGATCCAGGTCGGTTTTTTCCACCAGGGTCAGGCCGGGGCGGCTGAGGCCCGCCGCGCGCGCGGCGTTGATCGTGCCCTCCAGGCTGGCGCGCCCGGCTTCGGTGGCGAGCAGGCGGTGGATGCGGCGTTCCGGGTTGGTCCAGGCGGCGGCGACCGGGTGCAGGCCGTAGAGCAGAACGCCCTGCGCCCCGCGCGGTGCGCCCGACGATTTGCCGCCGGAGCGGCCGGTTTGGGAGCCGGGTTGCGGGGCGGAGTGGGAGGGTTTGGAGCGCGTCATGGAACTCACGGGCCAGGGCTGGATGGAAGGGTGATGACGGCGGGAAAAGCGGGTCGCCGAATTTTTTCTGGTGTGAACCTGATTTTGTTTGTTGACAAGGGTCGAAAAATCCCGATATTGCCGAACTCCGCGACGGGCACAGCCCAGAGCGGAACGGAAGGGTGGCCGAGTGGTTAAAGGCAGCAGACTGTAAATCTGCCCGCGTAAGCGTACACTGGTTCAAATCCAGTCCCTTCCACCATTTACTTTCCACGGCTTGTCCGTGACTGCGTTGCCCCGGACGATCGCGACGGCGGGATTGCTCGGCGGGTGTAGCTCAATGGTAGAGCAGAAGCCTTCCAAGCTTACGACGAGGGTTCGATTCCCTTCACCCGCTCCAATCCGCGCCCGCCGTTCGGAACAAACAGTCCCGGCCGGGCCATTGTGTGCGTCCGGAACGTCGGGAACGAAAGATCAAAGCGATGGCGAAGGCAAAGTTTGAGCGGACGAAGCCGCACTGCAACGTTGGCACGATCGGCCACGTCGACCACGGCAAGACGTCGCTGACGGCGGCGATCACGAAGGTGCTGGCGGAGTCCGGCGGCGCGACCTTCACCGC
>JAIXPD010000066.1 GCA_027486405.1 Azospirillum sp. | reverse complement strand
GGAAAAGACGGGGGTGATCAAACTCTAACTCGGTCCTTTCGACCAGCGCCGTGACGATCTATCCCCCGCCGTTTGGGGTGGGTGGCCACCCACCCCAAACGGCCCATTCTTGCAGAATGCGCCGAGGATTCTATAAGACAAGCGCCGTGGACTGTTTCATGTTTTGAGCACGGCGCTCTACAAATCCGTGCAATCCATCATTTTGTCTGTGAAATCCGTGTCCATTCTTGCTTGCATGACGATGATCGCTCATTCAAGCGACTGCCCTGTGAGCGGGGCAAGCACCCGCTCACATCTTCAACCCCACCACCCCATCGATGATGACGCCCTCGGTCAGGGCGCGGCGTTCCAGCTTTGCGCCGAACAGCTTGGCGGCGCTGAGATCGGCCCCGGCCAGTTCACACCCCATCAGGTTGGCAAAGGACAGATCGGCCCCCGACAGATTCACCCCGCGCAAGCTGCCCTCCCCCAAATCGGCGTAACGCAGCTTGGCACCGGAGAGATCCGCCGCCTTGGTCCGGCTCTGGTCGAACACCAGCGGGCGCAGGTTGATCCGCCGCAGGTTGACGTTGTTCAGCTTGGCGTTGCGCAGATTGATGCCGCGCAGATCGCCTTCCGCCAGCGAGCAACCGCGCAGATCGGCTCCTTCCAGAACCGCCGCCTGCAATTGCGCGCCGGACAGATCCAAACCATAGAAGGTCGCCCCCACCGCCCGCAGCATGGTCAGGCAGGCGTGGGCGAAGCTGTGCGGGGCCTGCCGCAAATCCACCCCGGACAGATCCAACGGCGAACCCTGCGCACCGCCGGACCCGACCCAAATCCGATGATCCGTCACCAGATCATCCAAGCCCCGGTCCAAATCCAGCACCGACCGGCCCACCGGCTCATCCGTCAACGCGCCGTCGAGGTCGGCGTCGGTCAGTTCGGTCATCGTCATCGTGGCACCGGTCAACACCGCGCCACGCAGACAGGCCCCCCGCATGTCGGCCCCGGACAAATCCGCGCCTTCCAGGTTGGACCCGCTGAAATTGGCCCCGCGCACGGTGGCACGCACCAGTTTGCACCCCCGCATGACGGCGTCGGTGAAATCGGTGTGGATCGCCATGGCGCCGGACAGGCGCGCGTTGGTCAGGTTGGCCCCGGACAAATCGGCCCCTGACGCCTCGGCGGGCATCGCGTCGATCTGGACGATGCGCAAATGGCCGGACCGGTCCTTTTCCGCCAAGGAGCCATCCCGCAGATCGGCTTCAAACAGGTTGGCCCCAATCAACACCGCCCCGCGCAGGCAGGCCCCGCGCAGGTCGGCCTTGATCAGGCTGACCCGTTCCATGTTCGCCTGCCGCAGGTCGGTGGCGAAAAAGGCGGCGCAGTCCAGCTTCGCCCCGGTCAAATTGGCACCGCGCAGGCTGGCCCCAACGAAATCGGCGTGCGCCAGATCCCGCTCCGACAGATCCAGCCCGGACAAATCGCAAAAAGACAGGTTGGCCCGCGCGCCGCCGATCTTGGCGTTGCGGAACATCTCGTGACGCCGGATGACCAGATCAAGCTGGGCCTGATCCAAACGGTTCAAAGTTCGATTTTGCATCATCGCGGGCGCGCTCCCTCACCCACGAGAATCGCGCCGCATGCTTCACAAACGGTTAATCGCACCCTCCGGCCCATCACCGGACAGGCCACCTCAGCGCATCGGCGCGGCGGTCATGGTTTCCGTGCGAATGGTCAGCGACAGGCCATCGTCATCGGCGTTCAACTCTTTGGACGCATCGCGCGGGATCGGGATCTTTTGCCGTCGGCAGAACAACAGCAACAGCCCAAGCGTCTTGCTGGACAGAAAAACGACCTCGCGGGTTTTCGACGCCCCGCTCTGCTGGATCTGGATGGTCAGACCCCCGCCAGGCTTGGGCGCCACAGCCGTGACGACACCAAGCGGCAGGTCCGATTGATGGGGCACTTTCTGGTACCAGGCGACCGCCTTGAGCAGGGCCGAATTGCTGAAAAACAGCGTGCGAGTCTCAACGATCATTCAAGCCCTGACAATTCCTCAAGCGCGTCCGCCCTCCAGTCCCGGATTCAACCGAAACGTGATCGCCCGTCCCAATTTGGAATCCCGCAGCAAAATCTGCTTGGTTTCCAGCAGCTTGATGGCCCGGTTCACGTTGGGCCTCTGCATGCCCAGCGCGTCAGCCAATTCAGACTGAAGCACCGGAATGGAACGGTCGAAATGGAGCCTCCGGCTCAGATAAGTGAACACACGCAGCGCCTCCAGGGTGATCTCACGGTCGGTGGAGACGGTTCTGGAGAGGAAGTCATGATGATGCAGCATCGCGGCCTCTGAACGCAAGGTTGTGCGGTTTCGAACATGGGGAGGACATCAATCGGTGAACGGGTGCCGCATCGTGGCGAGGCTGGATGATCGCTCCGGAGAACGTCACGCCAAGGTTCGTCGCGTCATGCACCTGTATTGATTGCTGTTTCCGTTGAGGATCAGGCTACCGCCCAATTGTTGTGCGCGTGTGTCGCCCTTGTTTCGCGCCTGACATAATGAATGTCTCTGGGCATAATCTTGGAAATCGGATGTTGCCAAAGCGCCATCTTTTTCCATTCCGACACATTCCAAGACCAATCCTCCGCGCTCTCCCGGTCACGGAGCGCCGGTCCCTGCAGCAAAGCCACGTCCAGCACCGTGCACACGGCCTTGAGTCGCCTCATCCCCCACCGGGCAGGAGAGGGGCCGAATGGGAAAACCGCTTGCTGAAACCGCGAATCGGCGCGACAGCTTCACCGGATCCTGCTCCGCACCACCACCATGAAAGGAAGAAACGTGCGTTCCAGCGCTCTGCTCGCTCTCTCCCACCGCGTTGAAACGCATCGGCTCTTCCCCTGGATCGCCACGCTCGTCCTGTTGCTCGCCGTTCTTGGTTATGGGCTGACGATCCGCCCGATCCAGCCCGCCGATGATTCCATCAACTATCTCTCCGGGGCCTATCATCTGCACCGATCCGGCGTGTATTCCGGCGAACCGACCGAAGGGCCGACCATGCCCGCCATCGGACGGGAGCCTGCTTACTCGCTGCTGCTCGCCGGGGTGATGCGGCTGGATCCCGCCTTTGGCCGCTTCCACCCATCCTGCCTGTTGCAAGCGGGTTCCTGCGATCCGGGACTCTACCGTGTCCCGCAATGGGTGAACGCCGGTCTGATCGGGGCCGCCGCGCTGACGCTGTTCGCCGCGCTTCACCGGTTGACCGGCCGCCGGGTTCCTTCGGCGCTGGGGGCGCTGTATCTGCTCGCCAATGTTCAGATGCACAAGGGCTTTTACGACATCATTTCCGACCCGCTCGCGGTGTGGCTGGTCACGCTGGTCCTGTGGCTGCTGGTGTGGGCCTGGAAAGCGCCACAGCCATCCCTGTGGCGGTGGGCGGCGGTTGGGCTTGGGCTGGCCGTCCTGACCTTCACCAAGGCCGTGTTCCTGTACGCCGCCCTCGCCGGGCTGGTGATCGCCGGAGCCATCGGGGCGTTTGCCCCCAGCCAACGCCGCCGGGTGTTCGCGTCCCTTCTCATCGCCAGCGTCGCCTTTGCCGCGCCGGTCGGGGCCTGGGTTGGGCGCAACGCCTCCATCATCGGCGTGCCGGTGTTCACCGATCTGCGCTCCGGCATCGCGCTCAGCACGCGCGAGGTGTTCAATCACATGAGCGCGGAGCAATACGCCGCCGCCTTCGTCTATTGGACGCGCGGCTTTGGCGATGGCCTGGCCCGCCGCCTGTTTCCGGCAGAGGTGGTGGCCCCGTTCGACCTTGGGCAACCCGGCGGCTTTTACGATGTCGGCCAGAACGGCTACGGCAAGCGGCTGATCGCCTTGGAACAGGCGGAGGGGTTGGGCGAGGTCGCCGCCGTCAAGCGTTTGGATCGCCAGCTCATCACCGCCATCCTGGAACGCCCGTTGACCCATCTGGCCACCACCCTGCCGGTGTTTTACCGGGGCATCTGGATCGATGAATTCATCGTGATCGGGCTGCCGGTGTTCGTGGTCGTTTTGATCGGTGCCGTTCGGCGGCGCGACGGGCTGATCGTCGCGCTTCTTGGCCTGGGGGCGTTCAATTTGCTCTTTTACGCCCTCATCAGCCTGAACATCACACGGTATCAGATGACCGCCGTGCCCACCCTTGCGTTGGCCTGCGGCCTCGCCGCCCATCGCTGGCTGGAGCGGGAGCGGGAGCGGCAGGCCAACGCCACCGGCAACGGCGGGTAAAAGGGAGTGCGGCGACCGATCAGGTGGACGGGCCACGCCGCCGCTTGGCCGGGGTGCCGCCCTTTCCCGCGCCCCGGCCCGCCTTTGGATCGTGGTGGAACGGGGGATGAGCGGGTTTCGGCGGCTGGGTTGCTCCCCCCTCCGATCCCTCCGCACGGCGACCGCGATGACCACGGTGGCCACCCGGATGCGCGCCTGCCCCCTTCCGTTCTTCCAGACGGGAGCCATAACACGCGTCGCACACCCGGAAACGGTGATTCGCCTTCAACCGGGTGCCACAGACCGGACAGGCGCGCGCCAGCGACCGTTCAGCCAGCGTCCGTTCGATGAAGGCGTTCAGGTGCGCGCGCCGTTCCTGACACAGATCCATGTCGGGATAGGCGTCCGGAAAACGGTAGGCCAACCAGGCGTAGGCGGTCAGTTCCTTCACCGCCCGCTCGGCCTTTTCCAGTTCGACATCGGTCCCGACGTGATGTTGGAACCGCTCCGCCGCGTCCGGCGCGCTGTTGCGCATCCCTTTGCCCTGATTCATCGCCCAGCCGCCCAGCAGGCGCAGGTTGCCGGGGTCGCGCGTGTCGATCGGGCAGCGCGCCAGCATGTCGCGTTCGGCCAGCGACAGCGCCGCCTTGTCCACTGCCGCCGCCGCCTGGATGCGCTGCTCCAAATCAGTCATCCGGAAGGTCTGGTTGGCGCGCAACAGCTCCTGGTCGGCGGTGCGCAGCACCTTGGCCAAGCTGTTGGTGTCCAATTCCGTGGCGATGGCCTCCACATGGCTCAAGTTCGGCGAAATCCAGGATCGCGGATCGGTCGGCGGCACCGGCGGGGTGGTCAGCGCCCGGCGCACCGGGTTGATGCTCTCTCCCTCCAACACCGCGACGCGGCCATCCTCCTGCAAACCGAACCGGCCCGCCCGGCCGCCGATCTGGCGAATCTCCGACGGGGTCAACTCGCGCTCCTCGCGCCCGTCGTATTTCCGGGTCGTGGACAGCACCACCCGCGCCACCGGCAGGTTCAACCCCATGCCGATGGCGTCGGTCGCGACCAGCACATCGGCGGAGCCATCGCGGAAGCGGCGCGCCTCGGCCCGGCGCACCTCCGGCGACAGCGCGCCGTAAATCACCGCCACGGACAGGCCGCGCGCCAACAGCTCGTGGCGCAGCCCCATGACATCCCGACGGGAAAAGGCGATCACCGCGTCGCCCCGACGCACGTCGGTCAGCGGAACCTTTTCCTCCTGCACCCGCAACGGGGATTTGCGGGTGAACTCGACGACCTCAAGCTCCTCCCCCATCGCGTCGGCCAAACGCTTGACGTAGGGGATGGCGTCGGCCGAACCGGTCATCAGAATTTCCGGCGCGGCCACACCGGCCACCGCCTGCGTCCAGGCCCATCCACGATCCGGGTCGCCGATCATCTGGATCTCATCGATGACGCACGCCCCCCACACCCGAACGGTGTTCACCATTTCAATGGTGGAGGAGGTGAATTGCGCGCCCGGCCGCACATCGCGTTCTTCGCCGGTGACAAGGCTGCACGGCCGACCGCGCGTTTCCAACGCCTCCTGCCCTTCCAGAGCCAGCAGTCGCAACGGCGCGAGGTAGCAGCCGGAGTCCAGCTCGGCCAAACGGTCCATCGCGGCGTGGGTCTTGCCGGAGTTGGTCGGGCCGACAAACAGCCGCAGCTTTCGCACCATGGAGCGGGCGGTGGTGAAGCTGTCCAGATAAACGCCCATGCCCGACGCGTTTTCCAGCCGTTGCCGCCGGACCTTCAAGCCCGCGCGCGCCGTTGCGCTGGCGAAGCTTTCCTCCAGCGCGTCGAGCAAGGTCTGAAGACGGGGGATCCGGCCGCCAAAGCCAATGACCCGCCCCAACTCTTCAGCAAAGACTTTGGGACGCCACGCCTCGCCAAAATCCGCCGCCCGCTGCCCCATCGAGGCAAACCAGGCATCAACGCGGCCTTTGGCCTTATCAATCGCGCTCGATGACAGACAGGCGGCCTTGACCCGTTTGCCCAAGGTTTTGGCTTGAGGACGCCCGAATCCCTCCTCCGCCGTCATCAGCCCCCACAACTCGGCCTCGATCTCCGGCAGCGGCCCGAGCGCGATGCGGAAGCGGAGTTTCAGAACCCGATCGGTGCCCGGGATCATCACGCTGTGGGTCAAGGCCAGCGACCAGCGGGCCGGAACGCTGTCCGCGTCCACATCGATGCCGTCCCCGCGCACCACGGCGGCCACGGCGCGCAAGGCGTCGCGGCGATCAAATTCATCAGCGGTTCCGGTCATCGGCTTGGCAGGGGACGTGTCGTCGGTCATGGATTCGTCGTGTTTCACAGTCTGGGTGTGCGGGAGTCGGGCCGGTTTGGCCACAGGCCATCCGCCACAGACCATTCAAGCGGACGCGCTCATCGCGCCGCAGGATGGCCGTCTCCTGTTGTATGGTCTGAACGGGGATGCCCGGCAAGGCAAATCCCCAAACACCAAAAACGGAACGGGCGCTCTCAGCCATGCGTGAGAGCGCCCGTTCCGTTAGGATCGTGATAAAGTCGAGTGTGTGTTGTGACGATGGATGCGTTTCACAAACGCCGCACAGGCGGCTTACCGCTGTGCATGCCGTTCGGAAGAGATCAAGCCGATCGAGCGATTAGTAAGGTTTAGCTTCGGGCATTGCTGCCCTTCCACACACCTCCTATCGACGTGATGGTCTATCACGGCTCTCAAGGGAGCTCTTGTTTAGAGG
>JAIXPD010000036.1 GCA_027486405.1 Azospirillum sp. | reverse complement strand
CGGTCCTTTCGACCAGCGCCGTGACGATCTATCCCCCGCCGTTTGGGGTGGGTGGCCACCCACCCCAAACGGCCCATTCTTGCAGAATGAGCCGAGGATTCTATAAGACAAGCGCCGTGGACTGTTTCATGTTTGAGCACGGCGCTCTAGAAAGTCAGGGTCAACACCGACACGATGGCGTGCACCATCAGCGTCACCGTGACCCCGGCGATGATGGATTGGGCGATGGCGGTGTTGATCGCGATCACCGAATCCTTGGGCCGCATGCCGATGACGATGGCGATGCCGCTGGCCACCAGCCCGCTCAACGCCACCTTCAGCAAGACCCATCCCATTTTCGGCGACGGCGTCAGCCCATTGATCAGCAGTTTGCGGAAGAAATGATCCTGCCACAACTCCCGGTGCTGTTGGGGGAACAACAGATGCCAGGTTTCCATCGATCCCCAGCTTGCCACCGCCAGCGACACCGCCAGCAGCAGGCCCGACCCGACCACCATGTTGATGACGATGGCGGTGAAGATGTAGCCGCGCGCCGGGATTTGCAGGTTTTCCATCGCCTTGAACTGCGAGGACAGCACCCGGTTGCCAATGTCGGCGGCGATGATCGCGTTGTTGCGGGCGACGAACAGGATGCTGCTGATGAGCGGCACGGCCACCGTCGCCTGCACCAGCCCGACCCCGACCAGGGTTTCGTCGTGCAGCACCGATTTCAGGAAGCCCCCGAAGGAGTTGTAATTGAAACCGAACCACATGGACACAAAGCCCATGATGAGCGCGCCCATCCCCATGTAGATCAGCATCAGGGGCGAGGCGCAGAGCACCCAGAAATATTCGGCGAGGTAGCGCAGGAACCAATGCAGCCCCGACCGCCGCCCGATGGAGTCGGGCCAGGGGTTGGCCGGAGCCGGGGCGGCCCCCCGGCCGTCGTCCACGCTGGTGCGCAGCAACTCGGCTTCGACCAGATCGGCGTCCGGCGGCACCTCGATCAACCGACGGCCGCGCGTGTCGAGCAGCAGCACCCGGTCGGCGATGGGCAACAGATCCTTCACATGGTGGGCGACGATCAGGGCCGGTTTGCCCATCACCTGACACAGGCCGCGAATCAGTTCACCCAGGCGGCGGGCCGACACCACGTCCAGGCCGGAGTTCGGTTCGTCGAACAGCAGCACCGGGCGGTCGGCCAGCACGGTGCGGGCGATGGCCAGACGCTGGCGCTGGCCACCGCTGCACGCGGCGATGCGCTTGTCGGGACCGACATCGGCCAGCAGGGCGGCGGCGTCGCGCATCAGCGACGGGTGGGTGCTGATGGCGTGGTCGGCGGCGATGCGCAGATTTTCAATGGCCGACAGATCGTCGAACAGCGCGTGATCCTGGAAGACGATGCCGCCGATGTCGCTGCGCTCGCGGCTGAGGTCGATGGACCGATCGCCGTGGCGAAGCTGGCCCGTCACCGCCCAACCGCCCTCGCCAACCTCCAACAGGCCGCCCAACAGCTTGACGATGGTCGATTTGCCGCCGCCGCTGGGGCCGACCAGCAACACCACCTCGTGCGCGCGCAACTCCAGCGTGGTGTCGTTGAGCACACGCCCGCCACCGGGGCGCGAGATCGTCAGATTGTCGATGGTGATGTCGGTCACGGCGTGGCGCTCCGCACCAGAAGCTTGGGCACAGTGGAGTCGACGCTCATCATCGCGTCGCGCTGCTGCGGCGTCATCAGGATGATGACCGGGCCGGGCCGTCCGGCGACCAGCCCGTTGAAGGTGTAGGCCGCGACCGCGTTCAGATCGCCGCCCTCGCGCACGCCGAACAGGATGCGCGGGGCCATCAGCGACAGGTCGCTGGTCGGCCCGTTCATCGGTGACAGATAGGCGGCCATGCGCGGGTCCGTGGCCAGCCGGAACAGGGTTTCCTCGATCCGGTGATCGGCGGCGAGCGCGTCGATGGCGTTGCCCGCGAAGAGTTGCAGGAACGCCTTGCTCTGCCGGGTTTCAACCACCTGGGCCAAGGCGCGTTCCAACACGCCCTGGTCGCGCATGTCGCGCAGGGCGGCTTCCACCGCCTGTTCGACCGGGGCCATGTTCCAGGGCTTGGCGTTGAACACGCTCAACACGGTGCCGACGTTGGCCTGAACGATGTCCCACAGCAGCCCATCCAGGCGGCGCATCAGCAGGGGGCGCACCTCGCGGTTGGCGACGTCGCGCAGGATGGGTTCGGCCCCGCGCAGCATCTCGTCATAGGCCGCACGGGTGGAGGGCAGTTTCCAGGCGGTTTCAATGGCGTGGCGGGCGGCATCCTGCAACAGCGGACGGTAGTCGTTGGTGAATTCCGGAGAGTGCAGGACCTGATCGGCGGATTGGCGCAGCGATTGGGCCAGCGCGTTGACCCCGGCGCGCAGGCGGGTGCGCTCCTCGTCCGTCGCCAGCAGCCACAGGGCGCGCAGATCGGCGGAGAACAGCACGCCTTCGCTGGCGTCGGCCAGCAAGGGTTCATAGGGATCGTAGAGCGTGACCCGGATTCGCCCATCCGAGTCGCGGTTGGCGTAGCCCGACCGGATGGTGCTGCGGTCGGCCCGCAGCGTCAGGACCGGAAAGGTGCCGTTCAGCGGCGGCAGCGCTTCGGGGGCCACCGGAATGAAGGACAGGTTGGGCGGCGCGCCCCGCAACGGCAAGGCCGCCATCCCGGCGGCGACGAACAGCCCCAGCAGGCACACGCTGGCCAAGGCCGGCAACAGCCCCGACCGACCGACATCATCCATAGCTTGCCAACCCCATTGCCCGGCGAACCGACACGCGCGGTGCAGGGAAGCATTTTAAATCACGGGGAAACAACAGAAATAAGCGGGGTTGGCGAGGTTCTTAGGGTTCTCCGCGATGCGACACCGCAGCGCAGCAACCGCAATCTGTGTTCACGGCCTTGCCGCCGATGTTTTGTTGCGCGGCGGGCGGCTGTTCCCTTTGCCAGCGCCATCATTTCCGTCCTCGTCCCGGCCGGGACGGCGGAAGGTGCTGAGTTCGGCGATGCGGTTGACCGACAGGCCGTTGATCCGGCAGCCAGCGACCTCGACCACCTCGAATCCGGCCCGGCGGGGGAAACGGGACGCCACCCGGTCGCGCGCCTCGCGGTCGCCGTCGGAAACCAGCAGGTAGCGGCGCACACCGCTCCAGCCCCGTTGGCCGCGCGCATCGGCGCTGATCGTGGGCGAACAGCGCACCGCCACCTCCCAGAACCGGCCCGGTCGTGGTTCCTGCCGGTCGAAGATGAAGTAGCGCTCCATCGGGGCCGCTTTTTTGTTTTCAAACTCAACCAATGCGGCTTGCAGGTCGGTTTCCGCCTTCCCCACCCGCTTTTCCATTTCGGCGTAATGATGGGCGAGCTGGGCGTAGTCCGACGCGACGTCGGCCACCTCCCGCGTCACGTCATCAACCTTTTCCTTCAATTTGCCGTTGGCGATGCGGGTCAGCACGAGTTGGCGACGCCAGTAGCGGTTGGACAACACGGTCAGCACCATCAGGCCCAACGCGCAATAGAGCAGCATCCCGGTCATGCGCCACCCTGTTCCGCCACGGGATCGGGAGCCAACGCCAGGGGAACCACCGGGGAGGTTGCCAACCCGTTGCGCTGGCCAAAGGCCATGTGCAGCGTGGCGTGGGCCTGATCGGCGGAGTTGGCGAGGATGTGGGCGACGTTGCGGTATTCCCAAATCTGGCGGGAAAACACGATGTCCTTGCGGTCCAGTTCTGCAAACCCCTCGCTGACCCCCAACTGCGCCCAGTAGACATCGGGATCGCCGTCGGTGTCGCCAACCTCATGCACCAATTCGATCTTGGCGTATTCCAGCGCTTTCAATTCGCTCTGGGTTTTGTGGCGGCGGCCGGTGAATTCGGTCAGGCGGGCCTGAAGTGTGGTGAGATCGACGCGCTTGCGTTCCGTCTTCTGCCGCCATTCGGCCAGGGCGGCGCGCTTTTTCTCATAGGTGCGTTGGGCCAAGCCTTCCTTCGCCTTTTCCGCGCTGACCCGGCCCACGTCGATGACGATGGACAGGCCAAGCGCGGCGGCGCTGGTCATCAGCAGCAACAACCCCAGAAACTCGGCGGAAACAACCATCCGTCCACCCAATCCAGGCCAGGCCAATCGCGCCTTCCTGCCGCCCCACGGTCGGGGCGCGCCCACATTGGGGACATGCCCAGGTTTGGGACGAGGCAAGCACCGGCGCGCCGCGACACCGCGTCGCACCGGAGCGATCATACCACCGAGTTTGTGTGTTCGGGTTGTAATTTTCAGCGGTGATTGAGCGCAGAGCGTCGCCTGCCCGCCCAATATGACGCATTTTATGTTTCGCCGGTGTCACGCGGGGCAAAGGTCAGCGCCACGCCGTTCATGCAATAGCGCAAACCGGTGGGTTGCGGCCCGTCTTCGAACCGGTGGCCGAGATGCCCGTTGCAGCGGGCGCAATGGACCTCGGTGCGCGGGTAGGCCAGCTTGTAATCGGTTGAAGTGGCGATGGCGCCGGGCAGGGCCTCCCAAAAGCTGGGCCAGCCCGAACCACTCTCGTACTTCGTGGCGCTGCTGTAGAGCGGTTGCCCGCAACCGGCGCACAGATACAAACCGGCCCGTTTTTCGTGGTTGAGCGGGCTGGATCCGGGGCGCTCGGTCCCGTGTTCGCGCAAAACCCGGTGCTGGTCGGGAGACAGCGCGCGCTTCCAGTCGCCGCAGGTGGGTTTGCTGTCGCTCATCGTTTGCGTCTCCGTTTGGTGGACAGGGGCTGTGACAGCGGATATGTGGAATCACCGCCGCAACCCCAAGGGGGGTAACGCGACGCTCACGCGCTTGTGACCGAAAACGGCGATCGAAAAGACGCAGAAAAATTCAAGCTGGAAATTTATGGATATTCCAAAAGAATCTTGCGCCGACTCCCATCGGGGCTAGGGATCGGCTCTTTTCCGGCTTCTTGCAATCCGGTAATATCACGACACCCAACTGTAGCCACTGCTGCCATTCGAAAGGCGCGCGCCCTGTGACGTGTCTGCGGGATCGCTGTAACCATCGCAACGGTGAGACCATCGCATGATGGACGAACGCTATCTGCGGGCGGTGCGCGACACATTGGTGAAGCACCAGCAATGGCTGTTGCGCGATCCTGCGGGGCAGGGGCGGCGCGCCGATCTCAGCTTTTTCGATCTGACGGGTTTGGGGCTGAGCCGGATCAATTTGTCCGGTGCCAAGATGACCGGTGCCTGTCTGGCGCGCGCGCGGCTGATGGGGACGGTGCTGACCCGTGCTGATCTGTACGGGGCCGATCTGTCCCGCGCCGATCTCAGCGGGGCGCAACTGCAAAACACCGATTTGCGCGGGGCGCGGGTGGACGGCGCGCAGTTGGCCAAGGCGAATCTGAGCGGTGCCGATCTGCGGCGCGGCATGATGATCGAGGCGGGGGACCGACGCACCGGCGGCAACGCCGACGGCAGCACCACCTTTGTCGGGTGCAGCATGGAAAGCGCCATTCTGACCGACAGCCGTCTGGCGCAATGCGATTTTTCTGGCAGCAACATGGCGGGCGTCGATTTTTCCGGGGCCGACCTCAGCGGGGCCATTCTGATCGGGGCCGATCTGACCGGGGCGGTGATGCGGCGCGCCGTTCTGGACGGCGTGTTGATGTGCGGCGCGCGCCTGAACGACGAGTTGCGCACGGCGTTGGAGCGCAAGGGCATCGACGTTGACGGAACCGGCATGACCACCACGGCGGCCCGGATGGCCGATCTGCTGTCCGATCATCAGCGTTGGGTGGACAAGGATGGCAAGACGGGGTCCCGCATCGAGTTGCAGCGGGTCGATCTGCGCGGCTATTCCTTCGCCAACCAACTGATGTGCGGCGCGGTGATGCGGTTCTGCGGGCTGCGCGGGGCCGATTTCTCCGGGGCCAAGCTGGCGATGGCCGACTTGTCCTTCTGCGATCTGCGCGACGCCGATTTCACCAGCGCCGATCTGTCCGGCTGCAATCTGGAAGGGGCGAATTTGACCGGGGCCAAGCTGTGGCGGGCGCGGCTGCGCGGGGTGGATCTGACCGGCGACGGCAGCCGGGTGTGGCCAACCAACTTCACCAACGCCCGTTTGGCCGGGGCCGATCTGCGCGACGCCAGTTTGGCCGGGGCGCTGCTGATCGGCACCGACCTGACCGGCATCAAAACCAGCTTCGCCACGCTGAAGGGGGCCGATCTGTCGAAAGCGGCGGGTCGGCAGCGGGTGGCGGTTCCGGCCTGACACGTCGCCAAGGCAATCGCATGAAGCATTGTGCAACAAGCCGGAACGAGATTTGCCACGGATTTCACGGATTTTCCTCGCAGATTTCGCGGAACGCCTCCCAGAGCCATCCTGTTTGCGAGCCTAGAGCAGATCGCGTTAAATCGGGATCGATTTGACGCGTGAAGATGCTCGATAAACAAAGACATAGAGTATCCGTTATGGACAAGCGGATTTTTCGTCCCACTTTCGGCCTTTGCTCAAGAGGGCATTGGCAAAGATAACGAGCTTTCGCATAACGGCGGTAATTGCGATCTTTGGAGCT
>JAIXPD010000037.1 GCA_027486405.1 Azospirillum sp. | reverse complement strand
TCGCGGGCGTTCCCCCGGTCTTGCGCCTCCTGGTCGCCACCGACCTGGGTGGCCAGCAGCAAAATCCCGTCGGGGGTCGGCATCAGGGACGCCACGGTCAACAGGTCCAGTTCGGATGAGCGTCGCATGGTCTGGCCTCCTCGGTGTGGGCGTCGCGGCCCCGGCGATGCCCACCCACGCCGGGTGGATCGCCAAGATTTCACATCATTGAAGCCATCATCAAATCTATTTCTCTATTTTGCAAGTCGGTTTATGAGGGCGATAGCCACCCAGATCCAACGGGCCGTCCGCCTGTTGGCCTCCCGCTACCGCCCGATCTTCACCCGCATTCGCGACGGCGCGATCACGCGAGATCTGGAGCATCGCCTGGCCGATGATCTCGGTCTTGCCCGACACCAGGGCCGCCGTCGCTTCCGGCGGGCTGAGCGTGGTGGTGAAGGGTTCCAAATCACAGTGATGGCCGGGGCCGAACTCCTTCTCGGCGGCAATCTGAAGGATGACCGAATTGATCGACACCCGCGTCGCCGGAACCGCGATTCGGTCCTTCTCGGTCAGATCGCGGATGCTCCGAACCTTGGGGTTGTTGCTGGTCAGCCAATAGTGAGCCTCGGCGTATTTTTCGATCAAGCGCTGATTCTTGGCGACCACACCCCTGATCTGGGAGCATGTGAATCCCTATGGACGCTTCGACCTCGATATGACGGCCCGACTACACCTCACCTGAGCGATTTGGCGGCTGGTGACACGACTGTTGGGGAGGGCTGCTTGCACGATCAACTCCAAATGGCCCCTGATGACAGACCTGTTGGGCCGGGGCCGTCCCGGTTTGTCCAGTCCGCTCACCGCCCCGCACTTCTGCATGCTCTCGCGGCCGCGCACCGGCAATGCCGCTTCCACCCGTCGCGGCGTTTCGGCCAGTCTCTTGGCAGCGGCGGACGGTTGTGATCCGCTCAATCCATTGATCCTCCTGATTGTTCGCAGCCCGGCATGAATGTTGCCTCTGTTTCCCCCGATCAAGCGCGCCAGCCTTTAAGCCAGCGCACCGAGACGGGAGAGGAAATGCCGATGGCGACGTTGGAAACATTCTACGAGGTCATGCGACGGCAAGGGATCACGCGCCGTTCGTTCCTGAAATACTGCTCCCTCACCGCCGCCGCTCTCGGGCTGGGTCCGGAACTGGTGCCACAGATCGTCCACGCCATGGAAAGCAAGCCGCGCACACCGGTCTTGTGGCTGCACGGGCTGGAATGCACCTGCTGCTCGGAATCCTTCATCCGCTCGGCGCATCCGCTGGTGAAGGATGTGGTGCTGTCGATGATCTCGCTGGACTACGACGACACGCTGATGGCGTCGGCCGGCCACCAAGCCGAAGCGATCCTCGACGAGGTGATGGAAAAGTACAAAGGCAACTACATCCTGGCGGTGGAGGGCAACCCGCCGCTGAACGAAGACGGCATGTTCTGCATCATCGGCGGCAAGCCCTTCGTCGATCAGCTCCGCAAGGTCGCCAAGGACGCCAAGGCGATCATTTCCTGGGGATCCTGCGCCTCGTTCGGCTGCGTCCAGGCGGCCCGCCCCAACCCGACCCGCGCCACCCCGGTGCATGAGGTCATCACCGACAAGCCGATCATCAAGGTTCCCGGCTGCCCGCCGATCGCCGAGGTGATGACCGGCGTCATCACCTACATGCTGGCCTTCGACCGCATCCCCGAACTGGACCGCCAAGGCCGGCCGAAGATGTTCTACAGCCAGCGCATCCACGACAAATGCTACCGTCGGCCGCATTTCGACGCCGGCCAGTTCGTCGAATCCTTCGACGACGAGGGTGCCCGCAAGGGCCACTGCCTCTACAAGGTCGGCTGCAAGGGTCCGACGACCTACAACGCCTGCTCCACCGTGCGTTGGAACGAGGGGACCAGCTTCCCCATCCAGGCCGGTCACGGCTGCATTGGCTGTTCGGAGGACGGCTTTTGGGACAAGGGCTCCTGGTACGCCCGGCTGTCCGACATCCATCAATTCGGCATCGAGGCCAACGCCGATCAGGTCGGTGCCACCGCCGCCATCGGCGTCGGCAGCGCCATCGCCGCGCACGCGGCCGTCAGCGCCCTGAAACGCGCGCAGCACAAGGGAGACGTCTGACCATGGCCGTTCTGCAAACCCCCAACGGGTATTCGATGGACAATGGCGGTCGGCGCATCGTCGTCGACCCGGTGACCCGCATCGAAGGTCACATGCGTTGCGAGGTGAACGTCGATTCCGACAACATCATCCGCAACGCCGTCTCCACCGGCACCATGTGGCGCGGGTTGGAGGTCATCCTGAAGGGCCGCGACCCGCGCGACGCCTGGGCCTTCGTCGAGCGCATCTGCGGCGTCTGCACCGGCTGTCACGCCCTGACCTCGGTCCGCGCGGTGGAGGACGCTCTCGGCATCCGCATCCCGAAGAACGCGCATCTCATCCGCGAGATGATGGCCAAGGTGCTGCAATGGCACGACCATGTCGTGCATTTTTATCACCTGCACGCGCTGGATTGGGTCAACCCGGTCAACGCGCTGAAGGCCGACCCGCGAGCGACGTCGGCCTTGCAGCAGGCGGTGGCACCCGACCACCCGATGTCCAGCCCCGGCTATTTCCGCGACGTGCAGAACCGGCTGCGCAAGTTCATCGAATCCGGCCAGCTCGGCATCTTCAAGAACGGCTATTGGGACAACCCGGCCTACAAGCTGTCGCCCGAAGCCGACCTGATGGCAGTCACCCATTATCTGGAGGCGCTCGACTTCCAGAAGGAGATCGTCAAGGTCCACACCGTCTTCGGCGGCAAGAATCCGCACCCCAACTACATGGTCGGCGGCGTTCCCTGCGCCATCAACATGGAAGGAGCCGGGGCGGCTGGCGCGCCACTGAACATGGAGCGGCTGAACTTCGTCCGCGCCCGCCTGCTGGAAGCCTATGAATTCTCCAAGAACGTCTACATCCCGGACGTTCTCGCCATCGCCAGTTTCTACAAGGGCTGGCTGCACGGCGGCGGCCTGTCGGCCACCAACGTGATGGATTACGGCGACTATGAACGGGTGCATTACGACCATTCCACCTGCCAGCTTCCCGGCGGCGTCATCCTGAACGGCAATTGGGACGAGGTCCATCCCATCGACCCGCGCGACCCGGCCCAGGTGCAGGAGTTCGTCACCCACTCCTGGTACACCTACGGTGCCGACAAGGATCGCGGCCTGCACCCCTGGGACGGCATCACCGAGGCGAAATACGAACTCGGTCCCAAGGCCAAGGGCACCCGCACCAACATCGTCGAGTTGGACGAAGCGGCGAAATACTCCTGGATCAAGGCGCCGCGCTGGCGCGGCAACGCGGTGGAGGTCGGACCGCTCGCCCGCTACATCCTGGCCTATTCGCAGAATGTCGGCTATGTGCGCGATCAGGTCGACGACGCGCTTGGCCGCTTCAACACGCTGGCGGGCACCAATCTGACCGCCAAGCAGGCGCTGCCGACCACGATCGGCCGCACGCTGGCCCGCGCGCTGGAAGCGCATTACTGCGCCAAGATGATGCTGGACGATTGGGACCTTCTGATCGCCAACATCAAGGCCGGCGACCTCGCCACCGCCAACGTCGAGAAATGGGATCCCAAGAGCTGGCCCAAGGAGGCCAAGGGCGTCGGCACCGTGGCGGCACCGCGCGGCGGTCTCGGCCACTGGATCAAGATCAAGGACGGCAAGATCGACAATTACCAGTGCGTCGTGCCGACCACCTGGAACGGCAGCCCGCGCGACCCCAAGGGCAACATCGGTGCCTTCGAGGCGTCGCTGATGAACACCCCCATGGAACGCCCGGAGGAGCCGGTGGAGATCCTGCGCACCCTGCACAGCTTCGATCCCTGCCTCGCCTGCTCGACCCATGTGATGGCGCCCGATGGGGCCGAACTGGCCCGCGTCACCGTGCGTTGACCACAACCCCGGAGGGTTCCGCCATGACCACGAGCGACGACGCGAGCGACCACACCCAACGGCCGGTCTCCACCCCGACCGCGCGCTTCATGAAGGCGATCTATGTCTACGAGGTTCCGGTGCGGCTGTGGCACTGGATCAACGCGCTGGCGATCACGGTGCTGGCCGTCACCGGCTATTTCATCGGCAGTCCGCTGCCCAGCCTGCCCGGCGAGGCCAGCGCTCATTTCCTGATGGGCTACATCCGCTTCGCGCATTTCGCGGCAGCCTACATCTTCGCCATCGGCTTTCTGGGACGGATCTACTGGGCCTTCGTCGGCAACCACCACGCCCAGCAATTGTTCCGCTTTCCCTTCTGGGACCGCCATTGGTGGGCCGAGCTGTTTCTGGAGGCGCGCTGGTACCTGTTCCTGGAGCGCAGACCAAAGCTGTATGTCGGCCACAACCCCTTGGCCCAGTTCGCCATGTTCTGGTGCATCGGCGTCGGCAGCGTCTTCATGATCCTCACCGGCTTCGCGCTCTACGGCGAGGGTTCCGGGGTGGACAGTTGGCAGGACCGGCTGTTCGGCTGGGTCATCCCGCTGTTCGGCCAGAGCCAGGACGTCCACACTTGGCACCATGTCGGCATGTGGGTGATCATCCTGTTCGTGATGGTCCACATCTACGCGGCGGTGCGCGAGGACATCATGTCCCGTCAATCGATCATCTCCACCATGATCAGCGGCGTGCGCACCTTCAAGGACAGCGAAGAGCCGGCCGACGAGGAGCACAAGGCACCTGCGGCGAAATCGAAGACAGTCCCGAAGGCTTCGGAACCGATCGACTGAGCGGCTTGGAAATCCCTCTCCCGCTCCTGGGCTACAGTGTTCACACATTTAGCAATCGCAGTAAGTATTTGGAACTGAAGGGGAAAACCCCTCTCGCCTCGCGGGAGAGGGGTTGATTTCCTGATCGGCGCACGCGGTGCCTGACCGGCCCTGCCCGTTCGGGCGGGACACGGCCCGCCCGTGCGAGTTCCACACCCTGCCCCGACGGGCGTTCCGGGAGGCTCCGGCTTTCCCTAGAATCCCATCCATCACCCCACATGGATATGGAAAGGATCGCCCCGATGGCCGCGATTTCGCTGCGTCAGTTGCTCGACCACGCCGCTGAGTTTGGCTATGGCCTGCCGGCCTTCAACATCAACAACATGGAACAATTGCTGGCGATCATGAACGCGGCGCGGCGCACCAACGCGCCGGTGATCGTCCAAGCCAGCCGGGGCGCGCGGTCCTACGCCGGCGACCGCATCCTGCGCAAGCTGATCGAGGGCGCGGTGGAGATGCATCCCGACATCCCCGTCTGCCTGCATCAGGACCACGGCAACGACATGGACACCTGCGTCAGCGCCATCACCAACGGCTTCACGTCGGTCATGATGGACGGCTCATTGGAGGCCGACGCCAAGACGCCCGCCAGCTACGACTACAACACCGCCGTCACCGGCGCGGTGACGAGGTCGCCCACATGGTCGGCGTGTCGGTGGAGGGTGAACTGGGCTGTCTCGGCTCGCTGGAAAGCGGCCATGGCGAGGCGGAGTTCGACCCGCGCGCCTTCCTGAAACCGGCGATGGCGGCGATGCAGACGCTGTGCGAGCAGCGTTATGAACAGTTCGGCACCGCCGATCTGCCCCACGCCGTGAACGCCCTGTTGGCCGCGTTGGGGTGCCCGCTGGTCGATCATCCGGCGGTCCGCTCCTTCATCGGCGACGGAGCGCCGAAACTGGTGGCGCGCGTTCTGGTGGTGCGCCACGGCTACGCCCGCGTTCCGCTCGACAGCCTGCCGCATGACGGCATCCTCGACCGCTTCGACGATCTGTCGGCGAGGCTGACGGCACGGCCGTAACCGCGCCAATGCTCTCAATGCACGGTACAGACCATACAGGGATCAAACGACCTTACGATGTGCTGAACCGAGAGAGGCGAGTGTTCCCCCGGCTGGACCGGGGCACCGACCAGCGCCTGTTCCAACGGTCCCGGCACGCCGTCCAGATCGCGCGGTGAGAAGTTCCAGGTCGTTGGCGCGATGATCTGATAGCCGGCGATCCGCCCCTGTTCGACCCGCAGCCAATGGCCGAGCGCGCCCCGCGCCGCTTCCGTCAGGCCGATGGCCTGCGCGGTCGTCGGCATGTCGCCTTGCACGCACCAGGGACCGGCAAGGTCGATGCCGCGCAACCACCCCTCCATCGCGCGGGTGGTCCGCGCCTTTTCCAGCAGGCGGGCGACGACGCGGCTTTGGACGTTGGCACCGTCGCGGGCGACCAGCGCGCGGATCAGCGGGTGCCCGTCGATCAACTGGCGGGCGATGGCACCGGTTTCATAGGGACGCCCCGCCAGACGCGGAGCCTTGCACCAACTGTAGCCCTCCTCGTCGGCGCCGTCGGGCACGGTCGATCCGGCGAAGGGCGCGTGCGGGCGATCCTGACCGGCCATGCGGCTGAAGCGGTGATGTTCGGCGACGGCACCAGGGTCGTAGGGCGCGTCCCAACCATCGGCGAAGGTGCCGCGCCGGTAGAGATGCCCGCCGTCCGGCGACGGATAGGCGCCATGGCTGAGAAATCGGTCATAGGCGCGGCCGAGATGCGCCAGATCCAAATCCTCGGCGATGTCCAGGAACAGGCGGAAATCGCCGGTCGGGCCATGGCGGCGCCAATGGTCGAGATCCTCGATCGACGACAAAGCGAGAACGGCGTCGAGCGGCGCGCCGAACAGGCTGGTTTCCAGAAAGCGGTGGAAGGCGCCGACGATGGCGAGCAGCCGGACCCGGTCGCGACTGTCCACCGCGCGGGCGACGCCACCCGGCTGGATGGTCAGCGTGTGCGGCCACTTGCCGCCCAACAAACCCAGGATGTGAAACAGCTCCGTCCGCGCCGCCAGCGCCCGGCGGACGCTCGTCCCCTGCGCCGCCTTGAAGCGTTCCTCGACCTGCGCGAACCACGGACGGTCGGCGTAGGCGGACCGGGCGAAGTCGGGCATGAAGAACAGGTGGAAATGGGTCAGATGGTCGGCGATGTTCTCGGTCGCCATCATCAGGTTGGTCGCCAGCACTCCGTTGCGCGGTGCCTCCAGCCCCTGGACGCCAGCCAGCGCCAGCGCCGCCGCGTGGCTTTGCGACACCGAACAGATGCCGCAGATGCGCGGCGCCACCACCAGCGCGTCGAGCGGGGCGCGGCCTTCCAGGATCCGTTCGAAGCCACGGAACAGCGGGGAGTTCACATAGGCGGCGGACACCGCCCCGCCGTCGATCTCCAACCTCACCTCCAGATCGCCTTCGACGCGGTTGAAAGGGCCGACGATCAGTCGGGTCGGGCTTCCGGTGCCGGGTTCTTCAGTCAAGGCTCAGCCCTTGTTGGTGTTGCGGACCGACGGCGGCACGACGATGCGGTCGGCGGTGGCGTTGCGGCGGACCCGTTCCGGCGTTGCCGCCTTGGCGAGCGAGGCGAGCGCCACGAACCACGCCTTGGGCATGTCGGTCGGCAGGCCGATCGGGATGCCGGCGAATTTCGGCGTCTGCTGGAAGGGATGCCCAGGCTCCTCAAACTCTGGAGCCGTGCAGTTGATGCAGGCATAGCCGCCGCGCGTGCAGGAGCCCTCGCCGTTCCACAGCCGGGTGTTGCAGTCGGCGTGCGCCTGGGTGCCGAGGCAGCCCATGTTTTCCATCATGCAGCCGAGATCGGAGGATTTCTCGGCGCTGGCCTTGTACTCGTAATACTCGTTGCGCGGGCAGCCGTGATGGACAAGATGATCGGCGTAAAAGCGCGGACGTTGGTAAGCGTCCAGATCCCCCTCCGCCAGCCCGTCGTCGGCCAGCAGCATCAGCGTCTCTGTCACCCAGTTCGGGTGGGTCGGGCAGCCCGCCACATTGACCACCGGCAACCCCGACCGCGAGCGGAACGCGCTGCCCAAGGCACCGCCACGCTGCCGGCCGTCATATTGCAGGCCGCAGGCGTCGGTGATGTTCTCCCCCGCCGCAGTGACGCCGCCATAGGCGGCGCAGGTGCCGACGGCGACGAGATGCTCCGCCATGGCGGCGAGATCGCGCACCCAATCGATGGTCGGGCGGCCGGTGCCGGCCAGCGCATGGAACCGCCCGGTGCCGTTCGGTCCGCGCAACAGCGATCCTTCGACGCACAGCACGTCCAGCGGTTCGTCCCCCGACAGGATGCGGTCGAACAGGGCGAGAACCTCGGCACCGGTTTCCTCCGACAGGCTGGGGTGCCACAGCAGGCGGATCCCGGTGGTTTCCAGCGAGGTCAGCAGATCGGGCGATTCCGCGCAGAGCATCGACGTGGTGCAGCCGCCGCAGCCGCCCGATTGCAGCCACAGCACCGACAGCGGGCGGTTTCTCATCGGATGATCTTCATGGGGTCGAGCCTTTCGAACCGTTCGGCGCGCCAATGCCCGGCAGGGTCAGCGTGAACAGCGCACCGCCGTCGGGGTGGTTGGCAGCGGTCAACGTGCCACCATGATCCTTGACCAACTGGTAGCTGATCGACAGCCCCAGACCGGTGCCCTTGCCGACCGGCTTGGTGGTGAAGAAGGGGTCGAACACCCGGCCCAGCACATCGCCCGGAATGCCGTGCCCGGTGTCGCGGAACGTGACGATCACCCGTCCGTCCTCGGTCCGCGCGTGCAATTCCAGCCGCTTGCGCGGGGCACCGGTCATCGCGTCGATGGCGTTCTGCACCAGATTCATGGCGACCTGATGCAGATGCCCCGGATGCCCGGCGATGTCCAGCGTCGCCGGCAGATCGAACACCACAGCCAGATCCTGCATCTGCGCCTTGGCGACCCAATTCACCGCCGACCGCAGCAACGCGGTGACGTCGAAGCGCTCCGCCGCGTGCTTCTGCTCGGACGAGAAACGCCGCAGTTCGGCGACGATGTCGCGCACGCGCTCCGTCCCTTCCAACATGCCGTCCAGCGTCGCCGGGGTGTCGGAACGGGCGCGGTCGATGCGCAGCTCCTTGCGCAAGGCCGCCAGGGTTTCCGCGTCGGCGCCCTCATGCACCCGGTCGAGATAGGCGGTCAGCCGTTCGACGTAGCGGCGCAGCGCGTGGGCGTTGCCGTAGACGAAGGAGATCGGGTTGTTCAACTCGTGCGCCACTCCGGCAACCAGCCGACCGAGCGAGGCCATCTTCTCCGAATGAACCAACTGCTGCTGGGTCTGCTTCAACCCCTCATGCGCGGAGGCGAGGTCGCGGTAGGCGCGGCGCAATTCGCCGATCGGGCGGCCGACCAGCACCAGCCCGATGGCGTGGCCGCGCTGGTCATAGCGCACCGTGCTGTTGACCGACACCGGAAACGGGCCGGTGGGCGCGCGCAGGGTCAGCTCCACATCCGTGCCGCCCTCGCGCTGCAACGCCGCGCTGCACAGCCGGGCGAAGGCGGGGTGCGAGCCGGGGTCGAGGAAGTCGCGCAATGGCTTGCCCACCAGATCGCGGCCGGGACAGCCGAGCGCGCGCTCGGCGGCCGGGTTGCTCTGCTCGATCCGGCCGTCGCGGTCGCAGGCGATCAGCACGTCGGTCATCGACCCCAGGACGCTGGCGATGAAGGCCTGCGCCTCTTCCAGCTCGGCGTTCTTGCGCTCCAGTTCGACCTGTTGCGAGACGAGGTTGGCGTAGGTCTCATCCATCTTCTGGATCACGCTGATCCAGGCGCTTTCGGCATCGGCGTCCGACAGCATGCCGGGCAGGGAGAAAGGCTGCGAGAGGGGAGCGTTCATGTCATCGCGCGGTTTTTTGCGGATTGTTCGCCCACCACTCTATCACGGCATCGGCGGCTGTTGCGACCTTTCCGCCCCGTCCCGCTTTTCGGTCAGATGGTTCGTCAGGGCGCGGGCGGCCAAGGACAAGGGCTTGCCCGCCGGCCGGACCAGATACCAATGCCGCATCAGCGGAAAGCCTTCCACCGTCAATTCAGTCAAGCCGACGCTGGTGGCGAGCGCCAGACGCGGCACCACCGCCAGCCCCAACCCGCCCAGCACCGCCTGCTTGATCGCCTCGGTGCTGCCCAGCTCCATGCGGACCCGCGCCGTCAGGCCGCGTTCGCCGAGCAGACGCTCCACCGCCATCCGGGTGCCCGACCCGCGTTCACGCATCAGCAACGGCCCGGCGGCCAGTTCGGACAGCGGAACCGGGCGGCCGGTGAGCCGATGGCCGTCGGGAGCGACGACGGTCAGCGGATTTTCCAGGAAGACGGCGCTCTCCACCGCCATGTCGTCGGGCGGCTGGCCGAAGACCGACAAATCGTCGTCGCCACGCCGCAGCCGGTCCAGCACCTCTTCCCGGTTGGCGACCAGCAATTGCACCTCGATGCCGGGATGGGCGGCGCAGAAGGGGCCGAGCAGGCGTGGCAGGAAATATTCCGCCGAGGTCACCCCGGCCAGCCGCAGCCGTCCGCGCGTCAGTCCCTTCAGATGATCCACCATCTGTTCGAAGCGGGCGAGGCTGTCGGCGACCTCGGCCTGTCCGGCCGCAATTACGGCCGCGTGGTGTATGAGGGGCTGAGAGGCGGCCTGGGGCAGTGTCTCCCACTCGGTGAAGGTGCCGGGGGACTGGTTGTAGGGTCGCGCCTCCTCCTCGTCGTGCAGATAGCGGCGGCGCAGGCCGCTGCCGGTTTCGCCGCAGCTGTGGAACAGCCCGTCCAACTCGGCGAACAGGTTGGCTTCCGGTCCGAAATGGCTGAAGGTCTGGTCGCCCGCTTCCAGCCGCTGGGCGAGTTGCTTCTTCATCTCGACCCGGTCGTAGCGGTGAAAGCTGTCGCCCTCGATGATCGCGGCCTCGACCGACTCCCGCCGGAAGATCTGCTCGAAGGTGCGGGTGACGGAGGTCGTGCCGGCTCCGGACGATCCGGTGATGGCGATGATGGGATGCTTGGCCGGCATGATGGTCCGCCTTTTTGAAGGTTGGCTTGTCGTCGCAGGTTCCAAGCCTAGCCTGCGCGGCCCGCACGCCGGAACGCCCACCGGGGCAGGCCCGCGAACTCCGTTGGGCAGGCGGCGACCAACCCGTCCGGCTAGGTACGCCCCGCCCCGCCCTACCCGGCGAGCGGCAACTCTCCAGTCAAACTGGCAACCAACTTGCCAGTTTGGCGGCATTCTGTAATGTTCATATCCACAATGGCTTTTGTGCCGAACAATCTGGTGAATTTTCTAGCACAGTTTCAATGTCTTGATAACACCGAGCCACCTGGCACGGAATTTGTATTGAAGCAGGAACAAGCGGCAACGGGCCGCAACCGAAGAACAAGAACGACGGAGCGCCCAGCGAGGTGCCCGCGAGCCTGGGGAGGGGAAAGGGATGAGCCAGGGCGACCGCATCCTTGTGCTGGGCATCGGCAACATCCTATGGGCCGATGAGGGCTTCGGCGTCCGCGCGGTGGAACGGCTGGCGGAGGATTGGTCCTTTCCGCCCACCGTCACCTTGATGGACGGCGGCACCCAGGGGCTGTACCTGCTGCCGCATCTGGAAACGGCCGATGCCCTGATCGTGATCGACGCCATCGATTACGGGCTGCCGCCCGGTACCCGGCGGCTGTTCCGCGACGGCGACGTTCCGGCCTTCCTCGGCGCCAAGAAGATGAGCCTGCACCAGACCGGCTTCCAGGAGGTTCTGGCCAGCGCCATGCTGCTGGACCGTTGCCCGGCGCGGCTGATCCTGGTCGGGGTCCAGCCGGAAAATCTGGAGGATTACGGCGGCGGCCTGACCGACACGGTCGCCGCCCAGGTCGCCCCCGCCATCGACACCGTGCTTCACCTCCTGCGCGACGAGTTCGGCATCGTGGGAGAGCGCCGTTCGGCGCACGCCACGACCGCCGCCGCCGCCGTCACCCGCCACGCCTACGAAAGCGGTCGACCCAGCGCGGAGGACGCCTGCCGCATCGGCGATCCCCGCCTGCTGGCCGCCCGTTCGGCCTGATGACCGCCATGTGCATCGGCATTCCCATGCGGATTGCGACAATCGACGGCATCGCCGCCGACTGCGACGACGGATCGGGCAACATCGCCACCGTCGATGTGTCGCTGCTGTCCGGCTGCCGGCCCGGCGATTGGGTGCTGACCTTCCTCGGCACCGCCCGCCGCAAGCTGGACTCCGACGAGGCCATGCTGATCCGCGACGCCTTGGCCGCCATGGCGGCGGCGATGCGGGGCGAGCGGAGCGACGACGCCTTTTCCGACCTGATTGGCCGCGAGCCGACCCTTCCCCCCCATCTGGAGGCGGCCCGCGCCGCCGGACGTTCGGAGGCCTGACCCGACATGACCGACACCCTTTCCCCCGACACGGCATCCGCCAGCGCGGTGTCGGCCAAACCGCCCAAGCCCCTGCTGCCGTTGCCGGCGCTGGTCGGTCTCTTGGTCAGCGAACGCGGCTATCCGCTGCTGGACGACGCCACCGCCCAGCCTTGGCGCGGCGGCGACGACAGTTGGGTCGTGTTCCTGCCCGGTCACGGCAAGGGCAGTTCGGAAACCGCCGACGTTGCGGTGATCCTGCCGGAGCTGATCAAGGCCTTGTCACCCCATTTGAAGCCGGCTGTGGCCGGGGCCGCCGCCGAACAGGCGATTTTGGCCCGCGTCGGCATGATGAGCCTCCCGGCTTTGGTCTTCCTGCGCGGCGACGCCCTGCTGGGCAGCATCCCCCGCGTCCGCGACTGGGACGATTATCTGGAACGCATCGCGGCGATCCTGATCGGGTCCGACACCTCCACCCTCTTGCAATAAGGGACAGCGCCATGACCTCGATGTTCGGCATGACCCGCCCGCCGGTCGGTTTCGGTCCCGGCAGCCAGCCCGAGGCGGGAGAGGAAGGGCTCGCCTATCTTCCCATGCCGTCGGGCATGCGCACCTACCACCCCCACACGCCCGAGATCACCGATCCCGTCCGCGCCGCCGCCGCCCGCGTCCTGCTGGAGCGTATGCGCGACGCGCTGGCCCGCTGGACGGCGGGCGAGGAAATCCGCATTCCCGTCGACCGGCTCGACACCCCGGCGCTCGGCTTGATCGACGAGGCGCTGGGCGAGGGCGAGGTGTCGGTTCTGGTCGAGCGCAGCGGCGACCGCATGGAAATTCAGGAAGCGGCGCTGGCCGGGGTGTGGCGCGTCCGCGCCTTCGACGCCGGCGACCCAGCGCCGCGCGAAACGGTGCTGGTCGGCACCTTCCCGCGTGTCGCCCTGAACCGGGCGTTTCCCGCCACAACGCCCGCGACGCCCGCCGCCGAACCGCCGCCCGGCCTGATGAACGGCCTGCCGATCCTGACCGAACTGCTCGACCGCAGCGCCGAGTGGGTGCGCGGAGACGCCGTCCACGCGGTGAATTTCAGCCTGCTGCCCCACACACCGGAGGATTTGGCCTTCATCGAAAACCGGCTGGGCGTCGGCGCCACCACCATCCTGTCGCGCGGCTATGGCAATTGCCGCGTCACCGCGACGGCGACCGCCAACGTCTGGTGGGTGCGCTATTACAACTCGGTCGACACGCTGATCCTGAACACCGTGGAGATCTCCGAAATCCCTGCCGTGGTCTGCGCAGCACCCGAGGACATCGCCGACAGCGCCGAACGATTGTCTGAAATCCTCGACGCCATCGGCGGCGGAGCGCCGTCATGAACGCCTTCGCGACGCCGAGCCGGTTCGAGGGATCCTATCTCGGCGACGCCTCGCGCATTACCGAAACGGCGCGGATGGAATGCAAGATCTGCTGGCACGTCTACGACCCGGCCGAAGGCTGCGACGTGTGGCAGGTCCCCGTCGGCACGCCCTTCTCCGCGTTGCCGGACGAGTGGCGCTGCCCGGTTTGCGACGGCTCGCGCGATCAGTTCATGACGCTGGATGTGGGGACCGCGACGGAAACGGTCGCGACGGCGGTGCCCGTCCCGGTTCCGGTGGTCTGCGCGGCACCGGCTGTGCCGTCGCAGGCGATCTGGGCCCTGGAAAGCGCCTTCCGCGAAATCCACGCGGCGCAGATGCGCGGCGTGCCCATCGTCAACGACGCGCTGGCGGTGAAGGCGGTTGGCTTCCGCGCCTGGAACGGGCGCTGGCTGGGGGCGCTGGTGACGCCATGGTTCATGAATCTCGTCCTGCTGCCGGGCGAGGGCGATGACTGGTCGGGCCTGACTTCCGGCGTCAAGGAACTGATCGAGTTTCCCTCGGGCGTCTACGAGTTCCTGCACGCCCAACGCAAGGACGTCGGTCCCTACAAGGCATGCTCGCTGTTCTCGCCGATGTTCGAGTTCGGCACCATGCTTCAGGCGACGGAGACGGCCTCGGCGGCTCTGTTCGCCCTGTTCGATCCGGCCAACCGCGAAGAGGGTGCCCGCACCGCCGAAATCCGCCGCCTGCGCGAGGCCGAACTCGCCCCGCCCGCCGAGGCGCGGGAGGATGCGCCGGAGGCGGCGGACGCGGAACCCGCCGACCCCGCTCCCGAGCCGGAGGTCCGGCACCCGTCGCGCCGCGCTCTGCTGCTGGGGCCGGGGATGGAGCCGGTCGTGGAGGCGGCACCATGACCGGAGCGGTCGGCCGCCTGCTCGTCGAATTGACGGTGCGCGCCGGTGCCGTGGTTCCGCGCATCCGTCACACGCCGGGCCTGTCGGTCGCGCCGCTGCTGATCGGGCGCCCCAAGCAACAGGCGGCGGTCATGGTCCCCGCCATCCTGAATCTCTGCGCCGCCGCGCACCGGCAGGCGGCGACCGCCGCCGTCGGGTTGGGGCTGGGCGATGGCACCGCGTCGCGCTGGGAAACCATCCGCGACCATGGCTTGGCCATTCTGCGCGACTGGCCGGCCTGCCTGGGCGGAGCGGCCGGACACGGCTCCTTGGGTGCCTTGGCCGCCATCGGTGCTGGCGGCGACCGCGACGATGCCGTGACGGCGCTGCGCCGCCAACTGGTCGGCGACCACAAGGATGCGACGCGCTTCGGACGGAACGAACTCGGCCGCTGGTTGACCGAGGGCGCGACACCGACCGCGCGGTTGCTGGCCGAAATCCGCCGCCGCTTCGATCCGGCCTTGGGGCGCGTCGCCCTGCCCGCGCCGGTCTTGGCGGACCTGACGGCGTCCATTCCGCCCGCCCGCGAGGTCACATGCGCCGACCGCGTACGCGGCGAACCCCTGTTGGTCGAGCTTGAGGCGGTCGAGGGCCGCAGCCTGTTCGTCCGCCTGCTCGGCAGGCTGTTCGACCTGCTGCGCTGCCTGGACGGGCGGGAAGCCGACTTGCCGACATCCCCCCCCGGCATCGGTGTCGCCGAGGCGTCGCGCGGCCGCCTGATCCACATGGCGCGGCTGGACGGCGACCGCATCGCCGCCTACCGCATCGTCACGCCGACCGATTGGAACCTCGCCGACGACGGGCTTCTCCTCCGCATGCTGACCAGCCTGCCGCCCGACGAGCGGCTGGAATCCGCCGCCCGGCTGGCGCTGGCCTGCGTCGATCCCTGCGTGCCGACCAAGCTTCAGGTGATCCATGCATGAGATGGCGCTGTGCGAAAGCCTGCTTCAAGCCATGGAGGAGGCCGGGCGGACCAACCGCTTCACCCGCGTCCGCCGGGTGCGGCTGGAGATCGGCCGCTTCGCCGGGGTCGAGGTCGAGGCACTGCGCTTCGGCTTCGACGTGGTGATGCGCGGCTCACTGGCCGAGGGGGCTGAGCTGGTGGTGCAGGAGGTGCCGGGGCGCGGCTGGTGCTTCGGTTGCAACGACACGGTGCCGTTGGAACACCGGCTGGATTCCTGCCCGCGTTGCGGCGGCGACCGGATCCAGCCGAGCGGCGGGACGGAAATGACGATCAAAGACCTGGAGGTGGAGTGATGTGCACGGTCTGCGGCTGTTCGGGCGCCACGGTCGGCGACAAGGATCATCATCACGGCCATGATGACCATGACCACCATCACCATGATTCCGGGGTGCTGGACTATGGTGCCGGTCCGGCCCACGCCCACGCGCCCGGACTGTCGCAGACCCGCATGGTGGAGATCGAGCGCGGCATCCTGTCGAAGAACGACTCCTACGCCGCCGACAACCGCGCGCTGTTCGAGCGGCGCGGGATCTTCGCGGTCAATCTGCTGTCCAGCCCCGGCGCCGGCAAGACCACGCTGCTGGTCGCGACGCTCACCGCCCTGGCCGGACGCTGGCCGGTCGGGGTGATCGAAGGCGACCAGCAGACCTCCAACGACGCCGAGCGCATCCGCGCCACCGGGGCACCCGCCGTCCAGATCAACACCGGCAAGGGCTGCCATCTCGACGCCCACATGGTCGGGCACGCGATGGAAAGCCTGCCGACTCTGGACGACGGCGTGCTGTTCATCGAGAATGTCGGCAATCTCGTCTGCCCGGCCGCCTTCGATCTTGGCGAAGCCAAACGCGTCGTCCTGCTGTCGCTGACGGAGGGGGAGGACAAGCCACTGAAATACCCAGACATCTTTGCCGGTGCCGATCTGGTTCTGATCACCAAGGCCGATCTGGTGCCGCATCTCGACGTCGATCTCGGCGCCATCGACCGGGCGCTGGCCCGCGTCAACCCCAGGGCCGAGACGCTGCTGGTGTCGTCGCGCGACGGTGCCGGCATGGCCGGGTGGCTCGGGTGGCTGGAGGCCCGGCGCCGTGATGCCCTGCGCACGCTCGCGGCCCAAGCCGAAGCCCGCGCGGCGGCCCTGCGCGCGGCCGTGGCGGAGTGACGGCGATGACCCTGCCCGCCCGTCCCGGCATCCTGGTCGTCGACGACGAGCCGCGCTCGGTCGAGGTCATCGCCCGCGTGCTGGACGAGGATTTCGACGTCCACACCGCCCTGTCGGCGGCGGACGCCCTGCGCATCCTGGAAAACGAGTGGATCCAGATCGTCTTTTCCGACCAGCGCATGCCCGACGTCAGCGGGGTGGAGTTCCTGACCCAGGTGCGCGAGCGCTGGCCCGACGTGGTCCGCATCGTCATCACCGGCTACATCGACCCGGAGGACATCATCGGGGCGATCAACACCGCCGGCATCCACCAGTTCATCACCAAGCCCTGGCACCCCGACCATCTGCTGCTGACCGCCCGCAACGCCGCCCGGCTGTTTCAGCTTCAGCGCGAGCATGACCGGCTGTCGGGCGAGTTGAAACTGCTGACCCCGGTGGCGGAAGGCCGGGTGGTGATGCGGCGCGACCGGGTGCGCCAGCGTTATCATTTCGACAGCATGGTCCGCGCGCCGGGCAGTCCGGTGGACGAGGTCTGCCGCAAGGCGGCGCAGGTGGCCGGATTCAACGTGCCGGTGCTGATCCTCGGCGAGACTGGAACCGGCAAGGAACTGCTGGCCCGCGCCGTCCATTACGGCAGCCCGCGCTCCGACCGGCCCTTCTATGCCGAGAATTGCGGCGCCATCCCCGACGAACTGCTGGAAAGCGAGCTGTTCGGCCACAAGAAGGGTGCCTTCACCGGCGCGCACTCCACCCGCATCGGCCTGCTGGAACAGGCGGATGGCGGCACGGTGTTCCTCGACGAGATCGGCGACATCTCCCCCGCTTTCCAGGTCAAGCTGCTGCGCTTCCTGCAAGAGGGGGAAATCCGGCCGGTCGGCTCCAACGAGACGAAAACGGTGGATGTCCGCGTGCTCGCCGCCACCCACCGCGACCTGACGGCGGAGGTGCGGGCCGGACGCTTCCGCGAGGATTTGTTCTACCGGCTCAGCACGATGGCCCTGACCATGCCGCCGCTGCGCGACCGCCCGGCCGACATTCCGGTGCTGGCCCGCCACATCCTGGACCGGCTGAGCGCCGCCAACGGCAAGCCGGTGAGCGGCTTCGCCCCGGAGACGTTGCCGTGCCTGGAGGCCTATGGTTGGCCCGGCAACGTCCGCGAGTTGCAGAACGAGATCATGCGCATGCTGGTCCTGTGCGAGGGCGACACGCTCGGCACCGAACTGCTGTCCGACCATGTGCTGCGCGGCGCGGCGATGAACGCCCGCCCCAACCGGGACGGGGGCGGGGACGCCCTCGCCGACGCGATCACGCTGGAAGCGTTGAGCCAAGGCGGCCCGCTGAAGGGCCGCATCGAGCGGGTCGAGGCCAGCATCCTGCTGGAAACGCTGGTGCGCTGCCGCTGGAACAAGAGCCGCGCAGCGGATGAACTGGGCCTGTCGCGCATGGGATTGCGCGCCAAGCTGGAACGCTACGGGATCGAACGCGGACCGATGACGCAGCGTCATTGAACCGTCACCCCGTCTTTGAAAAAGGAGTCCTCCGATGTGTCTGGGCATTCCGGGCCGCATCGTCGCCATTGTCGACGCGAACGCCATGCTGGCGACGGTGGACGTCTCCGGCGTCCGGCGCGACGTCGACGTGCAGTGCGTCGCCCTGCCGGGTGCGCCGCTGGAGGCGCTGCTCGACCGCTGGACGCTGGTCCATGTCGGTTTCGCCATGAGCCTGATCGACGAGGACGAGGCCAAGGCGACGCTCGCCATCCTGGCCGGGATCGGCGAAGCCGACGCCGAGATCGCGGCCTTCGCCGAGAGGGTGGAGTGATGGCGTGGCCGTTCGACGACGCGCCCGTCGGCACCATCGACCCCGCCGCGCTCGCCCGCTCGGTTCGGCGGAAGACCGACGACCACGCCGAGGCGCTGCGCGGCTTCGTCGATACCCAGACCGACGCGCTGGTCCGCGCCGCGACCCTGATCGCCGATGCCTATCGCGGCGGCGGGCAATTGCTGACCATGGGCAACGGCGGCTCGTCCTGCGACGCGGGGCATCTGTCGGTCGAGTTCCTGCACCCGGTCACCACCGGGCGGCCCTCACTGCCCGCCATCAACCTGACCGCCGACATCGCCATGCTGACCGCCGTCGGCAACGACGTCGGCTTCGACCAGGTGTTCGCCCGGCAGATCATCGCGCGTGGACGCAAGGGCGACTGTCTGGTCGGATTCTCGACCAGCGGCAATTCGGCCAACCTCCTCGCCGCCTTCCGCGTGGCGCGGGAGCGCGGGCTGTCCACCATCGGCTTCGCCGGCGGCGACGGCGGGGCCATGGCGCGGGACGCGGCGGTCGATGTCTGTCTCGTCCCCGCGACCCCGTCCATCCACCGGGTGCAGGAGGTCCATCTGACCGCCTACCACATCCTGTGGGATCTCGTTCACACGCTGCTCGCCGGACACAGGTGACCATCATGACGATGACCGAACCTTTCCACGACCGCGACACCGGTCGGCGTCTGATTGACCGCATCGGCGAAAAGCTGGACCGGCTGGGTGCCACCGAGCGCGCGCCCATTCACCTGATGGAGGTTTGCGGCGGCCACACGCACGCCATCTTCCGCCATGGTCTGGCCGGCGTGCTGCCGCCGGGGGTGGAGTTCCTGCACGGCCCCGGCTGCCCGGTCTGCGTCCTGCCGATGGGGCGCATCGACGATTGCGTCGCCATCGCCGACGACCCGCGCGTCATCCTGACCACCTTCGGCGACGCCATGCGGGTGCCGGGGTCGAAGAAATCGCTGCTCCAGGCCAAGGCCGACGGTGCCGACATCCGCATGGTCTATTCGCCGCTCGACGCGCTGGCGCTGGCGCGGCGTAATCCAGACCGCGAGGTGGTGTTCTTCGGTCTGGGCTTTGAGACGACGATGCCGTCCACCGCGCTGACCATCCAAAGGGCCGAGCGCGAGGGCATCGCCAATTTTTCGTTGTTCTGCAACCATATCACCATCATCCCAACGATCAAGGCGGTGCTGGATTCGCCGGGCATGAATGTCGATGGCTTCATCGGGCCGGGCCATGTCAGCATGGTGATCGGGCTGCGCCCCTACCGTTTCATCGCCAAGCGCTACAACCGTCCGTTGGTGGTGGCGGGGTTCGAGCCGCTGGACGTGCTGCAATCGGTGTGGATGCTGCTGGACCAGATCGGCTGCGGCGCCGCCGAGATCGAGAACCAGTACGCCCGCATCGTCCCGGAGAATGGCAACCCACAGGCGATCGGCGCTATCGGCGACGTCTTCGAACTGCGCGACGTCTTCGAATGGCGCGGTCTGGGCAGCATTGACCATTCTGGCGTCGCCATCCGCGCGCGCTACGCGCGCTTCGACGCGGAGCGGCGCTTCGCAGTCAAGGGCGTCACCGTCAGCGACCCGACCTCCTGTCAATGCGGCGAGGTGCTGAAGGGCGCGATCAAACCCTGGCAGTGCAAGCTGTTCGGCGGTGCCTGCACGCCGGAAACCCCGGTCGGCGCCCTGATGGTCTCCTCCGAGGGAGCCTGCGCCGCCTACCATCAATATGGCGGCCTGCGGAAAGGTGCGGCATGAACGCGATCACCCCTCTTCCCCTGCGCCGGTCCCGGCACCGGGTTCAGCAACCCACGGTGACGCTGGCCCATGGCGGCGGCGGCAGCGCCATGCGCGATCTGGTCGAGGACGTCTTCATCTCGGCCTTCGCCGTCCATGACGACGGCGCACCGCTGGAGGATCAGGCGCGGCTGTCGCTGGCCGATCTGATGACGCGCGGCGACCGGCTGGCCTTCACCACCGACAGCTTCGTCGTCGATCCGCTGGAATTCGCCGGCGGCGACATCGGCAAGCTGGCGGTGTGCGGCACCGTCAACGACCTCGCCGTCGGCGGCGCGGTGCCCATCGCGCTGTCCTGCGCCGTGGTGATCGAGGAAGGCATGGCCGTCGCCACGCTGCGCCGCATCGCCCTGTCCATCGCCGCGACCGCCAAGGCGGCCGGCGTGCGAGTCGTCACCGGCGACACCAAGGTCGTTGCGCGCGGTGCCTGCGACAAGCTGTTCATCACCACCAGCGGCGTCGGCGTCATCCGCGACGGGCTGCATCTCGGCATCGCCAACGCCCGTCCGGGCGACGTGGTGATCGTCAACGGACCGCTCGGCGACCATGGCGCGGCGATCATGGCGGCGCGCGACGAAATGGCCGTCTCGACGTCGGTGGCGAGCGATTGCGCGCCGCTGAACGGCCTGATCGGCGATCTTCTGACCGCCGCCCCCGGCACCCGGCTGATCCGCGACGCCACGCGCGGCGGCCTGGCCGCCGTGCTCAACGAAATGGCGGAGGCGTCGAACGTCGGCGTCCGCATCACCGAAAGCGCCATCCCGATCCGGCCGGAGGTGCACGGCTTCTGCGACCTGCTCGGCCTCGACCCGCTCTATCTCGGCAACGAGGGCGTGGCGGTGGCGGTCGTCCCCGCCGAACAGGTCGGCCCGGCCCTGGCCGCGCTGCGCGCCCATCCGCTGGGCGTCCTCGCCGCCGCAATCGGTACGATCACCGCCGAGCGGCCCGGCCGCGTCGTCATGGACACCCCCTTCGGCGGGACCCGCATTGTCGATCTTCTGGTCGGCGACCCGCTGCCCCGCATTTGCTGACCCGTCCCAACACACAATCCCCTGAGGAGACGCCCTTCATGAACACCCCGACCGCTTCCGCCACGGCCCGCCTGCTCGCCGCCGCCGCGCTGTCCGTCGTCGCTGGCCCGGCGCTGGCCCATCCCGGCCATCTCGCCACGGCGGGTTTCGTCGACGGAGCCGCGCACCCGCTGACCGGGGTAGACCATCTGATCGCGATGATCACCGTCGGCGTCTATGGTGCCACCATCGGCGGACGGGCGATGCTCGCCGTTCCGGGTGCATTCGTCGGCGCGATGCTGGTCGGCGGCTTGCTGGCGATGCAGGGTGTCGACCTGCCGCTGGTCGAGCCGATGATCTACGCGTCGACCGTCGTGCTGGCGCTGCTGTGCGTCATGCCGATGTCGCGCACCGCTTGGATGGGCACCGCCTTCGCCGGTTGGTTCGGGCTGTTTCACGGCTTCGCCCATGGCGCGGAGATGCCGGCCGAGGCGGCGGCGCTGGGCTACGCGCTAGGCTTCGTGCTGTCCACCGTCGGGCTGCATGGGGCCGGGCTGGGGCTGGGGCTGGGCATTCACCGCCTGTTGGGCCGTCCAGACGAGGAGCGGCGGTCGGCCTGATGGGTCTTCCGCGTTCGAGGTGACGAGGAACGAGGTGTTGCGATGATCGATGTGGTGATTGCAGACCAGAGTCCCCTGGTGACGCGCGCCATGGTCCAGCTGTTCGAGGACGATGAACGTTTCAGCCTGCTGGCCACCACCAACGACGGGGAGCGGTTTCTGGAGGCCGCGCGCCGCTTTCCCTTCACCGTCGGGGTCATCGGCTGGGAGACGCCCTATCTGAACGGACGCGGCGTGCTGGAGCGGCTGCGCGGGCAAGGACGGCTGCGCCTGATGTACGAGGCCAACCCCATCCCATCGCCTTCGTCATGGAACAGGCGGGCGCGGCGGCTTCCACCGGCATCCAGCGCATCCTCGACGTAGAGCCGACGGAACTGCACCAGCGCGTGCCGTTCGTCTTCGGATCGCGCGAGGAGGTCGAGCGGATTGAGGCGCTGCACGGCACCGAGGCCAGCACCCCCCTGTTCAACGCGCGCGGCCTCCTGTTCCGCGTCGGCTGACCACCCATTTCGTCATCATTCGGAGTTCAGCATGGCTGTTCGGGTAGCGATCAACGGTTTTGGCCACATCGCCCGTCTGGTTCTGCGCGCCATCTACGAGAGCGGTCGCAAGGACGTGGAGGTCGTGGCGATCAACGACCTCGCCGACTTGCACGCCAACGCGCATCTGCTGAAATACGACAGCGTCCACGGCCGCTTCCCCGGCACCATCGAAACCCGCCCCTCCGAATCCGGTGGCGGCGTGCTGATCGTCAACGGTCATGAAATCAAGGTCGTGGGGGAGCGTGACCCGGCCAAGTTGCCCTGGAAGGGTCTGAACGTCGAGATCGCCATGGAATGCTCAGGATTCTTCACCAAGCGCGACACCGCCGTCGCCATGGCAAACGCGCGATAGCGCGCCGGTCACAGGCCGAAGGACGCGACCCAGGCTTGCCCCAGGCTGAGGCCGCCGTCGTTGGCGGGGGCCTTGCGGGGCAGCAGCGCCTCGACACCGGCGGCATGGAATCCCTCGACCAGCCCCGCCGCCAGCACACCGTTCATCAGGCAGCCGCCCGACAGCGCGATCCTTTGCAAGCTGCGCTCGCGCAACACTGGCAGCGCCCAGTCGATCAGCGCCGCCGTCAGCGTGCCATGGAACAGTTCGGCCCCGTCGGTGGCGTCGGCCACCGTCAGCAGGCGGTCCAGCAGCGGGGCGAGGTCGAGGTTTCCATCCTCGATCCGCCACGCGCCGGGGGCAACGCGGGGACGGCGCACCAGCGATTCCAGGACCATCGGCGCCTCGCCCTCGAAGCCGGCGACCGACCGCACGCCCAGAATTCCGCAGGCCGCGTCGAACCAGCGACCACAGGAACTGGTCGGCGGGGCGTTGACGCCGCCCTCGATCAACCGCCGCACGCCCTCGGCCGGACCGAAATGCCCGAAACGGGCCGTGATTTCGTCGGCGCGGCCCAAGCGGACCAGCGCCGCCGCCGCCATGCGCCAAGGCTGGCGCGCCGCCACGTCGCCGCCGGGCTGGGCCAGCCGCGCCAGATGCCCGAGCCGGTCGGCGCGCGGCCCATCCACCAGCAGCATCTCGCCGCCCCAGGACTCGCCCTTCATCCCCAAGCCGAACCCGTCAAGTGCCAGACCGATGGCCAGACCGTCGATGCGGTGTTCGGCCAGCACGGCGGCAACATGAGCGTGGTGGTGCTGGACCGGGATGGTGGGCAGGCCGGTGCGCTCGGCGAAGCGGGTGGAATGAAAATCGGGATGCCGGTCATGGGCGACCGCCACCGGCTCCACCCCCAGCACATGCAGCAGATGCGCGACGGTTTCCTCCAGGAAATCCAACGTCGCGGCGTTGTCGAGGTCGCCGATGTGCTGCGACAGGAACGCCTCGTCGCCGCGCGTTACGCAGATGGTGGATTTCAAATGGCCGCCGACCGCCAGGACCGGCGGACCCTTGCGGGACAGCCGGATCGGTTCCGGCACATGCCCGCGCCCGCGCCGCAGGAAGGCGGGAGCGCCGGCCAACCGGCGCACGACGCTGTCGTCGGCGCGGATGACGATGTCGCGGTCGTGATCGACGATCAGATCCGCGATGCCGGCCAGACGCCGCCGCGCCTCCTCGTTGCCGATGGCGAGCGGCTCGCCGCCGGGGTTGGCGGAGGTCATGACCAGCGTCAATTCCTGCGGTTGGTCCAACCAACCGGTACCGGCTGGGCACCCGGCGGCCTCGTGGAATAGCAGATGATGCACGGGCGTGTAGGGCAGCATGACGCCGAGCCACGCCAGATCCGGGGCGATGCCGGGGGCCAGGTCCGGCGCGTCCTCGCGGCGGCGCAGCAGCGTGATCGGGCGGGCGACGCCCTCCAGCAACGCGCGCTCGTCCGCGTCGATGTGGACGAAGCGCGCGGCGGATTCGGCGTTGGCGACCATCAGGGCGAAGGGCTTGGTGTTGCGCTGCTTTACCCGGCGCAGCCGCTCCACCGCGTCGGCGTCGCGCGCGTCGCAGGCCAGATGAAAGCCGCCCAACCCCTTGATCGCGACGATCCGTCCGGCGCGAAGGGCGCCGAGGATGTCCTCCGGCGGGTGTGACAGGCGCGGGCCGCAGGCCGGACAGGCGGTGGGTTGGGCGTGGAAGCGGCGGTCGGAGGGATCGGCGTATTCGGCGGCGCAGGCCGGGCAGAGTGGAAAACCGGCCATCGCCGTCTGCGGCCGGTCGTAGGGCAACCGGTGGGTGATGGTGAAGCGTGGACCGCAATGGGTGCAGTTCAGAAAGGCGTAGCGGTAACGGCGGTCGGCCGGGTCGAACAGTTCGGACAGGCAGGCCGGGCAGACGGCGGCGTCGGGGGCGACGCCGGTCGCGATCGGCCCGCCAGCGGCGCTGTGACGGATGACGAAGCCGGTCTCGTCCGGTTGGGTTCGGCATGGGGCGGTTTCTACCGCGTCGATGCGGGCCAGCGGCGGCGCTTCGGCCGACAGCGCCGCCAAAAAAGCGGCGGTGCCGACGCCCTGCCCTTCCAACAGCACGCCTTCGCCGTCGTTCAACACCCAGCCGGTCAGACCGAAGCGGTGGGCCAGCGCGTGAACATGCGGGCGGAAGCCGACGCCCTGCACTCGCCCCCGCACCCGGACCCGCAACCGCTCCACCAAGCCCGCCGACATGCGTCTCTCCCAACAGGCTTGTGCTTTGACCGGAAAAGGATAGACCGCCAGCCGGAACGGCTCAAGAACTTGCCGCCCACCGCCGCAAATCACCCAACCGCACGCCGTCCAGATCGCGCAGCACCGCCAGCGCTTCGGTGAAGCCGTCGCCCGCCGTGTAGACGTTTTCCGTCACCAGCACCGGCATGCCGCAGGCCCGCGCCGCCATCACGCCGTTTCGCGAATCCTCGATGGCCAGCGCCCGGTCGGCCGGGATGGCCAGCGCCGCCAGTGCCTCTTGGTACACCTGCGGGTCGGGTTTCTTGCGCGGAGCGTCCTCCGCGCATTTGATCGCCGCGAACCAGCCGGGGTCGAGCGCGCCCGGTGCGCCGGCCAGCAGAGCATCCACGTTGGCGCGGCTGGTCGTCGTGGCGATGGCGATCGGCAATCCGGTGCCGTGCGCCTCCTCGATCAACGTCTCCACCCCCGGCCGGTAGGGCACGGTTCCCGAGGCGACCGCCCGCGTGTAGAGCGCCGTCTTGCAGCGGTGCAGCGCGCTGATCAGCGTGTCGAGATTCTCGGTCGTCGCCCGTTCGGGGTCGTTGCGGCCGACGAAGGCGCGGATGCGCTCCTTCCCGCCGGCTATCCGCAGCAACACCCGGTAGAGCGCCCGATCCCACACCCAGGGCAGGCCGAAGGCGGCGAAGGCTTGGTTGAAGGCGGCGCGATGCGCCTCCTCGGTCTCCGCCAGCGTGCCGTCCACGTCGAAGATCAACGCCTGCAAGCGTTCGTCCGCCCATCTCTCGCCCGTGCATCTCTCGCCCATCGTTCCCTCACCCGCGAAGCGTGTGGATGTTGGCGGCGTAGCGCTCCGGCCCGCCGGTGACGGTGGCGGTGCCAGCGACCAGCACATCGGCGCCGGCCTCCACCGCCAGGCGCGCCGTCTCCGGGTTGATGCCGCCATCGACCTGGAGATCGACGGGCTTGCCGAGATCGTCGATCCAACGCCGCAACGCCCGGATCTTGCGCAGTTGCGAGGCGATGAAGCTTTGGCCGCCGAAACCGGGATTGACCGTCATCACCAGCACCAGATCGAGCTCTTCCAGAACATACTCCAGAACCGACAGCGGGGTGGCCGGGTTCAGCGACACGCCCGCCTTCTTGCCCTGCGCCTTAGAGCGGATTCCGATCATTCTGGTTCGTATCCAGCGGCTGCGAAGTAGGATCGGCAATCCTTTGGTGTAACGGCGTTGATGGCGTCACGAATGGCGTCCCAGAGGTCCGGTCTGGAGCGGGCGGCAACGGCCCTGAGATGTGTTTTGATTTTGGAGAAGGCCATCTCGATCGGATTGAAGTCGGGACTGTAGGGCGGCAGGAACATCACCGTCGCTCCGGCTATTGCGATGGCTTTGCGGACGGCGGGCAGTTTGTCCATCACGACGATGTCGCCGGGTGTCAGGATAGGAAGCAGAATGCGCTCGACGTAGGTGAGGAAGGCCGCGCCGTTCATAGCGCCTCCCAGCGTCATCGGTGCCGTGACGCCGGACAGTCGGAGAGCGCCGACGAAGGTCGTCGTGTTCCAGTGTCCGTGCGGGACCGGAGCGCGGCATCGCTCACCCCTCGGCGCGCGACCATACATTCGGGCCATCTTCGTCGAGGTGGCGCACTCGTCGATGAACACCAGACGCTCCGGATCAAGGTCCGATTGGCACTCAAACCAGGCGTCGCGCTGTTCGGCTACGTCCGGCCGGTTCTGTTCGGCGGCGTGCGCCGTCTTTTTTTACGCGTCACGCCGTGGCGTTGGAAGAACCGACACACGACGCTGGGCAAGGGGCGATAGCCCGTTGCTGCGTCCAGACGCTCACAACGCGGTGACGCCGATCAATGGAAAGCGGCTTGGACATGCGGGCCAGCCTCCTTCACCAGCCCGAATCTTGAATCACAATTCCCTCGTCACGGGAAGCATCCGATTCAATTGCCCATCAATCCGCTCTAGAGGCTGAAATCGCCATTGGCCAAGACATCGACGGGTTCTATAATCCTGCACGGCAACATTCCGCGCTCGGCTACAAAAGCCCATGCGCATTCGAGGCCGCAGCATAGCCGAAAGACAAAGGCTCTCCAGTTTTCCAGGGCAACTCCACATACGGAAAAATTGCGCTCGGGAGTCAGAGTGCTGCATCCTTGGGGCAAATAATTGGACACCCCGATGAAGGGTGTTCTAGGGAGGACGACGCGATGGCTCGCGAATTGACCCACCGCCCAGCAACGGCGGCTGGAGAAAAGGCAGTCATGGTTGCCTGGGAGAAGTTCCTTTCGGGCGGCGGCATGCCCCAAGACGCCGTGCGCCGCATGGTTGAGGATTCCTGGAGACGGTGCCTGGAGCAAGGCGTAAGCCCCGTCCGAGTGGCCGCGCCTTTGGCCGTGGACGACGACGGCTTGCATGCGCTCCAAAATCGCCACCAAGACCTGATCGAGGCGGCAAAGCCGGTGATGGCGCAGGCGCGGGAGTTTTTGGCCGAATCCGGGACGATGATGATTCTGACGGACCCACGGGGCGTCATCCTTTGGGTTGAAGGCGATCCCGGCGCCAAATTCAATGGCCAGGACGTCCGGCTCATTCCTGGCGCCTTATGGAATGAAGCCGTCAGCGGCACCAACGCCATCGGCACCGCCCTGGCGTCAGGCCAACCGGTCCAGATTTGCGCGGCGGAGCATTTCTGCGAAGGGATCAAGAACTGGACATGCTCAGCCAGCGTCATCCGCGATCCCTATGACGGAGTTATCCTGGGGGCGCTGGATATTTCTGGGCTAAGCGGCAGTCACAATACCCATTGTCTCGCACTGGCGGTCGCCGGAGCAGGCCGTATCGAGGCCCGGCTGGTCACGTCCGAGATGGAAAAGCGCGCCCGTCTGCTCGATGTCACCCTCACCGAGGCCAAGCGCTGGGGAGACAACGGCCTGGTGATTTTTGACCGCCGGGGCCGCCTGGTCCGCGCCAACGAGGGCGCGGGGCTGTTCTTCGACAGCCTTGGACTGGATTTATCATCTTGTAATGATCTTGGTGCAACCGCCCTCGGCCCGACGACACAACCCTCACCATCCGTGCTTCCAGACTGGGTGAAGAGCGATTGGTTCCAACCGATTATTGATCACGAAGAGCGCCTCGGAACCGTGCTGGCCATTCCGCTCTCAAGACAGTGGAAGCCCACCCAGGCCGAGGCCCCACCCGTCACCGAAACAGGCACCGGAGAAGACCATTTCAGCCAGATTATCGGCAACAGCCCGGCCATGAAAAAGGCCAAGAGCCGGGCTCGTCAACTCGCCAGACTGCATCTGCCCGTGCTGCTGCTCGGTCCAACCGGCGCCGGCAAAGAAGTGTTCGCCCGCGCCCTGCACCATGAAGGTCACGACTCCTCCGGCCCCTTCGTGCCGCTGAATTGCGGCAGCATGACCCGTGACCTGTTGGCCAGCGAGCTGTTCGGTTATGTGGAGGGAGCCTTCACCGGCGCCCGTCGAGGCGGCATGGCGGGAAAGTTCGAATCGGCCGATGGCGGCACCTTGTTCCTGGATGAAATCGGAGAAATGCCGCTTGAGCTACAGGCTCACTTTCTTCGGGTTCTGGAGGAAGGAGAGGTCTACCGGCTGGGCGAAAACAAGCCTCGAAAAGTTAGGGTCCGAGTGATCGCGGCGACCAACAGGGACCTTCGGGCCGAAGTCGCCGCCGGCAATTTCCGCATGGACCTGTTCTACAGGCTTGCCGTCACGGTCCTTCATCTGCCATCCCTGGCCGAGCATCCCGAGGATATCCCCCAACTTGTTCAGCACTTCATCGATCTGACGGCCCGAAGTCATGGGGTCTTGGCGAAGCCCCCGTCCGCACAGGTGCTGAGCGCCTTGCAGGGCTATTCCTGGCCGGGCAATGTCCGCGAATTGCGTAACGTGGTCGAGGGCCTGACCTTGCTGGCCGAGGGAATGACCCTCACTCTTGACGATCTCCCCCCGGAGATATTCTCCTCCCCCGTCCCGCCGCCATTGCGGTCTGATACCCAGAAAACATTATTATCCAAGGTCCCTTCCGGACGCCTGGCCGACAACGAACGCTCGGCGATCATCGGCGCCATCGAAGCGGAGCGCGGCAATCTGACCCGTGCGGCCGCCCGCCTTGGCATCGCCAAGAGTACTTTGTACGAAAAAATGAAGCGCTACCACATCGACCGGGACTCCGTCGGACGGGCGGTGCCGGGCGTCTGAACTCACCATCCGAACGGTTTGATTGACGCGTCAGTTTCCTTGGAAGCGACGCGGAACGTGTCATAATCGTTGACACGTTCCGCAAGACCATCCGGTCGGCACCGGATGGGGCCAGCGGCCCGACGGTGACGATCCGATCGATGCGTCCCGGCCGCACCAGGGTGGGGTCGAGGTGTTCAGGATGGTTGGTGGCCATGAACAGCAGGCGACCCTCGGCGGGCGGCAATGCCGTCCAGTGCGTTGAGCAGACCGGACATGGAGATTCCCCTGTCGGATCGTTGACATCAATCCCCCGTCTTCCAGGTCGATAAAAAAGCCGCCAGGCACCAAGGGCGCCTGGCGGTAAGGTCGGGAACGGGCCGAAGTGGATGAAGGCGCCTTTCCCGGGGAGAATTCGGGACGGATCACCGCGTGGGAGCGAACGACCCGAAACAACTGTCGGCGAGGGCGATATCGAAGGGAGCGCCCGTCCTGGCGGCGATTTCGTCGACGTAGACGTCGGTCGCCAGTTCGACCAGGGTGAGGCCACCCCCGCGTTTGTTGACCTCGAACACGGCCAGATCGGTGATGATCATGTCGACCACCCCGGCGCCGGTCAGAGGCAGGGTGCACCAGTCCAGGATCTTGTGCTCACCGTCCTTGGCGGTGTGATCCATCACCACCACCACCTTTTTGACGCCGGCCACCAGATCCATGGCTCCGCCCATGCCCTTGACCATCTTGCCCGGGACCATCCAATTGGCGAGGTCGCCGGTGACGTTCACTTGCATGGCGCCGAGGATTGACAGATCGATATGGCCACCCCGGACCATGGCGAAGCTATCGGCTGACGAGAAATAGCTGGTCTTGGGAAGTTCGGTGATGGTCTGCTTGCCGGCGTTGATCAGGTCCGGCTCTTCGTCTCCCTCGAAGGGGAACGGCCCCATGCCGAGCATGCCGTTTTCGCTTTGCAGCGTAACGTTCATGCCAGGGGGAATGTAGTTGGCAACCAGCGTCGGAATACCGATGCCGAGATTGACATAATATCCGTCACGCAATTCACGAGCCGCGCGCTCGGCCATTTGGTCGCGGGTCCAAGCCATCGTTCATCCCTCCTTCGTCAAGCCCGTGCACGCACGGTGCGCTGCTCGATGCGCTTCTCGTAAGCCTCGCCCTGGATGATGCGCTTCACGAAAATGCCCGGGGTGTGGATCTGGTCGGGGTCCAGTGACCCGACCGGCACCAGATGCTCGACCTCGGCGATGGTCACGGCGGCGGCGGTCGCCATCATCGGATTGAAGTTACGGGCCGTCTTTCGATAGAGGAGGTTGCCTTCGGTATCACCTTTCCAAGCCTTGACGATGGCGATATCGGCGCGCAGAGCGGTTTCCATGACATGGGGCTCGCCGTTGAAGTCCCGGATCTCCTTGTTCTTGGCCACCAATGTTCCGACGCCGGTTTTGGTGAAGAAGGCGGGAATGCCGGCGCCGCCGGCCCGAATGCGTTCGGCCAGGGTTCCCTGCGGATTGAATTCCAGGTCCAGTTCTCCAGAAAGGTATTGCTGCGCGAACTGTTTGTTCTCGCCCACATAGGACGAAACCATCTTGCGGATTTGCCGGGTCGCCAGCAGGACCCCCAGGCCGAACCCATCGACGCCGGCATTGTTGCTGACGACCGTGAGATTGCTTACTCCGCTGTCACGGAGAGCCGAAATCAGGTTCTCGGGAATGCCGCACAGGCCAAAACCGCCCGCCATGACGGTCATGCCGTCGAACAACAAGCCGTCCAATGCCTCTTTGGCGCCCTGATATACCTTGGCCATGATCATTCCTTCTTTCTTGAACGAGCGACCGCCGCCGGTGTGGTCGAAGCGGGAGGGGGGACTCTCCCACACCGGCGGCGGCCTTCAGCCCGTTAGCTCGGGTCAGGCACGTTCGGGCACGGGCAGATTCATCCATTCCTTGTAGAAAGTTTCGATATCCGGCTCGAAGTCGTGGATGACCGGATACCAGGGAGTCGGGGCCTCCACGTCATGCATGGCACCGCATTGCGGGCAGTAAAATTCGCGGTACACCTGCCATTGGGTGTCGGGAGCCATGAGGGTCGGATAGACGTCCGCCATGGCTTCTTCGGTATCGCGGACGTAGATCGCCGCGTGCAGCTTCCAGTTATCGCGGTAATCGCAGAACTCATGGCCACAATCGCACTTGATAACCCAGTTCTTGGTGTCGGCCCGCTGCACGATGTACATGTGGGGCGACAGCGGCAGGATGATGCGGTCCTTGAACGGGGCCTTGGCCTGCAGGGCGGCGATATATTGCTCGAAGCGCCCGTGGTCCTTGGGCATGGAGAGCATGCGGAAGGTGGTTTCCCAGTCCAGGGAGCCTTCGACCAGGTGCGAGACCTGTTCATTGGTGTAAGTCGACATTTCCTTCTCCTTTGATTCAGGCTGTCTTTTGGCTGCCGGTCACTCTTCGACCTGGACGACGGTCTTGACGTCGGGCATCTGCGACAGATCCATGCGGTATTTCGATCCGTAGGTGGGAACGCCCAGTTCGTCTTCCTGCAGGTCCCAGTCGGCGGGAAGGGTCCAGAAGTCCTTGAACTCCTGCTTGAACTTCTCCGACAGACCGAAGCTGGTGGCGAACATGTGCTGGACCTGCACGGACGCATGCTTGTTGATGATGCGGCCGCGCTCTTCCTTCATCCATTCACGGGTCGGCAAGGCACGGGCCAGACGTTCCTTGCGGATCTCGGCGCGTCGCGCCTTGGTCTTGGCCGCATCGACCGAGAACACGCCATGGGCATCGGTTGTGAACACCGCGCCATAGACCTTCTCGGCATATTCGGGCAGAAGGAACTTCTTATTGAGATCACTCTCGATGGCGCTGATTTCACGGTCGATGGGATCGCCGAAGCCGGGGCCGCCACGCAGATAGTTCAGATAGAGGTCGTGGTTCTCGTAGCAGTCTTCGGTGGTGACACACTGCTTGTCGCGCTTGACCACGGCGGTCGCATCGATATGCCGCTCGTAATCGGGATGAGTCGGGTTGAGGTCGCCGCCCAGAGGCAGCGAGTCACCGAGGGCGATACGTTCCTTCAGGCCGGTCTTATGGGCCTCGAAACGGTAACCGGTCGCCGACGGATAGCCACCCATCATGCCCCAGTCGCTGTTCATGAAGCCGTTGCCCATGAAGAACATGGTCCAGTCCTGGGCGTTCCAGACCATGCGCAGGGTCTCGAAGCCGCAGCCGCCCCGGTACTTGCCGTAGCCGCCGGAATTGGCCTTGACGTTGCGGCCCATGTACAGCAAGGGCTCGGCCATCTCCCAGATTTCGATGTCGCCCATGTCGCCTTCCGGATTCCAGATGGCGGCGGCGTGGTTCAGGCCGTCCTTGACGGCGCAGGCACCCGTGCCACAGGAGGAGGCTTCGAAGCTGTTGACCGCGTGGATTTCGCCGTCTTGGTTGATGCCGCCACCCTGGAGCCAGTTGGAGGTGTTGGCGTTGCCAGCATTGACCTCTTCCAGATATCCACGGCTGAAGTACGACTGGCTGAGACCGCGCCACAGCGCGGCCCAACCGGACACCAGGAAGTGCCAGGCATAGGCGTGTCCGGTGCGGCGGTCGTCCGGGTTGCACCAGGTTCCCTTGGGCAGATGGAAATCCGTCGCGTAATAGGCGCCGTCATTGATGCGCTGGGTCGGGACCAGGGTCTGGCACATCATCACCCAGATGCCGGAGGTGAAGGCCACCTGATGGGCGTTGAAGGTGTGCCAACCCCAGCGGCTCGCGCCTTCGAAATCCAGCTTCCAGCTGCCATCGCCCCGGATGGTCATTTCGCAAGGCGAATGCATGATGGAATCGAGCTTGGCGAAGGCCGAAGACACCTGCACGTCCTCGTGCTTGAACGGCACATCGACGAAGGAGACCTTGCGGTAGGTTCCCGGCAGGGTCATGGCCTTGATGCGGCTGAGCAGACCACGGCGGCCTTCCTCGATGACCTCGAATGCGAACTTCTCGTAAGCCTCGATGCCGTCGGCACGGATCACCTCTTCCACCAGGTCGCGGATCATATGGCAGCCGGCGATGCGGGTCTTTTCGTCGAGAATCCAGTACTTGGGAGTCCTGACGGAACGCTGGGACTCATGCAGCCAGTCGCGGAACGGCTCGTCATTGGCACCGGTCTTGCGGCAGGTGATCATGTAGCCGTCGCCAAAGCGCTGCACCTGACCAGTGGACATGGAGCCCGGAGTCACCGAACCGGTGTCGATCACATGGGTAACGCCGCCGACCCAACCGATCAGCCGGCCTTCCCAGAAGATCGGAACAATGGTTGCGATATCACAGGGATGGACATTGCCGATGGCGCAGTCGTTGGTGGTGAACATGTCGCCGGGATTGATGCGGGGATTCGCTTCCCAGTTGTTCTCGATCATGTACTTGATCGCCGCGCCCATGGTGCCCACGTGGATGATGATGCCCGTGGAGGTCAGGACGCAGTCACCGGCCGCGTTGTACAGGGTGAAGCACAACTCGCCTTCCTGCTCGACGATGGGGGATGCCGCGATTTTCTTCGCGGTCTCGCGGGCATGCACGAGGCCGCCACGAATCTTTGAAAACAGCTTTTCATAACCGATGGGGTCGGCGTCGCGGAATTCAAGCTTCTCCAGGCCGTTGTAGTATCCAGATGCCTTGGTCCGGGCGATGATGCCATCGCGGAACTGCTTGAGGGTCTGACCATTCTTCAGCAAGTCGGCGAAGTTTGATCCCTTCACGACTTCATCTTTATTGATCACATTCATGGCGGGATTCCTTACTTCACTTCCTTGAGGTGGAACAGGCGATGCTTGTCGATGGTGGTTTCGAAGCCATCGGGCACTACGAAGGTGGTGGAGTCGGATTCGATGATGGCCGGGCCGACGATGTGATTGCCGGCTTTCAGGGATTCCATCTTGTAGATGGTGGCATCGACCCACTTCTTGTGACGGTAGAACGGACGGCTGCCGAGACGGGCTTCCGGAGGGGGGGTGGGGCCGCAATCGGGGTCCTCGGGAAGGACCGGCTTCTGGGTGGCGACGGTGCCGCGCAGGATGGCGCCGGTGATCGAGAAGCCCAACTCCGGCGAACGGGCCGCATTGGCGTAGACCCGGCCATAGGTGGTCTCGAAGGTATCGATGATCTTGTTCCAGTCGGCCGCCGTCGCGGCGGTGCTGACGGGCGAAACAATCTCGAGATCGTTCAACTGACCCATGTACTGCATCTTGAAGCCCGGGATCAGCAGGACTTCCTCGGGCTTGAACCCGTTGATGACGAATTCGTCGATGACCTTGACGGCCAGTTCCGACCAGGCGTCCTGCAGCGACGAGCACGCGGCGGCCTTCTGGTCGTCACTGGCGAACTGAGCCACGCCCAGATCGACCGACTTGTCGTAGCGATACTCGAAATCGGCACAGGCGCAGCCGAAGGCCGAGAAGCCGGCAGCCCAGGCGGGGACGACCACGTCCTTGAAGCCGACGCCCTCGGTGTAGCCATAGGTGTGGACCGGACCGGCACCACCATAGGAGAAGCAGGTGAATTCAGCCGGGTTGTAACCCTTGGCGCTGATGTTGGCGCGCAGGTATTCCGACAGGGTGATGTCGAGAAGCTCGATCACGCCCGCAGCGGCATCTTCGACCGACAAGCCGAGCGGGTCGGCGATCTGGACCTTGATGTGCTGGCGGGCGCGCTCGACGTCAAGCTTGATGGCTCCACCCAGGAAGTTCTCCGGGTTGAGGTAGCCCAGCACCACATGGCAGTCGGACACGCTGACCGTGTCGAGGCCGCTTTCCGGCCAGCAGGTGCCGACCCGGTAGCCGGCGCTGTCCGGTCCCAACTTGATGGACTTGCTGTAGGGGTCGAGGCGCACGAAGCTGCCGGCGCCGGCACCGACCGAATCCATGGCCACCAGCGGCAATGACAGGACCAGACGGGCCATATCGGGATCGGACTTGATGGCGAAATTGCCCTTGGTGATCAGGGCCACGTCGAAGCTGGTGCCGCCGATATCCGAGCAGGCGATATTTTCGTCACCCAGGGCCTCGCCCAGCAGCTTGGCGCCGATGACGCCGCCGATGGGACCGGAGACGATGGTGCGCGCCAGTTCCTTGGCTTTCCAGCTGATGGTGCCGCCATGGGTCGCCATCACCCGCAGGTCAAAGCTGGCGCCATGCTTCTTGAAGCGATCACTCACCTTCTTGAGCGTCTGGCGCGACGGTTCCGCGCCATAGGCCTCAAGAATCGTGGTGTTCATCCGGTGGCTTTCCTTGCGCGACGGATAATAATCCACCGACGCGAACACCGGGATATCAGCCCCAATGCGCCGCAACTCCTCCTTGACCAGATCGCGGGTGCGCTGCTCGCTGGTCTCGTTCTTGTGGGATTGCAGCAGGCAAATGACGATGGCCTGAGAGCCCGCCTCCACCAATTCGCGGGTCGCCTGGCGAACCTCTTCCTCGCGCAGCGGAATGACGATGGTGCCTTGAACATCGGTGCGCTCGGTCACGCCGCGGGTGCGCGAAACCGGCACCAGCGGCTCGTCGTAGCGGTGGGTGTTGAGGTGGATGCGATCTTCCAACGCGTAGCCGAGATAACTTTGCAGCGCCCGGCCCATGGAGTGGATCTGCTCGAAGCCGCGATTGCAGATCAGGCCGACATCCAGGCCTTTGCGCATCAGAATGCGGTTGAGCATGGCGGTGCCGGAGTAAACGCAAGTCACCAGCTCGGGATAGACCTCGTCCACTTCGCGGCCCCAGTGGGCCAAGGCATCAACCGATGAATTGTAGATGGCCAGGGATTCGTCCCCGGGGTTGCTTTGAGCTTTGCCGACGACGAAGCGGCCGTCTGCGCGAACGAAGAAGGTATCGGTCATCGTGCCTCCGGCATCGATGCCCAAGACTTGGACGGGGTTGTGTTGATGTCCCACGGGAATCCTCCGCTGAGATTTTGTTTCCGAAGCTCTTGCCAACCATACCGCTCCGGGTCGGGCCACAGGCTCCTGATCCCCTCATAGCAATGACCATGCCAGACTTATTGGCTTTAGATAATAGTTTGATATTATTAGATAAATTTTGCGATACCGGTGGCTTCTTCGCGACCGCGGCATCGTCTGTTCGCGTTTGCATTCCGAACGATTCGTCCGGCAATCGAGCGCAAGGCAATGCCGGTGTCCGATGGGACAAGCCTGCCCTCCGTGCCAATGAAGATGAGACCTCAGCCCTCCGGACGTTTAAGCTTGAGGGCGTAGGAAACTCATTTCGTGGTCCTGCCTGCCGCGCGACAATCAGGATGAGAGAGTTTTTCCGGGCCTGTGGTGGAGGGAGGGCGTGGCCCGACCGGAAGCACAGGCCCGGAAAAATTCGGCCTGACGTCTCACCGTGAGGCTCAGGTGATCGATCACGTCCGTCAAGGTGGTGGAAATTGGGAGGTGGTCAGGAGCGTCTGCGATCAGGCTGCCTTTGCTGGGGATAGTGCGGTGAAGGCGGGTTCGGCGGCGGTGGCGATTATCGCGGCGATCGAGACGATCCACCCGTCCTGGCGGACCTTGATGTAGGTGGCGTCCAGCCACAGGTAGGGCCAGTCGCCGTCCAGCGGACGCTCCAGGAAGGACAGCACGCGGGTGTCGATCTCTTGGCACAAGGCCGAAACCTGGCTCTTGGAAATGCCGGTCATGCCGAGCGCCTGGACGAGGTCATCGACCTTGCGCGTCGACACGCCCTGGATCCAGGCTTCCTGGATGACGGCGGTCAGCGCTTTCTCCGCCGTCTTGCGCGGTTCCAGGAAGGCGGGAAAGCAGCTGCCCTGGCGCAACTTGGGGATCTTCAGGTCGAGTGTGCCGAGCCGGGTTTCGAGCTGGCGAGGGCGCGAACCGTTGCGATAGGTGGTGCGCTCGTCGTTGCGTTCGTGCCAAGCAGATGCAGGATGGAGCCGATCAACCCCTCGGTCTGGCGCAACGCCAAACGGTAGATCGCCCGCACCGTCAGCGCCGTGGTGATCGCCAGGTCCGAATAATTGGGCTGTCCGTCCGGCGTGGTGCGCAGCGCCGCCTTCCGCAGATGATCGCGCAGCAAATCCATCTGCAACTGCCGCCACGCCGCCCGGCTTTGCGTTTCCAAACCGGGGTGCCAATAGGCGTCACTGTCCAACAGCGCCACGATGCCTGTCCCTTTTCTCGTCGGTCGTTGGCGGGTCAAAGACTGGCGGGCAACAAGGCCAGCAGGCCGACCACCAGGGTGGCAAAGCTGACCAGCATCGCCAGATCGGTCATGTCCATCTCGGCGTCGTC
>JAIXPD010000074.1 GCA_027486405.1 Azospirillum sp. | reverse complement strand
TCGTCACGCAAGCAAGAACAGACACGGATTTCACGGACAAAAGGATGGGTTCCGCGAAATCCGTGAAAAAATCCGTGGAATCCGTGTCCATTCTTGTTCTGGTCGGGTGCCCAAGGCTTCAAGCGATTGCCCTGCCGTCGCGGGCAGGCGATGGGGCCGGGGCCGGGGCAGGGGGGGCTGGGCGGTCATCAAACGACACAGGCGCGCCACCGGGGCGCGCCTGCCGTACCGTCACACCGATGGGGCGTGCGCCCGATCAGTCGTTCTTCACGTCAGTCGTTCTTCACGTCAGTCGTTCTTCACCTTGGCGTAGGAGCCGGGGGCGTCGTCCAGAACCTTCAGGGCACCGTCGCCGGGCTGGCGGGCCGGAACCTTGCCGTCGGCGTACTGCGACACCCAGTTGTTCCATTCCGGCCACCAGGAGCCTTCGGTCTGCTTGGCCCCTTCCAGCCACGCGTCGCTCGACTTGGGCAGCTTGTCGCTGGTCCAGTAGCAGTATTTGTTGGCGGCGGGCGGGTTGACCACACCGGCGATGTGGCCGGACGCGCCCAGCACGAACTTGACCGGGCCACGGAACTGCTGCGCGCCCATGTAGGTGCTCTTCCACGGGGCGATGTGGTCCTCGCGCGCCGACAGGAACAGGGTGGGGGTCTTCACCTTGGTCAGGTCGATCGGCACCCCGGCCAGCGACACCGCGCCCGGCTGCACCAGCAAATTCTTCTGGTACATGTTGCGCAGATAGAAGCTGTGCATGGCGGCGGGCATGCGGGTGCTGTCGCCGTTCCAATAGAGCAGATCGAAGGGGAAGGGATCCTTGCCCAACAGATAGTTGTTCACCACGAACGACCAGATCAGATCGTTGGCGCGCAGCATGTTGAAGGTGGTCGCCATCTTGGCACCGTCGAGATAGCCCTGTTCGGCCATCTGCCCTTCGATGAAGGTCAACTGCTCCTCGTCGATGAAGATCGACAATTCGCCCGCTTCGGTGAAATCCAGCATGGTGGTGAAGAAGGTCGCCGACTTGATGCGGTCGTCCTTCTTGACCGCCATATAGGCAAGCGTGGAGGCCAGCAGCGTGCCGCCCAGGCAATAGCCGATGGCGTTGACATCGCGTTCGCCGGTCGCCTTTTCGATGGCACCCAGAGCGGCCAGCGGGCCTTCCAGCATGTAATCTTCAAAGGACTTGGCCGCCAGCGTCTCGTCCGGGTTGACCCAGGACAGGACGAACACGGTGTGGCCCTGGTCGACCGCCCATTTGATGAAGCTGTTCTTCTCGCGCAGATCCAGGATGTAGTATTTGTTGATCCAGGGCGGCACGATCATCAGCGGCCGCTTGTTCACGTCCGGCGTGGTCGGGGTGTATTGCAGCAACTGCATCAGCGGCGTTTCGAACACGACCTTGCCGGGCGTGACCGCGATGTTCTTGCCAAGCTGGAAGGCGTCGTAATCGGTCATGGAGATGCGCAGCTCACCCTTGCCGCGCTCCAGATCGGTCAGCAGATGCTCCAGACCCTTGACCAGATTTTCGCCACCCGTCTCGATGGTCTTGCGCAGAACCTCCGGGTTGGTCATGACGAAGTTCGACGGGGCCATCGCGTCGACGAACTGGCGGGTGTAGAAATCGACCTTTTTGGCGGTGTGGTCGTCCAGTCCATCCACCTGGTTCACCGTGGATTGCATCCACCGGGCGCTCAACAGGTAGGATTGCTTGATGAAATCGAACAGGGTGTTTTCGTCCCAGGCCGAATCCTTGAAACGGCGGTCTTCCTTGCTGGGGGCGATCACCGGCTGGGCGTCCTGCCCGAACATCCGCTGGGTGGTGCGCTGCCACAGCGTCAGGTAATCCTGCCACAGCGTCATCTGCGCCTGCATGAGCTTGGCCGGGTCGGCCATCATGCGGGTGGTCATTTCCAGGAAGGCATGACCCACACCCATCGGGTCGGGGCTTTTCGCGCCAACGCCTTCGGCGGCCTGACGCGACAGAAACTCGGAGACAAGACGCTGGCTCTGTTCGGCGATGCGGGTCATCGCGCGGGACATTTCGACCGGATCGGGAAGCTTGACGTCGGGGGCCTGGTTCTCGGCCATGAGTACGGTCCTTCTTGTCTTAAGCGAGTTTTGCGCTTCAGGAGGGGCTTGCGGGCGGCTATACACAGGCGGGTTGGGATATGGTCGCCGTGGAAGGCGTCGGTCGGCAAGTCCTTTGTGACGCGATGCGGTATCAATCCTGGGTTTCTCATACATCGCAGACGTGAACATTTCATTTCGCACTTTGCCGCACAGGCGCGGCGGGGCGAGAATCGGCAAGGGGCCAGCGATGGGGAAGGGGCGAAAGACGATGGGTGCGATCGGTCGGCGGATTGGTCTGGTGTGCGTTGCAACGCCAATGATTCTGGGGCTTTCCGCCTGCGCCGAACCCCGGCTCGACAACGGCCTGTGGGGGGCGTTGATGGGCGATGACGGGGCGACCAGCGACAAAGCGTCGCCCATCCGCGCGATGAAGGAGGATCGGACCGAATACCCGACTCTGGGCAGCGTTCCGCCGCGCCCGACCGGCCTGACCACCGAAGCCCAGCGCCAGACCAAAATGGACAGGCTGGCCAACGACCGCGCCGCGTCGCGCAAGCGCAAGGCCGACACGGAGGCGATTCCGATGCCGGCCCCGCTGGAGGTCCCGACCAAGCCGACCATCACGCCGGGCAAGAGCTGAGGCGAGTCGTCTCCGTCCATCGGCGGTCGCTCATCGTCAGCGGGGGTTGAAGCGGGTGATGCGCGCGCTATTTTGATAGCCCATCGCGGCATCGCGTGACTCCTCTCCCCTGGGGGCTGAGGCGCGCCGATCCACTCACCCAGTCGGAGACGGTCCATGGAAGGGCGCAAGGTTCCCTCGGTTGTGTTCAAAACCCGCGTGCGCGACGAAAGCGTTGGCGGGCCGAATCCGTTCCGCTGGCAGGACGTGACGAGCGATGACCTGTTCGCGGGCAAGCGCGTCGTCGTCTTCTCGCTGCCCGGTGCCTTCACCCCGACCTGTTCGAACGAGCAATGCCCCGCCTTCGAGCGGATGCACGACGAGTTCGCGGCGTTGGGCATCGACGACATCTATTGCCTGAGCGTCAACGACGCCTTCGTCATGTTCCAATGGGGCAAGAGCCTGAACCTGAGCAAGGTGAAGCTGATCCCCGACGGATCGGGCCATTTCACCCGCCGCATGGGCATGCTGATCGACAAGGACCATGTCGGCTTCGGCTACCGCTCCTGGCGTTACGCCATGGTGGTGAAGGACGGCGTCGTCGAAAAATGGTTCGAGGAGCCGGGCATCAACGACGCCGGTGAAAACGGCGATCCGTATGGCGAATCCTCGCCGGAAAACGTGCTGAGCTATCTGCGCGCCTGATCGGGCGGCGTTTTTTCGCACAGGGGCCGTTCCGGGCGTTGTCCGGGGCGGCCCCTGTTGCGTTTTGGCCATCTGTGTTCGGGCCATCGGCGTTCCGGCCATCGGCGTTCTGGCCATCCCCCGCCCTTGAAATGGAAAATCCCCGGAACGACTTCCTCCTTGGTTGCCGATGGCGACCGCGTTAGACAAGCAAGGGTGCGACGCAACAGAGGGGCAAGCCGTGATGCGCAACCAAGTGAAAGCATCCCGTGTTCGCGCGGTGGCTGCCGGAATGGCTGCCGGGCTGGTCGGGGCCGCGCTGATGGCCGGGACAGCGCAAGCGGCGGAACTGTCGCTGACCAAGCTGGGGTTGAGGATCGACCCGGCGCAAACCACGGTGTCGGGCATTTCCTCTGGGGCCTACATGGCCGGGCAGTTCCAGATGGCCTTTTCCGGCATGGTGAAGGGCGCGGGGCTGGTCGCCGGTGGCCCCTATGGCTGCACCGACGCGACGAGCGGGCAGGCGGCGGCCATGGTGGCGCTGAAGCGCTGCATGGATGTGTCGATTGGGCCGCCGGACGTCGGCGCGCTGGTGGCCAACGCCCGTGCGCGGGAAAAGGCCAAGGACATCGACCCGCTGGCCAATCTGGCCAACAGCCGGATTTACCTGTTCAACGGCGACAACGACGTGACGGTGAAACGCCCGGTCGCCGACGCCGCCGCCCAGTTTTACGCGACTTTGGGCGTCCCCGCCGCCAACCTCAAATACGTGAAGCTGCCCAAGGCGGCGCACGCCCACATCACCGACGGGTATGGGGCGGCCTGCGACCACATCCCCAAGGAGGGGCAACCGGCGGAGTTCATCAACAACTGCCAGTATGACCAGTCGGGCGACATCCTGTCCCACCTCTATCCCGACGCCCGCAAACCCAACGCTCCGGAGGCGTCCAGAAAGCCGGTTCTGTTCGATCAAATCCCCTTTGTCGGTGACACCAGCCGCAGCGGCATGGCGACCAGCGGCTACATCTACATCCCCGAATCCTGCGCGGAGGGCGGACAGACCTGCCGCCTGCACGTCGCCTTTCACGGTTGCCGCATGGCGTCCAACCTGATCGGCGATCATTACGCCGTGCACGCCGGGTACAACCGCTGGGCCGACGTGAACAACATCGTTGTGCTCTACCCGCAGATCGACGCGAAGGCCAAGCCGACCGCCAATCCCAAGGCCTGCTGGGACTGGTTCGCCTACACCGGCTATGATTTTGCCCGCAAAAGCGGCTTCCAGATGCAGGCGGTGCGCAAGATGGTCACGGCGCTGGCCGGAAACTGATCGCCTCACATTCACAGGCTGTGCTCTTTTTTCTGCCATGGAGAAAGAGCACGGCCTGTTTGCGCCTCCGTTTCCTTCAAGATGCTGCGATCTCTATAACGCTAAGATAAATGTGGGTTATCGGCGTGATGAAACGCGCCTTGCGGTTATCTATCAAGGAAATCTGATGTTCCGATTGATCGTTATGGCCCTTCAAGTGAGTGATGTTTTGCAAAGTGATGGATGTTTTGTTTCTTGATTTCGTTTTAAAATTGCTTTCATAATACAATATTTTCATCCATTGAAACAGTTTGAAACGCACATTATATTCTCGAAACTGAAGCCTGATGATCATTTTCCAATAAGATGGTGAACTCATGAAATCTCTGATTTCCATCGTTTTTTCTGCACTTTTGTTTTTGGCACCAACCGCGTTCGCGCAGACCGGAGAAACACCTCCGACGTTGCCGGGGGTGGCCACGGTGACGGCGGCGGATGCCAAACAGTTGATCGACAAGGGTGGCGTGGCGCTGGATGTCCGGAAGAAGGCGGCTTACGTCGAAGGCCATGTACCGGGTGCGAAGTCCATCCGTTCGGCCTTCAACGAACAGGCCAAGACCGTGGACCCCTCGGCGTTCGGGCCGAACAAGGACGCGGTCATCATCATTTATGGCCATGGGACCGACGGTTGGTCGGCGGTGGACGCCGCCAAGACCGCCGCCGAAGCCGGTTACAAGAACGTGAAATGGCTGCGCGGCGGTTGGAGCGAGTGGAGCAAGGCTGGCCTGCCGACGGAACAGTGACGCGCGCGCTTTGACGCCGGAGTGGAAGAGAGGAGAGGCATTGTGATGGTAACGAAAAGGCTGCGGGACAGGGTTGTCCGTATAAGTTTCCGTGTCCCGGCCCTGATGGCGGTGGTCGCTCTTCTCTTCCTTGGCGTCACGGTTCTGTCTGTCTTCTGGAATCAGCACAGCGTTGGGTTCCTCAACGACCTGAGCGGCCGTGATCTGCGGGTGCGCGCGTCGATGACCGCGCTGTACAACGATATGGACACGGTCAATTCGCGTGTTCTGGGAGTGATGGCCTCCATCTACTCCTCCCCCGGGTCGGCGGACCGTGTCGCTCAGGCGTTGGAGGGCGTTCAACGCAACTGGGCTGACTTGCTGGCTTTGATCCCCGAGTCCGAGCGTGGGGCCGCCACCAAGGCGGCCGCACAGGCGATGAGAGAGTTTCCGGCCTTCACCAGCAAAATAACCCAGGCGTTGAAGGCGTCCACACCGCTGGGCAGCCATTACGATGTGTGGCTGGACCTCTCTCCGCCGATGCGAAAAGCGGTGCTGGAGGTCTCCAAACAACTGGATCAGCGCGTGAACCTGCGCGCGTCCGAGGATTTGGCGCTCGGTGAATTGATCAGTCAGGCCTCCCTGGTGGCCATCGTCATTGGCCTGTTGGTGTTGGGGGCGGTCACGCGCAGCCTGATCCTTGGCGTGGCGCGTCCGATCACGCGGATGACGGCGGTGATGGGGGATTTGGCGCAGGGCCATCTCCACACCGAAATTCCCTACGCCGACCGCAGCGACGAAATCAGCGGCATGGCCCGCGCGCTTCAGGTGTTCCGCGACAACGGGCTGGAGCGGCAGCGGTTGCAGGCCAGCCGCGACGCCGAGCAGCAGCAACAGATTCAACGGGCGGCGCGGATTGAGGAGTTGATCACCCGTTTCGACCGCAGCGCCACCGAAACGCTGCACACCGTTGCCTCAGCGGCGTCGGAGCTTGACGCCACGGCGCGCGACATGACAACCACCGCCGAGAGCACCTCGGAGCGGGCGGCCAACGCCACCGGCATCGTTTCCGGGGCCACCAACAACGTCCAGGCGGTGGCGGCGGCGACCGAAGAGCTGTCCTCGTCGATTCAGGAGATCGGGCGGCGGGCGGTTCAGTCCAGCGCCATCGCCGATCGGGCCGTGGCCGAAGCCGGTCGAACCAACGAGACCGTGCGCAGTCTGTCGGAGGCCGCGACACGCATCGGTGAGGTGGTCCAGTTGATTGGCGAAATCGCCAGCCAAACCAACCTGCTGGCGCTCAACGCCACCATTGAGGCGGCCCGCGCGGGCGAGGCTGGCAAGGGCTTTGCCGTGGTCGCCAGCGAGGTCAAGGGGCTGGCCACCCAGACGGCCCGCGCGACCGATGACATTTCGACCCAGATCGGCGAGATGCAGAAGGTGACGGGAAACGCGGTGCGCGCGATCCAGGAGATCACCGGAATCATCGGCGAACTCCACGGCATCGCCCAGGACATGACCGACTCGGTCAATCAGCAAATGGCGGCGACGACCGAAATCTCGCGCAACGTCCAGGCGGCGGCGGTGGGCATGGGCGACGTCAGCCAGACGGTGGGCGGCGTCAACGAAGCCGCCGGGCAGACCGGTGCGGCGGCAACCCAGGTTCTTGGTGCGGCCAGCGAGCTGTCCCATCACGCCGAACGTCTGCGTCACGAAGTCGTGTCGTTCTTCCAGGGAATCCGCGCGGCCTGAACGGACGCGGTTCCTGTCCGGCCACAGGCCCGTCCGATCACAGGCGGCCACCAAGCAAAAGCCCCGCTCCGGTGTGCCGGAGCGGGGCTTTGTCACATCAGCGCCGGGGCGTGGATCACGCCTTCAGGATGCCGCGACCGGCGAAGCGGGCGGCGACGCCCAGTTGCTCTTCGATGCGGATGAGCTGGTTGTACTTGGCCAGACGGTCGGAACGGCTGAGCGAGCCGGTCTTGATCTGGCCGCAGTTGGTGGCCACCGCCAGATCGGCGATGGTGCTGTCTTCGGTCTCGCCCGAACGGTGCGACAGGACGGCGGTGTAACCGGCCTTGTGCGCCATATCGACGGCTTCCAACGTTTCCGACAGGGTGCCGATCTGGTTGACCTTGACCAGGATCGAATTCGCCGTGCCCTGCTTGATGCCCTGGGCCAGACGGGCCGGGTTGGTGACGAACAGATCGTCGCCGACCAACTGCACCTTCTTGCCGATGGACTCGGTCAGGGCCTTCCAGCCTTCCCAATCGTCCTCGGACATGCCGTCTTCGATCGAGATGATCGGGTAACGGCCGACCAGATCGGTCCAGTAGGACACCATCTGATCGGGCGACAGCGACTTGCCTTCACCGGCCAGTTCATACTTGCCGTTCTTGAAGAACTCGGTCGAGGCGGCGTCGAGCGCCAGCATGACGTCATCACCCGGCTTGTAACCGGCGGCTTCGATCGCCTTCATGACGAAGCCCAGCGCCTCGTCGGTCGAACCGAGGTTGGGGGCGAAGCCGCCCTCGTCGCCGACGTTGGTGTTGTGACCGGCGTCCTTCAGCTTCTTCTTCAGCGAATGGAAGATTTCAGCGCCCATGCGGATGGCGTCGGCGCAGCTTTCCGCGCCCACCGGCATAATCATGAATTCCTGGATATCGATGGGGTTGTCGGCGTGCGCGCCGCCGTTGATGATGTTCATCATCGGCACCGGCAGCAGGGTGGAGAACGCCCCGCCGACGTAGCGGTACAGCGGCAGACCGGCGTCTTCCGCCGCCGCCTTGGCCACCGCCAGCGACACGCCCAGGATGGCGTTCGCACCCAGGCGGCTCTTGTTGGCGGTCCCGTCCACCTCGATCATGGCGAGGTCGATGCCGCGCTGGTCGGCGGCGTCCAGACCGGCGAGCGCGTCGTACAGCTCGCCGTTCACGGCCTCCACGGCCTTCTGCACGCCCTTGCCGCCGTAACGGCCCTTGTCGCCGTCGCGCAGCTCAACCGCCTCATGCGCGCCGGTGGAGGCACCCGAGGGAACCGCCGCGCGGCCAAAGGCACCGCTTTCCAGGGACACGTCGACTTCGACGGTCGGGTTGCCACGGCTGTCCAGAATCTCGCGGGCGTGAATCTCGGTGATGACGCTCATGGTCGATCGATCCTTCCAGAAGGCGGCCACACGGGGACCCCGCTGGCCGCGTTTTTTGGGGCGCGGGGGCTTGATAGCCCCGGTGCGGCGGCGATGCAAGGTCTGGTTCGGTGACGTTTGGGAGACGGTTGCACCCTATGCGCCACGGTGTGGAAAGCGGGGGCGTTCCGCGTCAGGCGAAGGCTTCGACCAGCGTGGCGAAGGCGTCGGGCCGTTCGGCGTGCAGCCAATGCCCGGCCCCCTCCATCATCTCGATTCGGGCGGTGGGGAAACGTTGGCGGATCGCCGCGTGATGCTCCGGCCGGATGTAATCCGATGCGGTTCCGCCGATGAACAGGGACGGGCCGTCGTAACGGGCGTCGCCCAGGTCGGGATAGCCGATCAGGTCGGCCATCGACGCGCCGATGGCGTCCAGATTGACCCGCCAGGAGAACACACCGTTCTCCAGAACCAGATTCTGCATCAGGAAGGAGCGCAGCGGCGCTTCCGGCACGGCGTCCACAAGCTGGGCCTCCACCTCCTGCCGCCGGGTGCAGCCGGTCAGGTCGGCGGCCTTCATGGCGGCCACATAAGGGGCGTGGGTGTGGGTGTAGGGGACCGGGGCGATGTCCACCACCACCAGCCGGGCGACGCGGTCGGGGTGGCGCAGGGCCAGGGTCATCGCCGTTTTGCCGCCCATCGAATGGCCGACCACGTTGGCCCGCGCAAAGCCCCGGTCGTCGAGGAAGCGCAGCACATCGTCGGCCATGTCCGGGTAGCTCATGCCGTCGGCCCAGGGCGCGCCGCCATGGTTGCGCAGGTCGAGCGCGTAGACCCGGCGGGTTTCGGCGAAACGCCGGGCCAGGGTCTGCCAGTTGCGGGCCGAGCCGAACAGGCCGTGCAGCACCAGAAGCGGGGTGCCGCCGTTGGCCTCACCGGCTTCCAGATAGGTCAAGGGCAGGGGATTCGGCATCGCATTCATCCGTGACGCTGGACGGGACAGGGCGGCGATCCTATGACGATTGCGCGCGGCCCGCCAGACCAAGGGGCGGCGGGCAGAGCTGGAATTCGCAAGCGGCAGAGTCGCAATCGGCACAGTCGCAAGCGGCAGAGTCGCAATCGGCACAGTCGCAAGCGGCAGATTCGCAAGGGGCAGGGCGGCATCGTGTTTCGTCACATTCTTTCGGTCGGCGGTCTGACGCTGGCCAGCCGGGTTCTGGGCTTCGCCCGCGATGTGCTGACCGCCGCGCTGCTGGGGGCGGGGCCGGTGGCCGACGCCTTTTTCGTCGCCTTCCGCCTGCCCAACCATTTCCGCGCGCTGTTCGCCGAGGGGGCGTTCAACTCCGCCTTCGTGCCGCTGTTTTCCGGCAAGCTGGTGCAGGAGGGGCGCGACGCCGCCCGGCGCTTCGCCGAAGAGGTGATGGCCCTGCTGCTGGTGGTGCAACTGGTGTTCGTGCTGGGCATCATGGCGATCATGCCGCAATTCATGACCGTCTTCGCCCCCGGCTTTTCCGACGAGCCGGAGAAGTTCCGGTTGGCCGTGCTGTTCACCAGCATCACCTTTCCCTATCTGCTGTTCATCGCCCTGGTGTCGCTCTATGGCGGCGTGCTGAACAGCCTGAGCCGTTTCGGCGCGGCGGCGGCGGCCCCGATCCTGCTGAATCTCTGCCTGATCGTCGCGCTGGTTCTGGCCACGCCGCTGATGCCGTCGGCCGGACACGCGCTGTCCTGGGGCGTGCTGGTGGCGGGGATCGCCCAGTTCGTCTATCTGGCCTGGGACGCCAACCGGGTCGGCATGGCGCTGCGTCTGGTCCGCCCGCGATTGAGCGCCGACGTGAAGCGCTTCCTCACCGTGCTGGGACCGGCGGCGCTGGGGGCCGGGCTGACCCAGATCAGCCTGTTCGCCGACACGCTGATCGCGTCGGCCCTGCCGACCGGGGCGGTGTCCTATCTCTATTACGCCGACCGGCTGAACCAACTGCCGCTGGGGGTGATCGGCATCGCCGTCGGCACCGTTCTGCTGCCGGAAATGTCCAAGCGCATCAAGGCGGGCGACGAGGTCGGGGCGGTGGACAGCCAGAACCGCGCCATCGAATTTTCCCTGCTGCTGACGCTGCCCGCCGCCGTGGCGTTCCTGGTCGCCGGTCTGCCCATCGTCGCCGTGCTGTTCCAGCGCGGGGCCTTTGGCGTCAGCGACGCGGCGGCGTCGGCGGCGACCCTGCAGGCGTATGCGTTGGGGCTGCCCGCCTTCGTCGTCATCCGCAGTCTGGTCAACGGCTTTTACGCCCGCCAGGACACCCGCACGCCGGTGCGGGTGGCGCTGGTGGCGGTGGCGGTGAACGTGCTGCTGAAACTGGCCCTGATGGGGCCGCTGGCGCAGGTCGGCTTGGCGGTGGCGACCTCCGTGTCGGCCTGGGTCAACGCCGGGCTGCTGGCGTGGTTGCTGATCCGGCGCGGCCTGTTTCGCGCCGACGACCGGCTGCGCCGCAACCTGCCGCGCGTGGCCATCGCCGCCGGGGCGATGGGGGCGGTGCTGTGGCTGGTGCAGGACCGGCTGTCGCCGTGGCTGACCGCCGTCGGCCTGTTCGAGCGTTTGGCGGGGCTGGTCCTGCTCTGTTTGGCCGGTGCGCTGGCCTATGCGTTGGCGGCGCTGGCGTTGGGGCTGGTGCGTCGGTCCGACCTGTCCCGCCTGCGCCGCCGCCGTTCGTAAGAAGCGGGCCGCTCAGCCCGCGTTCATCAGCGGTCGGGCCGGGTCGGCGGTCCATTCGGACATCGACCCGTCATAGAGGCGGACACCGGCAAGGCCCGCGATCTCGCTCAACGCGAACCAGGACACGCTGGCCAGATGGCCGGTGTTGCAGAAGGTGATCGGGGCGGGATCGAGCGGCAACCCGGCTTGCGCGGCCAGCGCGGCCACGGCGTCGGCGCTGACGAACCGGCGTTCGCTGGCGGAGTAGAACGCCCCGTTGTCGATGTGGAGCGCGCCGGGCAGGGTTCCGGCGGCGCGGGCTTGCGGGCTTTTGCCGCGCCCGGCGAATTGTTCGGCCGACCGGGCGTCGTGCAGCGGGATGGTTCCGGCGGCGATGGCCGCCTCGACCTCCGGCAGGGTGGTGCGCAGATCGGCGCGCGGGGCGGCGGTGAAGGGCACGGGCGCGCGGGCGGCGGCGGTCGCGTCCACCGGCAGGCCAGCGGCGACCCAGGCGGCGAAACCGCCGTCGAGCACCGACACGGCATCGTGCCCCATCATCTTGAAGGTCCAATAGGCGCGCGTGGCGTTGCCCATGTCGGCGGCGGTCGCTCCGGCGGCGATCAGCACCACATGGTCGGCGTTGCCGATGCCCAGGCCGCCGATCAACCGCTCCAACGCCGCCGGTTCCGGCAGCAGGCCGGGGGCCGCACCCACCGTCGCGCGCCAACCACCCGTTGCGTAGTCGGAATGAACCGATCCCGGAACAAAGCCGCCGCTGGGCGGGGTGCGCAGATCCAGCAGGACCAGACGGGGGGTGTTCAGGCGCTCACGCAACCAGTCGGTGGAGACGAGCGGGCGGCGGGTGGGATCGGTCATTGCGGTGAACCTGACTGTCCTGTTGCTGGAAAAGAACGGTTTCCTGATCGAAACGATATCAAGCGTCGGGTGTGATGACGCGGGGACGGGGTGTTGGGCGTCCGTTTTCCCACGATCACTCATTTTATGTTAAGGGCAGTGTGTGGGAAGCGCCCCGCCGCCGCAAGACCCAGGGCAATCGCTTGAACCATTGTGCGCCCGACCGGAACAAGGGTTGCCACGGATTTCACGGATTTTTTCACGGATTACACGGAACGCGTCTCAGAACCATCCGTTTGTGATCTGGCCGTTTGTGATCTGGCCGTTTGTGATCTGGGTGTAAAGCTTATGACGGGATGCGGAATGCAGTTGGGGGCGAAAACCCGTGCAATTCCTCATTTTTGTCCGTGAAATCCGTGTCCATTCTCGCCTGCGTGACGATGATCGCTCGTTCACCCGATTGCTCTGCCGCAAGACCCAGGGTAATTGCTTGAAGGTTTATAAACCTATACGAAGAATTTACCGTCATCCCCGCGAAGGCGGGGATCCAGGCTTTCCCGTCAGAGC
>JAIXPD010000091.1 GCA_027486405.1 Azospirillum sp. | reverse complement strand
GTCGGCGCTGTCGGCGGCGTGCCGCCCGGCGTCGGAGGCTGGTGCGCCGGATCACCACCACCCGTCGGAGGCGTCGGCGCTGTCGGCGGCGTGCCGCCCGGCGTCGGAGGCTGGTGCGTCGGATCACCACCACCCGTCGGAGGCGTCGGCGCTGTCGGCGGCGTGCCGCCCGGCGTCGGAGGCTGGTGCGTCGGGTCGTTGGGAACGGGCTGCATCGGGTCCTGAGCGCCTTGCGGAACAGGCGGCTTACCGGCCCCACCCACCACCAAATCAAGATCGTTTGTGCTCAACTCGCCGTCCGCACCATCATGGATGATCGACATCGTTCGCAATCTCCTCGTCCAGGGTTCTTCGATTTTTTGTGGGTGGCAATCGTTTCCATTGATTGAAATATTATTTCTCACAATAGGAAACGGACAGTCGAAAGAACTGATACGACTTCCTCCCGAGATAATTTTTTGCTTTGATATTCTCTGACTGTGAGATTTATCATGTCAACATGACCAAATGGTAAGTCGTGAGTTTTTTTATTCGATACTATAGAAACACACCGAATCGTATATTTTAATGCCTCTAAATATCAAAGCGCATCCTTCGCCGCCCATCACGGATTCGACCGCCCATGACCGCGCCGCTGTTTCGTCCCGCCGCTCTTGAACGTCTGTCGACGCCCGAACAGTTGGATCAGGCGATCCGTGTGACGTCGCCGTCCGGCTGGATTGGCTTGCTCACGGTTCTGGTCCTGATCGTGGCCGCGCTGATCTGGGGAATTCTGGGAACGGTTCCCATCAAGGTCGCCGGTCGCGGCATCCTGCTGGCTCCGGCGGGCGTTCTCGATGTGGTGTCGGACAGCCAAGGCCGTGTGGTCGAGCTGCTGGTCGCTCCCGGTGATGCGGTGGCGCGCGATCAGGTGGTCGCAACGGTTGCACAACCGGATCTGCGGCAGAAGCGGGACACCCTCAAGGCGGAGCACGCCGAACTGACCGCCCAGCGCGACCGGATCCAGAGCTTCCATCAACGGGAGACGCGGGTGCGCGGTGCGGTGGTTGAACAACGCAAAGCCAACGCCCATCAATCGGTCGAATTCCTGCAAGACCGCCTGCGCTGGCTGACCGAACGCGAAGGCTATGAATCGGATCTGCTGCGCCGTGGCCTGATTCCCCGCCAACGGCACATCGACACCCAAATTGAAATCAACACCGTCCGCGAATCGATCGCCCGCACCGCCAACAGCGTGCGTGAAGCCGATCTGGAACAGGATCAGCAGGACATCGCGCGCCAGCGCGAAATCCTCTCCCTCGATCTGCGGATCGAAGCGGCGTGGCGCGAGGTGCAGAATCTGGACGACCAGATCCGCCGCCGCAGCGAGGTGCGCAGCCCTTACGCTGGCCGTGTGGTTGAAATGAAGGTGAACGAGGGCGAGATCGTCAACACCGGTTCCACCCTGTTCAGCCTGCTTCCCCCGGACTCGGGCGGCTTGCCGACACCGCAATCCCTTCCCGGCCTGTCCGATGATCTGATCGCCGTCCTCTTCGTTCCACCGGCGGAGGGCAAAAAGGTCCGTCCCGGCATGGAGGTGCAGATCGCCCCCGCGACGGTCAAGAGGGAGGAGTACGGCTTCATGCAGGGGGTGGTCGGCTCCGTCGCGGAAATCCCGTCCACCCCGGCGGGGATGCTGCGCATCCTCAAAAACAACCGGCTGGTTGACACGCTGTCGACCGATGGCGCGCCGTTCCAGGTGACGGTTCGGCTGCGCCGCAACCCAGCCACCCCCAGCGGCTTCCAATGGTCTTCCTCACGCGGGCCGGACATCGTGATCGATTCGGGCACCCCTTGCGACGGCACGGTCACGGTGCGTGAGATGACGTTGATCGGTTTGGCCATTCCGGCGCTGGAACCGTTGCTGAAGGGGGGCAGCGATGGCCGCCGCTGACGCCAAGCCCCCCCAGGCGCGCACCCCGCCAAAGCGCCCGACGCACCGCCGCGTGCGCACGCCCACCGTTCTCCAGATGGAAACGGTGGAATGCGGTGCCGCCTGTCTGGCGATGGTGTTGGGCCGCTTTGGCCGATTCGTTCCGCTGGAGGATTTGCGTTACCGCTGCGGCGTGTCGCGCGATGGGACCAAGGCCAGCAGCATCGTTGCGGCGGCGGCGCATTACGGCCTGAAGGCCAAGGGTTTCCGCAAGGAACCGGCCGGGTTGACCGATCTGCCCCTGCCCCAGATTCTGTTTTGGAACTTCAATCATTTTGTCGTGCTGGAGGGATTCAGCCGCCACGGTGTCCACATCAACGATCCCGCCGCCGGACCACGTTTGGTGGACCGGGAGGAGTTTGATGAGTCCTTCACCGGCGTGACTCTCGCCTTTGAACCGGGGCCGGACTTCCAGCGTGGTGGACGGGGGCCCTCGGCGATCCGGGGGTTGCGGGACCGGCTGGCGGGCGGTGGCCCGGCCTTTGCCTTCATCATCCTGGCCAGCCTCGGCCTGGCGGTCACGGGTCTGCTGATGCCCGCCTTCACCCGCGTCTACGTCGATTTCATCCTGATCCAGGGGTTGAGCGACTGGCTCACGCCGCTGCTGGTGCTGATGGTTGCCGTCGCCGGGGTCAAGGCCGGCGTCACGGCGTTGCAACAGCATTATCTGATGCGGTTGCAGACCAAGATGGCCCTCACCTCCTCCGCCGCCTTTTTCTGGCACGTGCTGCGCCTGCCCATGCGCTTCTTCGCGCAGCGTTACGCGGGGGACATCGGCAGCCGCCAGCAGTTCAACGACCGCCTCGCCACACTGGTGGGGGGAGAACTGGCGATTGGCGTCCTCAACCTCATCACCATGCTGGTCTACGCCGCGATCATGGCGCAATACAGCCTCACCCTGACCGGGCTGGGGGTGTTGTTCGCCGTCGCCAATCTGGCGGTGTTTGCCGTGGCCGCGCGCCGTCTGGTCGATGCCGGGCAAAAGCTGTTGCTGGATCGCGGCAAGCTGACCGGCCTGGCGATGCAGGGCATGCAGATGATGGAAAGCCTCAAGGCGTCGGGAACGGAGGATCAGTTCTTCACCCGGTGGGCAGGCTACCACGCCAAGGTCATCACCGCCGAACAGGATCTCCAGCGTGTCCGCACCCTGCTGATGGCGGCACCGCTGCTGTTGGGTCTGGTGGCCCCGGCCGCTGTCCTGGTGGTTGGGGGGTTGGCGGTGATGGATGGCGCGCTGACCATCGGCATGCTGGTCGCCTTCCAGGCCCTGTTGACCAGTTTTTCCGCCCCGGTCAGTGGTCTGGTCGGGTTGGGTGCCCAGGTGCAGGAGGCGCAAGGCTGCATCACCCGCGTTCAAGACGTGCTGGCCCACGCCACCGATCCGGAATTCACCAACAGCGGCCCTGGCGACACCACTCCCGCCGCTGCGCCCCCCCTGCGGCTGAAGCTGTCCGGGCGGGTGGCCTTGACGGGGGTGTCCTTCGGCTTCATTCCGACCGAACGCCCGTTGATCGCCGATCTGAATCTGGAGATCGCCGCCGGAAGCCGGGTCGCGCTGGTTGGTGGATCGGGGTCGGGCAAATCGACGGTGGGCCGCCTCGTCGCCGGTCTGCACCGTCCCTGGTCGGGCGCGGTCGCGTTCGATGATTGGCCGCTGGAGACGTGGCCCCGCCGCTGCCTGCGCGCGTCGGTCGCCATGGTCGATCAGGACATCGCGCTGTTCGAAGGGACCATCCGCGACAACATCACCCTGTGGGACCCGACCATGCCGGAGGAACGGGTGGTCGCCGCCGCCAAGGACGCCGCCATCCACGACGACATCGTTGCCCGTCCCGACGCCTATGACCATAAGGTGGCCGAAGGCGGGCGCAACTTCAGCGGCGGCCAGCGCCAACGGATCGAGATCGCGCGGGCTTTGGTCGGCAACCCCTCCATCCTCATCCTCGACGAAGCGACCAGCGCGCTCGACGCCGCCACCGAGCAGGCGGTGATGGCGGCGATCCGGCGGCGCGGCTGCACCTGCCTGATCGTCGCGCACCGCTTGAGCACGGTGCGCGATTGCGACGAAATCATTGTTCTGGATCGTGGGCGCATCGCCGAACGTGGAACCCACGACGCGCTGATGGCGTTGAACGGCCACTATCGGCGGCTGGTGGAAACATGAGTCCGGACACCGCGCACACGCCCCCGACCGCCACCAATGTCGCCAACGTCGCCAACGTCGCCAACGGCGATTCAACGGCACCGGTGGCGGTCGACCATCCGTTGCTGTCCTTGCCGGGAACAACGGTTGACCCCGCAATCACGCTGGTCAGCGGTCGGACTCTGCCGCTCGACGACGCCAACACCGTTTGGGCGGTCGAGAGCGGAAGCGTGGAGGTGTTCGCAGAGGGCCGTTCCGGCCGCGTTTTCCTGCTGGCGGTGGACGCGGGTGGGGTGCTGTTGCCGACCCAAATCCAGACCCCACCACAGGACAAGACCGCCCGGTTGATCGCGGTGGGGTGGTCGCCGGTTCGGTTGATCCGCGTCCGCTTGCCCGGCCCGACCGTTCCGGCCCTGCCACCGCCCCTGTCCACCGCGTTGGCCCCGGCGGTGGACCGGTGGGTCGCCGCGATGGCGCTGTCCGCCCGCCGCCCGACCCGGGCGGACACCACCGCGCAAGCGGTGTTGGGGCCGGGAGGGGTGGAGCGGTTGGAGGCCGGAGCGCGGTTGGCCAGCCGGATCGGCGTGACCTGGGCGCATCTGGACAGCGGGTTGGTCCGGCTGGACAGCGGCCTTGATCTGACGGCGGGTGTTGGCGACAGCATGGCCCCGCTGACCCCGACTCTGGGCCTGACCGTCACCGCGCCGTCGGTTCTGCGCGGCTATGGCACCGATGGCCTGCTGCTGGTGCCGGGGTGGCTGCAACGCTGCGCGGCCTTCAATCATCTGGCGCTGACGATGATTGCCCAATCCATGCACGACGCGGATGTGGCCGAAGCCAGCCGCATGGCGGCGTTGCGTGAGCGCACCGAGGCCGACCAGACGCGCGCGTTGGGCCGTTTCGCCACTCTCATCGACGAACAAGGCCCACGCAGCGCGCCGCCGGACGAGGTTGGCCCGCTGTTTCTCGCCTGCCGCCACGTCGCGGCCGCCATCGGGCACCCGCTGAACGCGCCGGTGGTCAAACGCGACATGCCCCCCGACTCAGCGGCGGAGGCCAGCGGCCTGTCCGGGGTGGCCGGGATCGCGCGGGCGGGGCGGCTGCGGATGCGGCAGACCGCGCTGCGCGGCGTGTGGTGGCGTCAGGATTTGGGACCGTTGGTCGGCTTTCGTCGCGAGGATGGCGCGCCGGTCGCGCTGTTGCCCGCTGGACGGCGACGCTACCGCGCCGTCGACGCGGAGGGGCGTGAAACCACGATCGCCAACGCGCGGTCGGCGGCGGCGATCGCCCCGATGGCGGCGACGCTCTACGCGCCCTTTCCCGACCGCAAGCTGACCCTGTTCGATCTGTTGCGTTTCGGCTTGGGCCGCAGCAAAGCCGACATCGCGGTCATTCTGCTGATGGGCGCGCTGGCGGCGCTGCTGGGGATGGCGGTGCCCATCGCCACCGGTCTTGTCTTCGATTCCATCGTGCCGGGCCATGAGCACAGCCGTCTCGCGCAGGTGGGCGCGGCCCTGATGGCGGCGGCGGCGGGGATCACCGCCTTTCATGTTGCGTCCGATCTGACAACCCTGCGGCTGGAGGGCCGGATCGCCGCCGCGCTGCAGGCGGCGGTGGTGGATCGCATCCTGCGCCTGCCCGCCCGCTTCTTCGCCACCTACTCCTCCGCCGACCTCGCCATGCGGGCGTTGGTGGTGGAGCAGGTGCGCAAGACCCTGACCGGGGTGGCGCTGTCGTCGCTGCTGGCGGGGGTCTTTTCTGTCTTCAATCTGGCCTTGCTGTTTCATTACGAACCACGGGCCGCGCTGGTCGCCACCGGGCTGTTCGCCCTGCTGATCGGCGTCACCGCCTGGGCAGGTCTGGCCCAGCTTCGCGCCATCTTCGAAGGGGAGACGTTGGACGCCAATCTGTTCGGTTTGGTCCTGGATCTGGTCAACGGGGTGTCGAAGCTGCGGCTGGCCGGAGCGGAAGACCGCGCCTTCATCCGCTGGGCGCGCAATTTCGGCGAAATGCGGGCGCGGATGACCCGTTCCCGCCGAATCATGAATCGGTTGGAGGCGTTCACCGCCGGGTTTGACGCGCTCGCCATGGCCGCCATCTTCGCGGTGGTGGCGTTGATCGGCGCGCGCACCACGGCCGATCCGATGTCGGCGGGGCAATTCCTGGCCTTCGTTTTTGCCTTTTCCAGCTTCCTGGGGGCCGCCCACCAGACCAGCCACGCCGTGGCGACGGTGTTCCGCATCGTGCCGTTGGTCCGGCGCGCCCAACCGATCCTGGACGCCGAACCGGAGGTCGACGAGCGCAAGGACGATCCCGGACCTCTGGGCGGCGGGATCGAGGTGTCGCAGGTCGCGTTCCGCTACACCCCGGACTCTCCAATGGTGCTGGCCGGGATCAGCCTGTCGATCCGGCCCGGCTCCTACATCGCCATCGTCGGCGGTTCGGGCAGCGGCAAATCCACCCTGGTCCGCCTGTTGCTGGGGTTCGAACAGCCGGAGGTCGGCGGGGTGTTCTACGATGGCCGGGACCTGCGCGGGCTGGATTTGGCGGCGGTGCGTCGGCAGATCGGCGTGGTTCTGCAATCCAGCAAGCTGATGCCCGGCTCGATCTTCGAAAGCATCCGTGGCGTCACCGACGCCGGGGAAAGCGATGTGTGGGACGCGCTGCGCATGGCCGGTGTGGAAGAGGACGTGCGCGCCCTGCCGATGGGACTGCACACGGTGTTGACGGAAGGGGCGTCCACCCTGTCCGGTGGCCAATTGCAACGGCTGATGATCGCCCGCGCGCTGATCGGAAAGCCACGCCTGCTGATTTTTGACGAGGCGACCTCCGCCCTGGACAACCGGACCCAGGCCATCGTCGCCGCCAGCCTGGACCGCCTGCCGGTCACGCGGATCGTCATCGCCCACCGGCTCAGCACGGTCATCAACGCCGACCGCATCTATGTGCTCAAGCGGGGGCGCGTTGTCGAGCAGGGCAACCACGCGGCGTTGATCGAAAAGAACGGGGTGTTCGCGGAGTTGGTGCGGCGGCAGATGGTGTGACCGGCGCGGATGAGACAGCGGAACGGATCGGACAACAGGAAGGAACAACGATGCGCAAGGTGCTCTACATCCTGGGTCAACTCAGCGACGACGACGTGGATTGGATGGCCCGCACAGGGTTGCGGCGGCGGGTTCCCGCCGGGGAAACGATCATCGTCCAGGGCCGCCCCATCGATGACCTGTGCATCCTGCTCGAAGGCCGGGTGTCCGTCACCATCGACGGCTTGGGTCAGGTGGCGGAATTGGGGGCCGGAGAGATCATGGGGGAAATGTCGCTGGTGGACAGCCGCCCGCCATCCGCGTCGATCACCACCTTGGAACCCACCCTGATCCTGTCGCTGTCCAAGGATCTGGTGTTCGACCGGCTGGAGCGCGACGTCGGGTTCGCCGCCCGCTTCTACAAGGCCATCGCCATTTTCCTGTCCAACCGCATGCGCGGAACCGTCCGTTCCCTGGGTTACGCCAAGGGCGGCGGCATCGCATCGGATGAGGAAATGGAGGATGAGATTGATTTGAACGTGATGGACACCCTGCACCGCGCCGGTGCCCGTTTCGACCGGATGCTGAAGCGCCTGTCGGGTGCGGCTGGCCCCGCCACGCTTTGAGAACCCGCGCCGCCCGCAGAAAAAGCGGTTCGACACGCCGCCCCGCCTCTCGTTGAACCACAGCTTACAAAACCACAACCGCCCGACCCACCAGGCCGGTTGTCTTACCCCGATTCGCAGCACCCCACCAGTTCCACCGGATGGACTGCGTCGATGCGTTGAGGGGAATTGCGAACAGAGATGCGCGGGTCCATCCCCACGCATGTGGGGGATACTTCTGCCCAAGACCGACCGCGTTTTTGATCGGGGGTCCATCCCCACGCATGTGGGGGATACCTCGGAAAAGAGTGCCTGGACAGGCAGGTGGAGGGTCCATCCCCACGCATGTGGGGGATACGGTGGCCCACGATTTCGGCGTCGGCGTGGTCGAGGTCCACCCCCACGCATGTGGGGGATACTTCCCGCCCGCCCCCGCATCACCCGCCCGGCGGGGTCCATCCCCACGCATGTGGGGGATACCACCTTGCCAGCCCCATGCGTCCATTTGGAAAAGGTCCATCCCCACGCATGTGGGGGATACGCACCCGTCACCCTGCGCGACGTGGGTGAGGGGGGTCCATCCCCACGCATGTGGGGGATACGCGCTGGTCGGGGCAACAGCGCCTTTTTGCTGGGGTCCATCCCCACGCATGTGGGGGATACGCTGCCGGGCGTGGCGCGGAGGATCGAGAGGTGGGTCCATCCCCACGCATGTGGGGGATACGTAGCGCTGGCCTGTCGCTGCGGATGAACGCTGGGTCCATCCCCACGCATGTGGGGGATACTCTCACCGGTGATGCAACAGACGGGTACCCGGGGGTCCATCCCCACGCATGTGGGGGATACCTCAACGCGCAGGGAGCCGTCCGTTTTGATCGGGGTCCATCCCCACGCATGTGGGGGATACGCGGGAATCCCGGTGCGCAAGCTGCGCCGCCGAGGGTCCATCCCCACGCATGTGGGGGATACCGCCTTGGGCGGGTTGCCCAGGCCGTAAACCCGGGTCCATCCCCACGCATGTGGGGGATACTTTGGGCAAGCGCGCTCAAGGCCATCCGTGCGGGGTCCATCCCCACGCATGTGGGGGATACCCACAAAAATCCCCTTGCGCAGAGCATAGCAAAGGTCCATCCCCACGCATGTGGGGGATACGCTGCG
>JAIXPD010000043.1 GCA_027486405.1 Azospirillum sp. | reverse complement strand
GCGTAGGCGGGGATCCAGGCTTTTCCATCAGAGTCGTCCTGCAAACTCTGGTTCCCCGCCTTCGCGGGGATGACGAAAGTCTTTTTCAAGGAATATCAGCCCCAAATGCGATTGCCCTGAAGCGATTGCCCTGGGCGGTGGCGTTGCGGCGGCGGGCTTGCTATGAGCGTGGCTTGCCCAGCCGCACGCCGCACCCGACACAGGAAGGGTTGGAATGAGCCGACCGCCGCCCCCGGTTTCCGCCCCCGCTCTGTCCCAAGCCCTGGCAGAGGCCCTGACCCTGCACCGCGCCGGGCGGCTGGCGGAGGCCGAAGGGCTGTACCGGGCGATCCGCAAGGCCGCCCCCGACCATCCCGACGCCACCTACAACGCCGCCCTGCTGCTGGGCCAGACCGGGCGGCTGGGGGAGGCGGTGGCCCTGCTGCGCCGTCTGGTCCGGCTGCACCCCGATTTCGCCGCCGCCATCGCGGCGCTGGGCGTGTTCCTGAAGGACAGCGGCCAAATGGCCGACGCGGTGGCGGCGCTGGAACGGGCGCGCGACCTGCGCCCGGACCACGCCCCGACCTGGGTCAATCTCGGCAACGCCCTGACCGCCGCCGCCCGCACCGACGAGGCCGTCGCCGCCTACACCGCCGCGCTGGCGCTGGCCCCCGATCTGCCCCCGGCGCGGCTGGCGCTCGCCACCCTGCGCACCGCCGCCGGGGACACCGCAGCGGCGCGCGCCGTCCTGCGCCAGCAGGTGGCCCTGCACCCGACGGACGCCGACGGCTGGCGGCGGTTGGGGCTGGCCTGGGCCGAGGATCACCACCGGGCCGACGCCGCCCGCGCCTACGCCCGCGCCATCGCCCTGTCGCCGGAGTCCGAGGCCGCGCGCCACGACCAGCGCCGCAACAGCCTGCCGATGCTGCCCGACAGCGTGGCCGACGCCGACGCCGCGCTCCTCGCCTATGACCGGGAACTGGCCGATCTGGCCGCGCGCTGCGCCGGGGCGACCGCCGACCAGCGGGCGGCGATGGCGGCCCACATCGACAGCCCGGAAACCTTCCTGCTCGCCTACCGCGCGGAGGATGTCACCGGGCTGATGCGCCGCCACGGTGATCTGATGGCCGGGGTGCTGGGCGGTGACGCTCCCGCCAAAAGCACCGCCAAGGCCGGTGGCCGCGCGGGCGGATCGGCGCGGCGCGGTGGGCGGATCCGTCTGGTCATCGCCTCCCAATTCATCCGCCAACGGCACCCGGTGTGGAAGGGCCTGATCGCCGGGTGGGTCGCCGGGCTGGACCGGCGGCGGTTCGAGGTGATCGCCCTGCCCACCGCCCCGGACGACAGCGCCGACGCGCAGGTCGCCCGCCGCGCCTTCGACCGGGTTCTGACCGCCGCCCCCTCAACCGCCCACCCAAGCGAAAGGGACCTGATCCGCGCCATCGGCGCGGCGGCCCCGGACATCCTGCTGCACCCGGATGGGCCGCTCAGCCCGGTCGGTCATCGGCTGTCGGCGCGGCGGCTGGCCCCGGTGCAGGCGGCGACCTGGGGCCACCCGCTGACCACCGGCCTGCCGACGCTGGATGTCTTTCTCAGCGCCGACGCGCTGGAACCCGACGACGCGCAGGATCATTACCGCGAGCGCCTGATCCGCATCGCCGGTCTTGGCAGCGCCTACCGCCCCGACACCGACGGGATCCCGCCGTTCGACCGCGCCGCGCTGGCCGAGCGGACGGGGGGCGCGGTGGGGATCACGCGGATCGCCTGCGTGCAGTCGCTCTACAAATACTTGCCCCAGCACGACGAGTTGTTCCCCCGGATCGCCGCCGGGGCCGGGCCGTGCCAGTTCCTGTTCTTCGCCGACCCCGCCCCGGCCCTGACCGCCGTCTTTCAGACCCGCTTGGCCACCGCCTTCGCCGCCCATGGCCTGGATTGGCGGGCCTTCTGTTGCTTTCTGCCGCGCACGACGCCGGAGGGGTTTTACCGCGTGGTCGGGGCCTGCGACCTCTACCTCGACCCGCCCGGCTTTTCCGGCTTCAACACGGCGCAGGAGGCGCTGTCCTACGACGTGCCGGTGGTGACGCTGGAAGGGCGCTTCCTGCGCGGCCGTCTGGCCGCCGGGGTGCTGCGGCGGATCGGGCTGGACGAACTGGTGGTGACGGACACCGACGCCTACGCCGCGCTCGCCATCGCGCTGGCCCGCGACGCCGACCGGCGGGCGGCGCTGGCGGCGCGCATCCGCGCGGGCAAAAGCGCGGCGTGGAACGACCCGGCGGTCGTCCCCGCGCTGGAAGAGGCGTTGGCCGCGCTGGCCGCGCTGGTCTGACGGGGACCGGGACTGGGGGCTGGGGGCTGGGGACTGGGGGCTGGGACGAGGGAGCGCGGCGCTTACGCCAGCGTCCCCGCCTTGCGCGCCGCCCGCATCAGCTCCGCCCCGCGTTCGGCGATCATCACCGTCGGCGTGTTGGTGTTGCCCGAGGTGATGGTCGGCATGATCGAGGCGTCGATCACCCGCAACCCGCGCAGACCCCGGAACCGCAATTCGGTGTCGGTCACGGCGGTGGGGTCGCCGTCGCGCCCCATCTTGCAGGTGCCGATGGGGTGGAAGATCGTCGTGCCGATGTCGCCCGCCGCCTTGGCCAACTCCTCTTCGGTGCGATAGGCCGGGCCGGGCAGATGCTCACGCGGGTTGAAGGGGGCCAGCGCCGGTTGGGACACGATGCGCCGGGTCAGCGCCAGCGCCTTGGCCGCCTTGGCCCGGTCGGCGGGGTCGGTCAGATAGCGCGGGGCGATGGCCGGGGGGGCGAGCGGGTCGCGCGAGACGATGCGCGTCCACCCGCGCGAGGCCGGGCGCAGATCGCAGACGCTGGCGGTGAAGGCGGGGAAGCGGTGCAGCGGTTCCCCGAACTTGTCGAGCGACAGCGGTTGGACGTGGTATTCCAAATCCGGCGTCTCCACCTCCGGCCCGGAGGTGACGAAGGCCCCCAACTGGCTGGGGGCCATGCTCAACGGGCCGCTGCGGAACAGGGCGTATTCCAGCCCCATCATCGCCTTGCCGAACAGGCTGTTGGCCCGCTGGTTCAGCGTCGTCACCCCATCGACCTTGAAGATCATGCGCAGTTGCAGATGGTCTTGCAAATTGCCGCCGACCGCCGGGGAATCCAGCACCACCGGCACGCCCAGTTCGGCCAGATGCGCCGCCGGGCCGACGCCGGAGCGTTGCAGGATGGCGGGCGAGCCGATGGCCCCGGCCGACAGCACGGTTTCCAGCCGCGCCATGGCGCGGGCCGGGTGGCCCTTGACCGCGTACTCCACCCCGGTGACGCGCCCCTCGGCGATCAGAAGCCGGTCGATCACCGCGTTGACGACGACGGTCAGGTTGGGCCGCGACAGCACCGGGCGCAGAAACGCCTTGGACGCGTTCCACCGCACGCCGCTGCGCTGGTTGACCTCGAACGCGCCGACCCCGGCGTTGGTTCCCCGGTTGAAATCGTCGCTGGTCTGGATCCCCGCCTGCTGCGCGGCCTCGGTGAAGCGGTCGAGCAGGTCCCAGCGCAGGCGCTGGCGCTCCACCCGCCATTCCCCGCCCACGCCGTGCAGATCGCTGGCTCCGCGCCAATAATCCTCCGTCGCCTTGAAGACGGGCAGCACCGCGTCCCAGCCCCAGCGGGAATCGCCGGTCAGCGCCGCCCATTCGTCGTAATCGCGGGCCTGCCCGCGCATGGCGATCATGCCGTTGATGGAGGAGCAGCCGCCCAGCACCTTGCCGCGCGCGTAATGGATGCTGCGCCCGTTCAGCCCCGGCTCGGCCTCCGTCCGATAGCACCAATCGGTGCGCGGGTTGCCGATGCAGAACAGATAACCGGCGGGGATGTGCAGCCACACCCAATCGTCCTTGCCGCCCGCCTCCAGCAGCAGCACCCGCACATCGGGATCCAGCGACAGCCGGTTCGCCAGCACGCACCCCGCCGTGCCGCCGCCGACGATGACATAATCATAGGTGCCGAAATCCTGCCGCTCGCTCATCGGACGCTCCCCCCGCCTTGATCGGATTCTTGTGAGGGTCATTAGATTGCTGACTGGGCGGATGATCCAATGATTTATCGCAAAACCTGATATTGGCTTTCCTTATAATGCTCGGCCATACTCATCGGCCATGGACCATCAACTTCTCCGCGCCTTCGTCACCATCGCCCGCGACGGGACCCTGACCCGCGCGGCTGAACGGCTGTGCATCAGCCAACCCGCGCTCAGCCTGCAACTGAAGAAGCTGCACGAGCAGGTCGGCCACAGCCTGTTCGACCGCACCGCCCACGGCATGCGGCTGACGGAGGCCGGACGCCAGTTGCTGCCCGCCGCCGAACGCGCGCTCGCCGCCCTGGCGGAGTGTCGCGGGGTGGCGGACGGGTTGTCCGGCGCGGTGGCCGGGCGGCTGCGGATCGGGACCATCGTCGATCCCGAATTCCTGCGCCTCGGCCCCTTCCTGAAACGGCTGGTGGAGCGCCACCCGCGCCTGACGACCGACCTGTCGCACGGCATGTCCGGCACAGTGGCCCGCGCGATCGCCGACGGGCGGCTGGACGTCGGCTACACGCTGGGCAGCCCCGGCCTGCCGGAGCACGCCGACCGCTTCGCCGTGATGGCGCTGTCGGGCTTCGCCTACCGCGTCGTCGCCCCGCCGGGCTGGGGGGATCGGGTGCGCGGGCGCGGCTGGCGCGAGTTGGCCGCCCTGCCCTGGATCGGCACGCCGCCGGACTCCGCCCACCACCGCCTGACCGCCCGCGTGTTCGAACGCGAGGGGGTGCGCCCGCAGATCGTCGCCCAGGTCGATCTGGAAGCCTCCATGCTCGATCTGGTGCGCTCGGGCATCGGTTTGTCGCTGGCGCGCGACAGTCTGGCCCTGCGCGCCGCCCACGCCGACGGGCTGGCGCTGGCCGACGCGGTGTCGGTGGACGCCTGCCTGGGCTTCCTCTGCCTGAAGGAGCGCCAGGGCGAATCCGCCATCGCCGCCGCCCGCGCGGTGATGGCCGATGTGTGGGGCGACGGGCCACGGACCGGCCTGGATTAGCCGAAAAATCGTCTCAAAAATTCGGGGTTCCGGACCGGCGGGAGGAGGCCGGAATTCCGTCGCGAAATCAGTCTTTTACACCCGGATCATAACCCTTTGGTATTGTATCTGCCGCAGCAACAATGCCGGGGGCTTTTTTCGAATAGGTTGACTCGGGCGCTCGAATGCCCAACAGTGTTGATCGTAGCCCCGGGGCGTGCCCGCACACCCGGTGTTTTTGGATGAACAACAATGTGAGGCCGACGTGCCGGGAACAGCCATCGGGCCATCCCCTGAGCCGCAAAACGGCGACAGCAGGAAGCCGGTCTTTTCTCGTGTCGCGCGGATCGCGGCGCTTTCCATTCTGCTTGGGGGCCTTTCTCTGACGGCGTCCGCCGCAGAGCCGCATCGTGCAAAACCCAAACACAAGCCGACCGGCCAGATCGGTCAGGCTTCATGGTACGACTACAAGGACGGCCGCAAGACGGCCAGCGGCCAGAAGACCACGGACAAGGCGTTGACGGCGGCCCATCGCACCGCCCCGTTCGGGTCCAAGCTGCGCGTCACCAACATGCGCAATGGGAAATCGGTGATCGTGGTGGTCAACGACCGTGGCCCCTTCCACGGCAAGCGCATCATCGACGTGAACCGCCGCGCCGCGCAAAAGCTGGGTCTGATCCAGATCGGTGTCGCCGAGGTCCGGGTGGAACGCGTGGTCCAGGTCGCGGAAAACGCGGACTGACCAACGGCGGGCGGGTCAAACACAGACGGACCAGCCCCACCGACCCAAAAAAGCCCCAGCGTCCCGACCGGACGCTGGGGCTTTTTCGTTGGGAACACCCTCCCCCGCCGGACGGGAGAGGGCAGGTCTCCCCGCAGCGCCTTATTTCAGGAACGGCAGGTTCAGGCCCTGTTCCTTGGCGCAATCAATCGCGATGTCATAGCCCGCGTCGGCGTGGCGCATCACGCCGGTCCCCGGATCGTTCCACAGCACGCGGCCCACCCGGCGGGCCGCCTCGTCGCTGCCGTCGCAGACCACGACCATGCCGGAATGCTGGGAGAAGCCCATGCCCACACCGCCGCCATGGTGCAGGCTGACCCAGGTCGCCCCGCTGGCGGTGTTCAGCAGCGCGTTCAGCAGCGGCCAGTCGGACACGGCGTCCGAACCGTCCTTCATCGCTTCGGTTTCGCGGTTCGGGCTGGCGACGGAGCCGCTGTCCAGATGGTCACGTCCGATGACGATGGGGGCCTTCAATTCGCCCGACTTCACCATCTCGTTGAAGGCCAGCCCCAACCGGTGGCGCTGCCCCAGACCGACCCAGCAGATGCGCGCGGGCAGGCCCTGGAAGTGGATGCGCTCGCGCGCCATGTCCAGCCAGTTGTGCAGGTGCGCGTCGTCGGGGATCAGCTCCTTCACCTTGGCGTCGGTCTTGTAGATGTCCTCGGGATCGCCCGACAGGGCGGCCCAGCGGAAGGGACCGATGCCCCGGCAGAACAGCGGGCGGATGTAGGCGGGAACGAAACCGGGGAAGGCAAAGGCGTTTTCAACACCCTCTTCCTTGGCCATCTGGCGGATGTTGTTGCCGTAATCGACCGTCGGCACGCCCATGGCGTGGAAGGCCAGCATGGCTTCGACATGGACGGCCATCGACTTGCGGGCGGCGGCGGCGACCGACGCCGGATCGCTTTCCCGCGCCGCGTCCCATTGCTCCAGCGTCCAGCCCTGCGGCAGATAGCCGTTGACCGGATCATGGGCGGAGGTCTGGTCGGTCACGATGTGCGGGCGCACCGACGGGTCGATGGCGGCGCGGCGGGCCAGTTCGGGGAAGACGTCGGCGGCGTTGCCGAGCAGGCCGACCGAAATCGCCTCGCCCTTCGCGCAGGCCTCCTGAATCCAGGCCAGCGCCTCGTCCAGGTTGGCGGTGTGGCGGTCGAGATAGCCGGTGCGCAGGCGCATCTCGATGCTGCTGGGGCGGCATTCGACGGCCAGCATGCAGGCCCCGGCCATGGTGGCGGCCAGCGGCTGCGCCCCGCCCATGCCGCCCAACCCGCCGGTCAGGATCCATTTGCCCTTCAGGCTGCCGTTGTAATGCTGACGCCCAGCCTCGACGAAGGTTTCGTAGGTGCCTTGGACGATGCCCTGGCTGCCGATGTAGATCCAGGACCCGGCGGTCATCTGGCCGTACATCGCCAGCCCCTTGCGGTCCAACTCCTGGAAATGCTCCCAGTTGGCCCAGCGCGGCACCAGGTTGGAGTTGGCGATCAGCACGCGCGGCGCGTCGGCGTGGGTGCGGAAGACGCCGACCGGCTTGCCCGACTGCACCAGCAGCGTTTCATCGTCGTTCAGATCGCGCAGCGCCGCGACGATGCGGTCGTAGCTGTCCCAGTCGCGCGCCGCCCGGCCGATGCCGCCATAGACCACCAGCTCTTGCGGGCGTTCGGCGACGTCGGGGTCGAGGTTGTTCATCAGCATGCGCAACGGCGCCTCGGCGAGCCAGCTTTTGCAGCTCAACTCGGTGCCGTGCGGCGCGCGGATGACGCGCTGGTTGTCGAGACGGGACGACGACATGGGTCATGCTCCTGGTGGGAGGGGTGAAGAACGGGAACGGGAAAAACGCTTACGGCGGCGGCGCTTGGAACCGCGCGCCCAGGCGGTAGCGGCTGCCGGGATGGACCAGCATCGCCACCGTCACGACCTGACCGTTGACCCAGGTGCGGCGGGTCACGCGCAGGCAGGGTTCGGACTCCGGGATCTCCAGCAGGCGGGCGATGTCGGGGGTGGGGGCCACCGCCTCGATCACATGTTCGACCTGCGGGGAGGATTCCAGCCGCATCAGATAGGCACCGGGGGTTTGCCGGGTGAAATCCTGGTCGAGATAGTCGGGTGCCACCTCCGGGTTGACCCAACGCTCCTCCAACTGCACCGGCACGTCGCTTTCGCGGTGGACGACGATGGAGTGGAACAGCGCCGAGCCGACCGGGCGGTTGAAGCGGCGGGCCAGACCGCTGTCGGCGGTGACGGCGGACCGGCTTTCGACCGCGCAGGAATGGCGGTTGCCGCGCGCCGCGATCTCGTCGGCGATGCTGCGCAGCTCCACCACATCCATGCTGGTCGGGCGTTCGGCGACGAAGGTCCCCAGCCCTTGGACGCGGGTCAGCAGCCCTTCGTCGGTCAGATCGCGCAGGGCGCGGTGGACCGTCATCCGGCTGACCGAGAACTCCTCCAACAGCTTGTGTTCGGACGGGATTTGAAAACCCTCGCGCCAATGGCCGGACTGGATGCGGCGGCGGATGGTTTCCTTGATCTGGGCGTAGCGCGGTTGCGCGGCGGACACGGCGCTCATGATCGGCTCTTTCAGGACACGGTGCTCAGGACATGTGATGGTGCGCGGACCACGCCCGCGTTCACCACCGCCCGGCAGGGGTTGAGGCCGATGGCGTAGGACAATTCCGCCGGATGGTCGATCCCCCACAGAACCAGATCGGCCCGCATCCCCGGCGCGATCACGCCCCGGTCGGTCAGGCCCAGCGCGCGGGCGGCGTGGCGCGTCACCCCGGCCAGCGCCTCCGCCGGGGTCAGGCGGAAGAAGGTGCAGCCCATCGACAGCATCAGCAGCAGCGAGCAGACCGGCGAGGTGCCGGGGTTGTTGTCGGTCGACAGCGCCATCGGCACGCCATACCGGCGCAGCAGATCAATCGGCGGCAACTTGGTTTCGCGCAGGGCGTAGAAGGCCCCGGGCAGCAGCACCGCCACCGTTCCGGCCCGCGCCATGGCGGCCACGCCCGCCTCGTCCAGATGCTCGATGTGGTCGGCGGACAAGCCACCGAATTCGGCCACCAGCCTGGCCCCGCCCAGATTGCTGAGCTGTTCGGCGTGCAGCTTCACCGGCAGGCCGTGCGCGCGCGCCGCCTCGAACACCCGGCGGGTCTGGTCGATGGAAAAGCCGATGCCCTCGCAAAAGGCGTCCACCGCGTCGGCCAACCCGGCCTGGGCGACGGCGGGCAGCGTTTCGCCGCAGACGAGATCGATGTAGCCATCGGGGTTGCCGCGCCATTCCGGCGGGACCGCGTGCGCGCCGAGAAAGCTGGTGCGGACCGACACCGGGCGCAGCGTCGCCAGCCGCCGGGCGACGCGCAGCATCTTCATCTCGCTGGCGGTGTCCAGGCCATAGCCGGATTTGATTTCGACCGTCGTCACCCCTTCGGCCAGCAGGCTGTCCAGGCGCGGCAGGGTGGCGGCCAGCAGGGCGTCCTCGTCCGCCGCGCGGGTCGCGGCGACGGTGGAGACGATGCCCCCACCCGCCCGCGCGATCTCCTCATAGCTCGCCCCCTGGAGCCGCATCTCGAACTCGCGCGCCCGGTTGCCGCCATAGACAAGGTGGGTGTGGGCGTCGATCAGCCCCGGCGTCATCCAGCCGCCGCCGCCCGAATGGACATGCGCGGCCAAAGACTCCATAGGCCCCGGCAGGTCGCGGCGCGGACCGGCGAAGACGATTGCGCCGTCCTTCACCCCCACCGCCGCGTCGGCCACCGCGCCATAGCCGTCATCCGCCCCGTCTTTCAGGGTGGCGATGGACAGGTCGATCCACAGGGAGTCCCACGGCGCGGCGGTCGGCATCGGTCTGTCCTCCAGCGGGTCGGGGCCGCGCGCCGATGGAAAAGGCGCTTGGCATCGGGTTGTCTATGCTTGTATAGTATTGTCTATAATAACGAGGCCGCTTGCATGAGCAACCTGTTTTTTGCCGCCGCGCTGTTGCCCCAGGGCTGGGCGGACAACGTCGCCGTCGCGCTGGACGGCCGGGGCCGCATCGCGTCGATCACCGCCAACGCCGCGTGCCCGCCGGACGCGGAGCGGTTCGACGGGGCGGTGGTCGCGGGCATCGCCAACCTGCATTCCCACGCCCACCAGCGCGCCATCGCCGGGCTGGGGGAGGTGTCGGGCGCGGGAACGGACAGCTTTTGGAGCTGGCGCGACGTCATGTACCGCGCGCTCGACCGCATGGATCCCGAGGATTTCGAAGCGGTGGCGGCGCAATTGTATGTGGAGACGCTGAAGGCGGGCTTCACGGCGGTGGCGGAGTTCCATTACCTGCACCACGACCGCGACGGCAGCCCCTTCGCCGATCCGGCGGAGATGAGCCACCGCGCCGTTGCCGCCGCCCGCGCCGTCGGGCTGCCGATCACGCTGCTGCCGGTGCTCTACGCCGCGTCGGGCTTTGGCGGAACCGCCCCCACCCACGGCCAGCGCCGCTTCCTCCACGACGGCGACGCCTTTGTGCGGTTGACCGGGGCGCTGCACCGGGCCTATGGCCGTGACGACGACGTGCGACTCGGCATCGCCCCCCATTCGCTGCGCGCCGTGCCGGACCGGCTGCTGGCCGACATGGTCGCCGCCCACCCGGCCGGGCCGATCCACATCCACATCGCCGAACAGCGCAAGGAGGTGGACGATTCGCTGGCCCACAGCGGACGCCGCCCGGTCGAATGGCTGCTGGAGCGCGCGCCGGTCGATGCGCGTTGGTGCCTGATCCACGCCACCCACATGACCGACGCGGAAACGCGCGGCGTCGCGGCGAGCGGCGCGGTGGCCGGCCTGTGCCCGACGACAGAGGCCAACCTCGGCGACGGCTTTTTCCCCGCCGACTCCTACATGGCCCAGGGCGGGCGCTGGGGCATCGGCTCCGACAGCCACATTTCGGTCAGTCCGGTGGAGGATCTGCGTTGGCTGGAGTATGGCGCGCGCCTGACCAGTGGGCGGCGCACCGTGCTGGCGGGTGGGCCGCGCCGCGCCACCGCCCGGCGGCTGGTGGAAGACGCGCAGGCGGGGGGCGCGCAAGCCACCGGCTTTGACGCCGGGCGCATCGCCGTCGGTCAGCGCGCCGACCTTGTGGTTCTGGACACCGATCACCCGCTGCTCGCCGCCCGCCGGGGCGACGCGTGGCTCGACAGTTGGATTTTCGCCGGCAACGCCGGGTTGGTGCGCGACGTGATCGTCGCCGGGCGGGTTGTCGTCCGCGACCGCCGCCACCCGCGCGAAGACGACATCGCGGAACGCTTCAAAAACACGCTGGGGAGACTTTTGGGATGAGCGCGACCATGCCGACCACCGACACCACCATCACCCTGGTTCCGGGCGCGCTGTCGCTCGACACGCTGCGGGCCATCTATTGGGGCCGCCCGACGCTGGCCCTGGATCCGGCGGCCTACCCGCGCATGGCCCAGTCGCGCGCCCTGATCGACCGGATCGCCGGGGGGACCGAGGCCGTTTATGGCGTCAACACCGGCTTTGGCAAGCTGGCGCACACCCACATCGCCGCCAAGGATCTGGAGACGCTGCAACGCAACCTGATCCTGTCGCACGCCACCGGCGTGGGCGAACCGCTGGCCGACGGCGTGGTCCGCCTGATCCTGGTCATCAAGGCGGTCAGCCTCGCCGTCGGCGCGTCGGGCGTGCGCCCCGAGCTGGTGGACGCGCTGCTGCGGCTGCACGCCGCCGATGTGCTGCCGGTCATTCCGGGCAAGGGGTCGGTCGGCGCGTCGGGCGATCTCGCCCCGCTGGCCCATCTCTGCGGCGTGCTGCTGGGCATCGGCCATGTCCGCGTCAACGGCCAGACCCTGACCGCCGAAGAGGGGCTGCGCGTCGCCGGTCTGCCGCTGTTCGATCTGAAGGCCAAGGAAGGGCTGGCGCTGATCAACGGAACCCAGGTGTCCACCGGGCTGGCGCTGGCCGGGCTGTTCCAGATCGAACGCGCCTTCAACGCCGCGTTGGTCGCCGGTGCCCTGTCGGTCGAAGCGGTCAAGGGCAGCCACCGCCCGTTCGACGCCCGCATCAGCGCCCTGCGCGGCCAGCCGGGCCAGATCGCCGTCGCCGCCCTGTTCCGCGCCGCGCTGGACGGCAGCCCGCTGAACGCCAGCCACCAGGGGCCGGATTGCCACCGCGTGCAGGATCCCTATTCGCTGCGCTGCCAGCCGCAGGTGATGGGCGCGGTGCTCGACCAGATGCGTCAGGCCGCCCGCACCCTGGTGATCGAGGCGAACGGCGTCACCGACAACCCGTTGGTGCTGGTGGACACCGGCGAGGTGCTGTCCGGCGGCAATTTCCACGCGGAGCCGGTGGCGATGGCCGCCGACCAGCTCGCCATCGCCGCGTCGGAGATCGGCGCGCTGTCGGAACGCCGCATCGCCATGCTGATCGACACCACCATCAGCGGCCTGCCGCCCTTCCTGGTGGCCGAACCGGGGCTGAACTCCGGCTTCATGATCGCCCATGTGACGGCGGCAGCGCTCGCCTCGGAAAACAAGACCCACGCCCACCCGGCCAGCGTGGACAGCCTGCCGACCTCCGCCAACCAGGAGGACCATGTCAGCATGGCGACCTTCGCGGCGCGGCGGCTGGGCGACATCGCGGGCAACGTCGCCGACATCGTCGGCATAGAGCTTTTGGCCGCGATTCAGGGGTTGGAGTTCCACCGCCCGCTCGCCACCTCCGCCACGCTGGAACGCGCCATCGCCACCGTGCGCGCCGACGTGCCGCGTTACGACGTGGACCGCTATTTCGCCCCCGATCTGGCCGCCATCGGCGCGCTGGTCCGCCGGGGCGCGCTGGACGACGTGATGCCCGCGTCGCTGGAGGCGTGATGGAGCCGATCTTTGACCTGAGCCGGGGCGATGGGCCGCTGGTCATCAGCATGCCCCATTGCGGCACGGCGCTGTCGCCGGGGCTGGCCGAACGGTTGACCCCGCAGGCGCTGACCCTGTCGGACACCGATTGGCACATCCCCCGGCTTTATGATTTCGCACGGGATGTGGGGGCGACGCTGGTCAGCGCGCGCTGTTCCCGCTACGTCGTCGATCTCAACCGCCCGCCGGACGGGGCCAGCCTCTACCCCGGTCAGGCGACCACCGGACTGTGCCCCGACACGCTGTTCGACGGCCAACCGCTGTATCAGGACGGGCAGGCCCCGGACGCGGCGGAGATCGCCGAACGGGTCGAGAGTTATTGGCGGCCCTATCACGACGCGTTGGCGGCGGAGCTGGCGCGGGTGAAGGCCCGCCACGGCTTCGCCCTGCTCTACGACGCCCATTCGATCCGCAGCCGGGTCCCCCGCCTGTTCGACGGGCGGTTGCCCGACCTCAACCTCGGCACCGCGCGCGGGACCAGCGCCGCGCCCGGCCTGATCGCCGCCGTGGTGGCGACGATGGAGCGGGCGACGGCGGCGGAGGGGCTGACCTGCGTCACCGACGGGCGGTTCGTCGGCGGTCACATCACCCGTTTCTACGGGCGACCGGCGGAGAACGTCCACGCCCTGCAAATGGAACTGGCGCAAGACCGGTATATGGACGAGGACGCCCCGCCCTTCGCCTACCGCCCCGACCGGGCGGAGCGGCTGCAACGGGTGTTGCGCCCGCTGCTCGACACGCTGGCGGGGTGGCGTCCGGCGGGGTGAAACGCCCACCACCGCCAGCCCATCATCATCGGTCAGGTGCCAACGCCTCCAGCCGCAGGGGCAGGCGTTGGCCCAGCCACGCGGCGTGCGCGGTGTGGTCGGCCAGCTCGTCGCCGGTCATCGGATGGACCAGCACGTCCAGACCGCCCCGGTGCAGCATCAGCCAGGGCATCACCTGGGCGAACGCCTCCACCGCGAAGGCAACCTGATACATGCTCTGGGTGTGCGGGCCGACCAACGCGTCGTGCCAGCGCCCCAGCCGCACCGGAAAGCGCGCGCCCAGCGCCGCGCGCAGGGCGGCGGCCTCGGCCTTCGTCTCGGGGTGGTAATAGACGTGGGCGTGGTATTCGGTGATCGTGGCCACCCGATCCCCCATCGTCTCCGCCGCGTTCATCGCCCTTACGCCCCGACGCGGGCGAGGAAGGCGGCGAACTCGTCCGCCGTGGCGTAGGCCGCCTGCGCGCCGCGCTTGGTGATCGAATCGGCGGCGTAACGCACCGCCGTCCGCAGGGCCGCCGGAACGTCGCCCCCCTCAGCGAACACGCGGGAGAAGGAGCCGATGAAGGCGTCGCCCGCCCCGGTGGTGTCGACCGGCGTGACCGACACCGGGTCGATCAGGGTCGCGGACTCCGCCGTCACCAGCAGCGCGCCGCGCGCGCCCAGCGTGACGATGACGCAACGCACGCCGCGCGCGATCAGCAGGCGGGCCGCCGCCTCGGCGTCGGACGGGCTGTTGACCGGACAGCCGGTCAGCGTCGCCAGCTCCGTTTCGTTCGGCACGAAGAAGCGCAACCCCGCCAGCTTGGCGGGATCAAGGTCGGTGCGGGCGGGGGCCGGGTTCAGCAGCACCGGCACGCCGTGCGCCACGCCAAAGGCGATGGCGTGATAGACCGTTTCCAGCGGCACTTCCAATTGCAGGACGATCAGGGCGCAGCCCTTCAGATCCGCCGCCGCCGCGTCCACATCGGCGGGGCGCAGATGGTCGTTGGCCCCCTTGGCGATGACGATGCGGTTTTCGCCCGACGGCTCCACCAGGATCGTCGCCACCCCGCTCGACACGCCAGGCACGCGCCCGACATGACGGGTGTCCACCCCGGCGCGGGTCAGCGCGGCGATGGTGGTGTCGCCGAATCCATCGTCGCCCAGCTTGGCCACGAACAGCACCTCGGCCCCCAGCCTGGCGGCGGCCACCGCCTGGTTGGCCCCCTTGCCGCCGCCGCCCTGGCTGAAGGACAGGCCCTCGACCGTCTCGCCACGCTCGGGCACACGGGACACATAGGCGACGAGGTCGGTCATGCTGCTGCCGATGACGGCGATCTTGGGCCGGGTCATGCTGTCTCCTCACACACAAGGCTTGCGGCGGCCACGATAGCAAGCGCCGCCGCCAAGCCAAACGAAAAGGCTCCGCCCCCACATGGGGCGGAGCCGTTCCGTGTCAAACCGCGTGGAAGGGGGGAGCCGCCGGGTCAGCTGCCGATGCGGCCGCCGTCGGTGCGGCGCACCGCCACCACCGCCGACCGGGGAATGCTGCCCGTCGGCCACGCGCTGGTGCGGCGCAGCTTGCTGTTGGTCGTCGAGCGGTCCACCACGGCCCCGTCCTCGCCCGGATGCTGGATGGCGCAGAAGAAGGTGGTGTCGTCGGGCGACAGCAGCGGACCGCAGATCTCGCTTTCCACCGGCCCCACCAGGAAGCGCTTGACCTGACGGGGGAAACCGCCCGCCGTGGACGTGACCAGCACCTGATCGTTGCAGTTGGGCGTGGTCGGGCCGGTGCCGTCGGTGGCGATGAACAGATTGCCGGTGCTGTCGAAGGCGATGTTGTCGGGCGCGCCAAAGGCCGGACCCTGGAAGGTCGGCACGCCGTTCCAGACGACGCTGGTGTTGCTGCCCGCCGCCGCCGACGGGTTGCCCGCCAGCAGGAAGATGGTCCAGCTGAAACGGGTCGCCGCCATGTCGTTGTCGGCTTCGGTGATTTCCAGGATGTGACCGGAGATGTTGTTGACGCGCGGGTTGGCCGCGTTCGGCGCGTTGGTCCCGGTCGCCGTGCGGTTGCTGTTGTTGGTCATCACCATGTAGACTTTGCCGTTGCCCTGCCAGTTGGCGGCGCGCGGGGCCTCGATGTCCTCCGGGCGGTCCATCGGCGTGGCCCCCAGGACGGCGGCGGCCTCGCGGGTGCGGATCAGAACATCGGCCTGGTTGCGGAACTTGCCGGGCGACAGCAGGTTCAGCGTGGCGTAATCCAGCGGCAGCCAGGTGCCGGTCCCGTTGTCGTTGAACTTGGCGACGTACAGCACGCCATCGTCCAGCAGGCTGTCGTTGGCCGCGCGGTTGGCGGCGTTGTAACGGCCGTTCGACACATATTTGTAGGCGTACTGGAAGCGCTCGTCGTCGCCGGTGTAGACGACCAGACGGTTGCTCGCGTTCAGGACGGTTTGCGCCGCCTCGTGCTTGAAGCGGCCCAGGGCGGTGCGCTTCTTCGGACGGGCACCGGGGCTGTAGGGGTCGATCTCCACCACCCAGCCGAAGCGGAACGGCTCCTTGACGCCTTCGGGCTTCGACAGGTCGAAGCGCGAATCATACGCTTCCCAGAACAGGGTGAAGTCGGTGGAGGTCGCCGGGGTGGCGGCGTTGTTCATCGACGACCAGGAGGCGTGCAGCGTCTTCAGCGTCGCGTCGGTGACGGCGGAGCGGTTGTTGAAGTAGCCGTCCCAGTTCTCTTCGCAGGTCAGATAGGTGCCCCACGGGGTCAGGCCGCCCGCGCAGTTGGCAAAGGTCCCCTTGGCCAGCACGCCGGTCGGATCGGCCGGGGTCTGCATCAGCGTGTCGCCGCGCGCCGGGCCGGTGATGTCCATCGGCGTGGTGGCGGTGATGCGGCGGTTGTAGGCCGAATTGACGTTCGGCACCCAGGTGCCGTTGACCATGTTGATCTCGACCACCGACACGCCGACCGATTCCATCTGCGTTTCCACATGGTTGCGGGTCGGCAGGGTGCGCGGGGCGAGCGTGGCGTCACGGCTGACCGGGATCGGGTAATCCGGGAACTGGCCGATGCCGGTGGCGTATTCGTGATTGACCGCCATCAGATAGGTCGGGTGGGAGAAACGGCCACCCAGCTTCGGCTGCGCCCCATAGGGCAGCGGGAACAGCGCCACCATGTCGTTGTTGAAGCCGAAGCGGCGCGCCTGTTCCGCCGGGGTCTGGGCGGCCACGTCGAACGGGGCCATGCCGGGGAACAGCGGGTCGCCCCACCGGATCACCACCTGCGCCTTGTAGCCGGGCGGAACGGTGATGGTGTCGGCCTTGGTCTCGGCCAACGACTGGAAGGTCAGGGCGGCGGGGGCGGCCTTGGCCTCGCCCGAAACACCCGCCAGCGTGGCGGGAACGGCGGCGGCGGCCCCGGTCAGGGCCATGCCCTTCAGCAGCGCGCGGCGGGCCAGATGGCGTTCGGCGATGCGGGCGAAGGTCTGGCTCTCATCGACGCCGCGCGCGGCGAGCGACGCCCGGTCGTAAGCGTCGGTGTCGGCGGCGTCTTGCGGCAGGTCGGTCGGCGTGTCGTGCGTCGTCATGAAACAATACCTCGGTGCGGGCAACCGGACGGGTTGCGCAGTGATGCGGTGATTGCGCCGTACCTGCCTGATTCTGTTGACGGTTTCATGTCAGTCCGATGAAATTGCGCCGTTTCGAATCTTTCCAATTTCCGCAACGCAATCATCGCGCAAACGTCATGATCCTCCCCTAAAAGGCCCTCGAATGTCCGCCCGCCCCACCGGGTGCCGGGCGGCGGGACAGACAAGAGAGAAACGGGTCATGACGACGAACGCGGGCCGGATCACGGCCATTTCGGCGGCGCTGGGCGCCCTTCTGATGGCGACCGCTTCGGCGGGTGCGGCGGAAAGCCAGGGGGTTTATGTCCGCGCCGACCTTGGCGGGTCCTTCGCGCGGTCGCCGGGCGGGACCGTGGCCGATGGCAACGGCTTTTCCGGCAACCTCCGTTCGTCGGCGGTCTTCGAAATCGGTGCTGGCTATCAACTGCCCTACAATCTGCGCGTCGATCTGACCGCAGGCTACCGCCCCAGCCTTGCCATCCGGTCGCGCGAATCGATCAGCGGCTTTGATTTGCAGGCCGATGCCGGGCTGAAGACCTGGACCGTGATGGCCAACGCCTATTACGACATCGACACCGGGACCGCCTTCACCCCCTATGTCGGCGCGGGGGCGGGCGTCGCCTTCAACCGGCTGAACAGCATCACCTACCGGTTCGGCGCGGCGGAGTTCCAGGAAAACGGCAAGAACACCAACCGGTTCGCCTGGAGCGTGACGGCGGGTGCCGCCTACGCCGTGACCCCGGCGATCAAGGTCGATCTGGGTTATCGCTACCTCGACGCCGGGCGTTTCGAAACCAGCGGCGTCACCACCAACGGCCCGGTCACGCCGGTCAAGGGCGACGTCCGCACCCACGAAATCAAGCTGGGTCTGCGCTACGCCTTCTGACGCAGTGCAGCATTTTCGCCACATCCGGGACACCCGATTGTGTCGGGTATTCCCGGATGGTGCAGGAAGTCGTTGAACGGAAGGTGCTTTTCCCGGATTGTTGGGCAGGGCCGCAACTGTTATACGGCACCGCCCGACCGGACGCCCACATCATGGGGTGCCGTCGCGGAGAAAAGGATCGAGTTCGAGATGCAAGACGCCAGCGAGCGGCCACGCCGCCCCGACGACCATCCCTGCCGCCGGCCTTTGCCGCCGGGCTGTTTCCGGGTGCAGCGGCCCATTCGCTTTTCCCACAGCGACCCCGCCGGGATCGTCTATTTCCCGGTTTATTTCGACATGTTCAACGGCGCGGTGGAAGACTGGTTCACCCAGGGCCTGGACATCGATTACGCCAGCATGATCCTGGAACGGCGGCTGGGGCTGCCCATCGTTCACGCCGAATGCGATTTCCTCGCCCCCAGCCGGATGGGCGACACGCTGACCCTCGGCGTGCTGATCGAACGGCTGGGCCGCAGTTCCCTGCAACTGCGCATCAACGGCGAGGTGGGCGGTCAGGTCCGCCTGTCGGGCAGCCTGACCGTGGTCACGACCTCGTTGGACGGCTTCGCCTCCGTGCCGATCCCGGACGACATCCGCAGCGCCATGGAACTCTATCAAATCCGCTGCGAAGGCTGACCGGTGCCCGCGCGGCCAACGCGGCGGGGCACCGTCTGAAACGGGTCAAAGTCTGAAACGGGTCAAAGTCTGAAACGAGTCAGAGTCTGAAACGAGTCACAGGCCGATGAAGGGCTGCATCAAGCGCCCCATCAGGCCGGTGAAGCGCAACGGCGCTTCGGTGGCGATCAGGCACAGGCACTCTTCATGGCTGTCGGCGATGGGCTGGTGCCGCACGTCGCCATCGGCCTCGGCGATGTCGCCCGCCACATAGCGGCCCAACTCGTCGGAAAAACTGCCCGCCAGCACCAACGTCAATTCCAAGCCGCCATGGCCATGGTGGGGCAACGCCGTGCCCGGCGCGATGCGCAGCAGTTGCGCGCAGCCGCCGCGCGCGGTGCGCGGCAGCAGCTCCGCCCGCCGCACGCCGGGGGCCAGCCGTTGCCACGGGACCGTCGCCAGCGACCCGATGTAGGGGCGCAGCAGGTCGGGCGTCCCGGCCTCCTCCGGCGGGCAGCGGCGGCGTGGCGGCGCGCCGCAGCCCTCGCGGTCGAGCCGGGCCAGCGTGTCGGCCAGCGTCAGACGCTCCAACGGTTCGGGCGGCAGCTCGTCGAGCAGGGCACCGCCCACCGCCTGGATGTCGGCCAGCGCGGCGCGGCAATCGGGGCAGGCGGCGAGATGGAGCGCCACCGCCAGCGACAACCCTTCGCCCAGTCCCCCCGCGCCATAGCCGACCAGCAACGCGTCGCTGGGGTGGTGGTGTGGGTGGCGTCCGGTGCAATGTCCGGACGGCCAGGGGCTGATCTCGCCGGATTCGGTCATGGCTCGTCTCCCAACGCCTTGCGGATCTTGCCCATGGCCAGACGCAGGCGTGACTTCACAGTGCCCAAGGGCAAATTCAGGCGCTCCGCAATCGCCGGGTGCGCCAGATCGGCGAAAAAGGACAGATGGACGACCTGCGCCTGTTCCGGCGTCAGATCGCGCAGGGCACCGCGCAGCCGCGTGGCCCGCTGCGCCCCGTCCATCAGCGCATCGGCGCGCGGGCGGTCATCCTCATGCTCGGCCAGCGCGTCGTCCGACACCTCCGGGTGGCGTTCGCGCCGCAGGCCGTCGATGCGCAGGTTGCGGGCGATGGTGAACACCCAGGTCGCCGCCTCGGCCTTCGCCGGGTCGAACAGCGCGGCCTTGCGCCACACCGCCAGCATCGTGTCCTGCGCCAAATCCTCCGCCCGCTGCGGCGGCGCGCCCAGCTTGAGCATGTAGGATTTCACGCGGGGGGCGAAATGGGCGAACAATCGGGCGAACGCCTCGCGGTCGCCCCGCTGCGCCACCGCGACCAGCGCGCACGACATCGGGTCGGCCCCGTCGTCGGGGGCCGCACCGGTCGTCAGCAACGAGGAGGAGGGGGCAATTCCACGCATAGCCTCCCTTACGCGGCGGCCCCGGCAATGGATCACCGCGCCGCCACCGTTCCCGCAATTTTTTCATTCGGTGGGGAAAAACAACGCGGTCGGTGATCCGCCGGTCAAACAGCGGCGTAAACGGACATGTCACCGCCCTCCACCACTCGCCGTTCAGGACACGCCCGCCGATGACCAGCGCCGACATCCTGCCGCTCCGCCCCGCGCCCACCCCCGGCACCGCCCCCCTCTCCGTCGCTGTCGTCGGGTCCGGCATCGCCGGGCTGTCGGCGGCGTGGCTGCTGTCCAAGGCCCACCGCGTCACCCTGTTTGAAAAGGAGGACCGGCCCGGCGGCCACGCCAACACGGTGGACACCGACCTGAGCGGCCCGGTGGACACTGGTTTCATCGTCTACAACGCCCCCAGCTACCCCAACCTCGTGGCGCTGTTCGATCACCTCGGCGTCGCCACCCGCCCCACCGACATGAGCTTTGCCGTGTCGATGGATCGTGGTCGGCTGGAATACGCCGGAACCTCGCTGGGAACCCTGTTCGCGCAGAAACGCAACCTGCTGCGCCCGCGCTTCTGGCGGATGCTGCGCGACCTGCTGCGATTCTACAAGGAGGCCCCGGCGCGGGTGAACGGCGCGGGGGCCGACCGTTTGACGCTGGGCGAGCTGCTGGACCAGGGCGGCTATTCCGACGCCTTCGTCCGTGACCATCTGTTGCCGATGGCCGCCGCCATCTGGTCCACCCCGGCGGACTCGATGCGCGACCACCCCGCCGCCGCCTTCGTCCGCTTCTGCGAAAACCATGGGCTGCTGAAGATCACCGACCGCCCGGTCTGGCGCACGGTGGAGGGCGGCAGCCGCGCCTATGTCGGCCGCATCCTGGCCGACATGCCCGACGCCCTGCGCCTGAACAGCGCCGTCGAATCGATCAGCCGCGAGGATGGCCGGGTGCGCATCCGTGACCGGCGCGGCGCGCTGCACGAGTTCGACCATGTCGTCATCGCCACCCACGCCGATCAGGCGCTGGCCCTGCTCGACGACCCCAGCGCAAAGGAACGCCGCCTGCTCGGGGCCTTCGCCTACGAACGCAACCTCGCCATCCTGCACGACGACCCGTCGCTGATGCCGCGCCGCCGGTCGGTGTGGTCCAGTTGGAATTACCTGTCGCAACGGGCCGACCAGGGCAGCAACGGCCAGGGCAGCAACGCCCAGGCCAACAACGCCGTTTGCGTCACCTATTGGATGAACCGGCTGCAAGGCTTCCTGCCGCCCGAACACGACCTGTTCGTCACGCTCAACCCCATCCACCCGCCGGGCGAGGGGCGCATCCTGCGCAGCTTCCTCTACGACCACCCGATTTTCGGCATGGCGGCCCTGGACGCGCAAAAGCAGCTCTGGAGCCTGCAAGGCCAGCGCAACACCTGGTTCGCCGGGTCCTATTTCGGCGCCGGTTTCCACGAGGACGGGGCGCAGGCCGGGTTGGCCGCCGCCGAGGCGCTGGGTGGCGTCCGCCGCCCCTGGACGGTGGAGAACGAATCCGGCCGCATCCATCTCGGCCCCCACCACCGTGTCGGCGCGCGCGAGGCCGCCTGATGGACCGCTTCGCCTCGGGCCTTTACGTCGGCGCGGTGATGCACCGCCGGGTGAAACCGGTGACGCACCGCCTGTCCTACCGCGTCGTCAGCCTGTTGATCGATGTGGACGAGTTGCCCCGGCTCGACGCCGAACTGCGGCTGTTCGCCCACAACCGTTTCGGCCTGCTGGGCTTCCACGACCGGGATTTCGGGGCGAAGGCCGACCAGCCCGGCGCGGGGATGAGCCTGCGCGCCTGGGCGCGCCACCATCTGGACCGCGCGGGCATCACCGCCGACGGGCCGATCCGCATCCTGTGCTTCCCGCGCGTGCTGGGCTTTGTCTTCAACCCGTTGAGCGTCTGGTTCTGCCACCGCGCCGACGGCAGCCTCGCCGCCATCATCCACGAGGTGTCCAACACCTTCGGCCAGCGCCACTCCTATCTGATCCCCGCCGACATCGGCCCCGACGGGCTGGTGCGGCAGGAATGCGACAAGCGGTTCTACGTCTCCCCCTTCATGGACATGGAGACGGCCTATCACTTCCGCATCCGCCCGCCCGCCGATGATCTGCTGCTGGCGATCCGCCAGACCGACGCCGCCGGGCCGGTGCTGCACGCCACCCTGTCGGCCAAGCGGGTTCCGATCACCGACGGCGCGCTGCTGCGCGCCTGGGCGCGCCACCCGCTGATGACGCTGAAGGTGGTGGCGGGCATCCATTGGGAGGCGCTGCGCCTGTGGCGCAAGGGCATGACCATCCGCCCGCGCCCGGACGCCCCCAGCGACCCCGTCACCATCGCCTCCATGCCCATCGCCTCCATCCCGCCCTCCATCCTGCCCTCCATCCCGATGGACCCGATCCACGCCCCCAGCAAGGGAACCCCCGCATGACCGATCTCGCCGCAACCGCCGCGCGCCCCTGGTGGCGTCGGCTGACGCCCGTCCGTGACCTGTGGATCGGTCTGTTCCTGCAAGCCGCCTCGCGCATCCGCCACGGCAGCCTGACGCTGAACCTGCCCGATGGCCGGTCGATGACCGTCGGCAACCCGGCGACCGGGCCGAACGCCGATCTGACGCTCGACGACCCGGCGGCGGCACGCCATCTCGTGCTGGGTGGCGACATCGGTCTGGCCGAAGCCTATGGCGACGGGCTGTGGCGCACCACCGACCTGCCCGCCCTGATCGAGCTGGGCATCCGCAACGAGGCGGAGTTGGGCGACAGCCTGCTCGCCTCCCGCCTGATGGCGCTGGTCAACCGCCTGCACCACCGGCTGAACGACAACACGCGCGGCGGCAGCCGCCGCAACATCGCCGCCCATTACGATCTGGGGAACGCCTTTTACCGGCTGTGGCTCGACCCCGGCATGACCTATTCCTCGGCGCTGTACGAACGGCCGGGCCAAAGCCTGGAGGACGCGCAGGACGCCAAGATCCGCCGGGTCGGCGACCTGCTGGATCTGTCGCCGGGCCAGCGCGTGTTGGAAATCGGCTGCGGTTGGGGCGGCATGGCCGACCATCTGGTCCGCGCGCGCGGGGCGTCGGTCGTCGGGCTGACCCTGTCCACCGAACAGCTCGCCATCGCCCAAGACCGGCTGGCCGACGCGCCGCAAGGGATGGCCGAGTTCCGTTTGCAGGATTACCGCGACGTCGATGGCCGGTTCGACCGCATCGTCTCCATCGAAATGATCGAAGCGGTGGGCGAGGCGCATTGGCCGCGCTACTTCACCACCCTGCGCGACCGGCTCGCCCCCGGCGGCTGCGCCGTGATCCAGGCCATCACCATCGACGATTCCCGGTTCGACGGCTACCGGCGCGGCTGCGATTTCATCCAGCGTCACATCTTCCCCGGCGGGATGCTGCCCAGCCCGGCGGTGATGCGGGCGCAGGCGGCCAAGGCCGGGCTGACCATCGACCATGTCGAAACCTTCGGCCTCAGCTACGCCGAAACCCTGGCGGAATGGCGGCGGCGCTTCCTGGCCGCGTGGCCGCAAATCTCCGCCCAGGGCTTTGACGCGCGGTTCGGGCGGCTGTGGGAGTATTACCTGTCCTATTGCGAGGCCGGATTCCGCGCCGGAACCATCGACGTCGGGCTGTGGCGCTTCCGGCGCGCCTGACCATGACGGACACCCTGCCGGGGCGGCGGTTGGCGCTCTACGCCGCCCCCGCCTTGCCGCTGGCGCTGCCGGTCCTGCCGGTGGCCGCCCTGCTGCCCGCCCATTACGCCGACACGCTGGGGCTGGGGTTGGACCGGGTGGCGCTGGCGCTGGGGGCCGCGCGCCTGCTCGATCTGCTGGCCGACCCGGTGATCGGCGCGTTGAGCGACCGCAGCGGACGGCGCAAGCCCTGGATCGCGCTGGGCGGCGCGCTCGCCGGGCTGGGGTTGCTGATGCTGTTCAGCCCGCCGCAGCCGGTGGGCGCGCTGCACCTCTTCGGCTGGAGCCTGCTGCTCTATGTCGGCTGGAGTCTGGCGCAGATCCCCTATCAGGCCTGGGGGGCGGAGTTGGCGACCGGCTACGACGCCCGTGCCCGTGTCAGCGGCGCGCGGGAAGGGGTGGGCGTGCTGGGCCTGATCCTGGCGGGCGCGGTTCCCGCCGCCGCCGCCGCGCTGGGCGGCGATCTGGCCGATGGCCTGCGGGCGCTCGCCTGGATCACGCTGGCGGTCGGGGCGGTGGCGCTGTCCGGCCTGCTGTGGGGCGTGCCGGAGACCCGGCGGGACGATCCCACGCCGACCGGCCACACCACCGCCATCCACCCGTCAGCCATCCACCCGCCTGAGATGGCCGTGATGCTGCGCGCGGCGCTGACCAACGGCCCGTTCCGGCGGCTGCTGGCGGCCTGGATGCTGAACGGGCTGGCGACCGGGGTCCCCGCCACGCTGTTTCCCTTCTTCGTCGGCTCCGTGCTGATGGCGGGGGACGGGGCCAAGGGTGTGTTCCTGCTGCTCTATTTCCTGTCCGCCGTTGCCGCCGTGCCGCTGTGGCTGCGCTTGACCGCGCGGCTGGACAAGCACCGGGTCTGGAGTCTGGCGATGCTGATGGCCTGCGCCGCCTTCGCCCCGGTTCCCTGGCTGGGTCCGGGCGACGGCTGGGCCTTCGCCATCGTCTGCGTCGTCACCGGAGCGGCGCTGGGGGCGGATCTGGCCCTGCCCGCCGCGATGCAGGCGGATGTGGTCGATTACACCCGCTGGCGGGACGGCGGGCCGGCGCGGGCCGGCTGGCTGTTCGCCCTGTGGACGATGGCGTCCAAGCTGGCGCTGGCCCTGTCGGTGGCGGTGGCGCTGCCGCTGCTGTCGGCGCTGGGCTTCGATCCGGGGGCCGGGGCGACCGGGCCATCCGCAGCGGTGGCGGTGATCTACGCCGGGGTTCCGACCGTAGCGAAGTTGATCGCGGTGGCGCTGGTCTGGCGGCACCCGTTGACCCGCCGCCGCCACGCCGCCATCCGCCACCGGCTGGACCGCCGGTCCACCATCCGCTGACCGCCTTTTTCAGGGAAGCCCCCCATGCCGACCGGTCGTTTTCGCCCCCGCGCCTTTCTCCCCCGCCTCCTGCTGGCCGCCGCCCTGCTGGTCGGCTTGAACGGATGCTCGTCCATGAAGATCCAGGATTTCGCCAGCCAGACCCCGGTTCTGAAGATCGAGGAGTATTTCGCCGGGCGGACCACCGCCTGGGGCCTGTTCGAGGACCGGTTCGGCACGCTGCGCCGCAGCTTCACCGTCACCATCGACGGCGCGTGGGATGGGCGCGACCTGACGCTGGACGAACGGTTCCTCTATTCCGACGGCGAAACCGACCGCCGGGTCTGGCGCATCACCAAGACCGCCGAGGGCCGGTACGAGGGCCGCGCCGACGACGTGATCGGCACCGCCGACGGGCAATCGGCGGGCAACGCGCTGAACTGGACCTACGAGATGATGATGAAGGTCGGGGACGACCGTTGGCGCGTGCGCTTCGACGATTGGATGTGGCTGCAACCCGGCGGCGTCCTGATGAACCGCGCCCATGTCTATCGCTGGGGCCTGTGGATCGGCACCGTCAGCCTGTTTTTCCAGCCGGAGGGCAAGGCGGGCGTCACCCCGCCCGCCCTCATCCCGCCAAACCCGGCTCCGCCAAACCCATCTCCAAACGGCCCGGCGGGCAAACGGCAAGCCGCCGCCGGGTGACGCGGGGGCCGTTCGCTTCACTCCACATCACTGGCTGTGGTCGTCCCACCGGCGGAAAATCACGCTGGCGTTGACTCCGCCGAACCCGAACCCGTTGGAAATCGCGTGTTCGAACGCCCAGGGACGGCGGGTTGGGCCGACCAGGTCGAGATCGGCCGCCAGCGGGTCGGGCGTGACCAGCGTGCGCGTGGGCGGCAGGGTTTGATCGCGCAGCGCCATGATGGTGAAAATGGCCTCGACCCCACCCGCCGCGCCCAAGAGATGGCCGGTGGCTGCCTTTGTCGCGCTGATGGCCAGATCGGGAGCTTCGCCGAACACCCGCTTGATCGCCGCAATCTCCCCCCGGTCGCCCACCGGGGTGGAGGTGGCGTGCGCGTTGAGGTGACGCACGCGCGACGGCTCAAGCCCCGCCTGCGCCAGCGCGGCCAGCATCGCCCGCGCCGCGCCGTTGCCATCCTCCGGCCCGGACGTCAGATGATGCGCGTCGGCGCTGGTCCCGTACCCGACCAGTTCGGCGAGCGGGGTTGCGCCGCGCGCCCGCGCGTGGTCCAGCGATTCGATGACCAGAACGCCCGCCCCTTCGCCCATCACGAAGCCATCCCGCCCGGTGTCGAACGGGCGGGACGCGGCGGTCGGGTCCGCGTTGTAGGCGGTGGACAGCGCCCGCGCCGCCGCGAACCCGCCCAGGCTGACCCGGTCGATCGCGGCTTCGGCCCCGCCGCACACGGCGATGTCCGCCTCGCCAGCGCGGATCAGCCGCGCCGCGTCGCCGATGGCCTGGACGCTGGCGGCGCAGGCCGTCACCGGCGCGCCCAGCGGCCCTTTGTAGCCGTGGCGGATCGAGACCCACCCCGCCGCCAGATTGCACAGAAAGGATGGAACGGTGAAGGGCGACAGCCGCCGGGTCCCGCGCGCGTCCGTTGTCCGGATCGCCTCGGCGATGGAATGAAAACCACCGATGCCCGACGCGATGATCGTGGCGGTGCGCGTCCGCTCCTCCTCGGTACGCGGGGTCCAGCCCGATTGGCGGATCGCCTCATCGGCGGCCCCCAGCGCCAGCGCGATGAAGCGATCCATCTTCTTCTGGTCTTTCGCCGGAACAACCGAATCGAGGTCGAATCCGCCCTCCTCCTCGGCGTTCGGCACCAGACCGGCCACTTGGCAGCCGACATCGGGCGCCCAATCCTCGGGCAGGCGGCGCAAGCCGGATTCGGCGGCCAGCAGCCGCCGCCACACCGGATCGACCCCACACCCCAGCGGTGAGACAATGCCCATCCCGGTCACGACAACGCGTGTCTTGCTGTGTCCAACCATGTGAATACCGTTCCCCGATCCATCAGCAAAAGGGTTGACCGCAGGCGTCAGGCAAGCCCCAACCGCGTTTTCAGAAGCTGTCGCGACGACCGCAGAATCTCGTTGCCCGCCGCCTCGTCCGACGCCGCGCGGGCCAGCGCCATCGCCCCGACCAATTCCGCCAGGACCGAACGCGCGGTCGTCTCCGGCTCCGGCAGCCCGAGCGCGTCGAAGGCGGTGGCCAACGCCCGCTGGAAATAGGCAACGCCCTGGTTGAAGCGACCGCGCGCCGCCTCGGGCATGCGCGCCGCCCCGCCGGACAGGGACGGGAGCGGGCATCCCTGGTCCGGGGCGCTGCGAATCGCTTCGGACAGATACCAGTCGATCAACCCGACAACCCCATCGGCGGCCTCGCGCTGGGTGAGGCGGTCGTCGAGGATCCGTCGGCTGTCCTGGAACATCCGGTCGATGGCCTCCGTCACCAGCGCGTCGCGCGAGGGGAAATGCGCGTAGAAGCCGCCATGGGTCAGCCCCGCGCGCTTCATCAGGGCGGCGACGCTGATGCCGTCCGGCCCGTCGAGCCGCATCGCCGCCGCCGCTTCGTCCAGAATCCGCGCGTGGGTGCGCTCTTTGTGCGTGGTGGCTTTGTGGATGGGGGCCTTGTCGGGGGACATTTTGGACATGGGCGCAGCGCCTTGCCGCCGGTGTTCGAGGGGGTCGTCGCACCGGTTCTGTTCGAACCGCGCGAATATGATGTTCATCATTTATATGATGATCATCATATTTTCAAGCGCGTTCTGAGCCGGGCCGCAACCGGCGACCCGGACGAAAGCATGCCCCACCGATGGCTGTTGCGTCCTCTTACCCGGGCGGGCAAACGCCAAGTCGGCGTTGGAGGACCCGCAGCGGCGCGCCCAGCAACGGAACGCGAAGGTAAAGATGCTCGCCGGAATCCCAATGGTCGATGTGCTCGCGCACCCGGCCATCGGCGGCTTGGCGGACCTCGCTGGTCCCGATCACGTCCAACCGCCCGATGACGGAGACCGTCGCCTCGAACCGCCAGCGCAGCAGCGCCAGATCCGGGGCGAACAGCCGGTGGGTGACGGTGAAGCGCAGATCGGCGCAGCCCGCCAGCGTGTGATCCAGCACCGCGCGCAGGGCGTCGCGCCCGCGCGCGTCGTTGAAGGGGTCGCGGAAACGCACGTCGTCGGTCGTCAGATCCGGCAACCGCGCCAGCGCGTCGGGGCTGAGGGTTTCGAACAGGCGGACCCAGCCGTCCAGCCCGGCGCGGCGGATCGCGTCACCATCGTTGTTGCCGATGGCGCTGTGGTTGGCGTCCTCGCTCATCCGGCCCCCGTGATTCTGCGGATCAATGGGAAAGACACGCCATAGGGCAACAGGCGCAGCGTCTTCATGATGCGGGCGAAGCGCGGGGGGAAGGCGATTTCGAATCCATCCCCGGCCAGCCCGGCGGCGATGCGGTCGGCGGCCTCCTCCGCCCCGATCAGGTCGGGCATGGGAAAGGGGTTGCGCGCGGTCAGCGGCGTGGCGACGAAGCCGGGGCAGATCAGCCGCAGCCGGATTCCGGCGCGGTCGCAATCCAGCTTCAGCGCCTCGCACAGGTTGATCAGCGCCGCCTTGGTCGGGCCATAGGCCGCCGCCGTCGGCAAGCCGGTGTAGCCCGCCACCGACGCCACCACGGCCACCCCGCCGCCGCCGCGCGCGCGCAGGCGCGGCAGCACGGCGTCCAGCCCGTGGACGACGCCCATGTAATTCACCTCCATCAGCGCGCGGGCGGTGGCGGTGGAAAAATCCTCCAACCCCATCGGGATGTGGGTACCGGCGTTCAGCACCACCTGATCGAGCGGCCCCAACCGCTCCTCAATCGCCGCCACGCAACGCCCCACCGCGTCCGCGTCGGTGACGTCGAGCGGAAAGGGGTGGATGCGCCCGGGGGCCTCCGCCGCCAGCGCGTCCAGCGCGTCGGCGGACCGGGCCGACACGGCGACACTGGCCCCGTCGCGCGCCAGCCGCAGGGCCAGGGCGCGGCCGATGCCGCTGCCCGCCCCGGTGATCCAGACGCGGGATCCCGCCGCCATGCTCGTCGCCGGGCCGCGCAGCGTCGGCCCGCTCATGGCGCGCGCTCCGCCACCGTCGGGCTGGAGCCGCAGCGCTGGCAGACATACTCGATGGTCGATCCGTCGCGCGCGGCAAAGCGCAGGCCGGTCCACAGGCCCCGGTCGTCGTACCAGACCGTCGCCCGCAGGTCGCCGTCATAGGCGTAGCGGGTGGACAGGCGGGGGCCGAGGCCGGTCGGGACCGTTTCGCGCGCCTGCGCGGTCATCGTCACCCGGTTGATGTCTCCGGTGATGGTGTTCAGCACCGCGTCGGCCCCGATGACGCCGGGATTCCAATGGTCGGTTGGGAACAGGCCGAGCGGGGCGGCCACCGTCCTGCCCCCCGTCTCGCCACCGCCCTCACCGCCGACCGCCGACACCCGCAGCCGGTCGCCGTCCGCCCGCGCGGTCACGCTGGTGATGGTCCCGTCGTCGTTGGTGCGGCTGTCCAGCGCCACCATGCGCCCGTCGGTCCATTGGCTGTTGGAGTGGTATTCGAAGCGGTAGACGGGGATCCCCAGCAGGCGCACGGTGATGCGGCTCACCGCCTCCGCCGTCAGGCCGGTGGCGCTCGGGCGCAGGGTCACGCGGTGGTCGCCAACCGGGTTGCCATCGCGCCGGATCTCGAACCGATAGTCGGTTTCCAACGGGATCGGGTTGGCCAGGGCCGGACCGGACACGGGCAGCGCCAGCAACAGCGCGGCACTCCACACCAACCGGGGGAGCGGCAATCGGGGCATCATCGGATCCTCTGCGGGTGGTCGCTCCCCCTCGGTACGCCACCGGCGCGGCGCTGGATCACCGGCCTGCTCACGTTCAGCGGTGCTTCAGCCAACGCCGCCACAACGCCCGGCAGGCGCGTTCGAACTGGCGCGCCCGCAACGGCCCGTTCATCAGCGGGGCCGCCGCCAACCGGGCGCGCAGGCCCGCGTGGTAGGCCGCGCGGCGCTGCGGGTCGGCGGCCAGATCCGCCGCGATGGCGACGAAGCCGTCGGCGTCCCCGGCGATCAGCTCCGCCGCGCCCGCCGCGCGCAGATGGGCGGCGGACACCCGCCCCATCATGCCGTCACCGCACAGCGTCACCACCGGCACGCCCATCCACAGCGCTTCGAAACTGGTGGTGGCCCCGCTGAACGGGTGGGTGTCCAGCGCGATGTCGATGTCGTGATAAACGGCCAGATGGTGCCGCCGGTCGGTCGCACCGTCGGGAAACAGCAGCCGGTCCGCCGCCACGCCGCATCCGGCCAGGACCGCAACCACATGGTCGCGCAACAGCGGCTCCAAAAACTGGTCGCGGTAACGCAGCAGCAGGCGCGATCCCGGAACCGCCCGCAGCACCCGCGCCCACAGCGCCAGCACCGCGTCGTTCACCTTGGCCGGGTTGTTCAGGCTGCCGAAGGTGAGGGGGCGGTCGGTGCCGTTCCCCACCAAGTGCCCCACCAGATCCCCCACCGGGTGCGGCGGCGGCGCGTCGGTGATCGGATCGAAGGCGTAGAAGCCGGGCAGGCGGAAGGGCCGCTCGCGGAACCGCTCCGCCCCGCCGCGCGGGGCAAGCGCGCGGTCGGTGAACAGGGCGTCCATCCCCGGCAAACCGCTGGTTCCGCCATCATGGGCGCTGACCAGCACCGGGGCGGGGCGGTGGGCGGCGACCAACGGGCGGTTGGCGTCGAACCGCCCGGCCAGCGTCACCAACACATCGACGCCGTCGGCCCGGATCCGCTCGGCGATGGCGGCGTCGCCCAAACCCACCATCGGCCGCCAGAGATCGGCCCAGCCGCGCAGCCGCGCCGTCGTCGCGTCGGTCCGGGGATCGGTGGCGTAGAGCGCGACCTCCACCGCCGCGCGGTCGTGGTTGGCCAGGATCGGCGCGATGTTGCGCGCCACCGGGTGATCCCGCAGATCCGCCGACAGATAGCCGATGCGCAAGCGTCGATCCGGGTCGGGATCGTTGCGAAAGACCGGAGGCGGCCCCACCGGCGCGCGGCGGCGGGCGAAGGCCAGCGCCTCGGCAAAGCGCGCCTCTTCGGTCAGGGTCGGGTCGTAGAGGATGGCCGACAGCAGGCCGCGTTCGGCGTCATAGCGGCCCAGCCGTTGCCCGCGCCGCAGCAACGGAACCCCCGCCGTCACCGCCCCCAGGGAGCGCAAGGCCGTGGCCAGATTGCACAGCGCCGCCGCCGCAATGGGGTCGAGCGCCAACGCCCGCCGCGCCGCGTCGGCGGCGGCGGCGTGTCGCCCGCGCCCCAGACAGGCCGCCCCCCGGTTGATCCAGGCGGCGGTCAGCGTCGGGTCGGCGATCAGGGCGCGGCGGCTGGCGGCCAGCGCGGCGGCGCTCTCCCCGCCCTCGTCCAGCAGCGCGGCGCGCGCGCTCCAGCCGTCGGGTTGGGCGGGGGTCAGCGCCAGCGCGGCGCGAAGGCCCGCCAGCGCCGCCGCCCGGTCGCCCACCCGATGGGCCAGTTGCGCGGCGTCGAGCCAGCCATCGGCGGATCCGGGGTCGAGCGCCACCGCGCGGCGCAGCGCGTCGAACGCCGCGTCCAGCCGCCCGCCTTCCCGCAAGGCGACCGCGCGCCGACGCAGCAGCAGCGCCGCCCGCCCGGCGCTGTCGCGGTCGCAGGGATCAAGGCTGGCGGCCCGCCGCAGCGCGTCCAGCGCAACGTCCGCCGCCCCCATCCGGTGCGCCGCGCCGCCCAGCCGCGCCCAGGCCACGGCAAAATCCGGGCGCAGCGCCAGCGCCCGGCGGCAGGCCGCCGCCGCCGCCACCGGTTGCCCGGCGGCGTCCAGCAGCGCGCCCAGATTGGACGGGTAGTCGGCGGCGTCGGGCCGCTGCGCCATCGCCTGACGGATCAGATCCGCCCCCTGAGCCGCCCGCCCGGTCTGCCCGGCCAGCACCCCCAGCAGATGCAGCGCGTCGGCCTGTCCCGGATCGGCGTCGAGGATGCGGCGGTAGAGCGTTTCGGCGGCGTCGAGCCGCCCGCCCATGTGATGATCCAGCGCCACGCCCAACGCTTCCGCAATCGTCGCCATTGCGCCCCCGACCGGTCCAGCCCCACGCCCATTGACGCCCGTTGTCGCCCGTTGGCGGGGGCGGCGTCCAGCGATTCCGCGACGGGGCCAAATCCGCACAGCCACCCTTCAATTCTGACGGGCTGCGGCGCGCGGGCGGCGGCGGCAGGATGGCCGCACACCGCATCACCGGCTGTTCGCATCAGCCGCAGTTCATAGGATCGCCACCGATGCCCGACACCGCCCAGCCCAGCCAATCCACCCCGCCCGCCGCCGAAACCAGCGCCGCCACAGCCAGCGCCGCCGAAACCAGCATGGCCGACCGCGTGCGGGTGCGCGACGTCACCCTGTTGTCGAACGACTGGTACGTCCTGAAAAAGACCGTCTTCGATTACCGCCGCCGCGATGGCTCGTGGCAGACCCTGAGCCGGGAAACCTACGACCGGGGCAACGGGGCGGCCCTGCTGCTGTTCGATCCGACGCGCGGGACCGTGCTGCTGACCCGGCAATTCCGCTACGCCACCTACGTCAACGGCCACCCCGAACCGCTGCTGGAGGTCTGCGCCGGTCTGCTCGACGACCGCAGCCCGGAGGACGCCATCCGCGCCGAAGCGATGGAGGAGCTGGGCGTGGCCGTCGCCGCCCCGCGCCGGGTGTTCGACGCCTACATGAGTCCCGGATCCGTCACCGAACGTCTGGCCTTCTTCGTCGCCGAATACCGCGCGGCGGACCGGGGCGAGGGCGGCGGCAATGCCGAGGAGGGCGAGGACATCGACGTCGTCGAGTTGACCTTGCGCGACGCGCTTGCCATGGTCGAACGCGGGGCCATCGTCGATGGCAAGACCATCATGCTGCTGCAACACGCCGCCCTGCACCGGCTGATGGAGGGTTGACGCCATGGGCGCGGGTGGCGATGGGGGATGGATGATCGACGACGGGGCGCTTGATTGGGAGGACATCCGCGCCTTCCTCGCCACCGCCCGCAGCGGCAGCCTGACCGACGCCGCCCGCCACTTGGCCCTGAGCCAACCCACGCTGGGGCGGCGACTGAAACGGCTGGAAGGCGTGCTGGGCGCGCCGCTGTTCGACCGGCTGCCCAACCGGTTGGCGCTGACCCCGCTGGGTCAGGCGGTGTTGGAGTCGGCCGAGGCGATGGGAACGGCCGCCGCCGCCTTCGCCCGGCGGGCCGACCGGCAGGTCGCGGTTCCCCAGCCGGTGCGCGTCACCGCCACCTCGTCCGTGTCCACCTTTCTCACCACCCATCTGCCAACCCTGCTGGCGGAGACGGGCGCGGATCTGACCATCCTCAGCACCCGCGCCGCGCTCAACCTGGCCCAGCGGGAGGCGGAAATCGCCCTGCGCATGGACCGGGTCCCGACCGAAGGCGATCTGGTGACGCGGCGTCTGGGCCGCTTCGGCTTCACCCTCTACGCCGCGCGCGGCCTGCGCGACGACTGGTCGGACGACTGGACGGGCGCGCCGGTCGTCGGCCTGCCGGAAACCCGCCGCCGCCCGTCGCAATCGGGCTGGGTGGACGACACCGCGCTGGAACGCGGCGGGCGCATCGTCGCCCGTCTCAGCGAATTGCCGATGCGCCTCGACGCCGCCCGGCGCGGGGTGGGGGTGACGCTGCTGCCCTGCGTGCTGGGCGACGCCGACCCCACGCTGGTCCGCGTGATCGACCCGCCCGAGGCGCTGCGCGAAAACGTCCATCTGCTGGTGCACCGCGACGTGCGCGACCTGCCCGCCGTCGCGGCGGTGGCCGACGCGCTGGTCCGCCTGTTCCGCCGCCACGCCGACGCGCTGGCCGGTGACTGACCGACCGGACCCGGCCCCACCGCCGGATCCGGACGCGTGGAAACCGAAAACACCGGTTCAGAAGCGGTAGCCGATCCCGACCATGGCCATCGGCTGGACCTTTTCCACCACGACCGGGCTTTTCTTGGCGTTGCCGGTCAGGATGCCGACGCCGCCGTTGGCGGTGACAAACCAATTGTCCGTCACCATCCAATTGGCCCCGACGGTGATGTCCACGCGCTTCACCCCGGATTCCGCCGTGTAGGCCTTCAGCCCCGACGCCTTGGCCTGCGCCGCGCTGATGCCGAAATTGGCGCGCATGTGGCGTTCGTCCGCCCAGGTGGCCGACACCCCGCTGGTCAGGCTCAACCGCTCCGTCACCGGGTATTGCAGACCAACCCCGGCGCTGACGGTCAAGCCGTTCGAGCCGCCGAAATCCTTGGTCGCCGACAGGTCGAAGGACAGAATGCCAAGCTCGTAATTGGCGAACAGGCTGCCCGCCGCCGCGTCCTTGATGTCGCCCAGCCCCTTCAGGCGGCTGTGGTCCTTTTCCTTGCGGCCCGCCTGATAATTGACCGACGCGCCCAGCGTCAGGTTTTCAAACACCGTGGTCTTGGCCCCCAGCCCCTTGGCCCCCAGAAACACCGTGTCCTTCCACGTCACCTCGGCCAACGGGATCGGGGCCACCTTCATGGTCTTCGCCCCTTCGTATTTCGGGACATAGGCGGCCCCGCCGCCGATCATGAACGACCAATCGCCGCGCCGGGCCTCCGGGCCAGCGGCGTGCGCCGCGCTGGACAGACCAACCGCCACCGCCGCCGTCAGGGCGGCCCCGACCGCACCGCGCGCGGTCCTTGCCATCACTCCAGTCACCGGACCTTCTCCTCACCATCAGGGTTCGGCACCGCAACCCGCAGCGCCGACGGTCCGTTCTCTAGCCGGGGTGGCTTGCGCGGAGCTTGCGCAAACGCGAACGAAAATTGCGCTGTGTTGCAAGCTTCCGGCAAGCCCGCCGCCGGATAGATCGGGGGAGCGCCGTCGGCCGACGTCCCATCCCACCCTTGCGGATCGGGGTCCGCCACCGCATCCCGATCGCAACGGATTGTTCCGGCCATGCCTTCCCCCTCCATGCCGTCCCCGCTGGCGTTGCGGGTCCCGCTGACGCCCCCCTTTGCCTGGATTGACCGCCTGAGGACCGACCGCCTGAGGACCCATCGCATGACCGGGCCAGTGGCGCGGGCATCCGCGCTTCAACGCCCCTGGCCCCGTCTGGGCGTCATCGTCTGGGTGTTGACCACGCTGGTGATCGCGGTCATCGCCATCATCCAGCCGCACCGCTGCATCGCCGGAATCTACCGGGTGGCGGCGGTCGCCTGGATGAACGCCGAACCGCTCTACGCGCCGGGCCTGCACGGCTATCTGTATTTCCCGACGGGTGCGGTGGCCTACATCCCCTTTCTGGTTCTGCCCGAACCGTTGGCCAGCCATCTCTGGCGCGTGGCGCTGTCGGCGCTGCTGTTTGTCGCCATCCGCCGCTACGCCCGGCTGATCGCCCCGCGCAACGCCGGATACGCGGCGGGGGCGATGCTGCTGTTGAGCGCGCCCGCCGCCACCATCGACCTGTTGCGCGGCCAAATGACCCTGCCGATGTTCGCCCTGCTGCTGTTCGCCACCGTCGATCTCGCCAGCGGACGGGACCGGCGGGGCGGGTTGCTGCTGGCCGCCGCCGTCTTCGTCAAGCCGCTGGCCCTGGTCCCGGCGCTGCTGGTGTTCGCCACGCTGCCCGAGGCCCGGCGCGGCCTGCTCCTCGGCGGCGTTTGCGGCGTCCTGCTGAGCGTTGTCCACAACGATCCGATCTATGCGATGGAGCAATGGGTCGCGATGGTGGGCAAGCTGGGCGTGGCCGCCGCCCCCGACAGCGGCACCTGGTTCGACGTTGGCGCGGCCCTGAAGACCGCCGGATGGCTCGCCCCCGACGCCACGCTGTTCGGCCCGCGCGCCGGAGCCGCCGCCCTGTGTCTGGCGCTGGCGTGGCTGGCGGTGCGGCGGCTGGATCCGCGCACGGCGGTGATCGTGGTGATGAGCCTGGGCTGTTGCTATCTGCTGCTGTTCAACCCGCGTGTGGAGGAAGGCTCCTACGTCATGCTCGCCGTGCTGGCGGCGGGGGCGGCGGTGGTGGAGGGCGAACGGCCCGCCAACGGCCACCGCGCCGCCCTGCTGGCGCTGCTCTGCCTGGCCCTGGGGACCCACATGTACGGCAACACGCTGTACCGCCCGACGGCCTTCTGGTTGAAGCAGACGATGGCGCTGGGCTATGTCGGCTGCCTGGTCCATGTCATCATGGCGCGGCGGTCGCTGACCTGCCGGGCCACGGTCGGACAGCGGCCGTCTCCCGCCCGCAAGGCCCCCAGCTTTGTCATCGGTCGGCTGTCCAACAGCCGGATCGTTCCTCCCCTGGCACGCGACAACGGGTATCTGTGATGCGCATTCTGTTGGTCGAGGATGAACCGGAGTTGGCGAGCGCGCTGGCCGCCGCCCTGATCCGGCGCGATTGTCTGGTCGATCACGTCGAAACGCTGGCCGACGCGGAAGAGGCGCTGAACGCCGGGGTGCACACGCTGGTGCTGCTCGACCGCCGCCTGCCCGACGGCGACGGGGTCAGCCTGATTCCCGCCATCCGGCGCTCGGCCTCCTCGCCGCCGGTCATCCTGCTGACCGCGCTGGACGACGTGCGCGACCGCGTGACCGGGTTGGACGCCGGGGCCGACGATTACGTCGCCAAACCCTTCGACATGGACGAGTTGCTGGCCCGGATGCGCGCGGTGCTGCGCCGCCCGCCGCAACCGGCCGACCGGACGATCACGGTGGCGCGCGCCAGCCTGGATCTCGACAGCCGCAGCGTGACGATCAACGGCGAGCCGCTGACCCTGCCCCGGCGGGAGCTGCTGGCCTTCGAGCTGCTGATGCGCCGGGCCGGGCGGGTGGTGACGCGCGAGGCGCTGGAGGCGGTGGTCTACGGCCAGGACGACATCGTCGGCCCATCGGCCATCGAACCCCACCTGTCGCGCCTGCGCCGCCGGTTGGAGGAGCAGAACGCCGGGTTGGAGATCCAGGGCGTGCGCGGGGTCGGCTACATGCTGCGGGTGTCACCATGACGCGCCCGCCCTCGCTGACGCTGCGGTTGATCGCCACGTTGGCGATCGTGCAGACCCTGGTGATGCTCATCATCATCGCGCTGCACATCGGATTCCAGATGTCCCGGTACGGCGCGGAAGCGGTGATGGCGAATTTCGTCATCAACGTGGTGGCCGAGTCGCTGGAGGTGGACGATCAGGGCCGGGCCGTGCTCGCCGAATCGCCGCTGCTCCGGGAGATATACCAACGCCACCCGACCCTGTGGTTCCGCGCCTGGACCACCAGCGGCAATCTGGGCCGGGGGGAGCGCCCCGACTCCGTGCCGGCCACCCTGACGCGTCCGCTGGCCGACAACGTGGATTACGCCCTGTCCTGGGCGGTGCGCCAGAACGGCCACATCACCGCCGTGGTCAAATCGCCGGAGACCGACCATCCGGTCATCCAGGGCGTCGTCATCGAAGCGGGCGTGCTCGCCCTGCAAACCGAAGACATCCCCGATCTGGTCATCGACACCCTTTACAACATCGAAGGCGTCGTTCCGGTGTTCGGGCCGTCGGTGGCCGCCGCCCTGATCGCCATCGTGCTGGTGGTGCGGCGGCAATTGCGGGTGCTGCTCCGGGTGTCCGCCGCCGCCGCCGGGCTGAACCCCGACCGGCGCGGGACCCGCCTGCCCGAGGAGCGCATCCCGCGCGAGGTGCTGCCCCTGATCCGCTCGATCAACGCCGCCTTGGAGCGGTTGGACGCGTGGAGCGAACAGCAGCGCCGCTTCATCGCCGACGCCGCGCACGAGTTGCGCACCCCCATCGCCATTCTGCGGACCCGGCTGGACGCGCTGCCCGACGAGCCGCTGAAGGACGCCTTGCTGCGCGACGCCCGCCGCCTGTCGGATCTGTCCACCAAGCTTCTCGATCTGGAACGGCTGCGCGTGGCCGAATCCGCCCTGGTCCCGCTCGATCTGGTGGCGCTGGCGCGCGAGGCGGTGGCGGATTTCGCCCCGCTGGCCGCGCAGGAGGGGTACGAGATCGCCTTTTTCGGCGAGGGCGTGCATCTGGAGATTCTGGGCGACGCGTTGGCGCTGCGCCGCGCCATCGGCAATCTGATCGACAACGCCATCCGCCATGGCGGGCGGCGCGGCGTCATCCGCGTGTCGATTGAGGACAACGGCGATCTGACGGTGGCCGACGACGGTCCGGGTGTTCCGCCCCAGCACGCCGACCGTGTCTTCGATCCCTTCTTTCGCGGCTCTAAGACCGGGCAGGGAACCGGGCTTGGCCTGCATCTGGTCCGCGAGATCGTGCGCGCCCACCCCGGCGCGTCGGTCAGCCTGGACAGCGCCACGCCCGGATCCGGGGCGTGCTTCCGCCTGCGCTTCCAACCCCTGCCGCGTTCGGTCTGACCGGCGCAGGGGCAAGCTTGCGGCAATGCAGGGCGGGCAGAGTGGGGAGGATCGACGCGCCAACCGACGCACCCGATCCCCCCGATCCGCCCGCCCCGTTTCTTCCGCGATTGTCGAGCATCATGCTTGTTCCCCTTGCCCGCCGCACGTTGCTGCACGACTGGCGCCGCTTCCTGCCCGCCGCCCTGGCGATTGCCTTTTCCGGTTTGCTGGTTCTGGTTCAGGTGGCGTTGCTGGTCGGCCTGTTTTCCACGATCTCGCTCTACATCACCGCGTCCACCGGCGATCTGTGGGTCGGCTTTCCCGGAACCCAGACCATCGACACCGGACGGCCGATCCGGGCCGGGGCGGAGGTGTTCCTCCACCGGCACCCGGCGGTCGCCCGCGTCGAACGGTTGCAATGGACCGGCGGCGACTGGCGCGCGCCCAAGGGGGATCGCGGCGGCGTGTCCGTCATCCTGACCGGCATCGACACCCGCCCCGACAGCGGCGTTCTGGCCCGCGCGGTGACGCCCGCGCAACGGCAACGCCTGATGGAACCGGGATCGATCCTGGTGGACGCCGCCGATCTGGGCAAGCTGGGGGTGACGGTGGGCGACAGTGGCGAGATCGGCGGACGCCGCGTCCGCGTGGTGGGCGTCACCGAAGGGCTGCGGGCCATCGGCGGCGTCAACGTCATCGCCTCGCTGGAAACCGCCGCCACGCTGGGAAGCGCGGCCGACGGCGACGACGTCGCCTATTTCGTCGTCAGCCTGCATCCCGGCCGCGACGCCGAGACGGTGCGGCAGGAGTTGCAGCGTTTGGCGACGGGCCGCCCCTTCGAGATCTGGACCGCGCCGGATTTCGCCGAGCGCACCGTGAATTATTGGATGTTCGAGTCGGGCATGGGGGTCAGCGTCGCGTTCGGGTCGGCGGTGGCCTTGCTGGTCGGCATCGTCATCACCAGCCAAACCCTGTCGGCGGCCATCGCCGGATCCATCCGCGAATACGCCACCCTGCGCGCGCTGGGGGTGTCGGTCGGCGATCTGCGCCGCATCGTGCTGGCGCAAGCGCTGTGGCTGGCCTTCGGCGGCCTGCTGCTGGCGGCGGCGCTGGGGGCCGGGTTGCTGTGGCTGGCCCACGCCCAGCGGGTGCCGGTGCGCGTCGATGGCGGGCTGGTGCTGGCCACCGTCGCGGTGGTTCTCACCGTCGCCCTGGCGTCCAGCCTGTTCGCCCTGCGCCAACTGCGCCACGCCGACCCGGTTCTGCTTCTGCGTTGATGGGACCCACGACCAATGACCGCAAACGGCTGGCCGATCACGGCCCATGGGCTGACCAAATCCTTCACCACCGGCCCGGTCGTCACCCCGGTGCTGACCGGCCTGTCCCTGTCGGTGACGCCGGGGGAGCTGACGGTCGTCGTCGGCCCTTCGGGCTGCGGCAAAAGCACCTTGCTGGCGCTGCTCAGCGGCCTGTCGCACCCGGACGGCGGGCGGGTCACGGTGAACGGCACCGATCTGGCCACGCTCAGCGCCGCCGCGCTCGACCGTTTCCGCCTGGACCGCATCGGCTTCGTCTTCCAGGGTTTCAACCTGTTCCCCGCCCTGACGGCCCTGGAACAGGTGCTGCTGCCGCTGGGCTATCTGCGTTTGCCGCCCACCCAGGCGCGGGCGCGCGCCGCCGAGGCGTTGGCGCGGGTCGGGCTGGAAGCGCGCGCCCATCTGCGCCCCAGCGCGCTGTCGGGCGGGGAAAAGCAGCGGGTCGCCATCGCCCGCGCGCTGGCGAAAGCCCCCCGCCTGCTGTTCGCCGACGAACCCACCAGCGCGCTCGACAAGCGCAACGGCCAGACCGTGGGCGACCTGCTGCGGCGCTGCGCCCACGATGACGGGGCCACGGTGGTCTGCGTGTCCCACGACCCCCGGCTGATCGGCTTCGCCGACCGGGTTCTGACCATTGAGGACGGGCGCATCCAGTCCGACGAGCGCCCGGCCTCGCCCCACTCTTTCCCTTTGCTCACCCATGGTGATGTTGCATGCGCGCCCCTCTGATCGGCCCCTCCTTGATCGCCCGCCCAAAGACCATTCGCCCGAACACCGCCCGGTCCACCGCCCTGCTGCTCGGTCTGCTGTCGCCGTTGCTGGCGGGCTGCGACCCGGTTGAGCCTGCCGGGGCCAGCCCGGTGGCCTTCGTCGGCCCGGCCGCCATCGCCCGCTGCCGCATCGACGTGGAAGGCGGGGTGATCCGGCTGGCCGCCCAGCGCGAGGGGTTGATCCGCGCGGTGACGGTGGAGGAGGGCGACCGCGTTCGCACCGGCCAAAGCCTCGCCCGCATCGATTCCCGCCAGGCCGAGTTGCGCGCCGCCGTCACCGAAGCCGAATGGGAGCAGGCGCGCAGCGCCGTCGCCACCGAACGGGTGCGTCTGGCGGCGGCGGAGCGGGAGGCGCGGCGGCGTCACGAGGGCGGGGCCGCCGCCTTCAGCCAACGTCTGCGCGAGGAGGCCGACACCGAAGTGGAAGCCCGCCGCACCCAATTGGCCACGGCCATCGCCACCGCCACGGCGGCGGAAAAACGGGCGGCGGAAGCGGCCTTCGAGATCGAGGCGCGGGTGATCCGCGCCCCGGTCGATGGAACCATCGCCAAGCGGCGCGCCCGCCCCGGCGACGGGGTGACGGTGCAAACGGTGACGGAGCTGTTTCAACTGGTTCCCGACGGGCCGCGCATCGCCCGGTGCGATCTGGAGGAACCGTTCCTGGGCCGGGTGTCCGTTGGTCGGCCCGCCACCATCGTGCTGGAATCGGACGAAACGGTGCGGCTGCCCGCCACCGTCAAACGGGTTGGGTCGGTGTTCGGAACCCCCGCCCCGTCGGGCGATCCCACCGCCCGCCAGGACATCCGCACGGTGGAAACCGTGCTGACCCTGCCGGACGCCGGACCGCTGCTGATCGGCCAACGGGTGCGCGCCTACGTGCCCGCCCCCGGCGATTAGAGCGCCGTCTTCAAAACATGAAACATGTCTACGGCGCTCTATGCCTTCGTTTATCGAGCATCTTCACGCGTCAAGTCGATCCCGACTTAACGCGATCTGCTCTAATCGGCCAACACCGGATCCTGAGCGGCGGTGCCCCGCCGCCGCACCACGCGTTGCCGCCTCAGCCCGTTCACTCGTCGTTGAGCGGCAACGACACTTGTGCCGCCATTTGGGCGGCAGCGCTCAGGCGCTTGTTGCGCTTGCTGCGCAGCTCGGCGGCGTCCACGGTCTTGACCGGGACGAAGCCGTCGGGGCGCATGGCCGTCCCGACGATGGCCTTCAGCGCGTCGATGTTGGTGCGCTGGACCCGGCGGCCGTTGCGGACCTGAGCGAGGAACTTGGCCGACGGCGTCAGCAGGTAATCGATGGCGTCGATGCGCTTGCCGACCTTGGTGTATTCCTTGTCGGCCTGATCAAGGATGCCCTCGTCCACCAGCGCGTCCACGGCGGCGGTGACGACGCGCAGCGTGTCGCGGCGGCGCGACCATTCGTTCATGCCGCTGTTCTTGATGATCTCGTCGGCGCTGATCGCCACCGGCTTGGCCTCGTCCTCCGCGCTGTCGCATTCGATCGACAGGCGGTTGTAGAGCCAGCGCGACACCGGGGATTTCAGCTTCATCAGCCAGGCGTAGGACACCGGCTTGAACTCCAGATCGCGGATGGCGGCGGAAACCAGCGGGTTGAATTCCAGATAGGTTTCCTCGACCCCGCCATCCTCGTCCACCAGATCCGGGCGCGAGCGGATCGCCAGCACCGGAAAAGCGGTCGATTCCAACAAATTCTGCCCCCGGCTCTTCTTGCCCGGTTCGGGCGCGGGGCCGGTGGAGATGATGATGCGCGAGCGGGCCAGGATGGTCAGCGATTCGCGGATGTCCTGGATGGACAGCGTGTGGTTGACCGCCCGCAATTCGCGCTGGATTTCGTACAGGCTGAAGCGCATCTGCACCTTGTCGCGGTTTTCCCCGGTCAGCGACAGGCGCGAACGGTCCATGGCGAGGCGGCGGACGACCTGTTCCACCACCTGTTCGCGTTCGGACGGGAAAATCTCCACTTCGACCAGATCCGGCGGCGCGCCCGGCGCGCGGTCGTCCTTGCGCTGGGCGCTGGGGCGATCGATACGGGCGGGTTGCACGGTCAGGCGGTAATTGCGGCCCCGGAAGGAAAACTCCCGGCGGACCGACTTGATGAAGCTGTCCTTGGTGACGATCTCGCCCTTGTCCTTGGCGTCGTTGTCGCGCGACACGAACACAAAGCGCGGGGCCAGATCGTACAGCGCGATCAAATGCGATTGCGAACGGTCTTCCAGCTCAAACAGGATGAGCTGGGCCGCGCTGTTCGGGGCCAATTTGGACATCATCATCTCCAGAGGGTCGGAACCCAGCATGGCGCGCGCCGCCGCCGGGCGCAACAAAAGCGACCGAAACCCCGCCGCCGCCATGGAGCCACAGCCCGCAATCATGACGCCATTCCCCGCGATGATGGAGCGGCGGCCCGCGATCATGGAGCTACAGCCCGCGATTCCCCCGCATCCCCGGCGAATCGAGTCCGCAACGGAGCATCGCGAGCAAAAACTCCATCCCCAACCGCGAATCGCGAGCAAACGCGTCATGAAACCGCTGGCCCGGCCCATCATCCGCCACCGCCAAAGCGGAGAACCCGATGAATGACAGAAAAAAGACAGCGCCGGACCGGCTTTGACTGGACAAAGCCGAAGGCGACAGCCCCCCGACGCCCCCTTTCGCACCACCAGCCGGGTCAACGCGCAAGTCACGGCGGGGAATCGCGAGCAATGGCTTCAGGACTCCGCCCCCGGAATCGCGAGTCAAGGCTCTATGTTCGCGACCAAACACACCCGAATCCCGATTCGGATGGTCATCGCGGGCTGTGACTCCATGGTCGCAAGCGCCCGCTCCATGGTCGCGGGCTGTCGCGTTGGGGTCGCGGGCTGTGGCTCCATGGAGCGGTTGCCCGCGATTCGACTTTCCCCGGCCCCCCTCCGAATCCTCTCCGCCAACGCAGCCCAGCCATCGGCGGAGAGTCCGTCCCATCATGCACGCACCGCACCCGAACCCATCCCACGCCACCGCCCCGCCTTCACCATCATCGCCACCCACCGCCGCCACTTCGGAGGGTGGGCAACGCTGGGGCCGGATTCCCGCCTGGTGGCTCGATCATCCCGACCTGGACGCCGATGGCTTGGCGGTTCTGGCCGCGCTGAGCACCTACGCCGACGAAACCGGGGTGTGCTGGCCCTCGCAAACCACGCTGGCGGGCAAGCTGAAGCGCAGCCGCCCCACCGTCAACCGCCTCATCGGCCGGTTGGAGGCCATGGGCTTGCTGGTGGTCGAACACCGCAAGGCCGCCAATGGCGGGCGTCTGAGCTGCCGTTACCGCCTGTGCCTGACTCCGACGCTTCCCCTGACTCACAGCCCGACAGCCCCTGACTCATCGCTGGACTCCCCCTGTTCATCGGCGAGTCAGGAACAGGTTCAAATCAAACAGATTCCAGACTCGCTCTCCCCGTGCCGGCACGGGCGGACGGTGGTTGACGACGTTGAGAAGACCGATCGGCATGGCGTGGCCGAGGGTTGGACCCCATCGGCCAGCGACCGGGCGTGGGCGGCCCAGCGCTTTCCCAACGCCGATCTTGATCGCCACGCCGAACTGTTTCGCCACCGCTGCCAAGCCCATGGCTACCGCTACAAGGACGTCGGCGCGGCCTGGCGGTCCTGGTTGTTGCAGGATCTCGGCGGCTCCTCCCCAACCAATCCGGCCAATCCCGCCGCTCCCGTCCGTTCGCCGTCTGCGCCGATCAGGACCGCCGCCGCCAAAACGGAGATGGCCGATCAACGCCTGAACGCTTGGTCCAGCGTTGCCGCCCGCCTCTCCGCCGCCCCCGTTCCCTCCACCTCACCCTCCTGGGGACGCTGATGAGCACCCTGCATCCCTTGCCCTCGGCCACCGGGCGCGCGGCGGCGCAACCCGCCCTCGTTCTGCCCTTCGATCCGGCGCAGCCCGCCGCCCTGCGCCGCCAGAGCTTGACCGACGCCTTGCCGTCGCCCTTGCGCGCCGTGCTCGACGGTGGGCGCATCGACCGGCACAGCCGGTTCAGCGACGATGGGTTCGCCGGTCTGGCCGAAATCTGGACCCCGCCGGAGGGCGTCACCCCCCGTCACGCCGCCTTGGCGCGGCAGGCGTTGGAGGAGTTGGAGGCCGACATCCTGGCCCCGGCCGCACCCAACCACCTGTTGGGGCGGATCCTGGCCCTGCTCAGCCATTACCCGGCCAAGGCGACCAGCCCGGAGGTGGAGCAATTGCTCGCGATGGATTGGGCCGACGATCTGGGCGAATTTCCCGCCTGGGCCATCGATCAGGCCGCGCGGAGCTGGCGGCGCAGCCGCAAATGGCGACCAAGCATTGCCGAAATGCGCGCGCTGTGCGAAGACGCCTGCGCCTCCGAACGGGCCTTGGCCGACCGGTTGCGCGCCGTGGCGCGGGCGGTTCCACGCGGGGATGACGCGCTCCCGGCACGCCCGGCGTTCGGCGCGGCGCTGCGGCGGATGCCAGGGTGAACGGTGCGGCGGACCGTCCGGACAAAGCTAAGACACGTCTTAACTTTGCCTCGCGCGGCCGCTCTGCTATCAGAAGAAGGGGCGCGGTCAAGCGGACCGACGCGAAGGCACACGGCACAGGAAGAACGATGATGGACGGGCGCGCGCCGTTGAAACGGCTGCTGGTCAATGGCCCGAAGGGGGGCGTCGGCAAAACCACCTTGAGCCGCAACATCGCCGTCGCGGCGGCGTTGGACGGCTGCACGGTGGCGACGCTGGATCTCGATCCGCAACGCAGCCTGACCAAATGGTACGCCAAGCGCCCGGACGGCATGGCCCCGATCACCCATTTCGAAGCGGGGATGACGCCCGCCGACATCCGAGCCGCGCTGGAGGGCATCGCCGGGTTCGATCTGCTGGTGATCGACACTCCGCCATCGATCGAGGATCACCCGGAAGAGTTCAAGCTGTTGGCGCTGTCCTCCGACCTGATCGTGGTGCCGACCGGCCAGTCGGACGATGATTTGGATTCCGTGCGGCCCTGGATGCGCTTCGTCCGCCGCTATGGCAAGAACGCCGCCTTTGTCATGAACCGGGTCAAGCCGCGCACGCGCGGGTTCACCGAGGCGCAGCGCAAGCTGTTGGGCGACGGCCGGATCTGCCCGGTCGAGGTGCCGGATTACGAAGACATCCAGTTCACCGCCGGGCGCGGCCTGGGGCTGTTGGAATTGAAAGGCGGCAAGGGCGTGGAGCATCTCGCCGGGGTCTGGGCCTTCGTCCGTCACGAGCTGGAGCTGGGTCAATGAGCGGCTTCAAACAGGTGTCCAAGGCGCAGGCGCGCCGCCACATCGCCGTCGATGAACGGATCGAGCGGATGGCCGAAGCGCCGCTCGACCTGCTGCGGCGGGAGGAGTTCGTTCAGGAAATCGCCACGCTGTGGCGCAGCGCCCAGGAAAAATTCCTGCTGATCGGGCGCTATCTGGTCCAGGCCCGCCAGCGGCTGCCGCACGGCGAATTCCAGTCCATGGTCGAAAACGAGCTGCCCTTCGGCTATCAGGTCGCCTATCAACTCCGCATGGTGGCCGAGGCGGTGGACAGCGGCCGCTTGCCCGGCGCGAAGCTGCCGCCCAGCTACGCCACCGTCTACCAGTTGGCGACGCTGACCACCGAACAGCTTCGGCTGGCCGATCAGCGCAACCTGATCCGGCCCGACGTCACCCGCCCGGAGATCGTCCGCTTCAAGCGCGACCTGCGCCAGACTAGCGCCCCCGCACCGGTTGATCGGCGCACCGCCTTGCTGGAGGAGCGCGACCGCTTGCGGGCGCGGTTGGCGGTGGTGGAAGCCGAACTGCACGCGTTCGACGCGGAGTGACGCCGCAGAACGGTGGCCACCGGATCGGGAAAGGCGGGCGATGCTGGATCTCAAGGCGCTGGAAACCTTCATCTGGACCATGCGGTTGGGCGGCTTCCGCCGGGCGGCGGAGCGGCTGAACACGACCCAGCCCGCGATCTCCGCCCGCATCGCCCAGCTTCAGGACGAGTTGGGCGTGTTGCTGTTCGAACGGGTTGGGCGGCGGGTGGCCCCCACCCCGCAGGCGATGGTTTTGCTGACCTACGCCGAACGGATGATGGCGCTGCGCGCCGAACTGCTCGACGCGGTGGCCGACCGCCGGGCCATCCGGGGGGTGATCCGGCTGGGGGTGGCGGAAACCGTGGTCCACACCTGGCTCAGCCGCCTGATCGAACGGCTGAACGCGCTGTACCCCGCCGTGTCGCTGGAGATCGAGGTTGAAACCTCCCCCAGCCTGCGCGAGGCGCTGTTGCGCCACGAAATCGACGTGGCGGTGATGCTGGGGTCCTACACGGACATCCGTTTCAAAACCGTGCCGGTCGGCAGCTACCCTTTGGGGTGGGTGGTCAGCCCGTCGCTGGCGCTGCCACCGGAACCGGTGTCGCTGGCCGAACTCGCCGCCTTTCCCATCATCACCTTTTCCCGCACCACCCAACCCTATGGCGTGATCCGCGAGCTGTTCTCGTCCATCGGCCTGCCGGTGCGGATGTTCGGCAACAGCTCGCTCGCCAGCGTGGTGCGGATGACGCTGGATTCGGTGGGCGTCAGCGTGATTCCCATCGCCATCGTCCAGCGCGAGCTGGCCGACGGCCGCTTGCGTCTGGTCCGGTCCCAAGCGGCCTTGCCGGATCTGTCCTTCTCCGCCGCGTACCCGGCCAACCACGACAATCATATGGCCGCCATCGTCGCGCAGCTCGCGGTCGAGGTGGCAACGGACTATGGGGCGATGGCTGGCGTTTCGACAGATTGATAAAAATTGGTGATCAATTCGGATCACAATAAACGATTGGACGGCATCAGTACTGTTCGTGTCATCATCAGCCCAAGCGCACAATCAATTCAGCCGACAAGGCTGACGCGACGGCCAACGACGGCACAGAACAGAGGAGATTTCACGATGCGGTTCATGGTTGGGAAGGCCAAAGGGCATGGGTCCACCACCCGTCGGCAGGCGATCACACGGTTCGTGGCGACGGCGGCCCTGATGGCCACCACCGCGCTGACCGGCTTGACCTTCGGCAGCACCGGCGCGCGGGCGGAGGACGAGATCCGCATCGGCGTCATCTATCCGTTGACCGGGGCCGCCGCCTCCACCGGGGTGGAGCTGAAGGCCGCCGCCGAGCTGGCCGCCGCCATGGTCAACAAGGAGATCGCGGCCCCCGAGGGGTTGACGGTCGCCGCCGGTCTGCCCCGTCTGAAAGGGGCCAAGATCAAGCTGATCTTCGGCGATCACCAGGGCAACCCGCAGGTGGGGGCCACCGAGGCCGAGCGCCTGATCACCAGCGAAAAGGTGGTGGCGCTGACCGGTGCCTATTTCTCCAACGTCACCGCCACCGCCAGCCAGGTGGCCGAACGCTACGGCGTTCCCTTCCTGAACGCGGAATCCTCGTCGGCTTCGCTGACCCAGCGCAATTTCAAATGGTTCTTCCGCACCACGCCGCACGACGATCTGTTCGTGACCAACTTCTTCACCTTCCTTGAGGATATGGAGAAGAAGACCGGCAAGGAGCTGCGCACGCTGGGCCTGTTCAACGAGAACACCCTGTGGGGCAACGAGACGACGAAGCTTCAGGTGCGGCTGTCGGACGAACGCAAGTTCAAGATCGCCGAAAAGATCATCTACCCGGCCAAGACCACGCAGATGACGTCCGAGGTGCAGCGCCTGAAGGCCGCCAACCCGGCGGTCATCATGCAAAGCTCCTATCTGGGCGACGCCATCCTGTCGATGAAGACCTACAAGGAGCTGGGCTTCTCGCCCAGCATGCTGCTGGCCAACGACGCCGGGTTCAACGACAGCGAATTCCTGAAGACGCTGGGCAAGGACGGCGAATACATCATCAGCCGCGAGGTCTGGGCGCTCGACCAGGCCGAACGCAACCCGCTGATCAAGAAGGTCAACGACCTGATGCGCGAGCGGTCGGGCGTGAACTTCAACGGCAATTCGGCCCGGTCCTTCACCGGCATCGCCGTGCTGGCCGACGCGCTCAACCGCGCCGGATCGACCAAGCCCGAGGACATCCGCAAGGCCCTGCAAGAGACCAACATCCCCGGCAGCGGCCTGATCATGCCGTGGAAGGGCATCAAGTTCGACGCCAACGGCCAGAACGAGTTGGGCCAGGGCATCATCGTCCAGGTCCAGGGCGGCCAATACGTCACCGTGTGGCCGACGGAGGTGGCGACCAAGCCCATCGTGTTCCCGATGCCCGCCTGGGACAAGCGCTGATCGTTTTCTGACACACAATCGGGGCTGTTGCGGCTGCGGCCCTGCCGGACCAAACGCACCGCCTCTCTCTTCCCGCCGGGCAGAGGGGGGCACGGTCCGCGACAGGACGCACGCGCGCACGCCCTACGGCCCACCCTGTTTCATGGGGGCGCGGCAATGACCGCCGACATTCTTCTTCAAGTGCTCGTTTCGGGCCTGCTGATCGGGCTGATCTACGCCCTGGTCGCGGTTGGCCTGACGCTGATCTTCGGCGTGATGGACATCGTCAATTTCGCCCATGGCGAATTTCTCATGCTGGGCATGTACGCCAGCTTCTGGGCCTTCGCCCTGTTCCACGTCGATCCGGTGATTGCGCTGCCCTTCACCGCGCTGCTGCTGTTCGCCGTCGGCGTCATCGTCTATCAGACGGTCATCCGCCGGGTGCTGAAAGCGCCGATGCTCTCGCAGATCTTCGCCACCTTCGGCCTGATGATCCTGCTGCGCGGTCTGGCGCAGTTCTTCTGGAAGCCCGACCACCGCCTGATCCCCCACTCGCTGGTCAGCGGCAACATCGCCCTGGGGCCGGTGCAATTCGGCCTGCCGCAGGTGGTGGCCGCGCTGGGCGCGGTCGGCGTGACCGGTGCCCTGTGGTTCTTCCTGCACCGCACCCGTCTGGGAACCGCGCTGGAGGCCACGGCGATCGACCGTGAGGCCGCCACCCTGATGGGCATCGACGGCCAGAAGATGTTCGCCCTGGCCTGGGGCATCGGTGCGGCCTGCGCCGGTCTGGCCGGTGGCCTGATCGCCACCTTCTTCCCGATCTTTCCCGAGGTTGGCTCGAACTTCATCCTGATCGCCTTCGTGGTCGTGGTGCTGGGCGGGTTCGGCAGCGTCACCGGGGCCTTTCTCGCCGGCATCATCGTCGGCCTGATCGAGGTGCTGGGCGGCTTCCTGATCGGCCCGGAATACAAGACCGCCATCGTGCTGTCGCTGCTGCTGATCGTGCTGCTGGTGCGCCCGAAGGGCCTGATGGGGAAAGCGTGATGTCGAACCGAACCGTCCTTGATCCGCGCAAGGCCCTGGGAGCGGTCGCTCTCCTCGCCTTCGCCCTTCTCCTGCCGCTGGGCATCACCGATCCGTCGCGGCTGAACTTCTTCATCCTCATCCTGATGGGCGCGCAGTTGGGCGTGGCCTGGAACATCGTCGGCGGCTACGCCGGTCAGGTCTCCCTGGGGCACGCCGTGTTCTACGGCATCGGGGCCTACACCTCGACCATGCTGGCCCTGTCGCTGGGGCTGTCGCCCTGGATCGGCATGCTGGCCGGTGGCCTGCTGGCGGTGGTCTTCTCGCTGGCGATGGGCTGGCCCTGCTTCCGCCTGAAGGGCCATTACTTCGCGATGGCGACCATCGCGGTGGCCGAGATCGTGCAAATCCTGGTGACGAACAGCGAGTTTCTGGAGGGCGCGGTCGGCCTGTCCCTGCCGCTCGACCGCAGCGGTCTGGCCGCCATGGTCTTCCTGTCCAAGCTGCCCTACTACTACATCATCCTCGGCCTGCTGGTGGTGACGGTCCTGGTGGCCTGGGCCATCGAGCGCAGCCACATCGGCTATTATTTCCGCGCCATCAAGGACGAGCCGGAAGCGGCCCGCGCCCTGGGGGTCAGCCTGACCCGCTACAAGCTGATCGCGCTGAGCGTGTCGGCCTTCCTGACGGCGGTGGGCGGCAGCTTCTACGCCCAGAAGGAAATGTTCATCGATCCGGGTTCGGTCTTTGCCGGGGCCATGTCGATCAAGATCGCGCTGGTTGCCATCCTGGGCGGGGTCGGCACGCTGATGGGGCCGGTCCTGGGGGCCGTCATCCTCATCACCATCGAGGAATACAGCCGCACCCTGTTCGGCAGCACCGGGTCGGGGACCGACATGATCATCTACGCGATGATGATCATCCTGGTCGCCGTGTTCAGCCCGGCGGGTGTCATGGGTCTGTTGCAGGACCTGCGCCGCCATCTGCCCGGCGCGGGCAAGACGTCGGAGACGCGCTGATGAACACTCCCCCTCTCTTGGCCGTGGATGGCCTGGGCAAGGCGTTCGACGGTCTGGTCGCCAACCGCGACATCAGTTTCCTCATCCACCACGCTGAAATCGTCGGGCTGATCGGCCCCAACGGGGCGGGCAAGACGACGCTGTTCAACTGTCTGGCCGGGTTCCACACCCCGACCACCGGGCGCATCGCCTTCGAAGGCCACGACATCACCGGCTCCACGCCGGAAGCGGCGGCGGCCCTGGGCATCGCCCGCACCTTCCAGATCGTCCGCATCTTCCATTCGATGACGGCGCTGGAAAACGTGATGGTCGGTGCGATGCTGCGCAACAAGCGTGTGGCCGACGCCCGCCACCGCGCCGAACAGGAGCTGGCCTTCGTCGGGCTGTCGCACCGGGCCGAAACCCCGGCGTCGAGCCTGACGGTGTCGGAGCAGAAGCGGTTGGAGGTCGCCCGCGCGCTGGCCACCGACCCCAAGCTGATCCTGCTGGACGAGGTGATGGCCGGTCTGAACCAGACCGAGGTCCGCGAAGCCTCGCAACTGGTGGTGCGCATCCACCAGCGCGGCATCGCCAGCATCATCGTCGAGCATGTGATGGAAGGCATCATGCCCATCGCCCATCGCATGCTGGTTCTGGATTACGGGGCGAAGATCGCCGATGGAACCCCGGCGGAGATCGCCGAGAATCCCGCCGTGATCGCCGCCTATCTGGGGGAGTGAGACCATGCTTGAGGTCCGCAACATCCAATCCAGCTACCGCCGCGTTCCCGCCATCCGCGACGTCAGCCTGACGCTGAAGCAGGGCGAGATCGTCGCCATCGTCGGCGGCAACGGCAACGGCAAATCCACCACGCTGCGCGCCATCGCCGGTTTGAACGCGCTCGATGGTGGGTCGATCACGCTGAAGGGTCAGAACCTGTCCAGCGTTCCCGCCCATGACCGGGTGAAACGGGGGCTGGTGCTGGTCCCGGAGGGGCGCCGCCTGTTCCCGCGCCTGACGGTCGAGCAAAACCTGATGCTGGGCGGCTTCACCACCAACGACCCGCACAAGCGCCAGGAAACCATGCAATTCGCCTACGACACCTTCACGGTGCTGGGCGAGCGGCGCAAGCAGCAGGCGGGCACGCTGTCGGGCGGCGAACAGCAGATGCTCGCCATGTGCCGGGGGCTGATGAGCCAACCCGATCTGCTGATGCTCGATGAACCCTCCTGGGGCGTCGCGCCGAAGCTGGTGACGCGCATTTTCGAAACGATCCAGCAGATCCGGCAGCGCGGCATCTCCATCCTGCTGGTCGAGCAGAACATCCACCGCGCGCTCGAAATCGCCGACCGTGGCTATGTCATCCAGACCGGCCGCGTGGTGATGGAGGGCAGCGGGGCCGATCTGCTCGGCAACGACGAGGTCCGCCAAGCCTATCTGGGCATGTGAGGGCGTCGCGCCATCGCGTTTTTCACCCCTTCTCTCCCCTGGGGAGAAGGTTGGGATGAGGGGGGTCGGCGCAGCCGAAAGGTCCGCGCGGAGCCACCCCCTCACCCTAACCCTCTCCCCGGGGGGGAGAGGGGATTTGAGACACCACCCAACCCCGGAACTCCATCCATGACCGCACTCTCCGCCGCCGCTGAACGCCTCCGCATCCGTTCGGGTGCCTACGCCGGGCAAACCGCCGGGCTGGCGCGTGGGCATGTTCAGGCGAATCTCGCCATTCTGCCCGCCGAGTGGGCGGGGGATTTCCTGCGCTTCTGCCAGGCCAACCCGAAGCCCTGCCCGCTGCTGGCGGTGTCGGAGGTGGGCGATCCGGCCTTGCCGACGCTGGGGACCGACATCGACATCCGCACCGACGTGCCGCGCTACCGTGTCTACCGCGACGGCGTGCTGACGGAGGAGCCGACCGACATCCGCGATCTGTGGCAGGGGGATTTCGTCAGCTTCCTGATCGGCTGCTCCTTCTCCTTTGAAGAAGCGCTGTTGGCCGATGGCGTGCCGGTGCGCCACATCGCCATGAACCGGAATGTGCCGATGTTCGAAACCAACATCGATTGCGTTCCGGCCGGGCGTTTCTCTGGCAAGATGGTGGTGTCGATGCGGCCGATGTCGCCGCGCGACGCCATCCGGGCGATCCAGATCACCTCGCGCTTTCCCTCGGTCCACGGCGCGCCGGTGCATTTCGGCGATCCGGCGGCCATCGGCATCCGCGACATCACCAAGCCGGAGCATGGCGAGGCGGTGCCGGTGGAGCCGGGCGAGGTCCCGGTGTTCTGGGCCTGCGGGGTGACGCCGCAGGTCGCGATCCGCACCGCCCGCCCGCCCATCGCCATCACCCACAGCCCCGGTACGATGCTCATCACCGACTTGCTCAACACCCATCTCTCCGTGCTCTAATCCGTATGGCCTCGCCGTGACCAACCGGCCCCTCCGCAGAAGAGGGGATGCGACAAAAACAAACCCTCTTCCCCGAACAGCGGAGGCTTTTTTCATGTCCCACAGCATCAAGGCCCGCATCCTCGCCACCACCGTCCTGTCCGTTGGCGTGTTCGCAGCACTGCCCGCCTCGGCGGACGCGTTGCGGATGGTGGCGCTCAGCTTTCCACCCCTGATCTACGACGACGGCGGCAAACCGGCGGGCATCGCCTATGAAATCGTCACCGAAGCGATGAAGAAGGCCGGTCACACCGTTGCGGTGGAGATCATGCCCTGGGCGCGCGCGCTCGACACGGTGAAGGATGGCGGTGCCGATGCCATCTTCACCGCCTACAAAACGCCGGAGCGCGAGCAGTTCCTGAACTACTCCACCGAGGTGCTGGTCCCGCAGGTGGTGTCCTTCTTCGTTCTGAAGGACTCGGCCATCACCTTCGACGGCGATCTGACCAAGCTGAGCAAGGCCAAGATCGGCGTCGTCAACCAGATCAGCTACGGATCGGTGATGGACGAGGCGATCAAGAGCGGCGTTCTGTCCAACCTCGAAAAATCGAACGACAGCGACAGCAACGTGAAAAAGCTGCTGTCGGGCCGGTACGACGTGATGCCCAGCAACCGCTACGTCGCCCAATATTTCCTGAAGCAGCAGGGTGCCTTGGATCAGGTGAAGGAGCTGACGCCGGAGGTCCAAAGCCTGCCGAGCTACATCGCCTTCACCAAGGTTCGTGACACCGCCAAGCTGCGCGCCGATTTCGACGCCGGGGTGGCGGCGATGAAGGCCAGCGGCGCGTACCAGCAGATTTTGGACAAGTACGCGCGCTGACCCGCGCCGGGCGCGGGTGGGGTTGGCCGGTCCGGCCCCACCGCGTCCGCCCCATCGCCCCCGTTCTTTCTTTTCTCGTTCCCCGGAACCGACCATGAGCGTGACATCACCGTCGCCGCCCAGCCTGTCGCCGCGCCTGCTCGTTGCCGGTGACGGCGCGCTGATCGTCGAATTGGGCGAGGGCATCGCCCCCGCGCTGAACGCCGCCGTTCACCGGCTGGACCGCCGCATCGCCGACGCCGGGTTGCCGGGGGTGGTGGAAACGGTCCCGACCTACCGCTCCGTCCTGGTGCAGTATGATCCGGGCCAGACCGACCCCGACCGGCTCGGCCCCGCCCTGCTCGATCTGGCGCGGGATTTGGCGCGGGCCAGCCGCGAGCCGCAACGGCGCTGGATCGTGCCGGTCTGCTTCGGCGGCGCGCATGGCGAGGATCTGGACGACGTGGCCCGCCGCGCCGGGCTGACCACGGACGAGGTGGTGGCGCTGCATTGCGCCGCCGATTACCGGGTCTACATGCTGGGCTTTTCGCCGGGCTTCGCCTATCTCGGCGGCCTGCCCGAGGCGCTGCACCAGCCGCGCCGGGAAAACCCGCGCATGGTCACTCCGGCGGGCAGCGTCATGCAGGGCGGGGCGCAGGCGGCGATTTCGCCCATCGCCATGCCCAGCGGTTGGCATCTGCTGGGGCGCACGCCGGTCAAGACCTTTGAGTTGCGGCGGGCGCAGCCCTTCCTGCTGGCTCCGGGCGACCGCATCCGCTTTTCGTCGATTTCGGTGGTCGAGTACGACCGTTTGGCCGCGCATGACGGCCTGTTGCCCGATCAGGAAACCGTGACCGAGGGAGCCGAGGCATGACCACCCATCTGCGCGTCGTCGCCGCCGGACCCAGCTCCACCGTGCAGGATCGCGGGCGCTTTGGCTATCAGCGCTACGGCGTGTCGGTGGCCGGGGCCGCCGATCCTCTGTTGCACGCCGCCGCCAACGCCCTGGTCGGCAACCCCGCCGACGCCGGGGTGGTGGAGTTCACCATGATGGGCGACACGCTGACGGTGGAAGGCGGGCCGGTGCGGCTGGCGGTGGCGGGCGACGTGCCGCTGTTCGTCGATGACCAGCCGGTACCCTCCTGGACCAGTTTGCGTTTGCGCGACGGCGAGACGCTGCGCATCGGCGCGCTGCGCGATGGGGTGCGCGGCTGTTGGGCGGTGGAAGGGGGGATGGCCCTGGATCCCGTCCTGGGGAGCGTCGCCACCCACAGCCGCAGCCGTCTGGGCGGGTTGCACGGCGGCGCGCTGAAGGCGGGCGACCGCATCCCCCTGCGGCTGGCGGCGGCGGCGGACCGGGGCGAGGCCACGCTCGACCCGTCCCTGCTGCCGCCGCGCGGGGAGGTGATCCGCGTGGTGCTGGGGCCGCAGGACGACGCCTTCACCCCGGCGGGGATCGCCGCCTTTCTTGGCGGGGAGTACAGCGTCAGCCACGAGGCCGACCGCATGGGCTACCGCCTGACCGGCCCGGTGATCGAGCACGCGCGCGGCTTCAACATCACGTCCGACGGCATTCCGCTGGGGGCGGTGCAGGTGCCGGGCACCGGGCAGCCGATCGTCCTGCTGGCCGACCGCCAGACCACCGGCGGCTATCCCAAGATCGCCTGCGTCATCGGTCCCGACGTGGCCGCGCTGGCGCAGAAAAGGCCGGGCGACCGCTTCCGCTTCCGCGCCGTCACGGTGGCGGAGGCGCAGGCCATCCACGCCCAGCACCGGGCGGTGATGGACGGGCTGCCCGGCCTGTTGCGCGCGGCGGGTGGTTTTGCCCTGTATGACAGCGAACGGCTGCTGGGCTTCAACCTGATCGGCGGGGCCGTGACGGGGTGGGAGTGAGTCCGGCTTGGACAGAGGGGGGAAGAGAATGCCGAGCATTGATCTGAATTGCGACATGGGCGAAGGCTTCGGGGCCTGGGCGATGGGCGATGACCGGGCGATGCTCGACATCGTCACCTCGGCCAACATCGCCTGTGGCTTTCACGCGGGCGACCCGTCGATCATGGCGGACACGGCGCGGCTGGCCTTGGACAAGGGCGTGCGCATCGGCGCGCATCCCGGTTTCAACGACATCCTTGGCTTTGGCCGCCGCAGCATCCAGGGCGACAGCCCGGCCAGCATCGAGCGGATGGTCGCCTACCAGATCGGCGCGTTGCAGGCCTGCGCCGCGCTGTCGGGCCATCGCGTCACCCATGTGAAGCCGCACGGCGCGCTGTACAACATGGCGGCGGTGGACGCTGACATGGCCCAGGCCATCGCCCGCGCGGTCAAGGCGGTGGATCCGGCCCTGCTGTTCGTGGTTCCGCCGCTCAGCGCCATGGACCGGGCGGGGGAGGCGGTGGGCCTGCGCGTGGTGCGCGAGGCGTTTGCCGACCGCACCTATGAGGATGACGGGACCCTGACCCCGCGCAAGATCGCCGGATCGGTGATCCATGTGCCGGAACTGGCGGCGGAACGGGTGGTGCGGATGGTGCTGGACGGTGCCGTCACGAGCCGCCACGGCAAACGCCTGCCCATCGTCGCCGACACCGTTTGCGTCCATGGCGACACGCCGACGGCGGTGGCGATGGCGGCGGCGGTGCGGACCGCGCTGGAAGCCGCCGGGGTGACGGTGCGCGCGGTCGAATGAGGGTGGGAGAGAATGAGGGCGGTTACAGCGTGGTCGCCGCCCTGGCCGCCTGGTCGTAGATGCCCGACAGGGCGCGCAGCAGGTTGGCGGCCTCGCCGATCTGCTTGTGATCGACGGTCCCCAGCGCCTCCAGCGAGCGCAACAGGCAATCCTCGCGGACGGCGCGGTAGCGGTTGACCGCCTCGTTCCCCGGTGCCGACGTGCGGTAGGTGACTTCCTTGCCGCGTTTGCCGCGTTCGACCAACCCCAGCCGGTGCAGCTTCTTCAGGGCGTAATTGACGATGTGGGTGTCTTCGATGTTCAGGACAAAGCTGATGTCGGCCAGACTCTTGTCGCGGGCGCGGTGGTTGACGCTGTGCAGCAGCAGAACCTCCAGCGCCGACAGCTCCGGCAGGCCCGCCGCCGTCATGCAGCGCACCACCCAGCGGTGAAAGGCGTTGCCGGCGACGATCAGGCCATATTCGAACTCGCTGGTTTCGCTGCCCTGGTCGGACGCCAGATGCGAGGACGACACGATCGGTTGAGCGTTCATCGGGTGGTTTTCTTTCGTCAAGCCACCGAAGGCCAGCGAAAGACGCATGGTTTCGGGGGTGAATCCGCAATCTTGCTTGGCAATTTATCGACAATTCGCCGTCGTCTCAACCGGAACCGATGATCCGGCGGGCACGGGCGATCCCGGTTCGGGTGGCCAGCGGTCCATCCGAAGACGTCGGCTGTCCTCGTCCCCCTGTCTGTCTGGGGATGGTCGCGTCACTCCTCCCGACTGCAACGGGTCCGTCGCTCCCCCGCGCCGGACCCGTCTTTTTGCCCGCCGCCTTGCCATCGCGGGCCGGGACTCCATAGGCGGTTCGGTGGGGATGGCGGGGCGGGTTGCGCCGCACAAAGATCGCTTGCCCTTTCCATCATGGGCACCACAAACACAACCCTTCGACCACAGACGGTTTGGTCACGGACGAGTCGGGGGAGGCGTCGATGATTAAGGTGGTGCGGGCGAAGCTGCATTGCCTGCGGGTGACGGACGCCAATTTGAATTACCAGGGGTCGATCACGCACGATCCCGACCATTGCGAGGCGGTCGGCATCGTGCCGTTGGAGTTCGTGGAGATCTGGAACAAGAACTCCGGCCCCCGCATCAGCACCTATGTGATTTATGGCGAGCGTGGCTCGCGCGCCGGTGTGATGAACGGATCGGCGGCGCGCAGTTGCCAGCCGGGGGATGGGGTGATCGTCGCCGCGTCCTGGTATTGCCAACCGACGGAGGTGGCGACGCTGAAACCGCGCGTTCTGACCTTCCGCCCCGACAACCGCGTCGACAAGGCGCTGCATTACGACGTCACCGCCCTGGAAGAGGGGCGTTACGGCTTTGCCATCCGCGATGACCTGATCCCGGAACCAGCCCCGAAAATGACCCCGGAATCCGGGGGCTGAGGGCCGGTCAGCGCCGCAGCGGTGCGGCGCGGCGGACCAGACGGCGGTCGAGGTCGCCGGACCCGATCGTCGGTTCGCCCAGGCTCTGCATGGCAAAGGCGAAGGTGTCCATCACCCGGTCCAACACGATCTCCTGATCGTCCGGGCGGCGGCTGACGGCGATCACCGCGTGTCCGGCGGCGCGGGCCACCGTGGCGTCGGCGCGCAGCCCGCGCACGCCCCAGCCCGACAGCGCCGTCTTGCAGCGGAACAGCTCGGCGGCGAAGCAATCCCGGCCCTGGCTGCCTGGGTTGCGGCCGACCGCATAGGCGGCGGCCACCGCCAGCGGGGCCAGCAGCCCATCCCAATCCAGGCAATCTTCCCGCGACACCCAGACGCCGCCGACCGAACAGGGGGCGGCCCCGATGGCGCTGTCCAGACCGGCGCGGAAGGCGCGCAGCGTGGCCATTGCGGCAAGCGCGGGCATTGGCTCCACCCGGCGGCCGTCGGGCATCAGCATCAGGCGCCCCGCCCATTCGGTGGCGGGCGGAAGCTGTTCGGTCAGGCGGGCGACCAGCGCCGCGCGGGCGGCGGCAAACGGAACGACCTCGGGCATCGGGCCTTGTCGCGTCGGTGATGGGGAAAGTGGGGGTGAAGAAGCCGCAGGGCGCGACGTTTGTCAAGATTCTGGACGATCGTGTTTCAACCATGAGGTGTTTGCGGCGCGGCGTTCGCGAGGATCATGCACCCTATGGTAAAAAATGCATCGATCGTCACTTTTGTTCTTGCCAGGTCCGGCGATCACCCTTATAAGCCGCACTCCGTTCCCGGTTAGCTCAGTTGGTAGAGCAGCGGACTGTTAATCCGCTTGTCGCTGGTTCGAGTCCAGCACCGGGAGCCAGACGCGGGTGTAGCTCAGTTGGTTAGAGCGCCGGCCTGTCACGCCGGAGGCCGCGGGTTCAAGTCCCGTCACTCGCGCCATTTTCCTGAAAAGCGTCCCCCCTTGCTGGGGGAACCCCCCACACAAATTGTACGTTTTGGCGGCTGCCCTGCCGGGCGGTTTCGCGCTACCATGCTGTGTTCGCCGCGCGCCAATCGCCGCCCGAATGCAGGGGGCGGCCCATCCGTGGGAGGATCGTCTCATGCGTCTTTCGGGCAAGGTTGCCGTCGTCACCGGTGGCGGGTCGGGGTTCGGGGAGGGCATCGCGCGGCGTTTCGCGGCGGAGGGTGCCCGCGTCATCGTCGCCGATCTGGACGAGGCCGCCGCCGGGCGGGTCGCCGATTCCCTGGGCGAAGCCGGTCTGGCCGTCCGCGCCGACGTCGCGGTGGGCGAGGATTACGAGGCCATCATCTCCGCCGCCGTCGGGTCCTATGGTCGGCTCGACATCCTCATCAACAACGCCGGTTACACCCACCGCTATGGCTCGATGCTGGAGGTGGACGAAGCCACCTTCGACCGGATTTACGCCGTCAACGTCAAGTCGATCTACCACAGCGCCATCCACGCCGTGCCGGTGTTCCGCGAGCAGGGCGGCGGGGTGATCCTGAACATCGGCTCCACCGCCGGGCTGCGCCCGCGTCCCAACCTGACCTGGTACAACGGATCGAAGGGCGCGGTCATCACCCTGACCAAATCCATGGCGGTCGAACTGGCCCCCGACAAGATCCGGGTCTGCGCCATCAACCCGGTGGCCGGGGAAACCGGGATGCTGCACCGCTTCATGGGCCAGGATTCGCCCGAACGCCGCGCGCAGTTCCTCGCCTCCATCCCGGCGGGGCGGCTGTCCACCCCGGCGGACATCGCCAACGCCGCGCTGTATCTCTGCTCCGACGAGGCGGAGTTCCTGACCGGCGTCTGCCTGGAGGTCGATGGCGGGCGCTGCGTCTGACGCGCGGGCGTTACCCGGACACCCGGCGGGCACGGACGCGGATCAGGCCGCTGCCTTCCGGGTCGGCCCGGTCCGGCTTCAACATCGCCTCCAACAGCTTTTCGTCGCTGGTCCAATAGGGCACGTACCAACTGCGGTCGGGGTCCATCACCAGCACCCGGCGGGTGGCGGCGTCATAGGCCCCGAGCGGGGCGATGTGGCCGCCGCCGTCGTCGCCGGTCAGGGTTCCCTGGTCGAAGGCCACGAGGATGATGTCCTCGTCGCCCTGCTCGTTGTCGGCCAGAATGCGGCGCAGGGCGGTCAGCGTGCGGGGGGAGGCGTCCTGCGGGCGGAACACCTCGACCTCGGCGTCCAGGCCATAGGCCTCCAGGCTGCGGCGGACGTAATGCTCCAGATCGGTGAAGGAGATGCCCTCGCCATCGTCGGCCACCGCCTCGCGCCACCGGTCATCGCCCACGCGGTCGATCACCTGCTTTTGCGTGATCAGCCGCTCCGCCGCGCTGTCGGGCAGGCCGCGCAGCCCGTTCAGCATCATGGCGACGCTGGCGACCGAACAGGCGCTGCCGGTGGCCTGCGGCACGTAAAAGGGGCTGAGCGCCCAGAAATCCGGGGCCGGGGTGGTGCGGACGAAGCTGGCCGCGCGGGTGATCGGTTCGGCCTGTGGGCCGAATTTCGGCTTGGCCATCTCCTGCGCGCCAGCCGACACGGTCGCCGCCAGCCACAGGGCAACCCCCGCCATCACCACACCGCGTGTCATCGCTCCGTTTCCTCCGTCACACCGCACCGTTCCTGCATGGCCTCGGCCAGGGAGGGCATATGGTGCAGCGCACCCGGATTGCCAAGGGGGGCGGCGGCGTCCGGTGTGCTGGTGGGGCGGCTGTTGCCCATCATCACGTCGACCCCCATGGAGCGTTTGCTCGCGATGGTCACGCCCCACCTTTTCCCAACCCGTCGCATCCGTGCGTTGACGGAAACGAGACGGATCGGTATCGTACTTTTGAGTAACATACGTTCCAATTGGTAAAAGCTGACCACCGAACCCCTCCCCACCGCCAACCACGAGGTTTTCCCGCTATGAGCGACACCGACGCGCCGGTCCTGCTGTCCCGCGAAGGGGCGGTGGCGTGGATTCGTTTCAACCGCCCCGCCGTGCTCAACGCGCTGGACGAACCGACCGCCGCCGCCCTGCGCGCCGCGTGCCAGACCGTGGCGGACGATGCCGGGAAGGTTGACGGGGTGCGCTGTCTGGTGCTGGCCGGGAACGGCCGGGGCTTCATGGCCGGGGGCGATGTCGGGCGGTTCCACGACGATCCGGCGGCGGCTCCGGCGGTGGCCACCGCGATCATCGACCATCTGCACGCCGCCTTGCGCCTGCTGGACGGGTTGGAGACGCCGGTGCTGGCCTCCGTCCACGGGCCGGTCGCCGGGGCGGGGATGAGTCTGGCCTGCGCCGCCGATCTCTGCATCGCCGCCGATGACGCGCTGTTCACCACCGCCTACGCCCGGTTGGGGACCTCGCCCGACGGGTCGGGGACCCACGCGCTGCCCCGTCTGGTCGGGATGCGGCGGGCGATGGAGCTGGCCTTGCTGTCGGAGCGGGTGAAGGCCGAGGAGGCGTTGCGGCTGGGGCTGGTCAACCGCGTGGTTCCCGCCGCTGATCTGGTGTCGGAAACCCGCGCGCTGGCCGAACGCCTCGCCGCCGGACCGACGCGGGCCTTCGCCGCCACGCGCCGCCTGCTGCGGCAGAGCTGGACCGCGACGCTGGACGAGCAGCTGGACGCCGAGCGGGCGGCCTTCCAGGGCTGCGCCGCCACCGATGATTTCCGCGAGGGCGTCTCCGCCTTTCTGGGCAAGCGCGCCCCGCTTTTCCACGGCCGCTGACGGCCCCGCAACGCACGAACCCCCAAGGGAAGGAACAACCCAACCATGCAAACCGACATCGTCGTCGTCGGGGCCGCCCGCACCGCCATCGGTGCCTTTGGCGGCAGTCTGAAGGATGTGCCGCTGTCCACGCTCGCCACCACGGCGGTCAAGGCGGCGTTGGAACGGTCGGGGGCCGCGCCCGACAGCGTTGGCCATGTGGTGATGGGCAACGTCATCCCCACCGACACCAAGGACGCCTATCTCAGCCGGGTGGCGGCCATCGATTCCGGCCTGCCGCTGGAAACCCCGGCCTTCAACGTCAACCGGCTGTGCGGGTCGGGGCTGCAGGCCATTGTGTCGGCGGCGCAATCCATCGCGCTGGGCGACGTCGAGATCGCCATCGGGGCGGGGGCGGAGTCGATGAGCCGTGGTCCCTACATCCTGCCGACGGCGCGCTGGGGCACCCGCCTGGGCGATGGCGGGCTGGTCGATTACATGAACGGCATCCTGCACGACCCGTGGCAAAAGATTCACATGGGCATCACGGCGGAGAACGTCGCCGCCCGCTACGGCATCGACCGCGCCACCCAGGACGCGTTGGCGTTGGAAAGCCAGCGCCGTGCCGCCCGCGCCATCGCCGAGGGCCGGTTCAAGGACCAGATCGTTCCGGTGGAGATCGCCAGCCGCAAGGGCGTGATCCGCTTCGACACCGACGAGCATGTGCGCGCCGACGCCACCGCCGAAGGGCTGGCGGCGATGAAGCCGGTGTTCAAGAAGGATGGCACGGTGACGGCGGGCAACGCGTCCGGCCTGAACGACGGGGCCGCCGCCCTGGTGCTGGCCGAGGCCGGGCGCGCCGCCGCGCTGGGGCTGAGGCCGCTGGCCCGGCTGGTCGGCTACGCCCACGCCGGTGTCGAACCCGACCATATGGGCATCGGCCCGATCCCGGCGACCCGCAAGCTGCTGGCCCGCACCGGCCTGACCGTCGCCGACCTCGACGTCATCGAATCGAACGAGGCGTTTGCCGCGCAGGCCTGCGCCGTGGCGCGCACGTTGGAGTTCGACCCGGCCAAGGTCAACCCCAACGGGTCCGGAATCTCGCTCGGCCACCCGGTGGGGGCAACCGGGGCGATCATCGCGGTCAAGGCGATTTACGAGCTGCACCGCGTCGGCGGCCGCTACGCCCTGGTGACGATGTGCATCGGTGGTGGCCAGGGGATCGCGGCGATCTTCGAACGGGTGTAACCGTCCGCTTTCCAATCGGACCCGCGTCGGTGAGCGCGCCCGGAACGGGCCGTCACCCGCGCGGGCGCAGGCCGTTCAGCAGCAGATCCACCGATTGCCGGGCGATGGCGTCGGCGGTCTGCGGGCTGTCGGGCTGGTACCAGCGGGCGATCCAGCTCAGGGCACCGGCCAGGGTGAAGGCGGCGATCTTGGGATCGCAGGCGGCGATGGAGCCTTCGGCGATCCCGCGTTCGATCAGGCTGCGGAATTTCAGGTCGATCCGGCGTTTCAGCGCGCGCAGCGTGCGGCGGCTTTCCTCCGTCAACGGTTCCTCGCCGACGCGGATCACGCACATGCCGAAATCCATGGTGACGACGCCGACATAGGCGGTCATCACCGCCACCAGCTCGTCATAGGCGCTGCCACCGTGGCCGATCACCTCGGACGAGGCGGAATCGAGCCGTTCCAGCCCGATGCGCACGCACTCGTACAGGATCTCTTCCTTGTTCTTGATGTAGTAGTAGATCGTCGGCTTGGTGACGTTCAGCCGCCGGGCGATGTCGTCCAACGAGGTGTTGTAATAGCCGACCTCGTTGAACGCGCGCGCCGCCGTCCGCAGAACGGCGATGCGCTTTTCTTCCCGTTCGTTGCGCCGATCGGTGGAGGATTTCCACGGCGAGTCCGACATGGTGCGTTGGCTCCTGTGCCGCAATCGCCCTTCCTTCCCACCTCGCCTCCCGGAAGTCCAGTCTTCCCGGCGCTCCCACGCCGCGATGATCCCCCCCGGCGCTGGGGCCGGGGGGAGGGCGGCGTCACCCGGCCCGCACGGTGCGCAGGAAGCCGCTGACCTCCTGGCGCAGGGTTCCGGCCTGTTGCGACAGGTGTTGGAAGGCATCGAGCACCTCGCGCGCCACCTTGCCGCTCTGGTCGGCGGACGCGGTGACGCCGACGATGGAGGCCGACACCTCGCTCGTGCTGCTGGCCGCCTGTTGGATGTTGCGGGCGATTTCGCGGGTGGCCGCCCCCTGCTCCTCCACCGCCGAGGCGATGCTCCCGGCGATCTGGTTGAGCTGGGTGATGACCTGGGCGACGCTGTTGATCTCGGTCACGGTTTCGCCGGTGGCCGATTGCACGCCCGACACCTGGGCGGCGATCTCCTCCGTCGCCTTGGCGGTCTGGCTGGCCAGTTGCTTGACCTCTTGGGCCACCACGGCGAAGCCCTTGCCCGCTTCACCGGCGCGCGCGGCCTCGATGGTGGCGTTCAGGGCCAGCAAATTGGTCTGGCTGGCGATGGAGTTGATGAGATCCACCACCGCGCCGATGCGCTCCACCGCCTGGGCCAGCCCGGCGATGCGGCTGTTGGCGCGTTCGGCCTGCTGTTCGGCCGACGCCGCCATGGCGCTGGATTTGGCGACCTGGGAGGAGATCTCGTTGATCGAGGCGGCCAACTCCTCCGACGCGGAGGCGACGGTCTGCACGTTCATCGCCGTCCGTTCGGTGGCGGCCGACACGGCCGAGGCAAGGCGGTCGGTTTCGGCGGTGGCGTCGGTCATGGCGTGAGCGTGGCGTTCCATCGCCGTCGTCTTGTCGGCCACCGCCTGGATGACGCCGCCCACGGTGCTTTCGAAGGTGGCGGCGAGCCGTTCCATCGACTGGCGTTTTTCGGCGATGGCGCGCTGTTCGGCGGCGGCCTGTTCGGTTTCCAGCCGGAGTTTGGCGATGGCGTTGTCCTGGAACACCTGGACCGCACGGCCCATCTCGCCGATCTCGTCCCCGCGCCCGGCTTCCGGGAAGGTCAGATCCGACCGGCCGGCGGCAAGCGCCGCCATCTTGCCGCTCAACCCCCGCACGGCGGCGCTGATGCTCCACCCGGTCCAGGCGATGGCGGCCACCACCGGCAGGGCGAAACAGACGACGACCAGCACCAGCCACAGGGCGTGGCGGCGGAACTCGACGTCCAGATCATCCATGTAAACGCCGGTGGCGATGAACATGTCCCACGGGGCAAACCGCTTGACGAAGGACGCTTTGGGCGAGGCTTCGGTCTGGCCCGCGCGCGGGAAGGAATATTCGACCACGCCCTCGGCCTTGGCCGATTTGGCGACGTCCGCCATCTCCACCGCGAACAGCTTGCCGTTGCCGTCCTTCACCTGGGCCATGGATTTGCCGATCAGGTCGGGCCGCGCCGGGTTGATGATGTTCATGACGTTCGCGATGTCGGCGACGATGACGTAGTCGCTCTTGTTCTCGCCATAGCGCATGGCGTTGACGGCAAAGCGCATCCGGTTCAGCGCCTCGTCGCGGGTCATCGTTCCCTTTTTGACTTCGGCGTCAAAGGCGCTGGCCATGCCATGCACCGTTTCCACGACGGTGCGCAGGCTGGCGATGCGGTCGTTGTACATCTGGTGATAGCCCAGCCACAGGCCACCCCCCGCCACAGTCATGACGGCCAAGGCGGTCAACACCACCAAACCCATCAGTTTGGCTTTCAAGGAGAGCGTGTTCATGGTCGGGCGTTCCGTGTGTTCAACCGTTGTCCCATAGGCCACGGCAAAATCCGCGCCAACCGGAAAGACACAATATGTTGCGGAGAAGGCATGATTTTTCGCTGATTCGTTGCGGTTTCCGCCATCAGGGCGTGGAAACCGTCACAATCGGTGGAACGGTCGCCGCAAAATGCACCGCAACACAGCAGCGCGTCGCATTTTGCGAATGCGGAACGGGAGGCCATGGCTCCTCTTCGCTGTGTGTGGTGGTCATTGCGGAATGAAGTTGACCTATACGTAAACTTGATCTAGCCTTTGGGCTACGGATGATCCGTGATCCCAGCGCCGAAAAGAGCGCCCTTGCCCGCCGGAGGAACCGCCCGTGAGCCAGCCCGCCGCCAGCCTCTACCCGCATTTGCTCGCACCGCTCGACCTTGGGTTCACCGTGTTGAAAAACCGGGTGCTGATGGGGTCGATGCACACGGGGTTGGAGGATCGCCGCCGCGATTTTCCCAAGCTGGCCGCCTATTTCGCCGAACGGGCGCGCGGCGGGGTCGGGCTGATGGTGACGGGCGGCTTCGCCCCCAATGTGGAAGGCTGGCTGTCGCCCTTCGGCTCCACCCTGGCGCGCCATTCCACCGCGCAGGCCCACCGGGTCATCACCGACGCGGTGCACGCCGAAGGCGGCAAGATCGCCCTGCAAATCCTGCACGCCGGGCGCTACGGCCACAGCCCGCTGTCGGTGGCCCCGTCGCGGATCAAATCGCCGATCACCCCCTTCACCCCACGCGCGCTGACCAATTGGGGGGTGGAACGGCAGATCCGCGCCTTCGTCCGCTGCGCCACCCTGGCGCGCGAGGCGGGCTATGACGGGGTGGAGGTGATGGGGTCGGAGGGCTACCTCATCAACCAGTTCCTTGTCGCCCACACCAACCGGCGGACCGACCGCTGGGGCGGCAGTTACGAAAACCGCATGCGCTTCCCGGTGGAGATCGTGTCCCGCATGCGCGAGGCGGTCGGGCGCGACTTCATCATCATCTACCGCCTGTCGATGCTCGATCTCGTCCCCGACGGCAGCAATTGGGAAGAGGTGGTGCAACTGGCCAAGGCGGTGGAGGCGGCGGGAGCCACCATCATCAACACCGGCATCGGCTGGCACGAGGCCCGCGTTCCCACCATCGCCACCAGCGTGCCGCGCGGGGCCTTCGCCTGGGTCACGCAGAAGCTGAAGGGGCAGGTGTCGATCCCGCTCTGCACCACCAACCGCATCAACGTGCCGGACGTGGCCGACCGCATCCTGGCCGATGGCTGCGCCGACATGGTGTCGATGGCGCGCCCGCTGCTGGCCGATCCGGAGTTCGTCGCGAAGGCGGCGGCGGGCAAACCGCAGGCGATCAACACCTGCATCGCCTGCAACCAGGCCTGTCTGGATCACGTCTTCTCGCGCAAGCTGGCGAGCTGTCTGGTCAACCCGCGCGCCTGCCATGAAACCGAATTGCCCAAGGCCGCCCCGGCGGCGCGGCGCAAGCGGATCGCCGTGGTCGGGGCCGGTCCGGCGGGGCTGAGCTGCTCCACCGAACTGGCCGCGCGCGGGCACGAGGTGCATCTGTTCGACGCGGCGGCGGAGATCGGCGGCCAATTCAACATGGCCAAGCGCATTCCCGGCAAGGAGGAGTTTTACGAAACCCTGCGCTACTTCGCCCACCGGCTGGTCGAAACCGGGGTGAACCAGCGTTTGGGCCGCCGGGTGTCGGCGGATGATCTGGTGCGCGACGGCTTCGACGAGGTGGTGCTCGCCACCGGCGTCACCCCGCGCGATCCGAAGATTCCCGGCCAGTCGCACCCGATGGTGCTGAGCTACATCGACGTGCTGCGCGAGTCCAAGCCGGTGGGCCGTCGGGTGGCGGTGATCGGGGCGGGTGGCATCGGCTTCGATATGTGCGAATTTCTGGCGCAGGACGGGCCGTCGGCCAGCCAGGATCTGGAGCTGTGGCGGCGGGAATGGGGCGTGGGCGATCCCGAACAGGCGCGCGGTGGTGTCGCCGGTCTGCGCCCGCATGTGGTTCCGTCGCCGCGCCAGATCATCCTGTTGCAGCGCAAGCCGGGCAAGCCGGGGGCTGGGCTGGGCAAAACCACCGGCTGGATTCACCGGGCACAGGTGAAGATGAAGGGGGTGGAAACCCTGTCGGGCGTGAATTACGAGCGCATCGACGACCAGGGGCTGACCGTCAGCTTCGGCGAAAAGCGCGAAAACCCCCGCCTTCTGGCGGTCGACTCCATCGTGCTGTGCACCGGCCAGGAGCCGTTGCGCGAGTTGAGCCACCCGCTGGAGGCGGCGGGGGTGCGCGTCCACCTGATCGGCGGAGCCGACGTGGCGGCGGAACTGGACGCCAAGCGCGCCATCGGCCAGGGGGTGCAACTGGCGCTGGCGGTGTGAGGTGCAGGCCGTGAGTTACGCTCGATCCGCCGAGACGGGGGCCAACACCCGCAGCAGCGGGTCGAGCGTGGCCAGCAGCGGCGCGGTGTCGCCGGGGCGACCGTCGGGCCATGTGTCTTCGAACTCGGCGATTTCCAGCCCAATCAGGCGCTGGTCGGCCAGCCCCTTGCAGGCGGCGCGCAGGTCGGCGAAGGACAGGCCGTCGGCGACCTGATACTCGCTCGGCACCAGACCGGCGTCCAGGCTGTCAACGTCGAGATGGACATAGACCGGGCGACCGGCCACCGCGTCGGCCAGACGGGCGGGCAGGTCGGGGCCGACCGGCAGATGGCGCAACGCCCCCGACGCGATCAACGCCTGTTCCGGTGGATCGAGATCGCGGGCGGCCACCAGCACGACGCGGTCCAACGCCAGGCCCGCGCCCAAACCGCTGTCCCACAGGCCACAGGCGGCGCTGACCACCATTCCGCCGAGATAGCCGACGTCCGCCGCTCCGGGGATGTTGACGTCGCCGTGGGCGTCGAACCAGACCACGCAGGCGTCCGGGTGGCGTTGGGCAACCACCGGCAGGGTGGCGAGCGCGGCGGCGCAACGGCCCATCACCGTTGCGGTTGGGAAAGGATCGTTGAGCGCCAAGGCCAACGCGTCGGCCAACCCGCGCAGGGCGGGGCGGGCGGCGGTCAATTGGGTGTGCCACGCGCCGGGGATCGGCGGTTCCGGCACGCCCACGGCGGCGACGGACCGACCCAGGCGGCGGGCAAGCGCCGTTCCCAGCCGTTCGGCCCCGGCCATGGCGCGCGGGTTGCGGTCGGCGCTGCGGCCCCGGAACAGGGTCAGGCGGGGCGTTGTAAGGGTTGTTTCGGAGGCGGTCGCGCTGGTCATGATCGTTTCGGATCCGTCAGAACCGTTGCATCAGAAGCGGTTCATCAGGGCTTCGCGCTGGCCGCGCGGGCGCTGTCGGGCAATCCCTTCTCCAGCTTGGCCTGGATGGAGGCTTTCTGCTCCTCCTCCTCGGCCAGACGCAGGGCGCGGGTCCATTGGAAACGCGCCTCGGTGCGGCGGCCCACCCGCCAATAGGCGTCGCCCAAATGATCGTTGATCGTCGGGTCCAGCGGCTTGAGTTCCACCGCGCGTTCCAGCTTTTCCACCGCCCCGGCGAAATCGCCCAGGCTGTAGAGCGCCCACCCCAGACTGTCCATGATGTAGCCGTCGCGCGGTTGCAGGGCGACCGCCCGCTCGACCATGCCCTTGGCGGTTTGCAGATTCTCGCCGCGTTCGATCCAACTGTAGCCCAGATGGTTCAGCAGGGTCGGTTCGTCGGGCTTCAGCGCCAGGGCGGCCTTCAGGTCGGCCTCGGTCTCGGGCCAGCGCCCGGCCTTTTCATAGGCCATGGCGCGCGCGTAATAGAGCGGCCACATCCGTTCGGTCGGCTTGGCGGTGCGGCTGATGGCGGCGCTGTAGGCCTCGGCGGATTCGGGGTAGCGCTTGGCCACCCGGTAGAGGTCGCCCAGCCGGACCAGCGCGTCGGTGCGCTCCGGGTGCTCCTGCGTCAACGTCTTCAGGGTGGTGATGGCCTCGTCGGTGCGGTCGAGCCGGGCGAGGCTGTCGGTGGCGCGCAGGCGGGCCGACCAGCCGATGATCGGATTCTTGAACAGATGCTCGTATTCGGCCAGCGCGTCGTCGTGGTGGTCGCGCGCGGTCAGGATGTCGCCGATCATCAGGCGGGCGAGCGGCTGGTCGGCGCGCAGATGCAGCGCGATCCGCCCGAACAGCAGGGCGGTGTCGTGGATGTTTTCGTGATGCAGGGCGCTGGCGAGGTCGAACATGGCTTCGGCCAGCCCGTCGCGGGAATCGCGCACGGTGCGGGCGATGGTGGGGCCGCCGCTCAACCCGTCGTTGGTCGCGTCGATCATCAGATCGTCGGCGGTTCCGGCGCGGAAGGTGTCGTAGAGCTTGCGCGCGTCCGCCGTGCGCCCGGTGCGCTCCATGAAGTTGCCAACGATCTGCACCACCCGCAACGGGGCCGCACTCTCGGTCACGGCCCCATAGCGCAAGGCGGCCTGATCGGTGCGCCCGGCCAGATCCAGGATCAACCCGGCGTGCAGGTTGTACAGGGCGGTGAAGCCCTCGATCTTCGACAGCGGGGTCAGGGCGTTCAGCGCGGCGTCGGTCTGGCCGCGCGCCTGGGCCAGCCACGCTTTCAGCAACGGGCCGACGAATCGGCCCAACCCATCCTCCGGGATGCGGGCGGCGTGGGCCTCGGCGTCGCTCAACCGCGCACCGGCCAGCCCGTCGGCGGCGAGCAGGGTGAGCGCGATCATCGAATCCGGGTCGGACTGGACGACGCGCGCGCCCAGATCCAGGGCCACGTCCAACCGCCCCTCACCCAGCTTCAGCAGGAAGGTGCGGCCCAGCAGCACCGGATCGTCGGGGTCGGCGGCCAGCGCGCGGGCCATGTATTGGGCGGCGGCGGTCCAATCATCCTGATGCTGGGCGAAGCGCCCGGCCAGATAGCTGCCGACCGCCGGGTTGCGCGGCTGCGGCGCCTCCACCGCCGTGGCCAGACCGGGCGACAGCGCGCACAGCAGGCCGGTCAGCAGCAGCGTGGCCGAATTCAGACGCTTCCCGTTCCGCGTGCTCGTCATGCCTTGCCTCGTTCTGCGCGCCGTTGGGTCAGGTCGGCGCGTCCGTATTAACCACGCAATCGGTGGAAAAGGTCCAGATCCAATCGCGGCGGACCCGTTCGATGTCCTCGGCCCGCAGGATGGCGGCGGCGTGCGCGTCCATGTGGGCGCGCAGCGCGTCCGGCATGCCGGGCGACAGGCTGGCCCCATGGCGCGACCAGCGGGCCATCCAGGACAGCGTCCGCAACCAGGTCAGGCGGCGCAGCGGCTTGAGCGCCGACAGCGTGGTGTCGGCCAGTTCGGCAGGGACCGCCGCCCGCCACGCCGCGTGAAAGGCGTCGATCTCCGTCGCGCTCAGCACCGCGTTGATCGCCGGATCCCAGCGGGTGGAGGTGCTGAGGCTGGCGTGGGCCAGATCCATGGCGGGATGGCCGTATTGCAGCTTTTCCAGATCGAGGAACCACGCCTTGCCCCGATCGTCGATCAGGAAATTGCCGGGATGCACGTCCACCCCGACCATCACCGACGGCATCGGGGCCGCGACCGGATCGGCGCGGGCGGCGTCCAGCTCTTGCGCGATCAGGGCACGGGCGGCGGCGGACAGGTCGGCCTCGTCGAACCACGCGGCCTGCCGCTCCACCTGCGCCAGCAGGGCGGCGGCGGGGTCGGCGGGGCAGGGCAGTGGTGCCGGGTCGGCGGGCGGCGGCAACCGGTGCAGGGCGGCGAGCGCGCGGGCGATGGCGGCCATGTCGGCGGGCAGGCGCGGGGTGCGCCCGACCACCTCCGTCACCAGCAGCGCGCCCATCGGCAGCCCAGCGCCGGACGGCAGGGTGGCCCCCGGCGGCAGGGTGGCGACCAGACGGGGGGTGTGGCCCGACGGCTCCGCCCGTTGGAAGGCGGCGGCCTGATGGGCGAGCGCGGCGGCGGGATCCAACCCGATCTGGCTCCAGCGCGGGATCCGCAGCACCAGCCCCCGACCGCGCAGGCGGACATGGTCGTGGGCGACGCCCTTTTGCGGCATCGGTTCCAGCGCGTCGGCGGGGAGCGCGTGCAGATCGGGGATCCCGGCCTCCGCGAGGGCGGCGGCCGGGGTGGCGAGGGAATGGGCGGTCATGGGGTGGGTGGGGGGGTGGGTGGGGGGGTGCGTGGCGCTGGCGTCAGCGCTGGTGTTCGCGCAGGCGGGGCATCAGCTCCACCAGATTGCAGGGGCGGTGCCGGTTGTCCAACTGCCACACCAGAATGTCGTCCCAGGCGTCGCGGCAGGCGCTGGGCGAGCCGGGCAGCGCGAAGACGTAGGTGCCGTTGGCAACCCCGGCGGTGGCCCGGCTCTGGATGGTCGAGGTGCCGACCTTGGCGTAGCTGAGAGACCGGAACAGCTCGCCAAAGCCGGGAATCGTCTTTTCGAACAGAGCCTCGACCGCTTCGGGGGTGACGTCGCGCCCGGTGACGCCGGTCCCGCCGGTGGTCAGAACCACGTCGACCTCCGGGTCGGCGATGTGGGCCTGGACCCGCGCGCGGATGGCGGCGAGATCGTCCTTCACGATGCTGCGGCTGGCCAGCCGGTGCCCGGCCCCGGTCAGCCGTTCGACCAGCGCGTCGCCGGATCGGTCATCGGCGGCGACCCGCGTGTCGGACACGGTGACGACGGCGATGGTCACGGGCAGGAAGGGGCGGCTTTCGTCGATCTTCGGCATCACGGGGTCCGATCAGGGGATGGCGGTCATGGGGTTGGACGACCGTCCGACCGCCCCCTCCTCAATGGATCGGGCTGCCGGCGGATTGTTCGGCGACCTGCTCGACCACCGGGGCCACGACCGGGGCGGGTCGCTGATCCGGGGTTGGAACCGGCACCGCTGGCGACGTCAGCGCTGGCGACAGGGCGGCCACCGCCGGGGCGGCGTAGACCGGCCATTTGCCAGCGGCCACCGCCGCCAGAGAGGCGCTGTCCTGGCCCATCCGCAAGCGGTAGATCCAGTAATTCGCCATCACCTTCTCCACATAGTCGCGGGTCTCGGCGAAGGGAAGGCTTTCGATGAACAGAAGCGGGTCGGCGACGTCGCTCATCTCGCGCCGCCAGCGCAGCAGCGTGCCCGGTCCGGCGTTGTAGGCGGCGGTGGCGAGGAACAGGTTGCCGCCGATCTCGGGCATCGCCAGCAACTCAGCCAGATAGCGTTGACCCAGCTCCATGTTGCGGGCGGGATCGACCAGGGCGGTGCGGTCGGCGTCGGCGTTGGTCAGGTCGGGGTTGCGCTCCTGCACGTGCTGGGCGGTGCTGGGCAGGATCTGCATCAGGCCGGTGGCCCCGGCGGAACTGACCAGCCGGGGATCGAAGCGCGATTCCTGCCGCATCACGGCGAAGACCAGGGCCGGATCCAGGGTGAACCCGTCGCGCGGCCGCCAATGCGGCAGCGGGTAGAGCGCGGCGGCGTAGGCCGATCCGTCCGGCCCGGCCACGGCGTTGCCCAGCCGCAGCGACAGGGTGGGCAGCCCGGCGCGGTCGGCCAGACTGACCAGCGCCTGTTCGACCAGCGGGTTGCCCTGCGGATGGACGCGCTGCAACTCCAACTCGGCCAGATCGCGTTGTCCGGTCTGCAACAGGGCGATGGCGCGGGCACCCGCCGGTTTGCGGGCGAGTGCGGCCAGATGCGCCCCGGTCAGGTCGGGGCCGCGCCAATCCAGGCTGTTCACCCCGCCCAACGCCTGGCGGGCCAGCAGGCCATAGAAGGTGTGGGGGTAGCGGGCGGCGGCGGTCAGATGGGCCAGCGCCTCCGCCGCGCGGCCCCGGCGGGTGTGGGCGCGGGCGGCCCAGTAATCGGCGGCGGCGGCCAACCAGGGGGAGGACGGCTCCGCCGCCGCCATCCCGTCGAAATGGCGGGCGGCGCGGTCGTGCTGCTTCAGCCGCCACGCGGCCAGTCCGGCGATCCAATGCGCCTCCGGCACGGCGTCGCCCGAGCGGGCGGCGCTGGCCGAGGCGAGGGCCAACGCCTGCGTCACCTCGCCGTTGTAAAAGAGCGATGCGGCGATGCGGGCGCGGGCGGCGTCGTACTGGGCCGAATCCAGGCTGCGCGAAAACTCGTCCTGCCCCAGCAGGGCCAGCGCCGCCCCGGAACGTCCGGCGCGGACCAGATCATCCACCCGCGCCACCGCGATGCGGTCGGCGCGCGGGCGCGTCACGGTGCGGCTGCGCGGGGCGATGGACACGCCGTCCGGCCCGTCGGTGGGGTTGGCCTCCTCCCCCGCCGCATCGGCGCGGGCGGACACGGTGCGCAGGCCGCCCAACTGCTCCAGCGCGCCGGTCAGACGGACGGTGTCCTCCCCGCGCGGCGGGCGCAGGCTGCGGTCGCCCGCCGGTTGGCGGCGCTGGGCCAGCGCGTGGACGCGGTCGGCCCCGGCGAGGTCGCCGTGTTTCTGCATCCATTGCGCCAGCTCGTCGAAGCTGGCCTTGCGGTCGGGGTGCAGGTAGCGTTGACGCAGGACATAGCCCAGCAGGCGGCGGTCCTTCAGTTGGGCGATCTCGGCGTCCGCCCCGGCCCAATCCGCGTGGTCCTGCAGGGCGAAAATGCGGGTGTAGCGGTCGGCGTCGTCCTGGGTGAGCTGCACGGCGCGCGCCTGCGCGTCCCGGGCCAACAGCCGGGGTTCAGACGCGGGTTCAGGCGCGGGTTCATCAACCGGTGCCGGGACGATCCGTTGCCCGTCCGGGGCATCGAGCAAAAGGGTGGCGCGGGCCGGGGACGAATCCCCCAATCCAACGAGAAGCACGGCGGCCATCGCCGTCATTCCCACAGCGCCCAGACGGTGGCGTCGCAGCGGGACCGCGTGCGCGGCCCGTGTTGCTGCACTGCACAATTTCCAGAGCATTTGATCCACTTACTCCAGTTCCGTCGGAACCGCAAGCAATGGATTCACACGCTTTGTGTCAGTCCGGGTAATCGCGTTCCCAAACAACGGCTTGGCGGGTGTGGCGGTGTGGTTGGGAAGCGCCGGACAGTCGGCGGTCCGGGCGCGTCCACGGACGCCGTCGGACCAATTTCGTTGCGACCGTGGCAACAATTTGTCACAGCCCGGATCGATCCTTTTTTACTTGCGAATACTCGATACCAACTTCGCTCATTCTTTGGCGCAGGGCCAGAAGGTCGCGCCACGCCTCGCGCTTGGAGATCGGGTTGCGCAGCAGATAGGCGGGGTGGAGCATCGGCAGCAGCGGGATGGCCCCCTGCGGAGTCGGGTAGTCCCGCCACTGGCCGCGCAGGCGGGTGATGCCGTCGGTCCGGTCCAGCAGGGTCTTGGCCGACACCCCGCCCAACGCCACCAGCAGCTTGGGCCGCACCAAGGCGACATGGCGTTCCAGGAAGGGCAGGCAGGCGGCGATTTCCGCCGCCGTCGGGCTGCGGTTGCCGGGGGGACGCCAGGGCAGGATGTTGGTGATGCGCACGGCGTTGCGGTCCAGGCCGATCTGGGCCAGCATGCGGTCCAGCAGCTTGCCGCTGACGCCGACGAAGGGCTTGCCCTGCCGGTCCTCGTCCTCGCCGGGGGCCTCGCCGATCAGCAGGATCGGGGCCTGTGGGTTGCCGTCGGCGAACACCGTGTTCATCGCCGTGGCCTTCAGCGGGCAGCCGTCAAAGGCGCGCAGGGCGGCTTCCAACTCCTCCAGCGTTTGGGCCTCGGCGGCGCGGGCACGCGCGCTCAACCCCGCCTCGCTCGCCCCCAGCGGCTGGTCGGCGTTGACGGTGGAGGTGGCGCGCGGGGCCGCCGGGCGGGCGGTGGCGGGACCGGCGGCCATCGCCCCGAAGGCCGTTGCCCCTTCCCGAGTCGCGCCGCCGCTCCGGGCCAGACCAGGGGGTGCCGCCGGGCGCGCCGGGGCGCGCGCGGTCAAGTTGGCCCAATCGGTTGGGGTGTCGGCGATGGCTTCGTCGCAGCCGATGTCCGCCTGCCAACGCAGCGCGTCGAGGATGTCGCATACGTCAATCATCGTTTGACCTTACCACAGATCGTGTGGTCTTACATGATCCTTGCCGGATTTGGTTGCGGCGCATCCTGTGTTACAAACAGCGACCCGCAGGAGAGGCGGGAGACCACGACCGACACACGACCGGCACCAAGCGCCAAAACAAAAAGCCTGGGGGAGTTTGAGGACATGGAACGCGAACCGCGCGAAGTCATGGAATATGATGTCCTGATCGTCGGCGCCGGGCCGGCCGGTCTCAGCGCGGCGATCCGCCTGAGACAGCGCGCCGCCGAAGCCGGGCAGGACATCAGCGTCTGCGTCATCGAAAAAGGCTCGGAGGTGGGGGCGCATCTGCTCTCCGGTGCCGTGTTCGAACCGCACGCCCTGGCGGAGCTGATCCCCGACTGGAAGGAAAAGGGCGCGCCCCTGACCACCCCGGCGCGGGAGGATCATTTCCTGTTCCTGACCGAGACGAAAGCGTTCAAGTCGCCGATCACCCCGCCGCAGATGCACAATCACGGCAATTACATCATCTCGCTGGGCAATCTGGCGCGCTGGCTGGCCACCCAGGCCGAAGAGCTGGGGGTGGAGATCTACCCCGGCTTCGCCGCCGCCGAGGTGCTGTACGACGAGACCGGCGCGGTCAAGGGCGTGGCCACCGGCGACATGGGCATCGGCAAGGATGGCGCGATGACCGGCAACTACACGCCGGGCATGGAGCTGCACGCCAAGCAGACCATCTTCGCCGAAGGCTGCCGGGGGTCGCTGACCAAGACCCTGTTCGAAAAATTCGATCTGCGCCGTGATTGCGATCACCAGACCTACGGCCTGGGCATCAAGGAATTGTGGGAGATCGACCCGGCCAAGTCCAAGCCCGGCCTGATCGTCCACACCATCGGTTGGCCGATGGACACGAAGACCTATGGCGGCTCGTGGCTCTATCACATGGACGGCAATCTGGTGTCGGTCGGCTTCGTCGTCGGCCTGGATTACGCCAACCCGCATCTCAGCCCGTTCGAAGAGTTCCAGCGCTACAAGACCCACCCGGCGATCCGCCCGACCTTCGAGGGTGGCCGCCGCCTGTCCTATGGCGCGCGCGCGCTCAGCGAGGGTGGTTTCCAGTCGATCCCGAAGCTGACCTTCCCCGGCGGCGTCATCATCGGCGACTCGGCGGGCTTCCTGAACGTGCCCAAGATCAAGGGCAACCACACGGCGATGAAGTCCGGCATGGTTGCCGCCGAAGCGGTGTTCGACCATCTGACCAACGGGGCCAGCGGGCGCGAGGTGACGGAATACCCCGAACGCCTGAAGCAATCCTGGGTCTGGCCGGAACTGGAAGCGGTGCGCAACATCCGCCCGGGCTTCCAAAAGGGGCTGTGGTTCGGCCTGATCAACGCCGGGTTCGAAACCGTCACCAAGGGCAAGGCCCCGTGGACGCTCAAGCACCACGCCGATCACACCGCCCTGGTCCGCGCCAGCGACGCGCCCAAGATCGCCTACCCCAAGCCCGATGGGAAGGTCAGCTTCGACCGGTTGTCGTCGGTCTATCTGTCCAACACCAACCACGAGGAAAACCAGCCCGCACACCTGACGCTGAAGGATGCGGCGGTGCCGATCAGCGTCAATCTGGCGCTCTACGACGCGCCGGAAACCCGCTATTGCCCGGCGGGCGTCTATGAGATCGTCCGCAACGAGGACAGCACCAACCCGCGCTTGCAGATCAACGCGCAGAACTGCCTGCACTGCAAGACCTGCGACATCAAGGATCCGACCCAGAACATCCATTGGGTGGTCCCGGAAGGCAGCGGCGGCCCGAACTACCCCGGCGGCATGTAACCCCCGGATTCGCGGCGGAACCGACGAGAAAACGGCGGATGGGCGACCATCCGCCGTTTTTCATTCAGGGTCAGCCGCAATTGCGCGGCGTTGCGGCGGGTGTGAGCGTTTGCGCATGGGAACGCTTGCCAGGGCGTTTTTGTCGCGTATCTTGTTGGTTGGACAAGCAAACCTTTCAAGGGGAGGTTTCATCCGGTCCTGGCGGGCAATCGATATCAAAATCGATATCGAAAAAAGCAATATACGCATTTGACAGTTATCTCAAACCCATCGAATCTACGGCGACAATCCGGCGCTCAACGGACAGTCCGTCCGATCATCAATCGGGTGCCGGGACGGCGGTTTTGACATGGGTCCATCCCCCCTCTCCTTCGGCGAGAGGCGTCATGCAACTGGGAGGAAGAATCTGATGAAGTCGTTCACGTCCGCATTGGCCGGCGTCGCCGTTGGTCTGTTTGCGCTCGCCGCCCCCTTCGTCGCGCCCGCGTCGGCGCAGGACAAGGGGACCATCGGCATTTCGATGCCGACCAAATCGTCGGCGCGTTGGATCGACGACGGCAACAACATGGTCAAGTCGGCCCAGGCCAAGGGTTACAAGACCGATCTGCAATACGCCGATGACGACATTCCCAACCAGCTCGCCCAGATCGAGAACATGGTGACGAAGAACGTCAAGGTTCTGGTGATCGCCGCCATCGACGGGACCACCCTGACCGACGTTCTGCACAAGGCGGCGGAAAAGGGCATCAAGGTCATCGCCTATGACCGCCTGATCCGTGGCTCGGCCGATGTCAGCTATTACGCCACCTTCGACAACTTCCAGGTCGGCGTTCTCCAGGCCTCCTACATTGAAAAGGCGCTGGGCCTGAAGGAGGGCAAGGGTCCGTTCAACATCGAGCTGTTCGGCGGCTCGGCCGACGACAACAACGCCTTCTTCTTCTACAACGGGGCCATGTCGGTCCTGAAGCCCTACATCGACAGCGGCAAGCTGAAGGTCGGCAGCGGCCAGATGGGCATGGACAAGGTCGCCACCCTGCGGTGGGACGGTGCCGTCGCCCAGGCCCGCATGGACAACCTGCTGAGCGCCTACTATACCAAGGCCCGCGTGGACGCCGTCCTGTCGCCCTATGACGGCCTGAGCATCGGCATCATCTCCTCGCTGAAGGGTGTCGGCTACGGCACGCCGTCGCTGCCGATGCCGGTGGTCACGGGCCAGGACGCCGAAATCCCGTCGGTCAAGTCGATCCTGGCCGGTGAGCAGCGCTCCACCGTCTACAAGGACACCCGTGAGCTGGCCAAGGTCACGGTCGGCATGGTCGACGCCCTGCTGGCTGGTGGCACCCCGGAAATCAACGACACCAAGACCTACGACAACGGCAAGAAGGTCGTCCCGGCCTATCTGCTGAAGCCGGTGTCGGTTGACGCGTCCAACTGGAAGCAGGTTCTGGTGGACGGCGGCTACTACAAGGAAAGCCAGATTCGCTGAGTGACGGGGGCGGGGGCGTGTCCACCGGGCGCGCCCCCGCCGCTCCGCTGTTGAACGCCGGGTCGGCACACACCCGCCGGATCAAGGTCATCCGATGAAACCACTTCTCGAAATGCGCGGCATCACCAAGACGTTTCCGGGGGTCAAGGCCCTCGACAACGTCAATCTGTCGGTGCGCGAAGGCGAAATCCACGCCCTGATCGGCGAAAATGGGGCCGGCAAATCCACCTTGATGAAGGTGTTGAGCGGGGTCTACCCGCACGGGTCCTACAGCGGCGAAATCCGCTTCCAAGATCAGGAGGTCGCGTTTCGCGGCATCCACGACAGCGAAAAGCTGGGCATCATCATCATTCACCAGGAATTGGCGCTGGTTCCCCTGCTGTCGATCACCGAGAATCTGTTTCTCGGCAACGAGCAGGCGACCAAGGGCGTCATCGACTGGTCGGCGGCCACCGTCCGGGCGCGCGAACTGCTGCGCATGGTCGGGCTTCAGGACTCGCCGGAAACGCTCATCACCAACATCGGCGTGGGCAAGCAGCAGCTGGTGGAGATCGCCAAGGCGCTGTCCAAAGAGGTCAAGCTCCTCATCCTCGACGAGCCGACCGCCAGCCTGAACGAAAGCGACAGCGACGCCCTGCTGCGGCTGCTGCTGGAGTTCAAGGCGCGGGGCATCACGTCGATCCTGATTTCGCACAAGCTGAACGAGATCGCCAAGGTCGCCGACCGCGTCACCATCCTGCGCGACGGCTCGACCGTGGAAACGCTGGATTGCCGCGACGAACCGATCAGCCAGGACCGCATCATCAAGGGCATGGTCGGGCGCGAGATCGCCGACCGCTACCCCAAGCGCACCACCACGCCGGGCGAATTGCTGCTTGAGGTGAAGGGCTGGAACGCCGATCACCCGATCCACGCCGGTCGCCGCGTCGTCAAGGACGTGAACATCACCGTCCGCCGGGGCGAGGTGGTGGGCATCGCCGGTCTGATGGGGGCCGGGCGCACCGAATTCGCCATGAGTCTGTTCGGCGGCTCCTATGGCCAGAACATCAGCGGCTCGGCCTATCTCAACGGGCGGGAGATCGACGTCTCCACCATCCGGCGGGCGATGCAGAGCGGTCTGGCCTACGCCACCGAAGACCGCAAGCATTACGGCCTCGTGCTCGACAACGACATCCGCCACAACATTTCGCTCGCCAACCTGACCGGCGTGTCGAAAAACGGCGTGATCCATCACGAACGCGAGATCGAGATCGCCAACGAGTACCGGAAGCGCCTGCGCATCCGCTGCTCCAGCGTGTTCCAGGAAACCGTCAATTTGTCGGGCGGCAACCAGCAAAAGGTCGTGCTCAGCAAATGGCTGTTCTCCGACCCGCAGGTGCTGATCCTGGACGAGCCGACGCGGGGCATCGACGTCGGCGCGAAGTATGAAATCTACACCATCGTCAACCAGCTGGTCGCCGAAGGGCGCGGCGTCATCCTGATTTCCTCGGAAATGCCCGAACTGCTGGGCATCGCCGACCGGATTTACGTGATGAACGAAGGGGCCATGGTCGCGGAAATGCCCGCCGCCGGGGCCAGCCAGGAAAAGATCATGGAGGCCATCATGTCCTCGACGGGCAGGACCTCCCACAGCACGCGGTCTCGGGAGATGACGCAATGAGCGCTGAACTCAACATGCCGGCTCCGGCCAAAAAGGCCTCGATGGCGCATTTCGTCAAAAGCCACCTGCGCGATTACGGCATGCTGATCTCGCTGCTGGCCATCGTCGCCTTTTTCCAATACATGACCGACGGCACGCTGCTGCGGCCGCTGAACCTGACCAATCTGGTGCTTCAGAACAGCTACATCGTCATCATGGCGTTGGGCATGCTGCTGGTCATCGTCGCCGGTCACATCGACCTGTCGGTCGGTTCAATCGTCGGTTTCATCGGCGCGCTCGCCGCCATCCTGATGGTGCAGTACAACCTGCATTTCATCCCCACGACCATCATCTGCCTGCTGGCCGGTGCGGCCATTGGGGCCGCGCAAGGCTATTGGGTGGCCTATTTCCGCATCCCGTCCTTCATCGTGACGCTGGCGGGCATGCTGGTCTTCCGTGGACTCAGCCTGGCCCTGCTGGCCGGTCAGTCGATCGGTCCCTTCCCGGTGGAGTTCCAGCGCCTCAGCTCCGGGTTCATCCCGGATGTCTTCGCGATGGAAGGCTATCACCTGACGACGCTGCTGCTGTGCGTGGCCACGCCGCTGATCCTGGTCGGGCTGAACGTCGCCGCCCGCATCCGCCGCCACCGTTTCGCCATCGAACAGGAACCGTTGGCGCTGTTCATCGGCAAGAACATCACCTTCTTCGCGGTGATGGCCTACATCGGGTCGCTGCTGGCGACCTACAAGGGGCTGCCGAACGTCCTCATCATCATGGTCGTGCTGATCGGGCTGTACGCCTTCATCACCCGCGACACGACGATCGGGCGGCGCATCTACGCGCTGGGCGGCAACGAGAAGGCGGCCAAGCTGTCGGGCATCGACACCCGCCGTCTCAGCTTCTACACCTTCGTCAACATGGGCGTTCTGGCCGCGCTGGCCGGTCTGATCTTCGCCGCCCGGCTGAACACCGCGACCCCCAAGGCGGGCGTGTCCTTCGAGCTGGACGTGATCGCCGCCTGTTTCATCGGCGGGGCCTCGGCCTCCGGCGGCGTCGGCAAGGTGACGGGGGCGGTGATCGGGGCCTTCATCATGGGTGTGATGAACAACGGCATGTCGATCATCGGCATCGGCATCGACTGGCAGCAGGTCATCAAGGGTTTGGTCCTGCTCGCCGCCGTGTTCTTCGACGTCTACAACAAGGGCAAGTCGTAAGCCGCGCCCCAGCGGCGGGGGCGGCAGGCCTGCCCCCCATCGGCTTCCCACCGCGTGCATTGGAATAGGTCATCATGAGCAAACCGACCCTCGGGCTTGTCGGCGTGGGCAAGATCGCGCGCGACCAGCATCTGCCCTCCATCGCCGAAACCGACCTGTTCGATCTGGTCGCGCTGGTCAGCACCTCGGGGGCCGCCGTGCCCGGCCTGCCGACCTTCGCCACCCAGGCGGAGATGTTCGCGGCCTTCCCGACGCTCGACGCCGTGGCGCTCTGCACCCCGCCCAGCGTCCGCCACGCCCTGACGGTGGAAGCCCTGCGGGCGGGCAAGCACACGCTGATCGAAAAGCCCCCGGCGGCCACCGTGTCGGAGCTGCACGATCTGGTGGACGAGGCCACGCGCGCCGACCGTTGCCTGTTCGCCACCTGGCATTCCCAGTTCAACCCCGCCGTGGACGCGGCGCGCGACCTGCTGGCCGCCGGTGGTGTCCAGTCGGTTGCGGTGACGTGGCGCGAGGATGTGCGGCGCTGGCATCCCGGCCAGGATTGGATCTTCGCGGCGGGTGGGTTCGGCGTGTTCGATCCGGGCATCAACGCCCTGTCGATCCTGACCCGCATCCTGCCGACCCGCATCTTTGTCCAGGCCGCCGACCTGCTGGTCCCGGAAAACCGCGACACCCCGATCGAAGCGCGGCTGGCGTTCCGCCCGGCGTCGGACGCCATCCGTGGCCCGGTGACGGCGCATTTCGATTTCCTCCAGGAAGGGGAACAGACCTGGAGCATCGCCATCGAGATGGTGGACGGCCGTCGTCTGGATCTGACGCGCGGCGGGACCGTTCTGGCGGTGAATGGGGTGGTGACGGTGTCCGAACCCGACACCGAATACCGCCGGATCTACCGCCGTTTCCGCGATCTGATCGACCGCAACGCCAGCGATGTGGACGCCGCCCCGCTGCATCTGATCGCCGACGCCTATTCGGTGGGCCGCCGCCGGACGGTCGCGGCGTTCGACTGGTAACGCGGCCGTTCATCACGACGAAGGACGCTAGTGCCATGACCCTCTTCAACGGATTGCGCGTTGGCCCTCGGATCGCCGCCGGGAGCGCTGGAATCCTGCTGTTTCTGGTCGCCGTTGCCGGAATCGGCGTGTCCGGCCTGTCGGAAACCGGAGAGGTCGTGGACACCTATGGCGCGTTGGGCAAGCGCACCAACGATCTGGGGCGGATGCAGACGCTGATGCTCGACATGCGGCTGAAATCCACCGCCTTCCTGTTGAACGGGAAGGAGGAGGACGCGGCGGCGGTCCAGGGGCTGGCGGCGGAGGCCACCGCGCTGATCGGTCAAGCCTTGGCCACCGCCGACGATCCGGCGATGCGCGACACCGCCGGCAAGATGAGCGAGGAGATGACCCGCTACCGCGACACCTTCGCGGCGGTCCAGGCGGCGCACGCCGAACGGGTCGCGGCGGCGGCGGAGGTGGCGAAGCTCGGCTCCCGCCTGCAAACCAGCCTGAACAGCATCGTCAGCGGGGCCAAGACCGCCGGGGATCTGGAGGCGCTGTTCCTGGCCAGCCAGTCGATGACGAATTTCCAGTCCGCCCGCATCGTCGGTGGCCGCTATCTGGCCGAAGGATCCGCCGGTCTGGCCGCCGCCACCCGCGCGGAGCTGAAGAACGCGACGCAGAAGGGGGAGGCGATGGTCGCCACCCTGACCGATCCCGGCCGCCGCAGCCTCGCCACCGTCTTCCTCAAAAGTCTGGCGGGCTATGGCGCGGAGTTCGACAAGCTCGTCGCCGCCACCACACGCCGCGACGAGCTGGTGGACAACACCCTGCTGCCGCTGGGAACCACGGTGGGCGATCAGGCCCGTGCCCTGACCGACCAGGGGGTGGAGCGGGTGCGCACGCTGCGCGACGACACCATGGACTTCATCGCCGGATCGCGCCGGACGCTGATCGCGGCGTCGGCGGGTGGTCTGCTGCTGGGCTTTTTGGTGGCGTTGCTGATCGGGCGCAGCCTGTCCCGCCCGGTGGTGGCGATGACCACGGCGATGACCCGCCTGGCCGAGGGTGAACGCGCCGTCGAGGTGCCGGGGCTGGAGCGCGGCGACGAGATCGGTGGCATGGCCAAGGCGATGGCGGTGTTCAAGACCAAGCTGATCGAGGCCGACCGCATGGCCGCCGAACAGGAGCGCCAGCACGAGCAGGCCCGCCGCCGCGCCGAACGCATCGACCGTCTGGCCCAGGAGTTCGACCGGCTGGCGGTGGAATCGCTGGGCCGCGTCTCGGACGCCGCCGGGCAGTTGCAGAGCACGGCCGACGGCATCCTGACCGCCACCCGCCAGACCACCCAGCAGGCCGACGCGGTGGCCAAGGCGTCGAACGAGGCGACCGGCAACGTCGAAACCGTCGCCGCCGCCGCCGAAGAGCTGTCGGTCTCCATCGCCCAGATCGGCCAACAGGTGGCGCACAGCACGCAGGTGGCCGAACAGGCGGTGTCCATCGCCCGCGTCACCGACAACACGGTGCGCGGCCTGACCGACGCCGCCCGCCAGATCGGCGACGTGGTGCAGCTCATCAACGGCATCGCCAGCCAAACCAACCTGCTGGCGCTGAACGCCACCATCGAGGCCGCCCGCGCGGGCGAGGCCGGGCGCGGCTTCGCCGTGGTCGCCAACGAGGTCAAGAGCCTGGCCGCCCAGACGGCGAAGGCCACCGAGGACATCAGCGGCCAGATCGCCGCCATCCAGCGCGTCAGCGCCGACGCGGCCGGCGCGATCACCGAGATCGGGCGCGTCATCGCCGAGGTCAACGACATTTCCAGCAGCATCGCCGCGTCGATCAGCGAACAGCGCGCGGCGACGCAGGAAATCAGCAGCAACATCCAACGGGCCGCGCGCGGCACGCAGGATGTGCGCGACAACATCGCCGGGGTGGCGGGGGCGTTTTCCGCCACCGGCGACGCTTCGCAACGGGTCTGGCAGGCGGCGGACGGGCTGTCGAGCGAGGCGACCGAATTGCGGGGCCGCGTGTCCCATTTCCTGGCCGAAATGCGGGCGGCCTGACGCCCAACCGCAACCGGCCTTCATCCCACCATCGGCGACCGTCCGGACCCCATCGGCGGCGCGCCCAACAACGACGACACTGGCAACCCGAGATGTCCGACGAGGAGCACTCCATGTCCCACCCCACCAACCCCGCATCCGCTTTTGGCGACGATTCCACGGCGACCGAGGGCAAGCGGCTGCGGTCGCGCGCGTGGTTCGACAACCCCAGCAACCCCGACATGACGGCGCTCTATCTGGAACGCTATCTGAATTTCGGGCTGACGCGCGAGGAGCTGCAATCGGGCGCGCCGATCATCGGCATCGCGCAGACCGGTTCGGACCTCAGCCCCTGCAACCGCCACCATCTGGTGTTGGCCGAACGGCTGCGCGAAGGCATCCGCACGGCGGGCGGCATCGCCATTGAATTTCCGGTCCACCCGATCCAGGAAACCGGCAAGCGCCCCACCGCCTCGCTCGACCGCAATCTGGCCTATCTCGGGCTGGTCGAGGTGCTTTATGGCTACCCGCTCGACGGCGTGGTGCTGACCATCGGCTGCGACAAGACCACGCCCGCCTGCCTGATGGCGGCGGCCACCGTCAACATCCCGTCGATCGCCCTGTCGGTCGGCCCGATGCTGAACGGCTGGTTCCGGGGCGAGCGCACCGGGTCGGGGACCATCGTGTGGAAGGCCCGCCAGATGATGGCGGCGGGCGAGATCGATTACGCCGGGTTCCTGGAGCTGGTCGCGTCGTCGGCCCCCTCCACCGGCTATTGCAACACCATGGGGACCGCCTCCACCATGAATTCGCTGGCCGAGGTGCTGGGCATGCAGTTGCCCGGTTCGGCGGCGATTCCCGCCCCCTACCGCGAGCGCCAGCAGGCCGCCTACGAAACCGGCAAGCGCATCGTCGAGATGGTCCGCCAGGACATCAAGCCGTCGGACATTCTGACCCGCGACGCCTTCCACAACGCCATCGTCGTCAATTCGGCCATCGGCGGTTCGACCAACGCCCCCATCCACATCAACGCCATCGCCAAGCACATCGGCGTCGAGCTGTCGGTGGATGATTGGCAGACCGAAGGCCACGAAATCCCGCTGCTGGTCAACCTCCAGCCCGCCGGTGAGTATCTGGGCGAGGATTTCCACCGCGCGGGCGGCGTCCCCGCCGTCGTCGCGCAGTTGATGACCAAGGGCCTGATCCGCGAAGACGCGATGACGGTCAACGGCAAGACCATCGGTGAGAATTGCCGCAACCAGGAAATCCTGGACACCCGCGTCATCCATTCCTATGACGCGCCGCTGAAGGACAACGCCGGGTTCGTCGTGCTGCGCGGCAACCTGTTCGGCAGCGCCATCATGAAGACCAGCGTCATTTCGCCGGAATTCCGCGAGCGCTACCTGTCCAACCCGCAGGATCCGGAAGCCTTCGAGGCCAAGGTCGTGGTGTTCGATGGGCCGGAGGACTACCACCACCGGATCGACGATCCGGCGCTGGCGATCGACGCCTACACCATCCTTGTCATCCGGGGCACCGGCCCGCTCGGCTACCCCGGCGCGGCGGAGGTGGTGAACATGCGCCCGCCCGCCTACCTCATCAAGCAGGGCGTCCACTCCCTGCCCTGCATCGGCGACGGGCGTCAGTCCGGCACCTCGGGGTCGCCGTCGGTGCTGAACGCCTCGCCGGAGGCGGCGGCGGGCGGCAATCTGGCGATCCTGCGCACCGGCGACCGCGTGCGCCTGGATCTGCGGCGCGGGAGCGCCGACATCCAGATCAGCGACGAGGAGCTGGCGGCGCGCCGGGCCGCGCTGGACGCGGCGGGCGGCTATCAGGTTCCGGCCTCGCAAACGCCGTGGCAGGAGATTCAGCGCGGCATCGTCGATCAGTTGGACGAGGGCATGGTGTTGAAGCCCGCCGTCAAGTACCAGCGGGTCGCCCAGACCATGGGCATTCCGCGCGACAATCATTGATCGTCTTGCGTCGATGATCGGGTGAATCCGCCGCCCGGTGTCCCGGCCCGCGCGTTCCGCGCAGGGCAGGGGCCGGGCGGTGGCATGTCCGGCGGGGCGGTTGGGGCGAGCCAAACGGCTTGCGGGGTGGTTGAATGGCGCTCCCTGTCTGCGGAGCGAACAATCCCGTGTCGTCATCGTCGTCCATCCTGCCGACCGCGCCCGCGCGGACGGCGTTGTCCCTGCATCAATGGGTGGGCGTGGCTTTCGCCGTCACCGGGGTGCTGTCCTTTTCCCTGCGGCCGGTCATCATCAAGCTGGCTTATGGCTACGGCGTCGATCCGGTGACGCTCATCATGCTGCGCATGGTCTTCGCCCTGCCCTTCTTTCTGGGCGTGGCCGCGTGGCAGAGCCTGCGGGGCGGGCAGGGGCGGGTGTCGGGGCGCGATCTGGCCCTGACCATCGGGCTGGGCGTGACCGGCTATTACGCCGCCAGCTTTTGCGATTTCCTCGGCTTGCGGTATGTCAGCGCCGGGATGGGGCGGCTGCTGCTGTTCCTCTACCCCACCATCGTCGTGCTGCTGTCGGCCCTGTTTCTGGGCAAGCGGATCGGCTGGCGCGAGGTGATCTCGCTGCTGGTGTCCTACGCCGGTGTGGCGCTGGTGGTCTGGTCGGAAATCGGCACCGGCCACCCGGATTTCGCCCTGGGCGCCGCGCTGGTGTTCGGCGGGGCCTTTCTCTATTCGGTGTATCTGGTCGGCAGTTCGCAGGTGATCCAGCGGGTCGGGTCGATGCGCTTCACCGCCTACGCGATGACGGCGGCCTGCCTGTGCTGCATCACGCAATTTCTGGTGCTGCGGCCGCTGTCGGCCTTGGATTTGCCGCAGGAGGTGTTCGGCCTGTCGGCGGTGATGGCGGTGCTGTCCACCGTGCTGCCGGTGTTCCTGACGGCGGAGGCGCTGAAGCGGGTCGGGGCGACGCTGGTGGCGTTGTCCGGCGCGCTGGGGCCGGTCAGCGCGGCGGTGTTTGGTTATCTGGTGTTGGCCGAACCGTTGGGTTGGCTGCAACTGGCCGGGGCCGTCCTGACCGTGGCCGGGGTGATGATCATCAGCCTGTGGAAGACCAGGGCCTGACTCACGCCATCCCGGCCTCCATCTCGGCGAACAGCCAATCCTGAAAGCTGCGGATCTTCGGCAGATCGGCGCGGCTGCGCAGCAGATTGAGCGTGTAGCCCTGGACCTTCAGCCCCTCCAGCCCCAGCGGGGCGATCAGCCGACCGGTTTCCAACTCCCGCTGGGCCAGCAGCAGGCTGTCCAGGCACACGCCCAACCCGTCCACCGCCGCGCTGATCGCCATGAAGGAGCGGTCGAAGCGCGGCCCACGCGTGACATCCAGCTTCACCTTGCGGTGCAGGCGCAGCCAGTCGCGCCAGCCGACCAGACAGCCTTCGCTGTGGATCAGCGTGTGGTGGCGCAGATCGTCGGCGCTGCGGATCGGGTGCGGGCCGTTCATCAGCGACGGCGCGCACAGCGGCACGATGGTTTCCGGGTGGAAGGGCAGGACCATGGTCCCCGCCGGTTGCAGCTTCGTGCCATAGCGAATGTCCAGATCCACCCGTTCCGACGTCAGGTCGGCGGGGTCGGTGGACGCGTTCAGCCGCACGTCGATGTCGGGGTTCAGGCGGCTGAAGCGGGCCAGGCGCGGCATCAGCCATTGGGTGGCAAAGCTGGGCGTGGCGTGGATGGTCAGGATGTCGCTTTTCTCCGTCCGCCCGGCGTTGCGGGTGGCGGTGTCGATCCGGGCAAAGGCGGCGGTGATCTCTTCGGCGTAACGCCGCCCGGCGTCGGTCAGCACCACCGCACGGTGCACGCGGTGGAACAGCCGCACGCCGACCTGATCCTCCAAAAGCTTGATCTGATGGCTGATCGCCGAGGGCGTGACCAGCAATTCGTCCGCTGCAAGCGCGAAAGAGGACAGCCTTGCGGCGGCTTCAAACGCCTGCACCGCCTTGAGCGACACCCGATGCTGCATGGCGATATTCGCATGAATTCAGTTCATCTATAACGCTTTATTATTCGTTTGAGCGCATCGAAGCAACGAAATACTGTTGATGCATCGGGATTCGGATGATCCGCCCCGCCATCCATCCACACCGTTTCGTCCGCATCCGCGTCGTGCCTGACCAGCGCGGCGGACCAGGGAGACCCGCGTGACCACAACCGCCATCGGGCACAACACACATCTTGCGGAGCGGGCCTACCGCATCCGCCGCAACGCCCTGCTGATGGGCGAGGTGCAGGGCCAGGGCTACATCGGGCAGGCGCTCGACATCGCCGACGTGCTGGCCGTGTCCTACTTCCACGCCATGCGTTACCGCCCGGCCGAACCGGAGTGGGAGGGTCGCGACCGCTTCATGCTGTCCAACGGCCATTACGCCATCGCGCTCTACGCCGCCCTGATCGAGGCCGGGATCATCCCGCAGGAGGAACTGGAAACCTACGGCAGCGACGACAGCCGCCTGCCGATGTCGGGCATGGCCAGCTACACGCCGGGCATGGAGATGTCGGGCGGCTCGCTCGGGCTGGGCCTGTCGCTGGCGGTGGGCCGCTGCCTGGGGCTGAAGCGCAAGGGATCGGACGCCCGCGTCTACACCCTGTTCTCCGACGGCGAGTTGGACGAAGGCTCGGTCTGGGAAGCGATCCTGTCGGCGGCCCATTGGAAGCTCGACAACCTGATCGCCATCGTCGACGTCAACAACCAGCAGGCCGACGGCCCGTCCACGCAGGTGATGGCGTTCGAGCCGCTGACCGACAAGCTGGCCGCCTTCGGCTGGTTCGTGCAGCGGGTGGACGGCAACGACCTGGACGCCGTGGTCGCCGCCTTCGACGCCGCCAAGAGCTGCCCGGATCCCAAGCCGCGCATGATCGTGTGCGACACCAAGATGGGCAAGGGCGTCCCCTTCCTCGAAGCCCGTGAAAAGAACCATTTCATCCGCGTGGACGCGCACGAATGGCAACTCGCCCTCGACGCGCTGGACGCCGGGAGGACCGCATGAGCCGCCCCACCCCTGCTCCCGCCACGGGGGCCAAGCCCAAGCTGAAGACGTCGGCGATGATCGCCTCGATCGCGGGCGAAGGGCAGCGCACCAAGGCCGCGCCCTTTGGCAACGCGCTGGTGGAACTGGGCAAAAGCCGCGAGGACATCGTCGGGCTGACCGCCGATCTGGCCAAATACACCGACCTGCACATCTTCGCCAAAGCCTACCCCGACCGCTTCTATCAGATGGGGATGGCCGAACAGCTTCTGATGGGGGCCGCGTCCGGTCTGGCGCACGAAGGCTTCACCCCCTTCGTCACCACCTACGCCGTCTTCGCCTCGCGCCGGGCCTATGACTTCGTCCATCAGACCATCGCGGAGGAGAACCGGAACGTCAAAATCGTCTGCGCCCTGCCGGGCCTGACCTCCGGCTATGGCCCCAGCCACCAGGCGGCCGAGGATCTGGCGCTGTTCCGCGCCATGCCGAACCTGATGGTGATCGACCCCTGCGACGCGCACGAGATCGAACAGGCGGTTCCCGCCATCGCCGCCCACAACGGCCCGGTCTACATGCGCCTGCTGCGCGGCAACGTGCCGTTGGTGCTGGACGAGTATGATTACAGTTTCGAGCTGGGCAAGGCCAAGCTGCTGCGCGACGGGGCCGATGTGCTCGTCGTGTCCTCCGGCATCATGACGATGCGGGCGCTGGAGGTGGCGACGATGCTGGAGCGCGACAAGGTCGATGTGGCGGTGCTGCACGTCCCCACCATCAAGCCGCTCGACACCGCCACCATCCTGCGCGAAGCGGGCCGGTCGGGCCGTCTGGTGGTGGTGGCCGAGAACCACACCGTGATCGGCGGCCTGGGCGAGGCGGTGGCCGGTGCGCTGCTGCGCGCCGGGGTTCACCCGCCCTTCCGTCAAATCGGTCTGCCCGACGAGTTCCTCGACGCGGGCGCGCTGCCGACCCTGCACGACCGCTACGGCATTTCGGCCAACGCCATGGCCGCGTCCATCAAGGGTTGGCTCGGCTGATCCGCCCGACCCGTCCGTTTCAACGAAAGGTGCTTTCCGTGACCCAATCGCTTCTGCTCGACGGCAAGATCGCCGTCATCTCCGGTGCGGCCTCCCTGCGCGGCATCGGCATGGCCACCGCCCGCATGTTCGCCGCCCAGGGGGCCAAGGTCGCCATCCTCGACCTCGACGAAACCGCCGCGTCGGAGGCCGCCGCCCAACTGGGTGAGGGCCATCGCGGCTACGCCTGCAACGTCACCGACAAGGAGTCCTGCGTGGCCGCCGTCGGCCGCGTGGTGGCGGAGTTCGGCGGGATCGACATCCTCATCAACAACGCGGGCATCACCCAGCCGGTCAAGACGCTGGACATCGACCCGGCCAGCTGGGACCGCATCCTGGACGTGAACCTGCGCGGCGTCCTCTATCTGTCGCAAGCGGTGCTGCCGCACCTGCAAAAGCGCGGCGGCGGTTCCATCGCCTGCATGTCGTCGGTCTCGGCGCAGCGCGGCGGCGGCATCCTCGGCGGGCCGCATTATTCGGCGGCCAAGGCGGGCGTGCTGGGGCTGGCCAAGGCGATGGCGCGTGAATTCGGCATCGACGGCATCCGCGTCAACTGCGTCACCCCCGGCCTGATCCAGACCGACATCAACGCCGGCAAGATCAGCCCGGAAAAGACCACGGAAATCCTGGCGGGCATCCCGCTGAACCGTCTGGGCGAGCCGAAGGACGTGGCCGGGGCCTTCCTGTTCCTGGCGTCGGACCTGTCGTCCTACATCACCGGCGCGGTGATCGACGTCAACGGCGGCATGCTGATCCACGGCTGATCGGCCGCACACACGGGGAAGGAAGACAACCATGGCGATCCGGCCGGTGCGGACGGTGGGCTTTGTCGGGCTTGGCTCCATGGGCCTGCCGATGGCGAAAAACCTGCTGACCGCAGGTTTTGCGGTGCGTGGCTTCGATTTGCGCCCGGCGGCCGGTGCGGCCTTGGCCGAGGCGGGCGGAACCGCTGCGGCCAGCGTGGCGGACGCCGCCAGCGACGCCGACGCGCTGGTGCTGATGGTGGTCAACGCCGAACAAGCCGAATCCGCCCTGTTCGGCGCGGGCGGGCTGGAGGCGCTGCCGCCGGGGGGCGTGGTCGTGCTGATGTCCACCTGCCCACCCTCGGCGGTGGCGGCCCTGGCCGACCGCGTGGCCGGGGCCGGGCGGGCCTTTCTCGACGCGCCGGTGTCGGGCGGCATGGTCGGGGCCATCGCCGGTTCCCTGACCATCATGGTCGGCGGTCCGGCGGCCGCGCTGGCGGCGGTGCGCCCGCTGCTGGACGCCGTCGGCGGCAAGATCGTCCATGCGGGCGACAATCCGGGCCAGGGGGCGATGGTCAAGACGGTCAACCAGCTTTTGTGCGGCGTCCACATCGCGGTGGCGGCGGAAGCGCTGTCGCTGGCCGCCAAGGTCGGCATCGCGCCGGAGGTGCTGCTCGACGTGCTGGGCGGTTCGGCGGCGTCGAGCTGGATGCTGAAGGACCGGGGGCCGCGCATGGTGCAGGACGATCCGCCCGTGACCAGCGCCGTCGACATCTTCGTCAAGGATCTGGGCATCGTGCTGGCGGCCGGGCGGGACAGCCACGCCGCTCTGCCGCTGGCGGCGGTTGCCCATCAGATGTTTCTTGCCGCCTCGGGCCGGGGCGACGGTGCGGCGGACGACAGCCAGGTCATCCGCTCCTACCACCTGTTGAACGGCACCTGTTGAACGGCACCTGTTGAACGGCCACACGCCGACCGGTCGCCCGACCTGACCCGGCTTTGGCGCGGCTGCGCCGGTCATCGGGCAAAACCCTATCGAACGCGACCCTGAAAACGGGCACACACACCCATCGATCCACGGGAGGAACGCATGTCCAAGATCACCAACCGTCCAACGGGCATCACCCGCCGGTCGCTGCTGGCATCGGGGGCCGCCCTGTCGGCGGCGGTTCCGCTCTGCGGGATCCTGAGCCGCCCGGCCAACGCCGCCGAGTTCACCTACAAGCTGGCGACCGGGCAGGATCCGACCCACCCGGTCAACACCCGCGCCAAGGAAGCGCTGGACCGCATCCGCGAGGCGACCAACGGGCGTTTGGACATCGGTCTGTTCCCGGCCAACCAACTGGGGTCCGACACCGATCTGCTGTCGCAGGTGCGCAGCGGCGGGGTGGAGTTCTTCAACCTGTCCTCCTCGATCCTGGCGACGCTGGTGCCGACGGCGGGCATGGTCAACACCGGCTTTGCCTTCCCCAACTACGACGCCGTGTGGAAGGCGATGGACGGCGAGTTGGGCAGCTTCGTCCGCGCCCAGATCGGCAAGGCCGGCCTGATCACCGTGTCGCGCGTGTGGGACAACGGGTTCCGCCACATCTCCTCCTCGACCCGTGAAATCCGCACGCCGGACGATCTGAAGGGCTTCAAGATCCGCGTGCCCCCGGCCCCGATGCTGACCTCGCTGTTCAAGTCGCTGGAGGCCGGTCCCGCCCCGATCAACTTCAACGAGCTGTATTCGGCGCTTCAGACCAAGGTGGTCGAGGGGCAGGAAAACCCGCTGGCGATCATCGCGACCGCCAAGATCTACGAGGTGCAGAAGTCCATCAGCCTGACCGGCCATGTCTGGGACGGCTATTGGATCCTCGGCAACCGCCGCGCCTGGGAACGGCTGCCCGCCGACCTGCGCGCCATCGTGGAACGGGAGTTCGACCGCTCCGCCTTCGAACAGCGCGCCGACATCGCCCGGCTCAGCGGCTCGCTGCGCCAGGATCTGACCGCCAAGGGCATCACCTTCATCGAGGCCGACGCCGAAGCCTTCCGCGCCAACCTGCGCAAGACCAGCTTCTACGCCGACTGGAAGGCCAAGTACGGCGAGGAAGCCTGGTCGGTTCTGGAAAAGTCCGTCGGAAAGCTGGCGTGACCCGATGGCCGCCGTGCAACACTCTCACGCGGGGCATGGCGGCGACGCCGCCGTTCCTCCGCCTCGTTGGGTCGCCGCGCTCGACGGCGTCCTGGGTCCCTTGATCGAAATTCCCGCCGCGTTGCTGGTGGTGGCGGAAATCGTCGTGCTGATGGCCGGTGTGGTCAGCCGTTACGTGCTGCACCGGCCCATCGTCTGGTCGGACGAGCTGGCGTCGATCCTGTTCCTTTGGCTGGCCATGCTGGGGGCGGTCGTCGCCTTCCGCCGGGGCGAGCACATGCGGATGACGGCGCTGGTCGGCATGGCCGCCCCCGCCACCCGTGCCTTTCTCGACGTGGTGGCGGTCGCCGCTCCGCTGGCCTTCCTGGCGATGATTGCCGGTCCGGCGCTGGAATTCGCCGAGGAGGAGGCCTTCATCACCACCCCGGCGCTCGATCTGGCCAACTCCTGGCGGGCGGCGGCCTTGCCGGTCGGATGCGGGTTGATGCTGGCGGTGGGCGCGCTGCGGCTGCTGAAGGTCGCCGACTGGCGGCGGGTGGTGGGCGCGCTGGCGCTGGTCGCCGCCGTCGCCCTGGGCTTTTGGGCGCTGGAACCGCTGTTCCGGGGCTTGGGCAACCTCAATCTCCTGGTGTTCTTCGTCGGTCTGGTCGCCGTGGGCGTCCTGGCCGGGGTTCCCATCGCCTTCGCCTTCGGGTTGGCGACCTTCGGCTACCTCGCCTTGACCACCCACACGCCGCTGCTGGTGCTGGTCGGGCGGATGGACGAGGGCATGTCCCACCTGATCCTGCTGTCGGTCCCGCTGTTCGTCTTCCTCGGCCTGCTGATCGAAATGACCGGCATGGCCACGGCGATGGTGGCGTTTCTCGCCAGCCTGCTCGGCCATGTGCGCGGTGGTCTGTCCTATGTGCTGGTCGGGGCGATGTATCTGGTCTCGGGCATTTCCGGGTCCAAGGCCGCCGACATGGCGGCGGTCGCCCCGGTTCTGTTCCCGGAGATGAAGGCGCGTGGGGCCAAGCCGGGCGATCTGGTGGCGCTGTTGTCGGCCACCGGGGCGCAGACCGAAACCATCCCGCCCAGCCTGGTGCTGATCACGCTGGGATCCGTCACCGGGGTGTCGATCTCCGCGCTGTTCACCGGCGGCATGCTGCCGGGTGTGGTGCTGGCGGCCACGCTCTGCGCCGTGGTCTGGTGGCGCTACCGCAACGAGGATCTGTCCAACGTCCGCCGGGCGACGGGGTCGGAAATCGGGCGCAAGTTCCTGATCGCGCTGCCCGCACTGGCTTTGCCCTTCGTCATCCGCGCCGCCGTGGTGGAAGGGGTGGCGACCGCGACGGAGGTGTCGACCATCGGCATCGTCTATTCGGTGCTGGCCGGTCTGCTGATCTACCGCCGCTTTGACTGGAGCCGTCTGGGGCCGATGCTGGTGGACACCGCGTCGCTGTCGGGTGCCATCCTGCTCATCATCGGGGCGGCCACCGGCATGGCCTGGGCGCTGACCCAGTCCGGCTTTTCCGGCCAGCTCGCCGGGGCGATGGCGGCCCTGCCGGGCGGGGCGGTGATGTTCATGGCGGTGTCGATCGTCGCCTTCATCATCCTGGGCAGCGTGTTGGAGGGCATCCCCGCCATCGTGCTGTTCGGCCCGCTGCTGTTCCCCATCGCCCGCCAGATGGGCATCCATGATGTGCATTACGCGATGGTGGTGATCCTCTCCATGGGTGTCGGCCTGTTTGCCCCGCCCTTCGGCGTCGGTTACTACGCCGCCTGCGCCATCAGCCGCATCCACCCCGACGAAGGGATGAAGCCGATCATCGGCTACATCCTGGCCCTGATCGCCGGGTTGATCGTGGTGGCGGCGGTTCCCTGGATCTCCATCGGCTTCCTGGGCTGATCCGCCGACCGCAAATCCGCCGACCGCAAGTCCGCTTTCTTCACACTGACTGTGTCCGCAGCACGCCCCCGCCCGATCCGGCGGGGGCGAACGGGAGAGAACACCCACCATGTCCACCGCCGTGTCCACCGCCATCCCGGCGCACACGCTTCAGAGCATGGCCGACGCCATCCGTTTCCTGGCGGTTGACGCCATCGAACGGGCGACCGAAGGGCACCAGGGCGTGCCGCTCGGCATGGCGGAGATCGCCACCGCGCTGTACGCCCATCATCTGAAATTCGACCCCGCCAACCCGACCTGGCCCGACCGCGACCGCGTGGTGCTGTCCAACGGCCATGGTTCGATGCTGCTTTACGCCCTGCTGCATTTGACCGGGCACGAAAACATCTCGCTGGATGCGGTGAAGAGCTTCCGCGAGCTGGGATCGCACTGCGCCGGGCACCCGGAATACGACCCGGCGGCGGGGATCGAGGTGACGACCGGCCCGTTGGGGCAGGGCATCGCCAACGCGCTGGGCATGGCGGTGGCCGAAGCGTGGCTGAACGCCCGCTACGGCGCGGGTGTCGCCGATCACCGCACCTGGGCCTTTGTCGGCGACGGCTGTTTGCAGGAGGGCGTCGGGCAGGAGGCCATCGCGCTCGCCGGTCATCTGCGGCTGGGCAAGCTGACCTTCTTCTGGGACGACAACCGCATCACCGACGACGGATCGACCGATCTGTCGATCAGCGAGGATGTGGCCGAACGCTTCCGCGTGGCGAACTGGCACGTCCAGGCGGTGGATGGCCACGACATCGCGGCGGTGTCGGCCGCGATCGCGGCGGCCAAGGCCGACCCGCGCCCGTCGCTGATCGCCTGCCGCACCATCATCGCCCGGGGCATCCCGCGCCTGGAAGGGCAGCGCGGCGGCCACAGCGCCCGCCTGTTCAAGGAGGACACGGACGCCATGCGCGCCCGGCTGAACTGGCCGCACGCCCCCTTTGTCATCCCCGACGACGTGCTGGAGCCGTGGCGGCAAACCGGTGCCGCCGGACAGGCGGAACGCCGCGCCTGGGCCGAGCGGATCGCCGCCCTGCCCGATGACCGCCGGGCCGAGGTCGCCCGCCTGTTCGAAGGCCGCATGGCCGACGGTTGGCGCGCGGTGATCGACGCGTTCAAACGCCGGGCGGTGGACGAGGCGCTGGCGCAACCGGCGATCCAGACCTCCGGCGACATCGCCGCCCTGCTGTGCGCGATCATGCCCGAGATCCTGGTCGGCTGCGCCGATCTGGAGGCCCCGACCAACCACAAGCGGACGCTGTCCGCCTTCACCGCGCGGGATCAATCCGGCTCCTACATCCATTGCGGCGTGCGCGAGCATGTCATGGGGTCGATGGCCAACGGCATGGCCGCCCATGGCGGGGTCAACCCGCTGGCCGTCACCTATCTGGCCTTTTCCGATTACGAACGCCCGGCGATGCGCATGGCCGCCCTGATGGGGCTGCCGGTGAAGTTCGTCTTCAGCCATGATTCCATCGGCATCGGCAAGAACGGGCCGACGCACCAGCCGGTCGAAATCCTCGCCTCCCTGCGCGCCATGCCGAACATGCTGACGCTGCGCCCCGCCGACGCGGTGGAGGCCGCCGAGTGCTGGGAAATCGCGATGGAACGCCGCGACGGCCCGTCGTCCCTGGTCTTTGCCCGCCAGACGCTGCCGTCGGTGCGGCGCACCCATGTCACGGACAATCTCAGCCGCCGGGGGGCCTATGTGCTGGCCGAGGCCGAGGGCGGGGAGCGCCGCGTCACCCTGCTGGCCACCGGGTCGGAGCTGTCCATCGCGCTCGACGCCCGCGACCGGCTCCAGGCCGACGGGATCCCGACCGCCGTCGTCTCCATGCCCTGCTGGGAGCTGTTCGACGCGCAGCCCCAGGACTACCGCGCCGCCGTGCTGGGGACCGGCACGGTGCGGGTGGCGGTGGAAGCGGCGGTGCGCTTCGGCTGGGACCGCTATCTGGGCGACAACGGCGGCTTTGTCGGGATGGAGGGGTTTGGCGCCTCCGGCCCCGCCGACGCGCTCTATGAAAAATTCGGCATCACCGCCGCCGCCGTGGCCGCGCAGGCGCGCGCGCGTCTGTGACCGCCATCGCTGTTCCTCAAGGATCGAGTCCCATGCACAAGATCGTCTTTCTCGACCGCGCGACCATCGCGCCGCAAATCCGGCTGCGCCGCCCGTCCTTCGCCCATGAGCTGGTCGAGCACGCCCGCACCGCGCCGGATCAGGTGGTGGAGCGGCTGGCCGGGGCCAGCGTCGCCATCGTCAACAAGGTGAAGCTGACCGCCGACATTCTGGCCCGGCTGCCCGACCTGAAGCTGGTCGCGGTCGCCGCCACCGGCACCGATTGCGTGGACAAGGACTATTGCGGCCGCCACGGCATCGCCATCAGCAACATCCGGGGCTACGCCGTCAGCACGGTGCCGGAGCACACCTTTGCCCTGATTCTGGCCCTGCGCCGCAGCATCGTCGGTTTTCGTCAGGATGTGTTGGCCGGGGAATGGCAGAAGGCCGGGCAGTTCTGCTTCTTCAACCACCCGATCCGCGATCTGCGCGGGGCGCGGCTGGGCATCATCGGCGAAGGGGTGCTGGGCCAGCGGGTGGCGGAGATCGCACGGGCCTTCGGCATGATCCCGCTGTTCGCCGCCCACAAGGGCAAAAGCGGCCTCGGCCCGCTCTACACCCCGTGGGACGAGGTGCTGGAAACCAGCGACGCGCTGACGCTGCACAGCCCGCTGACTCCGGAAACCCGTGGCATGATCGGCCTGCCGGAGTTCCGCCGCATGGCCCGCCGCCCGCTGATCGTCAACACCGCGCGCGGCGGTCTGGTGGTGGAGGCGGATCTCGTCACCGCGCTGGACGAGGGGTTGATCTCCGGCGTCGGCTTCGACGTGACGGAGGCGGAGCCGCCCGCCGCCGACAACCCCTTGATGCAAATCGCCGGACGCCCCAATGTGATCCTGACGCCGCATGTGGCGTGGGCGTCGGACGAGGCGCAACAGACCCTGGCCGACCAGTTGATCGACAACATCGAGAACTTCGTCGCCGGGCGTCCCAGCAACCTCGTCCACGGTGCCTATTGACCGGATCTGCGTAGATCAGAGAGGGGATTGTGTGCGATGAGCCTTGACCCGCGCGACCTGCTGCGCCGGATGTTCGACGCGGCTGTTCAGGCGGCCCAGCCCGCCCATGGATTGCCGCCCCACCTGCCCGCGCCGCCGAAGGGCCGGTTGGTGGTGATCGGGGCGGGCAAGGGATCCGCCGCCATGGCCCGCGCGGTGGAGGATCATTGGCGCGGTCCCCTCTCCGGTCTGGTCGTCACCCGCTACGGCTACGCCCAGCCCTGCGAGCGGATCGAGATCGTCGAGGCCGCCCACCCGGTCCCCGACGCCGCCGGTCTGGTCGCCGCCCAACGGATGCTGGCGATGGTCGGCGGGCTGGGGCCGGACGATCTGGTGCTCTGCCTGATTTCCGGCGGTGGATCGGCCCTGCTGCCGCTGCCGTTGGACGGCTTGACCCTGGCCGACAAGCAGGCGGTGAACGTCGCGCTGCTGCAATCCGGGGCGACGATTTCCGAAATGAACTGCGTGCGCCGCCATCTGTCGGCGATCAAGGGGGGACGGCTGGCCGCCGCCTGCCACCCGGCGCGCGTCGTCACCCTGCTGATTTCCGACGTGCCGGGCGACCGCCCGCTCGACATCGCGTCCGGCCCGACGGTGGCCGACCCGACGACCTGCGCCGACGCGCTGGCCATCGTCCGCCGTTACGGCATCGCCCTGCCGCCGGTGGCCCAAGCGCTCCTGGAGAGCGGGCGGGGCGAGAGCGTCAAGCCGGACGATCCCCGTCTGGCCGGGGCCGAGGTGCGGATGATCGCCGCTCCGCAAAACTCGCTGGAGGCCGCCGCCGCCGTTGGCCGCGCCGCCGGTTGGCCGGTCCACATCCTGGGCGACAGCCTGGAAGGGGAGGCGCGCGACGTCGGCACCGTGCTGGCGGGCCTCACGCGGCAGGTGGCCCAGCGCGGCCAGCCCTTCACCGCGCCCTGCATTCTGCTGTCGGGTGGGGAAACCACGGTGACGGTGCGCGGCACCGGGCGCGGCGGGCGCAACGTGGAATTCCTGCTGGCGCTGGGCATCGCGCTGGACGGCGAACCGGGGGTGCACGCGCTGGCCGCCGACACCGACGGGGTGGACGGGTTGGAGGACATCGCCGGGGCGATCCTTGGCCCCGACAGTCTGGCCCGCGCCTGGGCGTTGGGGCTGCGGCCCAAGGACGCGTTGGCGAACAACGACGGCCACGGCTTTTTCGGCGCGCTCGGCGACTCGCTGGTGACGGGGCCGACGCGGACCAACGTCAACGACTTCCGCGCCATCCTGATCGGCGGGTGAGGCGGGCGGCGCGGCGGTCTTGACGTTAAGGGCCGCCGCCGGTCCAGCCGACCGACCACAGGGCGGCGGCGGCGCTGCCCAGCGTGTGGCCCTGATGCTTGACCCACAGGAAGGCCGGGGCGGCGAGTGCGCCCAGATTGCACCCGGCGGCCATGGTTCCGACCACGACCGGCACGGCCACCGCCGTGCTGGTGGCCCCGGCCCCGACCCCGGCTTCCGCCGCGATCAGGGCGACGCCGCCCGCCGTCAGCGTGGCCAGACCAACCCCACCCGCGACCAGGACGCAGCCCAGGCTGGCGGCCTCGTTGTCGCTGATCGGGGCCAGCCCAAGGGTGGGCACGCTGTCCGCCGATGGCGGTGCGGGTGTGGCGGGCGGTGCGGTGACGGCTTCGGGTGTTTGCGCCCAAGCGGCGGCGGTCACACCCGGCAGCGGGGCCGCGAGAAGGGCGACGGACAGGACCAACGCGCGCCAGGGCTGGCGGTGCGGGTGGCGTTCGGGTTGGTTCATGCGGTCCCCCAGGCAAAGGCGATGATCGGCGGTGCGCCGTGTGGTCAGGCGCGATGCGGTGTTGTCGTTCGGTCGCGCGTCAAGGGGCCGAAGCCCTGCGCGGCGGCAAAGGCGCGCACCTGGTCCAGCGCCTCCGCGTAGCGCAGATCGTCGAGCAGCGCGGTGACGGTTTCGGCGAACTCCCGGTGTTTGGGCGACAGGCTGCGGCGCAGGGTGATCCAGGCGTCCTCCGCGCGCAGGTCGGCGTTTTCCAACAGGGCGGCCAGCGCCCGCAACCCCGGCTCCAGATCCGGGCCGCCGCCGCCCGTCGCCAGCACCGGGGCGGAGTACAGGGCGGGCAGCGCGGCGAGCAGCCGTTCCAGTTCCGTCGCCAACTCCGTCGCCAGCCCGACGGCCAAGGGGCGATGACCGGCCCGCGCCGTCTCGTCCGTCCGTCCGGCCAGACCCGACAGCGCCATCGCCCCGATGTAGGCGGCGGAGGAGCGCAGGGCGTGGGACAGGAAGCGGATGCGCTCGGCGTCGTCCGCCGCCGCCGCCGCCCGCAATTCCGCCGGGTAGGGTGCGGTGTCCTTGCAGAATCCCCGGATCAACTTTTCCAGCGTCGCGGTGTCGTTGTCCACCCGTTGCAGGGCGGCGTCCCAGTCCAGCCCGATCCGTCGGGCCTGCGCGGCGGTTTCCGCAGCGGTGCCCGTGGCGGCGATGTCGGTCGGCGCGGTTCCATGGGCGGATGGAGGAGAGGTCTTGGCAGCGATCGGGGGAGCGGGCGCGTTGAGCCGCCGCGCCGCCAGCCGGGCCGGGTCGATCAGGCGGATGAGCGTCTCGATCAAAAGGTCCGGGTCGATGGGCTTGGTCAGATGCTCGTTCATCCCGGCTTGTCGGCTGGCCAGCCGGTGATCGGCCATGGCGTGCGCGGTCATGGCGACGATGGGCAGGCTGCGGAAGCGTTCGATCCGGCGGATGCGGCGTGTGGCCTCCAGCCCGTCCATTTCCGGCATCTGAATGTCCATCAGCACCAGATCGTAATCGCCGTGGCACACCCGTTCCACCGCCTGAACGCCGTCTTCGGCGCTGTCCACGCTGGCGTGCGTGCCCGCCAGGATGTGCAGGGCGACCTCGCGGTTCAGCGGGTTGTCGTCCACCAGCAGCACGCGCGCGCCGCGCAACCGCTCCGGATCCGGGCGGGGGCCGGGGGCCGGACCCGGCAAGGACGGGGCGGGGGTTTGGCGGAGAATCTGGGCCAGACGGGCGCGCAGACGGCCCGGGACCATCGGCTTGAACAGGACATCGGCCTGGGCGGTGCCGTGGGTGGGCCATGCGGCGCTGTGCCGGGCGTTGGCGGCGATCATCGGGACGACCGGAACCCCGGCGGCGCGGCGGCTGGTGCGCAGCCGCTCGGCGGTCAGCGCGCCATCCCATCCCGGCATGGCGGAATCGAGCAGGACGGCGTGGATCGGCGCGCTCTGCCGGGCGGCCTGATCGACCGCCAGCAGGGCGGCCGGGCCGGAATTGGCGGCCGTCACCTCGCAGCCCAGCGCGCCGACCATCTCCACCAGCGCGGTGCGGGCGGCGGGGTGATCGTCCACCACCAAAATCCGCGCGGGCGGCAGGGTGGGCCGTGTGGCAGGGGGGGCGTCGGCGGGAGCCAAACCCAGCGTCACGTCCAGGGAAAAGCGGCTGCCCTGGCCGGGCACGCTGGAGACGCCGATGCGGCCGCCCATCAGATCGGCCAACTGCTTGCAGATCGACAGACCAAGCCCGGTCCCGCCATAGCGCCGCGTGATCGACCCGTCGGCCTGGGTGAAGGGCTGGAACAGCGCGCCCTGCTGATCCGGGTGGATGCCGATGCCGGTGTCGGCCACCGAAAAGCGCAGGGTGGTGCGGTCGCCGTCGCGGCCCAGCTCCTCCACCTCGATCAGAATGTCGCCGCGCTCGGTGAATTTCAGGGCGTTGCTGGTCAGATTGGCCAAAATCTGGCTGAGCCGCAGCGGGTCGCCGACCAGCCGGTCGGGGGTGCCGGGGCGGATGCGTATCGTGACCTCGACCTGATCGTTGCCGGGGCTGCCCAGGATCAGGTCGCACAGGGGTTCCAGCGCCTCGTCCAGCGCGAAGGGCTGGTGAACGATGTCGACCTTGCCCGCCTCGATCTTCGAAAAATCGAGCAGGTCGTTGATGATCCCCAACAAGCGCCCGGCGGAGTTGTTGATCGTTTCCAGATAGCCGCGCTGGGCGGGATCCTGCGCGGCGTGCAGGGCGATCCGCCCGATGCCGATGATGGCGTTCATCGGCGTGCGGATCTCATGGCTGATCATCGCCAGGAAATGCGATTTGGCGGCGTTGGCGCGGTCGGCCTCCGCGCGGGCGGCGTCGGCGGCGCGTTGCAGCCGCTTCAGGTCGCTGATGTCCACATGGCTGCTGTAGGAGCGGCCCTCCACCCCGCGCTGCTCGATCACGCGCAGCCAGCGGCCGTTCGGCAACTCCACCTCGAACGGCGCGCCGGGGAAGCGTTGGCGTTCGATCAGCGTTGCCGACACGCGGTCGGCGTCGTCGATCCACACCCGTTGCAACAGCTCCTCATAACGCAGCCCGATGGCCTCGGCCTTGTGGGCCAGCCCATAGAGGAACAGCGCCTGTTCGTTGATCGCGGTGACACGGCCCTGGCTGTCCAACAGCATGATGCCGTCGGCGACATGCTCCAGGAAGGCGTCGTCGGTGCTGCTGCTGGCGGATGGCCCCACGGTCGGGCGTTCCCATTGCATGCCCCCTGTTGTCGGGGCCACCAGCGGCGTCCACACCCGCAGGCGGCCTTGCGGGTCATCGGGGCCGTGGGGGCCGCCGATGGGCAGCGAGGCCACCCGCACCCATTGCCCGCGATGGGCGAAGACGAAGGGCTGGCTTTGGCTGCGGTGGCGGGCGATGCCTTCGGCGATGTAGCGGTCGATCATGGGCAGTTCGGTCGCGTCCAACCGCTGCTGGTAGAAGCGCCGCAGATTGTCGGAGTAATGCTCCCCCACCCGGATGTGGCCATCATGTTCGGGGAACAGGGCCAGGAAGGTCCGGTTCCACACCAGCGCGTGATCGCCCGCGTCGAACAGGCACAGCCCGACATTGAGGCTGTCGAGCAGCTCCGCCATCAGGGCGTATGGGCCTGTGTCCATCGGCAATCCCATTGCTTGGCGCGCCCGCTCCACCCGCCGGACCGCGCCGCTGACCCGCAAGACCCGTTATCAGGGAAAAAGATTAACGAGGAACCATGATGGTGGGAAACAGTTCGTTGGTCGGGGGCCGCGATCAGGGCTTGGCCGGGTGGTCGGGCGGGCGCTGGCGGGCGAGCGCGGCGGCGCGCAGGGCGGTCAGCAGCGTTTGCGCGCCGGGCGACAGCGGGCGTTCGCGCAGCCGGAAGATGCCGTATGGCTCCACGCTGAACCGTTTGTAGAAGGGAACGATGGCGTAACGTCCAGGCGTGGAATACAGCTCCGCCAACGCGCGGGCGAAGACGGTCAGCGAGTCGGTTTGGGCGATCATCGCCATCGACATGACCGGCGACGCGCTTTCGATCACCCGTTGCGGCGGCGGCAACCCGCGCGAGCGGAACAGCGCGTCCACCCGTTCCCGCAACAGGGTGCCGACCGGTTGCAGCATCCAGGTGGCCCCGATCAGATCCTCCACCACCACATCGCGGCCCAGATGCAGCAGCGGGTGGTCGTCGCGGCAGACGAAGCACAACTCCTCGTCGCCGATTTCCTCATAGACGAAGGTCATCGGATCCATGCCGCCGGGCAGGCGGCCGATGGCGAAATCCATGGTTCCCTGGTGCACCCGTTCGGCCAGCACGTCGCTCGATTCGACACCGACGGCGATCTTCAGGCCGGGATGCTCCTGGGTCATCGCGCTGACGACCGGGACCACCAACTCCACCGCCGGGGCCATCACCGTGCCGATGGAGACCCGGCCGCTGTGCCCGGCCTGAAGGGCGTTCAACTCCTCCCCCGCCTCCTTCAGCTCGCTCAGGATCATCCGGGCGTGGCGGATCATGAGGCTGCCGTACCAGTTGGGTTCGATGCCCCGGCCATGGCGGTTGAACAGCTCGATCCCCAGCATGTCTTCCAGATCGCCCAGCAGCTTGGACGCGGCGGGCTGCGACATGTTCAGGCTGGCGGCGGCGCGGTGCAGGTTGCGGTGTTCGTCCAGCGCCATGAACAGTTGGAGGTGGCGCATCTTCAGCCGCACCCGTTGAAACCAATCGGCGGCAAAGCGCGGCGGGGCCATGGCGAACGCTCCGGATTGCGGAAGGAGGGATGGGCAAAATTATACACAAACATGTATCATTTCGTCAAATATTCGTATTGGACGGTTATCGCATCGCGCTTTATCGTTGGGACCATCAACTAATTCAGCGGCGGAGAACCGGGAATGAGCAGCGGCGGCACGACCATCGAGGCGCGGTGCGTCTGGCAGCCCCGCGCCGTTCTGGGCGAAGGCCCGCTGTGGTCGCCGACCGACAACGCGGTCTACGCGGTGGACATCCGGGGCGCGCGCATCCTCCGCCTGGACATCGCGACCGAACAGGGGCGCGATTGGGCGCTGGACGACGCCGCCTGTTGGCTGGTGGAGCGCGCCGACGGCGACGGCTTCGTCGCGGGCCTGCGCTCCCGCCGGGTGGTGCATCTGCGTGTGGGCGCGGCCGGGGTGGAGGTCGTCGGCGAGTTGGCCCGGCTGGACGCCGACCGGCCCGGCAACCGGCTGAACGACGCCAAGGCCGACGCGCTGGGCCGCCTGTGGATCGGCAGCATGGACGATTCCGAAAACGCGCCGACCGGCTCCTTCTTCCGGCTCGATCCCGATGGGGCGGTGACGGCGGTGGACAGCGGCTACACGGTGGCCAACGGCCCGGCGCTGTCGCCCGACGGGCGGCGCATTTACCACACCGACAGCGCGGCCCGGCGGATTTACGCCTTCGACATCGCCGAAGACGGCAGCCTGTCGGGCAAGCGCGTCCACATCACGTTCACCGAGGCCGATGGCTATCCCGATGGCATGACCTGCGACGCCGAGGGCGGGCTGTGGGTGGCCCATTGGGACGGTGGGCGGGTCAGCCGCTTCCGGCCCGATGGCACGCTGGATCGGGTGGTGCGGGTTGCCGCCTCGCGCGTCACCTCCTGCGTGTTCGCCGGTCCGGCGCTGGACCAATTGTTCATCACCACCGCCGCCCATGAACGGACGGACGAGCCGCTGGCCGGTGGTGTGTTTGTCTGCTCCCCCGGCGTGACGGGCCTGCCGCCCGCGCGGTTCGGGTTGCCGAGCGTGCTTTGAGAAAAGGACAGGATCGATGAGGCTGGTGCAATGTCTCGACGCGGCGGGCGCGCGCGCGGTGGCCGCAACCGGAACGGACGGCGTGACCCGTCTGGTCCGTGACGCCGCATCCGTTTTCGCGCTGGCGCAAGAGGCCATCGCCGGGGCGGTTGGTCTGGCGGCGGTGGTCGAACGCCACGGGCTGGGCGACACGGTGGATCTGACGGCGATCGAGGCGGATGGCCGTCTGCTGTCGCCGATCGACCATCCCGATCCGGCGCATCTCTTCGTCACCGGGACCGGCCTGACCCATCTGGGCAGTGCTGAGGGGCGGGACAAGATGCACAAGGATCTCGCCGATCCGGCCAAGCAGACCGACTCGATGAAGATGTTCCGTCTGGGGGTCGAGGGTGGCCGTCCGGAGCCGGGCGTGTTCGGCGTTCAGCCGGAATGGTTCTACAAGGGCGACGGCTCCATCCTGACCGCGCCGGGCGCGCCGCTGGCCTCCCCCTCCTTCGCGCTGGACGGCGGCGAGGAGCCGGAGATCGCCGGGATCTATCTGATCGGTCCCGATGGCACGCCGCACCGGCTGGGTTTCGCCCTTGCCAACGAATTTTCCGACCACGTCACCGAACGTCAGAACTACCTGTACCTCGCCCATTCCAAGCTGCGCGCCTGCGCGGTCGGGCCGGAGCTGCTGACCGGGGCGCTGCCGAACGATCTGCGCGGCTCCTCGCGGGTGCGGCGCGACGGCGCGGTGATCTGGGAAAAGCCCTTCCTGTCCGGCGAGGCCAACATGTGCCACAGCATCGCCAATCTGGAAGCCCACCATTTCAAGTATCCCCTGTTCTGCCGTCCGGGCGACGTTCATGTGCATTGCTTCGGCACCGCGACCCTGAGCTTCAGCGACGGGCTGCGTCTGAGCGACGGCGATGTGATGGAGATCGAGGTCCCGGACTTCGGTCGGCCCCTGCGCAACCCGCTGGGCACGGCGGACACGCCCTATCGCGCGGTCAAGGCGCTCTGAACACCGTTCGGTTTCGTTTCTTTCCCACGCCGCGCCCTGGGCGGATGTCTGCGGGGCGCGGCGCGGATCACTGTTTGGGATTGCGATCATGACCATCCGTGGCGAGATGCTGATCGGTGCCACCGCGTTGCGCGGCACCGACACCGTTTTTCACGCCATCGACCCGTCCACCGGAACGGCGCTGGAGCCGGGCTTCGGTGGCGGCGGCAGCGCCGAGGTGGAGCGCGCCTGCGCGCTGGCCTGGGACGCCTTCGACGCGTTCCGGGACACCGGGTTGGAGGCGCGGGCCGCCTTTCTGGAGGCCATCGCCGACGGCATCATGGCGATTGGCGATGAGCTGATTCAACGTGCCATGGCCGAAACCGGCCTGCCGCGCCCCCGGCTGGAGGGCGAGCGCGGGCGCACGGTCGGCCAATTGCGCCTGTTCGCCCGCACGGTGCGCGAAGGAAGCTGGCTCGACGCCCGCATCGACCCGGCCCAGCCGGACCGCGCGCCGCTGCCGCGCGCCGATCTGCGCCAGCGCCACATCGCCTTGGGGCCGGTCGCCGTGTTCGGGGCCAGCAACTTCCCCTTGGCCTTTTCGGTGGCGGGCGGTGACACGGCGTCGGCGCTGGCGGCGGGGTGCCCGGTGGTGGTGAAGGCCCATTCGGCCCATCCCGGCACGTCGGAGCTGATCGGTCGCGCGGTGCAGGCGGCGGTGGCCGCTTGCGGTCTGCCGGACGGCGTGTTCTCGCTGCTGTTCGGCTCGGGCAACCGGGTCGGGACGGCGCTGGTGGCCGATCCGCGCATCAAGGCGGTGGGCTTCACCGGTTCGCGCGCCGGTGGCGTGGCGCTGATGAAGGTCGCGGCGGACCGTCCGGAGCCGATCCCGGTCTACGCCGAGATGAGCAGCATCAACCCGGTGATTCTGCTGCCCGCCGCGCTCGCCGCACGGGCCGAGGCGCTGGGGACCGGCTTTGTCGGCTCGCTGACCATGGGGGCCGGGCAGTTCTGCACGAATCCCGGTCTGGTGCTGGCCATCGACGGGCCGGACCTGGACCGCTTCCTGGACGCCGCCGCCACGGCGGTGGGCGGGGCGGCCCCGGCCACCATGCTGACGCCGGGCATCCACGCCGCCTTCACCGGCGGGGTGGCGCGTCTGGCGGGCAACGCGGCGGTGACGACGCGGGCGCGCGGGCCGGAAACCAGCGGGCCGCACCAGTGCCGCGCCGGGCTGTTCACCACCAGCGCCGACGCCTTCCTGGGCGATCCGGCGCTGCATGAGGAGATTTTCGGCGCGGCGTCGCTGGTCATCCGTTGCGCCGACGCCGACGCGTTGCGCGCGGTGTTGGAGCGGCTGGAAGGCCAGTTGACCGCGACCTTGCACATGGACGAGGCCGACGCCGAGGCGGCGCGCGCCCTGTTGCCGGTGCTGGAGCGCAAGGCCGGGCGCATCCTGGCCAACGGCTGGCCGACCGGCGTCGAGGTGTGCGAGGCGATGGTGCATGGCGGGCCGTTCCCGGCGACCTCCGACAGCCGCACCACCTCGGTCGGCACCTTGGCGATCCACCGTTTCCTGCGCCCGGTCTGCTACCAGGATCTGCCCGACGCGCTGTTGCCCGAGGCGCTGCGCCGGGGCAACCCGCTGGGGCTGTGGCGACGCGTTGACGGGGTTCTTGGCCGGGACGGTGCCACCTCACCATAAAATAAATCATGGTGAGTTAGTTATTGACCGTTTTTCGTTCGTGTGAAAGATTGTTCGGAAGACGGTTGGTTGGAAAACGCGGTCGGGCGGCTCCGCCGGTCCCTGTCGGTCGAGTGTTGACCTTCAGGGGGCGGCGGGCGGTCCGGGTGCGCATCGACAAGAACAAAAAGAACTTTTCCACAACTCAGTGAGGACACACGCAAAATGTCGCGCATTGCTCTTCTGGTCGGTGTCGCCTCGGTCGCGCTCGCGTCCGGCTCCGCTCTGGCCCAATCCAAGTCGAAGTTCGACATCACCGTCGGCGGCGACGCCTATTTCGAAGCCGGGATCGTCGGTCAGGACCGCGACCAGGGCCTGCGTTCGACCGATTTCCGCAACCGTCTGCGTCTGGTCGTCACCCCGATCGCCAAGGCGGACAACGGCCTGGAATATGGTGCGCGCATCCGTTTTGGCACCGACACGGCCAACGCCAACCGCGCCACCGTCTCCGACCGCGCCTACATCTTCGTGAACGGCAGCTTCGGCACGGTCAGCGCGGGTCAGCAGAACGGCCTGTCGGACGAATACGCCATCATCGCCCCGTCGGATTGGGGCACGGGCGGCGTTGACGGCTCCTTCCCGGCCTATTTCGGCAACACCGCGTCGGCCGGGACCACGGGCAACCTGCGCACGCTGATCTCGGGCAACAGCTCGACCCGCATCACCTATCTGACGCCGAAATTCTCGGGCTTCCAGTTCGGCGTGACCTATCAGCCGAATTCGGACAGCGTCAACACCGACGTCAACCGTCTGAAGACCGCCACCCCGAACGGCAACACCACCGGTGCCTACCGCGACGTGTTCGAAGTCGGCGGCAACTACGCCGGGACCTTCGGCGACGTGTCGCTGGGTGCCAGCCTGTATTACTCGGGCGGCAAGGCCAAGAACTCGACCGCTGGCGTGACCTATGAGGATTTGTCCTCGACCATGGCCGGTCTGTCGGTCGGGTACGCGGGCTTCAAGGTGGCGGGCAGCTACGCCTGGTCGGGCAAGAGCGGTTACGTCAAGCAAACCAGCCTGGTCACGGCCCGCAGCCGCGAAGCCCAGAATGTCTGGACGCTGGGCGCGCAGTACACCACCGGCCCGATCACCGTCGGCCTGGGCTATCTGAACGCGCAGGACGCGGGCAGCCTGACCACCGCTGGTAAGCTCAAGACCGAGCTGTTCACCATCGGTGCCAAGTATGTCGTCGCCCCCGGCCTGTCGGTCGGTCCGGAATTCGACCACTTTAAGATCCGCTCCGACGTCGCCGGTGGCAACGACAAGGGCAACATCTTCCTCGCCCGCACCGATTTGGCCTTCTAAGCGCCTGTCTTTGCGGACTGTTTGAGTTTGGTTTTTCTTGGTGCTTCGTCCCGTCGCGGCGCTTGTCCATCCCGCCGCGATGGGACGTCCCGTCGTGCTCGTTCCCCCGAGTGCGTCCGCCTCTAACGCTCTCCTGGCAGAGGCTAACTTACGGCCAAGCGGCTTTCCGCTTGGCCGTTTCCTTTTGGGCGGACGGGAGCGGGGCGCGGACGCGCCACAACGAAAAAGGCCCGCCCCGGAGGTTCCGGGGCGGGCCTTTCGTTCGCGGGCCTTCCGTTCGATGTCGCCGTGATCAGCGGGTCGGAACCGGCGGGGTCTGCGAATAGTCGTAGAACCCACGCCCGAACTTCTTGCCGATCCAACCCGCCTCGACATACTTCACCAGCAGCGGGCAGGGGCGGTATTTGCTGTCGGCCAAGCCTTCGTACAGCACCTGCATGACGGCCAGGCAGGTGTCCAAACCGATGAAGTCCGCCAGTTCCAGCGGCCCCATCGGGTGGTTGGCCCCCAGCTTCAGCGCCGTGTCGATGGCCTCGACCCCGCCGACGCCCTCATACAGGGTGTAGACGGCTTCGTTGATCATCGGCAGCAGGATGCGGTTGACGATGAAGGCCGGGAAGTCCTCGGCCACCGCCGGGGTCTTGCCGATGGCCTCGGTCAGTTCCTTGACCGCGTTGAAGGTCGGCTCATCCGTGGCGATGCCACGGATCAGTTCGACCAACTGCATGACCGGCACCGGGTTCATGAAATGCATGCCCATGAACTTGGCGGGCCGGTCGGTCGAGGCGGCCAGACGGGTGATCGAGATCGACGAGGTGTTCGTCGCGATCAGCGCCTCCGGCTTCAGGTGCGGCACCAGCTTCTTCAGAATGTCGCGCTTGAGCGCTTCATTCTCGGTCGCGGCCTCGATCACCAGATCGGAATCGGCGAAGATGGTCAGATCGGTGCCGGTGGCGATGCGGGCCAGCGCGGCGGCCTTGTCGGCCTCGCTGAGTTTGCCTTTCTGAATCTGACGGTCGAGGTTGCGGGCGATCCCGGCGAGGGATTTCTCCAGAACCTGTTCGTTCAGATCGGAAAGGCTGACGTCATAGCCCGCCTGCGCGCAGACCTGGGCGATGCCGCTGCCCATCTGGCCGGCGCCGATGATACCAATCTTCTTGATCGTGGACATTGGGCTTTCCCGAAGGGAGGAAGGGGAACCTTGGACCGACCGGCCAACCAACCACCCCGCTTACAGCGCGGCGGTCAGCTCCGGCACGGCCTTGAAGAGGTCGGCGACCAGGCCGTAATCGGCGACCTGGAAGATGGGGGCCTCTTCGTCCTTGTTGATGGCGACGATG